>NZ_JBWDNP010000015.1:0-188800 GCF_056269255.1 Paenibacillus sp. JT31N17
GCTGGTACGCTTGAGTTGCCTGATAAACCGGGTTTTGCTGAGTTGAGGCGTTATTTTGTCCGGCTTGGGAGTTGCCGGCTTGCGACCCTGCGGAATAACCAAGCTGTGAAAGAACGGGACCCTCCTGCTGGTACGCTTGAGTTGCCTGATAAACCGGGTTTTGCTGAGTTGAAGCGTTATTTTGTCCGGCTTGGGAGTTGCCGGCTTGCGACCCTGCGGAATAGCCAAGCTGCGAAAGAACGGGACCCTCCTGCTGGTACGCTTGAGTTGCCTGATAAACCGGGTTTTGCTGAGTTGAGGCGTTATTTTGTCCGGCTTGGGAGTTGCCGGCTTGCGACCCTGCGGAATAACCAAGCTGTGAAAAAACGGGACCCTCCTGCTGGTACGCTTGAGTTGCCTGATAAACCGGGTTTTGCTGAGTTGAAGTGTTATTTTGTCCGGCTTGGGAGTTGCCGGCTTGCGATCCTGCGGAATATCCCAGCTGCGAAAGAACGGGACCTGCCTGCTGGTACGCTTGAGTTGCCTGGTAAACCGGGTTTTGCTGAGTTGAAGCGTTATTTTGTCCGGCTTGGGAGTTGCCGGCTTGCGATCCTGCGGAATATCCAAGCTGCGAAAGAACGGGACCTTCCTGCTGGTACGCTTGAGTTGCCTGGTAAACCGGGTTTTGCTGAGTTGAAGCGTTATTTTGTCCGGCTTGGGAGTTACCGGCTTGCGACCCTGCGGAATAACCAAGCTGCGAAATAACGGGACCTGCCTGCTGGTACGCTTGAGTCGCCTGGTAAACCGGGTTTTGCTGAGTTGAAGCGTTATTTTGTCCGGCTTGGGAGTTGCCGGCTTGCGATCCTGCGGAATATCCAAGCTGCGAAAGAACGGGACCTGCCTGCTGGTACGCTTGAGTCGCCTGGTAAACCGGGTTTTGTTGAGTTGAAGCTTTCGTAAACGCTTGGTTAAACTGCATCGTGTTTGAAGGCTGGGACCCCATACTGCCACTGGACGATTGTTGTCTTGCCGAGTAGCCGGTATGAGCTATTACAGGTTGAGAGTATGGATTGTTGCTGTTATATTGATTGGTTTGTCCAAAATTTTGATTTGACAATTGACCTTGATTTTGCGCTGCTGAATTGGTGATTTGAGAAAGAACAGGTTTAGCGTTTTGCGATTGGATACCGCCTTGGTAGTTGGATTGAACAACATTTGATGTCCGGGATCTGTCTGCTTGGGTATTATTCTGAGCTTTTCCCTTGGAACTTTGGAATCCGCCTTGCTGAGACATCGAATTCATCACATATTTCCTCCTAAATAATTTTAGGTTCAATGTCATATGCCGTAATGACCCAAACCTGTCTTATTATTGGAAGAACATATGTCTTTTATGAATCGGAAAAGCGCAGAAATTATGGTAATTCTCAAGGTTAGTTACGAGTATTTATTTTATGGAGTTGTGACCAGCCTAGCTGAGAAGCCAATCCAGAGAAATTTTCCTGACTGTTTATGAAGATATAACCATTGTTGAGTGGCTTGCCCGAGCTGCCAAAAGGATGTATTTCCAGGCATCTTGGCCGCTGTACAGCAGCCGGTATGACATTACAAGGCGATTGTTGTCTCATTTGCCGGCAGCGGCACAGTTAATAAGCGGTGCAACTAGCGTGGCCGGGGATACTTATGCGATTAAAATAAAAAATCCTGCCATATAGCAGGATTTTAATACATTTTATGCTTTAACAGATTCTGGCCGCTTCAATTGAAGTGGAGGAGGGATAAGCCAACCTTTTTCTTTGTTCATATGGAGTATTCTAAGCGCGAAAGCTGTTGCAGTGAGATGATATTTAGCAAATAAAGCACCAATATCCTCTCTCGTACATTGACCCATGACTTGGCTATAGGCGACCAATCCAGTTGAAGAGTCAGCTAAAATTTTAGCACCGATTTCAGGGTCAGAAAACCTTGCGCCAATCGGAATATCTTCAAGTTTTACAGGTGGTCTTTCAGGCAACATAGGTGCAGGAGCAATTCCGTTATCGGTAAGCAATTCATCGCATTCTTTAATTTCCAGTTTTGCTTGATCAATGAGATCATCCAGAATCTTTTTAAGGTCTTTGTCTCCAGCGTGGTTTAAAAATGCTTGATAACAAGAAACTGCCCCTTTAGCGACCAACGAGTTTGTCCATACACCAAAAATTTCACCATAGTGCATAGGTTCATCTTTTTGGTTACCGCTTAAAATTCCCATTAATTTTTGCTCCTTTTTCATAAATTTCAATCTGATTTATTATGTCAAAGGAACTGAGAATTAATGCAAGCAGAAATTCAATCAATAATCTCCTTTTGTTTGGAGTACTCTGTAAGTTTATGCATGCTTGAATCGGCAGGCTTGGATGATTGCTACGGAATGGCATGGACCCAAGGATTCCGAAGGCGTGATATTCCTCCCAATGCGTAACTGATCTGCTTGCCCCGTAGATTCTTTCAGAAACCTACAACCATACGCATGATTTCCTTTTGGAGATTATAGCATGGTCATCCTGTCACCTTTTCATGAACCTGATATTTTCAGCGCTTTATGCATGCAAATATTGGGCTTTCTGCCCAGGGATTTGCATAGAATCGGGATTGCCAGGAAGAATGATTGGCTGTATTCAACTCCGCTCACATGGATGAAAATCAAGCAAACGGATAAATTAGATACAACTTAATTTTTTACAGGTGTGGTGATATAGATGAACCGAATAATCCTATTTCTGCCACTGCGCATAGCTGCAATTGTTTTACTAAGTTGCTGCATGGTTGGAAAGACCGGAGATACCCTTTCTGCAGATCCATCGCTACCGATAGTAACCGAACAAGGGATTTATTCGATCGAAGTATTTCCGTTAAAACATCAACTTGTTGTAAGCATGCAAGGACAGGAATTCAGGACATATTCCGTTGCGGTTGGAAATCCAACTACCCCAACCCCTGTTGGGGAATACCAGGTCATGTATAAAGGGAAGAACTGGGGAGCTTCGTATGGACCTCGTTGGCTGGGATTAAACGTCCCTTGGGGGTATTACGGCATACATGGCACGAACAAGCCCTATTCCATCGGACAACATCAAAGTCACGGTTGCATCCGTATGCACAACCGAGATGTTATTGAATTATTCGAGATGATTCCACTTGGAACAAAAGTAACCATTTACGGACATGTACTGGGAGACCCGGGGCATGAACCGAGGAAGCTTGCGGAGAATGACGTCGGCGGAGATGTCCAGCTTATTCAGTCCCGTTTGAAAAGTGCCGGATACTACAAAGGGATATGTAATGGAAAATTTCGCTCGGATACAACCGGGGCTATAAAAAGATTTCAAGAAGACCACGATATGACACAGGATGGCGTAGTGTCGATAAAGATTTATAATAAGCTGGGATTGCTAGAATAAGGGGATAATCAAAGAATAGCGCCGCATGTCGGGATGTTGTTCTTGCATCCATCACCTCTAAATAGTTCTGCAAAAATGCGAGATGTATTTGGTTTTGCCGCGCAGAGATAACCACCCTTTATCAGATGTTAGCGGTTGATTATCATTAAATTAATTGTAATTCTTGATTTATTCAGTCACGTATCTTGGGCTGCTTCATAATATAATTCCATGCCCCCATTACGACCAACATTATAAACCCAGTGGTAGGCTTCTTGGATTACCACTACTCTCAAAAGCGCCTTGATCGGCGCTTTTTTTTTATGGATCTTTCTGTCTTAAGCATGAAATGACATCAACAAATTGTTGTCTGGTTGGTTTCAAAAGTGATTTTACCATGGGTTTCCACACCTATCCCCAGCCCCGTGCGCTCGATACCCTGACGTTTTTTATGCTGGGCTTACGGTCTTGATTAACCAGCCGCCTTCGGACTGACATTCAACTATGATTTGAATAATTTTTTTGCTTAGAGGAAAAAACAAATGGGAATACAATCAACTTACTGAAATGGAGGCTTTACAGATGAAAAAATTAATCACAAGTTTTTTCTTATGTGTTGTGGTGTGTGCTATGTTGTTGGTTCCGGCTTACGCGGATAACAATATGGACATGACCGACAATAACTACCGGGCGACTGCTGCAGGCGACAACAATGATAATGGTACGGATTGGGGCTGGCTTGGCCTTCTCGGTCTGATCGGTTTAGCGGGTCTTAGAGGTAAAAGCCGGGAGCGTACTTAGATCCTAGTCTCACATCAATATAAACGAGTCCCCCGGCTTATTTCAGCCAGGGGATTTTGTTTTAGATAAATCACGATAGAAAGTAAAGGGGAAGAAAGCGGATGGTCTGGTCAAACTTCGAGGAAATTATAAAAAGACAACCCAATCGTTGCAAAGGTTGTATCTGGGGAAGTTGGGACGGATATCGACAATATTGCCCAAAACAAAAGTGTATAAAGAAAGAAAAATATATAATTCAACTCGATCCCGCCCTGATCGAGGCGCTGAAAAGGTCATTATCATGAAAGAGGCACAACTTCCTCAAGCTTTTGAGAAAGTTGTGCCTCTTCTCTGTATAATAAAGGAAACAAATCAAGCCTTTTCGAATGGATTGTCTTTGTTCAACCAGCTGGCAGGTTAACGACAATAAAAGGTCGAAATCTATGAAGAGCAAGAGGCGCAATTTTCATAATAATCCACATGGGAGGAGAAAAGAAATGGCTAAGGTTCTTCTATTTCACCACGCAATGGGACTGACAAAGGGTATTCACACCTTCGCGGACGAGCTTAGAGGGGGAGGGCACACTGTACACGTGCCTGACCTTTTCGAGGGTCACTCGTTTACCACTATCGAGGACGGCATGGCCTATGTCAAGGAGATTGGGTTCGAAGAGATTATGGAGCGCGGTGCGCGTGTAGCCAGTGAGTTACCGCGTGAGATTGTCTATGCGGGATTTTCGCTCGGTGTATTGGCAGCCCAGAAGCTCGCCCAGACCCGTGAAGATGCCCGTGGCGCGTTGTTCTTTTACTCCTGCGTTCCGGCCTCTATGTTCGGCTCCCCCTGGCCAGCGGATCTGCCGGTACAAATTCACGGCATGGACGCTGATCCCTATTTCGTAGACGAGGGCGACATTGAGGCGGCACATGAGCTCGTGGCGTCAGCCCATCATGCCGAGCTCTTTTTGTACCCGGGCGATCAACACTACTTCGCCGACAGTAGTTTGTCGTCGTATGACGCTGAAGCGACGGTGCTGCTGTTGAAGCGCGTACTGGAATTCCTCCGGCAGCTGGATAACTGAGCTGTTTGCGCACAGAAGTCGTTAGACTTTGGTCACTCCGGCACGTGGAAGCGAGTTTCCGTTTAGGGAAGGGAACAGACTTCTGAATACGGTTAGTCAGTCAAGCTAAACGGGGAATGATAGTTCAATCGGACCTGAAGGCAGCCAGCCAGAACAGTTGGCCGCCTTCAGGTCAGCTAACGGGCAGGCTGGTTTAAACTTGATATATGTCTGGAAGAAAGGATCATCATTATGAATATACTATGGGATTTTGATGGAACATTGTTTGATACCTATCCAGCCTATTCAGACATATTTTACGAAGCATTGCGTGGTTCGGTTACCAGACAAGAAATTTTATCACAATTAAAGGTTTCATTTAGTCATGCCGTAAGTCATTTTAATCTCTCAGACCAACAGGTGAAAGAAATGTTTATTATGGAATCAAGCCTTCATCCAGAGAAAACCCCGCCATTTCCAAATGTAGAGAATATCCTGAAATCCGCCAATGCCAATGTAATCATGACCCATAAACCACGATTAGAAGTATTGAATATTTTGAACTATTACAATATGGCGGGATATTTTAAAGAACTAGTAGCAGGTGACGATGGGTTTTCAAGGAAGCCGGATCCCGAGTCCTATATATACTTACATAATAAATACAATATAGACCTGGTTATTGGAGACCGTGAAATAGATATTCTACCAGCTAAAACTCTTGGCATAAAGACATGTTTATTTCAAAATAAAACGGGCGGTGCTGATTTTTATTTAGAAAATTATGAAGATTATTTTCTTATAAACCTTTGATTTCATCAAGTAGAAATTGAAGATCGGCAGCTGCGCTAACGGGCAGCATCCAAATAAAAACGCTGTAGGAGGTGATATGGTTATAAATAAAATTGATACAGTCATCTTTGACTTAGACCAAACATTGCTTGATAAAGACCAATCACTATTAAACTTTGCGGATTACCAATATAAACAGTTCTCTCTATTCAGATTTATTCCGGATAAACAGAAATTTATGGGGAAATTCTCGGAACTACACAATATTATAATGCCTAAAGAGGACGTTTATAAAAAGTTAATAGACATTTTTAATATCGAAAAGAGTCTGCATACTGAATTGCTTGATGATTTGAATCATAATTTTCATGTGTACAGTGTTGGATTCCCTGGACTGCATGAGATGCTTGAAACATTAAAGGAGCGAGGGTATAAATTAGGAATAATCACAAATGGAAGGGACTTTTACCAACGGAACAAAATTATCGCTTTAGGATTGTCAGATTATTTCACTGACATCATTACATCAGGTGCGGTCCATATTAAAAAACCTGACCATGCAATATTTCAAATGGCTTTAAAAAACTTAAAGTCATCGAGTAAGCGCACAGTATTTATTGGGGATAGTCTCAAGGCTGATATCATTCCTGCTAAGGAGCTTGGGATGCTCACAATTCTAAAAGGCAAGGATTATTCTTTAACACAACCTGATGCAATTTGTGATAACTTAACGGAGATACCGGATATTATTTATCGTTTATCTATATTGTGAATTGAACTAACGTAGCACGATAGTGAGGAGCTTGCCGCGCGGCGGCTCCTTTTTCGTTTGTTGAAGTAACGGGCAGGATAACGGCGAAGGCACCACGAAATATTGAAATTGTAATCCTGAATAAGGCTAGGATCAGGTGAGGGAGAAGGGCAGAATAGCTTCTAGATAACGGAGTAGAACTAACGAGAACCTAGGAGGTATAGTGATGGCCGATAAGATTTTTGAAGAGCCGAGGCTTGCAGAAGTTTATGATTTGTTTGATTCGCCAGAACGTCCGGATCTTGACCTTTATATTGCACTAACAGAAGAGTTCGATGCTCAATCAGTGATTGACTTTGGCTGTGGAACCGGGAACCTTGCCTGTCGCCTTGCAGCCCTTGGCAAGGAGGTTGTTGGAGTCGATCCAGCCCTTGCTTCGCTCAATATTGCAAGCTGTAAGTCGTATGCGGATAACGTAAAATGGTTTCATGGAACAACGGGAATGCTTTCTGGATTGCAAGTGGATCTAATAACGATGACCGGCGCAACGTCGCCCAAGTCTTTGTAACTGACAAAGAGTGGATATCAACTCTCCGTGCTTGCCGAGGGGCTATACGACCAGGTGGACGGCTTGTCTTCGAGGTCCGGGACCCTGCAATGGAAGCCTGGAAGAACTGGAATCGTGAGCAGTCCCATCAGGTGATTGAAGCACCTGAAATCGGAAGGGTCGAGACGTGGACTGATCTCGTTAGTGTGCAACTACCGCTCGTTACGTTCCGGCACACGTTCATTTTTCATAGTGACGGGACGGTACTGACCTCGGACTCGACACTGAGGTTCCGGAGTCAGTCCGAGATTATTGACTCTTTGGCTGCTGCGGACTTACCAGTCGAAGATATTCGAGATGCACCGGATCGTCCTGGGTTGGAATTCGTTTTCATCGCTCGCTGCCCGGACTAAAATTTTGAATGCTTTGAACTAGTGTGATAGGTTTAGCGACAAAAAAACTATTACTTGTATGACCAGTTGCGCGTAAACCAATTGAAACCATGTTAAGTGTGGCTAATCAGCATTTATGACATGGAACCCTAGATGATCTGAATTTTTAAACCACCTGACAAGCGGATACCTCGTCATTAAAGGTATCCGTTCTTATATTTCAATTTCCCGTTCGGTATCGTTCAATCTCCCTTAGCAACCGATTTATGTTAGAGCGGATATGCGCATTATCTTCATAAAGTCTACTCAGCATGACACCGCCCTCAATAACTGAGGTAATATAGACGGCCAATTCTTGCACATCAATCTCTTCTATAAACTCGCCTTGTTCGATACCCAACCGAAGAAGAGAACGAACTAATTCTAAAAAATTCCCCATTTCGATTTGAGCCTTTTCCTTTAATGCCGGATGGGCGTCATCACTCTCGATGGCTGTATTTAGAACGGGACAGCCACCTGCAAGCGGAGGACAATCATAAGCATTTTGATAAATCGAAATCACGGCAGACAGCTTTTCAAAAGCCGTTTTACTGTTAACCATCGCATTCACGTAACATACCCTCAATACTGCTGCAGCATGTTCAAACGCTTCTAGGGCAAGCTGATCCTTATTCTCGAAATGATTATATATTCCGCCTTTTTGCATGCCGGTGACACGAGACAGATCCGAAATGGAGGAACCAAAATACCCTTTCTGATTGAATAATACGGCAGCTTGTTGGATGATAAAATCCCTTGTCTTTTCTCCTTTTCTCAATGCCATCCCCCTTAAAAAACCAATCGTTCGTTATATTGATTATAAAACAAATGAGGTGTCCGTCATAGAGGCGTAAATGTATGTAGACGGGCAGTAAGAAATATGGTAATTTATATAACGAACGTTCGGTTTTTTTGTGAGGATATGCCCATACATTTTAAATGAGGAGTGAATAAAGCTTATGAAAAAACAATGGTCTGTAGGAATGCTCGTATTTGATCAGGTTGACGCTTTTGACTACGTAGGTCCGTCTGAGATTCTGTCAGTTACTCGGTACAGTGCTCAAGATGTTCAGAAAATGATCTTTGGCTCGGTGGAGGAGCAACATAAGCCATTCCTAGTCCATACGGTATCAGAAACGGGAGGAATGGTAACGGCCAGCAACGGCCTTCGCATTATGGCCGACTACAGCATTGAGAATGCCCCCCAATTTGATATTGTTTTGATTCCAGGCGGATTCCAACCAGTAATCCGCAAACTGATAGCAAATACAAGGTTGATCCTGTGGATTACCGAGCAAATGAAGACTGTAGAATTGATGACATCTGTCTGTACGGGTGCATTCGCTCTAGCTCAAGCGGGGCTGTTAAATGGAAAAAAAGCAACAACCAACCGAAAAGCGCTGGACTCCCTCGCGAAGTATTTTCCAGAAGTCACGGTAATTCGAGATCAAAAGTTTGTAGATGAGGGAAACATTATTACTGCACAAGGACCAGATGCGGGGCTACATTTAACTTTCCATCTTGTCAAACGATTATTGGGTGAAGAAGCGGCTCTCATGACAGCAGATACTGTAGAGTATGATGGCTATGAAAAAACATTTGGTTAACGTTTGAGATGAAAGCCTCCACATGCTATTCAAATTGAATCTGGTGCTCGCTCAACTAACTGGGCACAATAGCTAAATAAACTCGAAGAAACGGCAGTTAGCTAAAGGCTGTCGTTTTCTCAACTAATGGGCAGTTTAGCATTGCAAAGGGGATTGTGATCGAGAACCCGAATAACTAAGTAACTACCAACAAGAAAAGGTGTACGTTCATGAATCGGATTACAAGAAGCGCACGATCGTGGTGACAAGATCGAGGTGCTTGTAAATGAGGTCAATATAGCAGAAGTTAGTGACGGCTTACATGGAGAACTGTTTACAGAAGATGGCTGGTATCACCGTTTCTGTAAATATGGGCTGCATGAAGGATGAAGTACACTTACGGGGACCGATAGCACAATACTGAGGAACTCCTGTGCGGCGCTAACGGGGAAGTTGAGCGTGGTAGGGGTTAAATGACCTTCGTTGTGAGGCTTGAGCAGCATTGTACATTTTCAATTCCATAAAAAGAAATTAGGCTTCCATTATCAAATGGCAGCCTATTGATGTTTGTTTCAAGAAGAGTTATCGCCCTTTTTTTCTCAGGTAATAAAAGGGCGACATTTATTGTCATACTAGTCCTGCAAATAATGTATCCAAAACACGGTTTGCAAATTCAATTCGTTCTTCTTGAGACTCCTCTTTACCTAAAAAGTTCAAATGGAACGCATGTTGAAAGCAACTACCCAGCAATAAATCCGCTGTGGCTCTCGAATTTATTTCCCCCCGGATTCTGCCAAGATATTTCTCTTTCAACAAATAGGCTTCCACGGCTTCGTTTGCCCTATGCGGACCTTCGTTCCGCAATGTAAAACCTTCTCGGTGACGATGCAAAATTTCAGGTTCCGAGAAAATAGAACAGATCAAGGACATGGAATTGTTGAAATCCTCCAGCGCCGCAAGAGCTACCTGCTCTAAGTTTTTTCGCACCGTTTCGTTACCAGCAAGGCTCTGTAGTGAAGTTAATGTGCTCATAAAATTTTTCAATTGTCCCCGTAAAACATGGAGAAATATATCTTCTTTGCTTCTAAAATGATTATATAACGATCCTTCAGAGCAACCGGCTGCCCGAGCAATTTCCTTAGTTGTAGTTTTGGCAAGTCCGTTTGTTAATAACACTTGCTCGGCAGCTTCAGCTATTTTGGTTTTTAAATCCAATTTTATCCCTCGCTCTATTGACATGGTCTGAAAAGCTGTTTATGCTTACATTATGGGTGAGCGCCCACTCAATGTCAAGTGAAGTTAATGTCTATTAAAGAAACGTGTGTGTCGTAATATGAGTGGGCGCTCACTCAAAATCTTAGTGAGAAAGGAGGTTGCTCAACATGAAGTCCCAAAACTATAGCAATTACGTGAGGTTGATTCCGGCTTTTCATTTTTTCCTTGTGCCGCTCGGTTTGATCACGCTGACCGCTGCAATCGTATATCTGTTTATTTCGGGACGGAGCGAGGCACCGCTGATTGCCTCCCTGATATCCATATCTCTTTCCCTAATGATCGTCATGACCATGGTATTTTCCCGGATATTTGCATGTAAAGCTCAGGATCGTGCTATTCGCTCAGAAGAAAATCTGCGTCACTTCGTACTGACTGGCAAACTGCTCGATCCTCGTTTGACGATGAACCAAATTATCGCGCTGCGTTTTGCTCCGGATGAAGAATTTTTGTCTTTATGTGAAAAGGCTGCGAACGATAGTACAACTCCTGACAGTATCAAGCGGACTATCAAAACATGGAAAGCCGATTATGATCGGGTTTGACGAATTAATAATGAAATAAATGGAGGTAGAGGTATAAAATGAACAAACTAACCGAATCGTTCAAGGGGACGACCATGAATATGCTGAAAACTTACACACAGCAATATATTGATAACAAATGGCAGCAAGTTTGGGAACAGCATCTAACGGAAATCGAACGGATTTTTGCAAGAGGGGGAGATTCAGCCTATGGCTTCTTCTGCCTCAAACTTTTTCAACTTTTGCAAGCGGAAATAGTTGAAGCAGGATTTTTTCCCCGACCGGTTTTGCCTGGAACTTTTCCCCAATCAGAAGAGCATTGGGGCCTTTGGGAAGACAGGGAAAGACGATTGTGGAGTGTGATACACCAAGAAAATGGAAGGGAGTTGGGAACGCTGGTCACGCGGGTTTTTCATGATCATACCTGTCTGCGTATACCTAGACCGCCTCAAGTCTATGTGATTAGCGAGACCGACCCCATCCTTATTTCACATGTTATCATACACACAGATCCGGAAAACGGCGATTTGATGGACGGAGAGAATGAGTGTTATGCGTGACCGACCTTTTCCTCGAATTGCACGTTTCTTTTTTATCGGCTTAGCTTGGCTGTTCGCTGTCTCCGTCGCACTTCAAGTTTTTTTCGCAGGACTTTCACTATTTGTCGATCCGACCAACTGGAATACCCACATAAGTTTTGCCAGATATTTTGCGTTCCTTCCTCTTATTATGACTGTGTTGGCATGGGGTGCTCATTTGCCCCAAAAAACAATCTGGAGAAGTGTCGGATTATTTGGGATGATTATCGGTATGTTTCTTACGGCTATATTATCATCAAGGATCGGTGTACTATCAGCGCTTCACCCTGTAATCGCCCTTATGCTGTTCTGGGGTTGCGTGGAGATCATCCGCTCCTGCCACAAAACAATTCAATGATCCGGAGTGGACCCTCGATTCATTCTAATCCGTTTAATTCTTGCTCCAGATGGTACTGATACACGGTAAGCATGCTAACTGGGCACGTTAATGAGGAGCTAGCCACGAGGCAGCTCCTTTTTCGTTTATTGAAGTAAGAACAGTTTACGTTAACGAAAAAATAAAACCGGCACAATTATGTGCCGGTTAACCAATAATGCCAAATAAAGATGATCCCTAAAAAGCCATAGGTACATAATAGTCTATAAAAAAATTCAACATAAGTCTATTACTTTTTTCGCATTAATTGTATGTTAATTAAGCGACCGCGGCGCAAAAACGATAAGGGAGATTAAACATAGAGCCATATGTCATTTACTAAAGATAATGAAGGAGAAGCCCTGCATGATTACACTCAGAAAAATCACGCTGGAAAATCAACGTTCCATATTTAACCTGGAAGTCTCAGAAGATCAACGCCGCTTCGTTGCGTCCAATCTGTCAAGCGTGGCTTCATGTTATGTCCTTGCAACCAATGGGGGACATCCATTTCCGTTTGCCATTTACGCGGATGAACAGCCGGTCGGTTTTGTTATGATTACTTATAGAATCACCGGATATGAACGCCTGACAATCGCAGATGACAGCTATTGCATCCTGCGACTGATGATTGACAAGCAATACCAGAACAGGGGCTATGGTCGGGAAGCCATGAAAAAAATTTTGGAATTTATCCGCACCTTTCCGGCGGGGCCTGCTCATTACTGCTGGATTTCTTATAAGGCTGATAACGTGGCCGCCAAAAAGCTTTATGAAAGCTTCGGCTTCCGTGACAACGGCGAAATCTTCGAAGATGAGCCAATAACCGCATTGCGACTCTTCAATGCACCATTTGGAGTATGCACCCCATGAATGCTAAATTGTATCCATTTCTGAGTTCTTAGGGTTCAACCAACGGGCACAAGAACTCAATAAACCACCAGAATGAGGCTGCTGGCTAAATCGGCAGCCTCATTCCGTTAAGTGGGCAGAATAATGAAATATAACCTTTTGGCAGTATCACAATAAATCAGTTTCTGAATTATTTGACAACATCGGATTCAGAGTTTGATGCAACGCGACTGATTATAAATAGTAACGGGATATAGGCAAAGATGAAATAAAATCCTGACTCATTTATGATTTTTTCTAATGCACCGATCTTCGTTTGTTCTTTGAACGCAAGCGCGGCGATGAGAAGGGCTGCCAGTATAACGGGTAGAGACAGCCGGGGTTTAAGCGCAGCAACTCTTTTCATAATTCTTGTACAGCACCAAATAGGGATACAAACTGTCGGGATGATAACCAAAAGCCAGATAAAAATAAAAAGGTATTCGAACCTTGCAATGAAGGATAACTCAACGATTTTCGTCATCGCCAAGGTTGGCCATATCGTATGTTTCAGCAGTCCCTGACTAAAAAACATCAGGGTTACAATGATTATTGCCATATGTTTGAATGTGCTGAAAAGCAAGGCGAAATGCGCCCATTTTTCGTTTTTTTCGGGTAATTTCAAGAAAGGGAAGTAAATAAGCAAAGTTTCAAGTCCGAAGAAAATGAAACTGGAGGATTTAGATCCTTTTAGCAAATCAAGAAAAGAATGATTGAGCAAAGGCAATAAATTATGGAGATCGCCTTGTCGCATCGGGAAGTAAAGCAAAAAGAGCAAAGGGATCAAAGCCCCAAAAAAGCTAAACCCGGCAACAACCCTGAAACCGCCGGATACGACATAATAAATCATGCAAATTAAGAGACCTGCCAAAGCCCACGTTCTAAGGGTTGGAAATACCCATACTTGAATGATTTCAATGTAAGTTCGGAAGTAAAATAGAGCCATTATGAAATAGTATCCGACTAATAGCAGAGAAACGGCATTGCCCATGAAGCTGCCGAGGATCTTTCGATGTAAGTCAATTACGTCTTTAGCTGGATTACCGAGCATCTTATAAGCCATCCAGATGATTAGATGCAGGCTCAAACCCATTAGGATAATCGATATCCAGGCATCTTGACCGGCATCCTCAAGGACAAGACTTTGAAAATTTAGAATGTTAGCGGCAGTTTGGGAAACGCCGATTAAGAAAAATACAAAGTATCCGGAAATTGTGTAATTTTCCTTCACCCGATTCTGCACTAATGACCAACCCCTGAGTGTGAAATAATAATCTTCGTCTTAACTTCAAAATCCAGATTGGGGTAGATTTTCCCATTAAATTCGTTCTCGCTATACCTTTTATGCTGCCTCCTGTATTGCTCTCCGAAGCCGATAGGATCGACGTTGTTATTTTGTAAACGGATTAGCATCGTTTTGATTTCCGAAGCTAATTTTTCTTCGATTTGCTTCTTCACTTTATGCAAATCGTCTTTTTTTTGAGCGTTTATATTTTCTGGAATTTCTCTAAGCACTATGGTTAATTCAAGGGATATCGCTGCTTTTCCGTTTTGCGCGATGGTTATTTTTCTCTTTCCGTGCAGAATGATAAAGGAATACATATCTTTTGGACCGGTCGTGAAATCATATTCGCCTGTCAGGGCTTTGTCTTTAAGGAGCTTTAAATATAATCCTTCTTCGTTGGTTAACCAAAGCTTTAATTCGTCCTCTTTAAAGACGCCGACACCATCCATATGTAATAAGCCCTGATCCTTATTGATAACGGGTAAATAAACATCCTGGCCTTCTCCATAATACTGATTTATGAATGAATGATAATTTGTCATCGGCGTATTTCCATGATGCATGTTTTGTTCGATTAGCTCCGATAAGAAAAAGGGAGGTTTTTTTAACGTTTCGGATATTATCGAACTGGCATTTTGTTTTGTTATAACTATGGTAGCATTGCTGCTTTTAATGGATTCTCGATTGATGATATCGGCAAGCTCAGAGATGGCTTCTGTTGCGATTTTTTCGCTAATTACCAATGTGCGCATTTGACCGATTTCGATAGGTTGAGGAGACTTGGCAGCTAGGGCTGTGAACATTCCGTACATGATTTTCGACTCCGCTGTTATCGGGGATACGGATTGTTCCCGGAAGGCTTTTATATACGTAGGATAAGAAGCGCTTATCTTATACGTCTCTCCTTCGATGTCTACGCCCATGCTTTGTAGAATACTAATCCGGTCGATTATCGTCTCTTGCGCGCAACCGGATAATAGGCAACAGCAGAGGAGAGCCAGGATATGCCCTTTCATGAATTCATCCTCCTATCTGCGCAACACTATTCATTATTATAGTCGTCACCGATATCTTTATTTTTTTGCACGGAATATCTTTTTGTCGAGAGAGGACGACTAAATAAAAATCGTTTAGAAAGAAGGGTAAAGGAAGAACGGATAAAACTGTCGTTGAAACTTTTGTGGCGAAAAGGGAACACGGGCACGATATACGGCGAACCCATCGATTTCAAACGCAATAAATGGCCTAAAATAAACATTAACCCAAACATTATGCCTAAACCGCCCCACAAGGATGCTAAGATAATCAAGGGAAAACGTAAAAACCGTATCGTGTTGGACATTTTAAAGGCAGGCGTGGTAAAGGATGCCAATGCCGAAAGAGCTACGATGATGAGCAAAATATTACTGGTTAAACCAGCTTGCACCGCTGCTTGCCCAAGTACGATGCCCCCTACAATGCCCAACGTTTGACTGACTTTTGTAGGCAATCTGGACCCGGCTTCGCGCAGCAGCTCGATGGTTATTTCCAAGAACAGGACTTCCAGCAAAGGAGGGAACGGAACGTTTATTCTGGATTCGATAATTGGGCCTAAAAGATCTCTGGGAATGATTGTGTAGTGAAAAGTAAGAATCGCAACATAAAAGGAAGTAGCCAGCATTGAAAACACAATCCCAAAATAACGAATAAGACGAAAGAATGAACCCAAAATCCACGGCAAATAGTAATCTTCCCCAGAAGCTATAAAGCTAAATAAGTTGACGGGTCCCGAAAGTACAGTAGGAGAACCGTCACATATAAGGGATACTTGCCCGTTTATCAAAGAATACATGATTCTGTCCAGGCGTTCACTGGACAAAAATAACGGGAAGGGAGAATTCGAGTTGTCTGTGATAAGTTGTTCCAGAAGAGAACTGTCAAAAACCACGTCAAAATCAAGGTCCAAGAGCCTCTGCCTTGCCGTATTTACATGTTGAGGATTGGTAATACCCTCCAAATAAGCGATAACGATTCTCGTTTTTGAAATAGAACCAACGATGAGTTCCTCAAATATAAGTTTTTCAGTTACAAGCGCTCTTCGAAGTAAAGTCATATTGGTATCTATATTTTCGACAAAACCGACCTTCGGACCAATTACGCTGTATTCATTTTCGGTATCATTATAACCACGATGGCCCAGTTTTAAATCCGCGATGTTCACTAAAAGGCCTTCATTTAGATGGGGATCCATTTGAAGGAAAATTGAGCCGTGAGCCAAACTTTGTAAAATTTCTTCCAGGTCTGAAGAAAGTTTGATTCCTTCAATGGGAATCAAGGCCTTTAAATTATGCAAATTTTTGATTTCACCATTCGAGATTTGAATAAAAGAGAGTAAATCATGGTGAAATTGTTCATGGTTTATAAGCGTTTTATAGTACGAAAAATGAAGTAGCTTATCTTTTATGCTTAGGGTTATCTGTAGAAAATCATCTGATTTTGAGAGCTCTCTTAAAGCTTTATGTATATTGGGGAGCATAAGACGTACCACCTGTCCAAGATAAGTAATTCGTCTTATTATGAGGTTCTGAAGCTGAAGTTATACCCGTTATTTTACAATAGAGCAATCAGGTAAGGGATAGTGATGAATCTGAGCTGAAGCAGCGATCGTTATGCTGAGAATGGCCTATAGAACCAAGAATATGCTACCTTTTCCCGCCGCTGTCCCGGATAATATCCGGTTCTCCCCTTTTTTTACGAATGACAGCCATAATCCACAATAAGGCTGGATACCCGATCGTAATAATCAGTCCTATTTTTCCGACAAATTCAAGAATCTGGTACATTTGAAGAATGTTTTGCGGCAGCATGGCGATCAGAAAGATAAAAGGGAGTATGAAATAAACGAACATTTTATGATCACGCAGATGAAACATATAGGTCAAGGATCTGATGATAAAGTAATAACAGGAGAACAGAGCCGTGAACACATTGGTCACGAATACCGCCAGAAGCGCCGCATCCAGCCGCTCCAATATATTAGCCGGAACCGAGGTTGTTTTTGCCAATTCCAAGGTGGGCCACATCAATAATTTGACTTCCTCAGGTCCGAATACGGCTACAGAAGCAATGACGATGAGTACAAATGTGCCGCTCGGAACTGCCCAGCCCCAAAGCATGGACACATAGGCTCTCTTGGGGGAGCGCATGAATGGGATGACCAGCGTCATGATGAATGAGCCTTGAAACAAGGCGGCAATCATTAATATCCCGGAAAACAATTGATGATGCTCGTTTCCCCATATCGGGAGTAAATTCAGAATATGGGAATTTTTCAAAGACAAGCTTATAACGGTAACACCTGGCACCAAAATAAAAGGCATATAAAAAAGGTGGGTATTGACGAAGGTCACAATGTCGGTTCTTGCGAAGATTGCGGCAAGCAGCAGCATGACAAGGACAGTCACTTCCAAGGGAGTCTGTCTCAATAGGGATGTGACGACAACTTCTCCGAATTCCCGGGAAATGAGCGCAGTCCATACGGTGAAAAACGAAACAATGCTCATGCTTGCCACAAATGCGGTACCCCTTCCCAGAATGTCCTCGCTGTACTGCACGATCGATTTTTCAGGAAAACGTACGCCAAGAACTGTAACGAGAAGCAGCCCGAACAATCCGACCAATGCCCCGATTAATGTGATAAGCGGAGCTCCCGTATCAGCAGCAAAAACGGCAAGACGGGGAAGCGCGAATACGCCGGCTCCAACCGTTGTACTAATCAGAACCGCTGCCACCTGGATCGTTGTGAGTTGACGCATCTCCAAGATGATTTTCTCCTTCCCAGAAACAAGTAATGATACAGGTAGGCTTCCATTTTTTTCATCCAAATATGTATCGCAGCCTTGTTATGGCGATTGAATACAAAAAATTGGGCACAATATGTAAAACATTTCTGTCGAAGAGGGATCAAGTTGAAAAGAATCATGAACCGTGAGAATTACAAAAAATCTGTTGATGCTCTATATAAGCTTTCCTCCTGGCTGCACTTTGGGATCTACATCCTTATTCTCATTGCGTTGTGCCTTGGTATAGTCGGATTCATTAGCAAATGGTTTACATTATTAAACCAACCGTCTGATGTTCTGAATGATTTTCACCAAGTAGCAGAGGATATTTTTTCGTTGATCCTGGTCTTCGAAATAATGGAATTGCTGCGGCTGCGGAATCCCATGCGTCTCACAGATATTTTCTTAACGGTATTGGCACGTAAAATGCTTTTATCACCAGAGGAAAATAACCTCATTCTTTTGCAATCCATTTCGTTTTGCCTTGTTCTTGTGTGCAGGATAGTATGCACCCGGTTTATGAAGGATTAAATATGCATCAAAAAATGTAAAGGTCAGCCGGAGATATCTGGCTGGCCTTTCTTAATGACCGGATCGGGAGAGGACCAGTCTGATAGAGTAATTTTGACTCGAACCTTATCGGAGCAACATTAATATTTTTACAGACACTTCAAATAATGGACTCTTTTAGGACGCTCTTACGTATTAAATATAGATTCTGCCCCAAGCGTATGCTTTCGAAGGAGGATGGTCGATACGGTAAGCATCGCAAACAAACTATTTTACTATTTTAGGAGGTTCTAATGCGAAAAAGAGGATTGTGGATGACGGCTGCGGCACTTGTGGTGTCGCTGCTGATACCGACGGGAGCTATGGCTGCCGGTCAAAGCGATACGCCCGACTATGAGGCCACGCGGAAGGCTGCTGCCGAGAAAGCCGAGCTGCTTACTGGAACTTACAATACGACAAGCGTTCAGTATGCTCTTATCGATCAAGGCAGGATTGTCATCTCCGGCGAGTCCGGCCGCAACGACGAGAAGGGAAAAAAGCCGCTGACGGAGGACACGATGTACGGCATCGGGTCGACAAGCAAAATGTTCATAACGGCGGCCGTGATGAAGCTGGCAGACGAAGGGAAAATCGATCTGGACACGCCTGTCGTTCAGTATATCCCGGACTTTACGATGCAAGATGAGCGTTACAAGCAAATTACGCCGCGCATGCTGCTGAATCATTCATCCGGACTTTACGGTTCGACGCTAACCAACGCTTTTTTATTTGAAGACGACGATACCTACGCGCACGATATACTGCTGAAGAAATTAGCGGATCAGAAGCTGAAGGCCGATCCCGGCGCGTATTCGGTTTACAGCAACGACGGGTTTACATTAGCTGAGCTTTTGGTAGAGCAGGTCAGCGGCATGGACTTCACCTCGTATATTCATCAATATTTTACGCAGCCGCTGGGAATGTCCAATACCAAGACCCCGCTGGATCAGCCTGACACATCCCGCATGGCGGGACTTTACTTCCCTACATATCAGGGACAGCTGCCGAACGAGACAGTCAACGTTATCGGAACCGGCGGCATCTACTCTACGGCGGAGGATTTGGTCCGTTTCTCGCAAATCTTCACCGGGCAAACCGAAGGCATACTCTCAGAAGATTCGGTAACCGCTATGGAGCAGGAAGAGTATAAGAGAGGAATGTGGCCCGAGGATGCGGATACGTCTGTCAATTACGGGCTTGGTTGGGACAGCGTCAATCTGTTCCCGTTCGGCAATTATGGCATTAAGGCGCTGACGAAGGGCGGAGACACAATTCTCTATCACGCCTCGCTCGTCGTGCTTCCCGAGCATAACATGGCCGCTGCAGTTCTCTCTTCCGGCGGCGCCAGCACGACGGACCAGCTGCTGGCGAATGAAATTCTGCTGGGAGCGCTGCAGGAAAAAGGGGTCATTGCCGAAATCAAGCCTGAGAAGTCGTTCGGCGCTCCAGTCAAGGCAGCGATGCCGGCGGAAATGATGAATGAAGCGGGAATATACGGAGCGACGAATCAAGTGATCAAGGCAGACATCAGCAAGGAAGGCGAACTGTCCGTATCGTCGGTGCAAATGCCGGAGGCTCCGGCAGAGAAATATGTGTACACAGCGGATGGATCGTTCATGAGTGCGGACGGAAACACGAAGCTCAGCTTCATGCAGGAGGAGAACGGGCATACGTATCTGTGGATCCGGGCATATGTCTCGCTGCCGGGTCTGGGCCAGACGGCCTTGTCGCACTACTCCGCCGAGAAGCTTGAAGCCAACAGCATACCGGAAGAGACTGCTGCGGCATGGAAGGAGCGCAGCGGCAAGAAATATTACCTGGTCGATGAGAAATATACGTCGCTTGCGTATTTGCTGCTGCCGACCCTCAAGTTGGACTTGTTCCAAGAAACGCCCGGTTATGTGCTGGACCAAAAAATAACCGGTCCGAACACATCGGCCGGCGACTTGCAGATCCCGACGATGGCGGGCAGAGATACCCAGGCCTTTACCTTCTATAAAGAAGATGGAATCGAATATCTCGAATCAGGAGGAAGCCTCTATGCGAGTGAAGCCGCGGTGAAGCCGATCTATCCGGGCAAAAAATCGACAGCGACGATCCCGGAGAGCGGTCTGGCCAAGTGGTATACGGTATCCGGCAAAGCCGCCGGCAAGACCATACAGGTGAAGATGCCTGTGCACGGCTCGTTTGCCATATATGACGAACAGGGTACATGCGTGAACTACAGTGTAATCAGCGGCAATCATAAATTCGTACTGCCTGAGAACGGCTCCATTGTTTTTGCCGGCGAAGCCGGTTCGAAAATAGATATTTCCATTAAATAATACCTAAAACCAAAAGAGGGGGATTGTCTGCTGTCCAGACATCTCCCTCTTTCGTTATGCCGGCATGTTGTTGATGGGATTTATTGGAAAATATTAGATATAACAAGTCATAAAACCGTTAATCCAATCCTTTTACTGCGTAGTGAATGTTGGGAGTACGTTTTATAGTATAAGTACGAGGTCAGCATTCATGATAGGATGTGGGATAATGAAAACTAAAGTGTTAACAAAATCACAAATCGAGCAATTCATCGAACTCGGATATGTTCATCTGGAAGAGGCGTTTCCGCGCAAGTCGGCGCTTGCCGCGCAAGATTTTCTCTGGACAGAGATAGAAAAGCAGGGTGTGAAGAAGAATGACCGCTCTACCTGGAATCAGCCGATGGTGCACATCAAGGAACAGTTTGACGCAGAGGAATTTCAAGTATGCAACACCTTGAGGCTGGCCGACGCCATTGAGGATGTGGTCGGAGAAGGCCGTTGGAAGGAACGCTCCGTATATGGGCAGGACGGTGACAAGACGCAGTGGGGCTGGTGGCCGATCAACTTCGCATCAGGAGCGGATCTCCCTTGGGATGTGCCGGCTAAGGGGTGGCACTGGGACGGAATGATGCGTCCGCATTATGTTGACAGTCCGGAGCAGGGCTTATTGCTGCTGTGCGTATTCTCGGAGATCGGCACACACAGCGGAAGCACACTGGTTGCCGAAGGTTCCCATAAAGTCGTCGCCAATGTACTGGCAGAGCATAACTACGGTCCTATGGCAGGTGAAGCGATCCAGATAGCCAACCGCTCTCACCCCTGGTTGAGGGAGCTGACGGATACAAAAGACCGTGATGCAGCGGTAGCTGATATCTATGCGAACGACACGGCTGCAGCGGCTGTGCCCGGAGGTAGTGATCGTATTCAAAGGTTCATGGAGCAGACGCATGTGGACAGCAACGGGTTTCATCTGCGGGTGGTTGAGACGCCCGCATCTCCTGGCGATGTGCTGCTCTGCCATCCGTTCCTTTATCATAGCGCGTCGCAGAATCATTCCGGGGTGCCCAGATTCATGTGCAACCGCGCCACTCCTCTGGACAGACGGATGAATTTGAACAGAGCGAATGCTGAGGATTATTCTCCGCTTGAGATCAGCGTGCGGCGTTCAATAGAGCGGACTTGAACCGCCTCATACACTCCAGGCATTAATCAATAAGCCGCCGTTTCCTTCGGGAGATGAGCGGCTGTTTTCTTGTTTATTGCCAATGGATTTCACAGAAGTCCTCATACAAAAATGCCCCGCGCACAGCATTCGTCGCCAAGGGCTGAAGTTCACTCATTCCTTGAGGACACCGCTGAGTGCGGGGCATTTTTTTAACTGTCAGAAAGTATAAAATTTGGCCTCTACTTTTCAGATAATTTTGA
Source organism: Paenibacillus sp. JT31N17 (assembly GCF_056269255.1). Taxonomy (NCBI): domain Bacteria; kingdom Bacillati; phylum Bacillota; class Bacilli; order Caryophanales; family Paenibacillaceae; genus Paenibacillus; species Paenibacillus sp. JT31N17. The sequence continues at coordinate 22,371 of NZ_JBWDNP010000015.1, forward strand.
GGAAGAAACTAACTTTTGCCGCCAAAAGACGGCTTCAGCCGTTTTCTTCTTGGTGTTATGAGTATACGCTCCTCTAATTTGTCAGCTGCATGAACAGTTCAAAACAGGCTTGCGTGCAGCCGTCGTCTCGTCCAATCTTCGGACAACCGTGTTATAGGGCGCGTTGATGACGAGCTCCGGATTGGTTCTGGCTTCTTCAGCAATCCGGATCATGGTATCAATGAAGCCATCAAGCGTCTCTTTACTCTCGGTTTCGGTAGGCTCAATCATAATACACTCCTCCACGTTAAGCGGGAAGTATATGGTCGGCGGGTGGTATCCAAAGTCAAGCAGCCGCTTGGCAACGTCCAGCGTCCGAACGCCGAAGGCTTTCAGGCCGCTCCCCGACATAACGAACTCGTGCTTGCACAGGCCAGGATAGGGAATCTCGTAATGCGAAGCAAGGCGGTGCATCATATAGTTGGCATTAAGAACCGCGCATTCGGATACGCGCCGCAGCCCTTCCGGACCGTATGTCCGGATATAGGTATACGCGCGGACTAGAATGCCGAAGTTGCCGTAAAAGGCTTTGACGCGGCCAATCGATTCGGGACGTTCGTAATCAAAGAAGTATGATCCGTCTTCTCTGCGGCTGACGAGCGGCTTCGGCAAGAAGGGGATAAGAATGCTCTTCACGCCGACCGGACCCGAACCGGGGCCGCCGCCGCCATGGGGCGTGCTCATCGTCTTATGCAGGTTAAGATGCACGACGTCAAACCCCATATCGCCCGGACGGGTAATTCCCATAATGGCGTTAGAGTTTGCACCATCGTAATAGAGCAGGCCGCCCGCTTCGTGAACGATCTCCGCGATCTCCACAATCTGCTCCTCAAACAGGCCGAGCGTGTTTGGATTGGTGAGCATCAGGGCTGCAGTATCACTGCCCACCTCCGCGCGAAGAGCATCCAAATCGACCATGCCGCGTTCATTTGACTTGATCGTAACCGTCTCGAAACCTGCGACGGTCGCACTTGCCGGATTTGTTCCGTGCGACGAGTCGGGAACGATCACCTTTGTCCGTTTATCGCCTCTGCTCTCGTGGTAGGCGCGGATCATCATCAGGCCGGTCCATTCGCCGTGGGCGCCCGCCGCAGGCTGCAGCGTCACCTGGTCCATGCCGGTCAGTACAGCGAGATCATTTTGCAGCGTGTACATAATCTCGAGCGCCCCCTGGATGCTTTCCTCCGGCTGATACGGATGTATCTTGGCGAAGCCGGCAAAGCGCGCTGTATCCTCGTTGATTTTGGGATTGTACTTCATCGTACAGGAGCCAAGCGGATAAAAGCCGTTGTCTACGCCGAAGTTGCGGCGGGACAGCTCGGTGTAATGACGGATGACGTCCACCTCATACACTTCGGGAAGCTGCGCGGGGACCGCCCTTAGCATCGAGGACGGAATATATTCAATATGATCCGCTTCCGGCACGTCGCAAGGCGGGAGAGAATAGGCCGCGCGGCCCGGCTTGCTCAGCTCGAAAATAAGTGATTTTTCATGTTTCGCAGACATCCGGCTCGCCTCGTTCCTGTTCGTATCGCCGGTGCCCGACGTTGTCGTTGTCATATCGATTCCCCCAGTCGGCTTACAAAGCTGTCGATTTCGGTGCGGGTGCGTTTTTCAGTGACGGCGACCAGCATATGCCCTTCAAGCTCCGGATAGGCGAGACCCAGATCGTAGCCGCCGAGAAAGCCGGATTCGAGGAGCTTCAGATTTATATTTTTCACTGACGCTCCGTCCGGAAGCTTTACGACGAACTCGTTGAAGAATGGAGCGGAGAACGGAAGCTTGAATCCGGATTGCTGCTTAAATTGGTGGGCGGCATAGTGTGCCTTCTGCAGGTTCAGGTTGGCCGCTTCCCGTAAGCCTTCCTTGCCCATTGTCGATAAGTAAATGGAAGCGCACAGGGCGAGCAGCGCCTGGTTCGAGCAGATGTTGGAGGTCGCCTTCTCGCGGCGGATATGCTGCTCCCGTGCCTGAAGCGTCAGCACAAAGCCGCGTTTGCCGTCGATGTCGGTCGTCTGACCGACGATCCTGCCTGGCATACGGCGCATGAGCGGCTCCGCGACAGCGAAAAAGCCGCAGGTAGGACCGCCCAGCGATTGCGGGATACCCAGCGGCTGCGCATCGCCGACGACGATGTCTGCGCCGATCTCGCCAGGCGCCTCGAGCAGACCAAGTGACATCGGATTGGCGCTGACGATGAATAGCCCTTTAACTCCATGAATAATCGGCTTGATCGCGGAGAGGTCTTCGACAGAGCCGAAAAAATTTGGCGACTGGATGAGCACCGCCGCCGTCTTTGAGCTGACGGCTGCCCGAAGGGCGTCGAGGTCAGTTACGCCGTTTGCATAGCCGATCTCCAGGATCTCCAAATTCAGGCCCTTGGCCATGGTTTGCACCATTTGCCGAGCTTCAGGGTGGACCGTGCGCGAGATGACGAGCTGTTTTCTTTTGGTCGCCCCGGCCGCAAGCGCACCGGCTTCGGACAGGGCAGTAACCCCGTCGTACATGCTCGCGTTGGCGACAGCCATACCGGTCAGTTCACAAATATACGATTGAAATTCGAAGATAGCCTGAAGCTCGCCCTGGCTGATTTCCGGCTGGTAAGGCGTGTATGCGGTATAAAATTCGGAGCGTGAGATCATATGGTTGATGACAACCGGTATATGGTGATCATATATGCCGGCTCCGAGGAAGCTCTTATAGCGGTCCATGTCGGCGTCCCGTCCGGCCAGCTCCTTCATATGCTCAAGCAGCGAAAATTCGTCGAGTGCGGAAGAAATAGGCAGCACTCCACGGTATCGGATCGATTCGGGAATATCGCGGAACAATTCCTCCGTTGTTGAGGCGCCGACCGTCTTCAGCATGTCGGTCTGATCCTGATCGGTCATCGGAATATAGCGGTGAATATTGGTCATCTTCGATCACTCCTTTGGAAGCCTTTTATAAAATGGCGTCTTGACGACCTCAGCCCTCAGCCGCTTCAAGCGGATTTCTACCCACAGCACAGTTCCGGGATATGCATAGTCACTATGGATCAAGGCAAGACCCAGATTGCGCTTCAACGTCGGGGACTGGGTTCCCGATGTGACTTCGCCAATCAAAGAGTCATTCATGTAGATGGGGTAATGAGAGCGGGGAATTCCCCGGTCGATCATTTCAATACCGACCAGTTTGCGGCGGAGACCTTCGTTTTTTTGCCTGAGCAACGCATCGCGTCCGATGAACATTTCCTTGTCAAGCTTGACGAAATATCCGGCGCCCGCCTCAAGCGGCGTAATCGTCTTCGAAAGTTCCTGTCCGTACAGCGGCAAGCGGGCCTCAAAGCGAAGGGTATCGCGCGCCCCTAACCCGGCAGGAACCAGTCCGTGCATCTCGCCTGCAGCCATCAAAGCATGCCAGACACCGCCAGCCTGCTCCGCTGCCACGTAGATTTCGAAGCCGTCTTCGCCGGTGTAGCCTGTTCGGGATACAAGGGTGCTTGCTCCGGCAATAGATACCTTATTCCTGAAGTGGAAGGGGGCCAGCTCGAGCACCGCCGCTCCGATTCCTGCGGATGCAAGGACAGCGGCCGCATTAGGCCCCTGCAGGGAAAGCAAAGCCATCTTGTCGGAAATATTATCCAGAATGACGTCTCCGATCAAATGTTCCCTCAGCCACTCGAAATCCTTGTCGATATTGGATGCATTCACGACAAGCATATATTGATCCGCCGTTAGCCTATAGATAAGCAAATCATCGACCACGCCTCCATCCGGATAGCACATCAGCGTGTATTGCGCCTGGCCGTCTGTCAGCCTCGACACGTCATTCGTCGTCATTTTCTGCAGAAAGCCTTCCGCGAATTGACCGGTTATCATAAATTCACCCATGTGCGAGACGTCAAATAACCCGGCTTGCCGCCGCACGGCGTCATGTTCTGCCTGAATGCCGGAGAACTGTACCGGAAGCTCCCATCCGCAGAAGTCGATGCAGCGGATACCAGGATAGCCGGCATAAACCGGGTATAGCGGGGTTTTTCTAATTAATTCGGTCATCCTCATTCACTCCTCTTTGGTTCGTGATTGCAGGCCAATGCAAATAAGGACAGAAGCAAAAAGAATGCGCACAAAGTAGAAGTTACTTTCCTGCGTTTCTTTTTGCTCTGTCCTTTGTACCTGAGAGTTACCCCGAATAATAGATCCGGCTTTCCCCTTGGGTGACGCCGGCCTTTACAGGATGCCGTGCGTTCTCTCCAGAGTCGCGTCCGATAAATGTCCTTTTGCCTGAGAGATTCACCTCATGTGAGGTTTACTCCTTCGGCGCCGCCTCCATCCTGCCGATGGGCGATCTCTCCCTTTATCATCATCCGCTTATTTGGTTGTCATAGTATATTCTTACAGATTTTAAGAGTGTGAGTCAACAAAATATTTTTTTATAAAAAATATTCGTCAGATTTATTGACATGGTGATGTACCTGCATTAATCTATAAACGATTAGCGGATGACGATGGCAGGGAGAGACCAGGCGGGTGTAACGACCCTCCGGCACCGAAGGGGCAAGTCGACAAGGCCAGCCAGCCGGTCGATTAATCTCTCAGGTAAAAGTACCTTCATCCGACGCAACTCTGGAGAGTGCAAACTTGAGGGAGCGCAAGCGGTAATGACGCTTAAACTCTCAGGTACCCGGGACAGAGAACACGGCATAAAGCCTGTTCTCTGTCCTTTTTTTTGAAAATTAAGAAAAGATAAACTACCTCCACACTTGCTTCCATTACTGAGGGAAGAAACTTGCTGCCGCTGCCAGCAGGACGGCGAAGCCGTTTCAACATGTGCATGAAAACGACTTACGTCAGATGCCTGGTTCCGGCAGGATCAGTCTCACGGCTTTGGACAAATAATCAAAAAGAGGGTGCAAATATGAGCGATGTAAAAGCAGGGCTGCGGTATTCGGAAGAGCATGAGTGGGTTGAGGCGCATGGAGCCACGGTACGAATTGGAATAACGGACTTCGCGCAAAATCAGCTCGGAGATATCGTGTTCGTGGAGCTGCCCGAGGTCGATGCCCTGCTGGAGGCCAATCAGCCAATGGGAACGATCGAATCGGTCAAAACCGTTTCCGATCTATTCAGCCCCGTAAGCGGTAAGGTAACGAAAGTGAACGAGAGTCTGCTGGACTCACCGGAAAAAGTGAATGAAGATCCTTATGGCGAAGGCTGGATTATTGAGGTTGAGGTGGATGGTGATGCCACGGAAATGGTAGCCGGACTTCTGAGCGCGGAGAGCTACGAAAAGTTCATTGCTTCCAACTAAGGAGGAAGGGAGATATTGTAAGGATTTGAGGAATGCCCATTCGCCTGGGGGCGGATGGCTTCCTCGAAGAACATAAGGAATGATCCGCCTCCACTATTTTGCAAGCGATTTCAATCCCGGCCTCTTCCACCGGACAGCTGTCCCAAATAAATGCTTCCTGACTTGAAGGGATTGGTCTATCAATCTCGAATGAATTTCGAAGGATGAATTTGAGTACTAGAATGCAGGAGGGATTTTTATGTGGAACCCGGATTTGTATCTGAAGCAATTATATGACAATATCCAACCCGTTGAAAGCTTTCGCGCGGATTCGCAGCAGGAATGGGAGGAGTGGAGGAGTCGTCTGCGGAAACGACTGGTTCAATTGCTGGGCGGATTTCCCGAAGAGGTGCCAAGTCTTTCGCCGGTACTGCTGGAATCGGAGGATTGCGGAACCTATATTCGTCAACGCGTTCAAATTCAGACCTATCCACAGCTCTATATGCCAATCTATGTCCTTATCCCCAAAGAAAGCAATGGCCATCCAGGGGCGGTTATCGCTTGTCACGGGCATGGATATGGCAGCAAGGATATAGTGGGCCTCAATCCCGACGGCACGAAAAAAACGGGCCATCCAGGGTACCAGAAGGATTTTGCCGTCGAGCTTGTCAATCAGGGTTTTCTCACCCTGGCGCCTGAGCTGCTGGGATTTGGGGACCGTAAACTAAAGGAGGATGAGGATGCCCAGGCCTCGAACTCCTGCCATAAGCTATCAACCTTTCTTCTGGCTGTAGGCCAAACGATGGCGGGTTACCGGGTATTTGAGACGCTCCGATGTGTGGATTATCTGTTCACCCGTCAGGATGTTGATCTGGAGCGTATTGGATGCATGGGCATCTCCGGCGGAGGTCTCGTATGCTCGTATGCGGCCGCCATCGATGACAGAATCTCTGCTGCGGTAGTAAGCGGATTTACCAACACCTTCAAAGACAGCATTTTATCCATCCATCATTGTGTCGACAACTATGTCCCCGGGTTGTCTCTTGCTGCAGAAATGCCTGATCTGCTCAGTCTGATCGCTCCTAGACCGCTGCTGATTGAAGCCGGGACGCAGGACCCGATTTTCCCTGTTCAAGCCACCAGGGAAGCGTATGGCAAGCTTCAACGCGTTTATGAATTATTGGGAGCTGCTGACCGTCTTGAATTAGACCTCTTTGAGGGTGAACATGAAATATCGGGCAGATTGGCCTACAATTGGTTTCACCGTCAGGAGCATAACTTGTGAAGGTTTTGAATCGGCAATTATTTCTATTGAACCTTCCGGGCAAAAAGGAAACAAATTTAGTTATTTGAAACTCAGCTTGCTTGGGCATATCGGAAGGGGGCCAAACGAACGGCGGACCCTAATTTAACCAATAAAAGGAAAACAGACCGATTTGAAATAGCTATCGGTCTGTTTTTTAGCTTTGTATCTAATTTAAAAACAACATACCACCGAAGGTTGAAAATCATTGGGATACCAGCAATGGAACGTACCGCTCCATTAGTTTTTTGCACGTGTTCCACGGAGGGAAAATCGGCGATCACGAGCGAATTTGACCAATTCCGAGCTTGATTTCCTAGTCACTGTTCAGTGAAAATAAACTGTTAGACTGCCGATAAGCGTTAAGCCAACTGGCAGATTAATTGAGTAATTTCCTTTCCAGAAAGGCTGTTTTCTGGAACCTTTAACTGTAGAGCTGCGTCTAAAATGCATGGTGAACAGCTGTTACAATAATCACAACTTAAAAGGAGAATCACAATGATGAGGATGGTTCGAAAAGGAATTACTGTTGCGATCGCCACGGTCTTACTTGCGGGCGTACCGTTCATGACGTGGCTGGGAATGGCGACGCAGGCCGAAGCCGCCTCAGCCGGCGTTCAAATTACGGTAATGGGAAAGGCGGTACAATCGGATTCGCCGCCGATTATCGACCAAGGACGGGTGCTTATACCGCTTCGCGTGGTTGCTGAAGCATTCGGAGCTGCGGTGCAGTGGGATGCCAAAACAAGTACGGCAACGGTTCGCAGGTGGTCCGATACGGCCCGGTTTAAATCGAACAGTCAGGTCGCCGTTATCGACCGTGAGATGTCCGGCGGCACAAGTCACAGCACCGTGAAGCTTGATGCTCCAATGAAGCTGTACAATAACCGGGCGTATGTGCCGCTGCGGTTTCTCGGTACCCAGTTCGGCTATAAAGTAACCTGGCACGACCATATCGCCGCCCTTGACTCGAAATTGAGTGCGAAGGATCAACGTACATTGTTAGAGGGTGACCTTAAGGATGCGCGAAAGATTGCGAATGGCCTTGGCGGCGATCTGTATTATACGCATGATCCGCTCACGCCGCGCAGCTATGTTGGAGATAGGGACGGCGTTACGACGCTGTTTCCGGAAGGCGAAGCGCTCCGTTTCTATAGGTTCGAGGACGATATTGTGTCGCAGGTCGAAATCAAGGACGATTTCGCCTTGGTAACTTGGCAGGGGCGCCTAAACTGCACGACATGCACCAAAGAAAATGCGTTTCAAAGCTTCATGAACCAGCAATGGACCGACGGCCAAGGTATCGCTCCGAAGCCGAGTGGCGATTACGTATATTCCTATTTCCGCATTTTCGGACCAGAAGGCTGGTCGGAATACGGCTATGTAGATGCGGACGGGAAATTGACGCAGACGGGCTACGATCACGGGGAAACAAAAACCGGAACGCTGGAAATCATGAAGACCGGCGAGCAACGTACCGATTCCGTCATTAAGTAAAGAAATAACGTTTGACATGGAGCATACTCCATCAGATAACATTCGTAAATAGCAAGCTAAACCGGATAATCGTCAAGGAGCCGGGAGGCGAACGAGGGATGGAGCCTGCATTCCTTTGGGAATAATGTACGGCATGATCGTAAAAATAAGGAGGAGAAACCTATGAAGCATAGAATTCTAGGCGGAACCGGCATATCGGTTAGTGAGTTCACGCTTGGAACGATGATGTTCGGAGCAATGGGCAATCCTGACCATGACGAGTCGGTTCGCGTTATTCATACGGCTTTGGACGCAGGAGTCAACTTCATCGACACGGCTGACGTCTATTCCAGGGGAGAGTCGGAGGAGATTGTCGGCAAGGCGCTCAAGGGACGCCGGCATGACGTGGTTCTCGCGACGAAGTTCGGTTTGCCCATGGGCGAGGACCTCAACCGGCGCGGGGGCTCGGCCCGGTGGATCAAACGCGAAGTAGAAGACAGTCTCAGGCGGCTCGGCACGGATTATATCGATCTCTACCAAATCCACCGTCCGGACCCCAATACCGACATCAGCGAGACGCTGTCAGCGCTCACGGATCTGGTCCGGGCCGGAAAAGTGAGAGCGATTGGCTCATCCACCTTCCCTGCTGAGCTGATCGTTGAGGCGCAATGGGCGGCACAGCGCGGCGGCTGCCAACGTTTTCTCACGGAGCAGCCGATGTACTCCATTTTTACGCGGAAACTCGAAGCCGCGGTGCTGCCAACCGCGCAGCGCTACGGAATGGGTGTGCTCACGTACAGTCCGCTGAACGGCGGCTGGCTATCCGGGCGTGCTGATCAAATGGCGAGTCACCGGGCTTCAGGAAGACCGACGCTTTACGATCCGGCGATACCGGCCAACCAGGCCAAAGCCGAAGCACTGCGGAAACTTACCGCTCTTGCCAGTGAGGCGGGGCTGCCGCTGCCGCATCTTGCGCTGGCGTTCGTCCTCTCGCATCCGGCTATCACCTCGGTGATCATCGGCCCCCGCACGCAGGAGCAGCTTGAGAGTCTTCTGGCTGGCGCGGACCTGGAATTAAACGGGGAGATGCTCGACCGCATCGATGAAATTGTTCCTCCGGGCACGGACCTCAATCCGTCCGACAACTATGCCGCCGATCCGCCTGCTCTTACAGATAAGCGCCTGCGGCGCAGGTAAGTACTGCATGTAGCTTGCAATAAGCGTCAGCCCTCACCTTGATGACAAGGCTGGGGGCTGTTTTTGATTGTTGAAGCGAAGTTGATCATACCATCAGGAGCAACAGGAAGGGATCGGTTTGATGCAGCAGGAGCTTAAGCAGGAAGCCCCCAATCGACCCTGGTTCATTTGTATACAACATACGGGGTACAAAGGTCGTAAGTGTAAGTGGATGCTTCCGAAGCGCGTTCTTGCGAAAGTTTTCAGCTTACGCTTCTCCAGACTATTTCCGCCTGCTCCGTCTGTTATTCACCAGACTTCTAGACGGCGAAGAGGTGTTCCTCCTTACATCTTTGCCTGCAAATCGTGAATGGTTCTCCGGTAATTTTCAGGAGTGATGCCTTTATTCTTCTTGAACATCTGGCAGAAGTAGGATGAACTCAAGCCGCCGACCTCAAACGCAATTTCCCGGATCGTTTTGGAGGTGTTTGCCAGAAGCGAGCAAGCCTCCCTGATCCTGCGGAACGTAATATGATCCGAGAGGGTAATGCCTGTGGACGCTTTGAACAAATGCGACAGATGATACGGAGAGAGGAACAGATCATCGGCCATTTCTTCCAGGCGGAAGGGGCGGTGATAATGTTTTTCCACCCATTCCGTTATGTTCTCCACATGTCTTAAAGCGCGCGGACTCGCATGGGCACCGGCACCGGAAAGACTTTCCGCAAATACGTTTTGCTGCAGAAAACGAAGCAATCTCAGCATGACAAGACCAAAGCTTTCCTCATGCTCTGCAGACGGGGCATGACGAATCTGCTGCACTTCTTCCAATATGCCGGTCAGAGGATATCCTTCCTGAAGCGAAAACACCTGTTTTGGCAAATTGCCCTTCCACAGTCTTTCATAAAAACGCAGCAGGCCGGGAAAGGGAGCCAGATAAGCGGCCAGCGAATGAGGATCAAAGGTCAGATTGGTACGCACATATAGAGAATTGGAGCTGGAAGGCACATCGACAAGATGCAGCTGATAGGGCTGAATCCAGATCACGGTTCCCCTGCCAAGCGGATAATATTTGCCCTCCAGCATAACCTCGCCTTCGCCTTCGTAGATATACAGCATCTCAATTCCCCGGTGGGCATGGTACCAGCGGGATTTTTCCGTTTTTTGCTTGTAGCTGTAGGAGAATGACCCTAATTCAAACTCGATCCGCTGCAAGAAGGACATCGGGCAGGTTTCCTTTCAAATTCGCAATTTACCTATATAATAGCACAACAAATCAACGGTAGACTGCTCCTATAATAGGTGCTGAAAGCAAAAAAGCACATAGGAGGCATTCATGAGCTGGAAAACCGCAATTGAACAAACCATCCTTTCAACAACCGCCAATATGAACCGTTTCAAGGACAAGTTTCCGCATGTAAGCAATGGGGACGGCAAGTATGAGCTAGTGAACAATACAGGCTGGACGGAAGGCTTCTGGTCGGGAATCTTATGGCTGAGCTATGAATACAACCAGGATCAGGCAATCCGTGAGGCTGCGCTGCAAAGCGTTGCTTCCTTCAAAAGAAGAATGGAGCAGGGGAGTCATCTGGATCATCACGATATCGGATTTCTGTATTCCCTGTCCGCCAAGGCGCAGTGGATTGTGGAGCAGGATGAATCCGCCAGGGAATTGGCCCTGCAGGCAGCGGATGTTCTTATGAAACGGTGGAGGCCGGAATCGCAGCTTTTCCAGGCATGGGGACAGGAAGGAGATCCGCAGAACGGCGGACGGATTATTATCGATTGCTTGATGAACCTCCCGCTGCTGTGCTGGGCCACCGAACAGACGGGAGACCGGAAATATGCGGAGGCGGCTTATATCCATGCCGAGAAGAGCCGGCGCTTTCTTGTGCGGGGGGATGACTCCTCCTACCATACGTTTTATTTTGATCCGGAGACAGGCGATTCCATCCGCGGTGGAACACATCAGGGCTTCAAAGACGGTTCGACCTGGACCCGCGGCCAAGCCTGGGGGATTTATGGCTTCGCGTTGGCTTACCGCTATTTCAAGGAGCCGCAGTTTCTGGAAGCGTCCAAACGGCTCGCGCGGTATTTCATCGCCCATCTGCCCGAGGACCATGTGGCCTACTGGGATTTCGACGCTCCTCAGACCGCCGGCACACCAAGGGACAGCTCGGCGTCCGCGATTACCGCTTGCGGCCTGCTCGAGCTTATCGGGCATCTGCCGGACGATGATCCGGAGCGGGAATTCTTTCTGACGTCGGTGCAGCAGTCCATGACTTCCCTTATTAATCATTACTTTACAGCCGGCGACAGGGACGAGCAAGGCTTCCTGAGACATGGCTCGTATTCGGTGAGAAGCGGCGCATCGCCCGATGATTTCGTGATCTGGGGCGATTATTTCTTCCTTGAAGCGCTGCTGCGGCTCGACAAAGGGATTCCCGGTTACTGGTACGGACGCTAATCCAGACGAATTGTGGCCCGCAAGAAGGACGCTTTGCAAAAAGCGGCTCTCTTGCGGGCCATTTTTGCATGACCAGGCCCACGCCGATTTTGTCGATGGATGCGGAAGGGCGGAGCAGGGGGAAATAGTCTGGAGAAGCGCAAGGAGTAAAAATACATCAAGTTTTGTAAAGAAAAATCATTCCTTTAAAATATGAAAGCGTTACAATAAATACAGGCAATGAAGTGAAGGGAAAGAAACGAAAGCGATTCCATTGCTGTGCGGACAGATTCATGCGGCATGAAGGATAAGCGCTTTCTCAAGATGTTAACAAAGAAGAGAGGCAGGAGATGAGCGTGAGTGCAGTAAATGGTAAAATTGGATTAAATATCCATAATCCTAAAAAAAGAACAGGCATACTTCCAACTTTAATGAAGCAGAGATTTCTATTCTTGCTGCTGCTGCCCGGTCTCATTTATTTCTTACTGTTTAGATACGGTCCGATGTATGGCATTCTTCTTGCTTTTAAGGAGTATGACCCGCAGGTGGGCATATTCGGAAGTCCGTGGGTAGGCTTCAAGTATTTCCACCAGATGTTTGAAATGAAATATTTCTGGACCGTCACGGGAAATACGGTGAAAATTAGTCTGTTGAAGATTCTCGTAGGTTTTCCTACACCGATCATTTTTGCCCTGCTGTTGAATGAACTGGTTTCCAACAAATTCAAGCGAATTGTGCAAACGATTTCATATCTTCCGCATTTTCTTTCCTGGATCATTGTAGCGGGCCTGATATTTCAACTGGTATCGCCAAGCTACGGTTTATATGGATTATTGGCGGATACCTTTAGCTGGAAGCCTCAAGTGCTGCTCGGCGACAGCAAATCTTTTCTGCAAATCCTGCTGGTTTCCAATGTATGGAAGGAAATCGGGTACAGCAGCATCATCTATTTAGCCGCCATTGCCGGGATAAACACGGATATGTATGAATCTGCCACCATCGATGGCGCAGGACGGTTTAAGCAATGTCTATATATTACGATCCCCAGTATATTGCCTACCATAGCCATGCTTTTTGTCCTTGGACTCGGCGGGATTCTGGATGGAGGCTTCGATCAGATCTTTAACCTTTACAATTCCATGGTCATGCCAACGGCTGATATCATCGATACATTTGTATACCGGGTCGGCCTCGTGGAAATGCAATACAGCTTCTCCACTGCAGTCGGCATAGCGAAAAGCGTTATTGCGCTCATACTTGTATTGGCTGCCAACTGGATCGTAGGCAAGCTTTCTAACTATACGGTCTTCTAGCTTTTAACGGAATAAAGGAGTGTACACATGAAAAAAAGCATAGGGGCAAGAGCATTTGATATCTTTAATATCTCCCTAATGGTGTTCATATGTCTGACTGTTGTATTTCCATTTGTCCAGCAAATCGTGATTTCGCTTAGTCCGTCCAATGAATCGGGCGAAATCGGCCTTCACCTGTTTACCAGCAACCCTACCTTTGACTCCTATACGCAGATTTTTGCGACGGGCTCCATATTGGAGGCCTATTACTGGACCATCCTGCGCACCGTGCTGGGAACCGTTCTTACGGTTGTGGTTTCGGCCATGCTTGCCTATCCGCTGTCGAAAAGATATCTGCTTGGAAGAAAAATGTGGATGGGCTTGATTATTTTCACGATGTTTTTTGGAGGCGGATTGATTCCGACCTATTTGCTTGTCAAAGAGCTGCATATGCTCAATTCCATATGGTCACTGGTACTTCCCGGGCTTTGCAGTGCGTATACCATCGTAATCATCCGCAATTTCTTCACTTCTTTGCCTGTTGAGGTTGAAGAGAGCGCTTATATGGATGGAGCCAATGACTTTACCATTTTCTTCAAAATTGTTTTGCCGCTGTCAACGCCTATTATCGCAACCATAACCTTGTGGTCCCTGGTAGGCCAATGGAATGCCTGGTTCGACGCGATGATTTATATATCGAATGGCGAAATCAAGGTATTGCAAATCCTCTTGAGAGATGTGCTTAACAATGCCCAGGATGCTGCGATGGCGAGTGTAAGAGGAGGAGAAATCGTAGACAGCTCCGGGCAGAATTACACCGCGGAATCGGTAAAGGCGGCCATACTGCTCGTTACCACCCTCCCGATCATTATGGTTTATCCTTTCCTGCAAAAATATTTTGTCAAAGGGATTATGATCGGCGCCGTAAAAGGTTGATAGGGCTTCAATGTCTTCACATATAAATCATATCCAAGAAAAGGGGAAAATCATCGATGAAAAATGTCAAATGGCTTTCAGCATCACTTTCCATGGTCATTGCCGGCACGATTGTTATTTCGGGTTGCACGTCATCCAACAATAACAAGAATCAGGCTGCAGAACCGGCAGGGCAAGCGACGGACACACAATCAAGCCAGACCAAGAACGATTACACCGTCAATGTATTTACCACAAGAATTCAGCCAGATCCAAATTCCGAAGTCATGAAGCAGGTGAATGAAAAGCTTGGTCTCAATCTGAAAATAACCGCCGTTCCCGATGCCGATTACGATACCAAGCTCAACCTCTTCGTGGCATCGGGCGATATGCCTGATGTTTACAGCGGATATACATCCAGCAGCGACGCTCTCTTTAACACAGCCGCAAATTTGACGGAAGACGAAGTCAAGCAGTATGCCCCCAATATCTATGCGTCATTTGTCAGCAGAGCGGGCGCTCAAAAAGACCATGTCCTGGATTTATGGTCCAAGGACGGGCAGCTTAAAGGGTTCAGCAATGGCGCCCTGGGCAACTCTTTGCCCTATGGCGTTGCGGTCCGTTCGGATATATTGGCGGAGCTTGGGGTCGGTATGCCCAAAACGATTGCGGATTGGGATAATGTGTTGAAAAAGTATAAGGAGAAATATCCCGACAATTACCCGATCACCGTCCAAAACGGCGGAGAAGGCCAGGCCATGTATTACTTCCTGTCCGCATATGGCGTAAGGCGCGACGCATGGGTCTACAAGGATAACACGATTCAGTATGCGCCATTTATGCCTGGAATGAGAGATGCGCTTATTCAGCTTAATAAATGGTATGAAGCCGGTTACATCAACCCTGAATATTATACGATGTATCAAAACACATCGGCGCCGGTGAATGAATTTGTAAAGGGAAATGCGCTCTTTTACCAATACTACAACACCACTTTCCAGATAAGCCCGCCTTTCGATGAAGGAAGCATCGGCGCCCAGTTAACGGCCAATTTTCCGAATGCCAAGCTCGAATGGGCGCCATTCCCAACCCTAGGAGACGGAAGCAAGGCGCTTGTTGCCAATGCTCCGATGTTCACGAATATAACCTTCTTCAGCAAAAAATTAGAGCAGGACAGAGACAAGCTGCATGCCATCCTGACAGCATGGGATAAAATATTCAGCGATCCGCAGATGTATACGCTTGTCAAATATGGCTTGAAGGATACTCATTATACGACGGTTAACGGCGCTATGGTTACGAAGCAGGAGTTTTCAACCAATGACGCCAAGGCCAAAGAAGGCTTTGGATGGCCCTTCAACAGCGGGTTCGATGCGACAGATGAAGTGAATAAGGTCGTTCTTCCTCCTTTTGTTCAAGAAAACAGACAGAAGCTGCTCTTTGACGATAACGGATTATACAGCAAGAAGAATGTCGATTATCTGGTTACAACGGACAAACCGACAGTAGAAGGCCCGATTATGTCTGAAGCCGGCGAAAATCTCGATGTCCGCAACCAAACGTACCTGACGCAATGGAACACCATGTTCACCTCCGTCATCGTGGGCGAGAAGAAAATCGAGGATTTTGACAGCTTTATTGCGGATTGGAAAAAACAAATCGGCGATGAGCTGGTCTCAAGCGCCAACAGATTGTATAACAAGTAAGTCCGGTGATTAACCGGCGGAGCAGCATGGTTTTAAAGGTTTTAGGTCGTTTTTAATCAAAAAAAGGTAGTATGAGATCAGCTTTCTACCGATCTCATACTACCTTTATATTTCTCGCAAACCGGTGAATAACAGGCGGAGCAGGCGGAAACAGTCTGGAGAAGCGCAAGCTGAAAGCTTTCGCAAGAAAGCTGCTTCGGAAGCATCCACTTACGACCTTTGTACCCCGAACAGCTCCTCGACAAGTGACAAGCGGCTAACCCGTTTGAAACACTTGCGAGTATCGGAAGACGTTTCCGCATGCGGAGCCCGTCCTTTTCACCGTATCAGTAAACGAAAAGAGGAGATAGATATGCTGAACGAAAAACAGACCGAACGAATGCTGGGCAAGCTGAAGCGTTTTGAACAAACGATAGAACCCTTCATCTTCACCAAGGTGGATACCTTCGAAGTTGAAATGTACCGGACGCCGGAAAGACTCCATCAAATACCGCAGAGCCATCTGTTCAGCAGGGCCGATTCAGGCGAGAGCTGGGGCGGCGAGGGGAATTATTGCTGGTTTAAGGGCGAGTACCGGGTTAAGGACGGATTGGAGCATCAAGCCCTGTTTCTTAAACCGCATGTCGGAGGGCATGAATCGCTCCTGTGGGTCAACGGATCGCCTTTCGGGATATTTACGGCAAGCCATGGCAATCACTACTGCGATCTGCTCAAGTCAGATGCAGAGCGCGGAGAAATCATCGACATTGCATTGGAATCCTATGCGGGTCATTTCTCCATTGCGAGCCAGCCCCTGGCCCCAACACCTCGCTCCGATTATATGCACAAATACATATCGATGGAAATCTGCGTGAAAAACGATAAAATGGCAGACTTTTACTTCGATCTGAAAACCTTCAATCAGATGGCCGGCGCATTGGACAAGAACAGCTTTGTCAGGGCCAATATCATCAAAACATTAACGCAAATCCATGAGATTCTTTATTATTCTCCCGACAATATCGAGCAGGAAATATTCAATGATGCCGTCGGACAGGCCAGCCAATTAATCAAAACCTTATATCAATACAAGAATACCTCACTAGCCCCCGTAGCGGCCGTTATCGGCCATTCCCATATGGATACGGCTTGGCGCTGGACCATCGAGGAAACGATCAAAAAATGCACCCGCACCTACTCCAATCAAATCAGCTTGATGGAGCAGTACCCGGAGTACAAATTTGTACAGAGCTCCGCCTATCACGGAAAGATGATCAAGGACCATTATCCCGAGTTGTTCCAAAAAATAAAAGCTGCGGTAAAAGCGGGCAGATATGAACCGAATGGAGCGGTCTGGATTGAGTGCGACGGCAATCTGGTTGGCGGGGAAATGATGCTGCGACAGTTTCTGTGGGGGCAGCGGTTTACCCGGGAGCATTTCGGCTACACATCCAACTGCTTTTGGCTGCCGGATACGTTCGGATACAGTCCTTCCATTCCGCAAATTATGAAGGGCTGCGGGGTCGATTATTTCCTTACGACCAAAATGGCGTGGAACGATACGAATAAATTCCCTTACGACACCTTTTACTGGCAGGGACTGGATGGTACGAGGGTGCTGACGCACTTGAACAAAACCCATTTGTGGCCGGATCCGGAAACCTGTATTGACTCCGTATTTGACGGCCATAAATCGAGAGACGCGATAACCGACAAGACGGTTTCGAACATGCGGCTGCTGGCGTACGGCTACGGCGACGGCGGAGGAGGGCCGCAATTTGAAATGATTGAGATGGCCCGGAGATCGGCCGATCTGGAAGGTTGTCCGAAGGTGGAGACGATGTTCGTGGGCGATTTTATGCAAAGGCTGGAGCAGTCGCTGACAAACCCTTCCGTATATGCGGGCGAGCTCTATCTGGAGCTTCACCGGGGAACGCTCACGAACCAGCATACGATCAAACGCAATAACAGATTGTCGGAAATACGGCTGCATGATCTGGAATATCTCACCGTCCGGAACGCCGTCCATCATGATGCCATATGCAGCGACGCCCATATCAAGCCTCTTGTAGAGACGCTTCTTGTCAATCAATTTCATGATATATTGCCAGGCACGTCCATTCCGGCGGTCCATGACCGGAGCATCGCGGAAACAACGCATATCATTCAAGCCGCCGATGAATTAATCAAACAGGCCGTTCCGGCCAAAGCTGCCAGGAACAGCATTTCGGTCCTCAACACCTTATCCTTCGACCGCAGCGATGTCATCTATCTGGATGATGTGGAAGGGCATATTGTAAAAGGAGCGTACAAGCAGCAAATCGTAACGGATATTATGGGCCATCGCAAGCTGGCTGTTTCGGGCGTAAAGCTGGAAGCTCTGTCCTCTGTGGTGCTTGAACGGGTGGAAGGCTATCCCGCTGAAGGCTCCTGCTTTACCTATGACGGCACTGTCCTGGAAACGCCATTATACAAAGTGGTTCTCGATGAGCGAAAATATATGGCGTCCTTTATCGACAAGAGTCTGAACAGGGAGCTGAGAGGCCAGGGCTATGCCCTGAATACGCTGCTTATCGCCGAGGATGTTCCTACAGCCTGGGACAGCTGGGACATCGACGCCGATATTGAGCTTAAGTTCAGGGATAACGCTGTTCTCCTGGATAGCGAAGTCATATCGGACGGTCACGTCGAGTTCAGAATCCGCAACCGCTATAAGCTGACCGCCAAATCAAGCCTGATTCAGGACATGATTTTTTACAGCGGCAGCAGGCAGGTGAAATTCGAAACCTTGATGGATTGGCAGGACGATCACAGACTGCTGAAGACCGTATTCGATACGAATGTGTTTGCGGATTTTGCGAGACAGGAGCTGCAATTCGGGTACATCAAGCGTCCGACAACGCGGAATACGGATATGGAGAAAGCAAAGTTCGAGGTTTGCAACCACAAATATACCGATCTCTCGGAAAACAGATACGGCGTCAGTATTTTGAATGACTGCAAATACGGCATATCCGTCCATCATTCACAGCTTGCCCTGACCTTGCATAAAGGCGGCTGCCGCCCGGATTACCGCGGAGACAAGGGGGAGCATATGTGCTCCTATGCCTTTCTGCCGCATAACAGCGGATTTGATGCGGATTCCGTAATCAAGCCCGCCTACGAATTCAATTACAAGCCGCTTATAATTCCGGGCGAATCCAGCTTTGAAAAGTTTATCAGCGTCAGCGCGCCCAATATCATCATTGAGGCGATCAAGCCATGCGAAGATAACGATAAAGCCTATGTAATCAGACTGTATGAAGCGGAAGGCACGTATACGAATTCATCTTTGGTCTTCGGTCAAGCTGTCAGGCGGGCCGCAGTGACCAATATGCTGGAGGAAGATATTCAGGAGCTGGAGGATAAGAATGATATGCAGCTGAGCTTTAAGCCGTTTGAGATCAAAACGATCAGGATCAGCTATTAAAGCCTGGAAACGGCTTTGGACGAAAGAGGGAGGATGAATATGTTATTTGATCATCATTCGATCGCGCGGATTCGGGACGCTATCCGTAAGGATCCCTATGCGGCCAATAGTTTTGAGCTGCTGAAAAAAGACATCCTGTCCGTTGATTATACATTTGTCCAGGAGAAGCATAAGCTTCTTCTGGAATTAAACCATCGGGCGGCTGATGAGGAGAAAGCGTATTATGAACGTACGGCCTTGACAAGAGAGCTGTCGGAATTAAGCGTCAACGCCTCTTTTCTTTATCTTCTCGAACCTGACAGCAGCCTTCTGCCGATTGTGAAAGGATTGATTTCCGCAGTATGCAACGCTGACAGCTGGTCCAATCTGGGGCCAAACTTCAAGGTGTGGAAGTCGGATCTGACTACGGCTGATATAGGCGTCCACATTGCGGTTGCATTAGAGAATATTAAAGCTCAAATGCCGGAGGACTATATTCAGGAAGTAACCTCTTCATTGCTCCATAAGAGCTTTTATCCCTTGTACGAGGAATGGCTGTCGCCGGAAAACCATGTGAACGCTCTGGATACGATGGGGCATAATTGGTGGAATGTCTGTATAAGCGGAATGGGCGTCGTTTTACTTACAGCCGGTAAAAGCAGAGTTCCCCAGTTTGACTCCTGCCTGGATCAAATTATGGATTCGTTAAGAGAATGGATGAATTACCCCGGGAATATCCTGCAAAATAAAAAGGCAAACTTCGGAAGTGACGGGGATTACGTAGAGTATGTCGGGTATTTTATGTATGCCTTCTCCAATTACTGTATATTCAATGAAATGTTGAAAAAAGATGATCAACTGGATGCTTTGGATTTCAGCGAGCTGGAGGAAAAGACGGCGGATTTCTATTCATCTTTTTTTCATAGGCTGTCGGATGGACCGAGGCTTGCCGATTTTGGAGACATCTCTCTTCAAGTTGAGAAGCACAGCCAGTATATTTTTTATTTATGCGGCAAATTCAACAAATTCTGGACGCAGGAGAACTTCAAACAACTGAACGCCCGGCTTGCTTTGCCCTATGAATTCTATTTTTACAATCCCGATATAGCCTCGAGCGGCTGGCTGCCGCCCAGAGAAAGGATCTTTCATGATTCGGGATATGCCATCATACGCAGCGGTTTTACGGCGGACGACACTTCTTTTATGATGAAAACGGGTGAAAGCTGGAATCACAATCATGATGATGCCGGAACGTTCGAGCTTGCCTGCAGAGGACAGCTGTTTATAACGGATTCGGGCAACTGCAGCTATGGCGATCCGAATTATGTGCAGTACTATATTAAGCCCCAGGCGCATAATGTGATTCATTTCAACGGAGGTCAGGAGCCGGACGATATCAGGTATCATGGCACCAAGTATATGGGCAATTTCCCGGCCTTTCTGTCGACGGAGCATTATAAATATCTTCTTGCGGATTGCGCAGGCCCCTTCATTAACCAGTTCCAGCGATATTACCGCCATGTCATCTTTATCAAAGATATGATTGTCATGATCGACGATCTGTTTACCTATGAAGAGGGAAATCTGCATTATAATCTTCATGTGAACGGGAAAGTGGAACTGGATGCGAACCTCGCTGTTCTGACCAGCCATGGCGTACAGCTTGAAATACACAGCTTGTTCCCGCGAAATAAAGAGTGGCAGCTGCAGTCCGGATACGCTCATGAAATCAAGAATGGAGGCTCCGCTGCACCGGTCCAGCCGGAGGTTGAATATTTGCAAATATCAACGCCTACGGAGGAACGGCGGGAGAAGTTCATTCATTGCTTCAAGCTGCCTTCGGGCAGCGCCAGCGAGGTTCGAATCACGGCTGACGAAGGCGAATGGGCCAAGGAAGTCATTATTGAGAGAGAAGACGGCACGGAACGCATCATATGCAATATGCGCGCAGACGGAAGAGTCATGCATCAGAATTCCTCCCTTACGTACAAAAATATAGAGACCGATGCGTTTATCATTTACATCAAGAGCAGCCATGACGGTAAAATCCTTCAAGTCGCGCAGCATAATGGCAGTCTGTTGAAAATTGACGGCATTTGTTACATCTCTTCCATGCTGAAAAATGACAGCCTGCTGAATCTGGAGGACGGCAGCATTACGGTACAAAACACTTCCGATGCCAGCTGTTATTTTAAAACCTCGCCGGATAACCAGGCGCAGCCAAGAAAATTCAAACTCAAGGCTGGCACAAGCACTTTAAAAATCTAGCACGCCGGAGATTACAAGCTGCTCGCCTAAACCGCAATACAAAAAATCTGCCGAATTTGACTTCGGCAGATTTTTTTTGTTATTCCCGGCCGTCCATGAACTGCTTCGGGCTTTTTCCCGTAATTTTTTTGAAGGTTCTGCTGAAATGCTCAGGCGAAGTATAGCCTACTTTTTCACAGATTTCATATATTTTCAGATTCGATGTCTTGATGAATTCGATCGCTTTGGTAATTCGGATATGCGCTAAATAATCGATGAAATTGGTATTCTCTGTTTCCGAGAAAAGGCGGCTGAGATAACTGCTGTTGATATTGAATTTATTGGCGACGGACTGCAGGCTGATATCGCAGGTATAATTCTCTTCGACAAAGTGCTTTACCTGGTTGATGACCGAATTCTCGCCCTTGCGGGCCTGAACCCGTGACATGACGGAAGCAAGCCACTTGTTCAACGAGTCCAGGTCGCCGTAAAATTTCAAATGCTTTTCATACTCATGGCTTAAAGCGCGAATTTCGCCATGCAGTCCATTTTGCAGCGCAAAGTCGATCAGGATAAAATGATATTTCATATAAAGGTCCATAATGGCATGAATATGGCTGGCGCTCACAGACCCGGGAACAACCATAATTTTGCTTATATCCGCTTTGCCGTTATCAAAAAGGATGGAATTGAGCAGCTTCTTCAGCATGGAAATTTGCTTCATAACATCGATTTCCAAAGGAGGCAATTCATCAAATTGTGCCGCATACCGGATGATCGACCCGTTGCCTGCAACAAAACAGTAATCGGTGGAAATCCGCGCCTCATGAATGAGCTCGGGAAGCCGGGCGAAATCAGAAGCGATACGGCTCAAGCCCAGATTAATATTGAAGCCTGGGGGACGAAAGCTGTCATATACATGTTTTAAATGTTTCATGATCGAAGAGTCTGATTCCTGCCTGGAATAGAGCAGAAGGATTAAATACTCATAGGGTGAAGTCTGAACAATTTCATAACGCACTTCACTCCCGGGGGCCAGCAGCTCTTCGGTATGGGATAGATATTCTGAAATTTCATGCTTGAAGGAGGCTTCGGGAAGGGCGGCATGAATATCCATTTTATTCAGTTTCAATATCGTCAGCGCTAGTCGCTTCGGTTCATTTTTGCACAGTAATTCCTGGAGAGTACCGATATCGCTAGCCTTTATATTTCCCGCAGCCAGCCGGCTGAGCAGGTTTTCCTTCATCAGTTCTCCGCTGGAATAGGGCTCCGCTTCCCGGCTGGAAGTATCCGGCTTGAATTCAAGTCCGGCTGCAGAGGTTTTGCTGTCGTGTAATCGCAGATTGGACAAGGTATTATAAATATGATCCTCAGTCATCTCGGACTTCAATAAATAATCTTTGGCGCCAAGCATGAACGCTTCCTTGACTAAATGAAAATCGTCATAGGCGCTGATGACCATAAAGTTTAATTCGCTCCGGATGGCTAAAGCTTCTTTGATCAGAACCAGTCCATCCATGACCGGCATTCTCAGATCAGTAATAACCAGCTCTATGCTGCTGTCCTCAATGATCCGCTTATAGGCGTCCTCGCCATTGAAGAACTCGCCCACCAGCTCCAGCGATAACTCTTCCCAATTAATCATGCTTTTGATCATCTGTCTGACATAGGGCTCATCATCGACAATAATAACGTTAACCGTAATCCTTCACCCGTTTCTATTAGGAATAGTTTTCGATGTGTTCAAACGAAATGGGAAGCTCATCCCCGATATTCTTTAGTACAGGCAAAATGATCCTCACGTTGGAATATTCGCCTGCTGCGCTTTCCAGCTCGATTCCATAGGGCTCTCCGTATTGGAGTCTGATTCGTTTATGAATATTGACTAAACCGATCTGCAGGGAATCCGAAACAATCGTTGAATTATGCTCCAATATATTCTCCATGATAGAGGCCGCAATACCGACCCCGTTATCGTAAACAGAAATAATATGGATATGATTATCTTTTAAATAGGAAGAGATGATGACGCTTGCAAAATCCCCCGAGTTTAATTTCTGATTTAAACCATGCATGATGGAATTCTCGACGATAGGCTGCAAAATCATATGGGGCACAAACAAATTCTGTGTGTTTTCCCCTATATTATACGCTACATTTAATTGGTTATCATACCGAAGCTGCTGCAACATAATATAGTCCTTGATGTTTTGGATTTCTTCCCTCCATTGAATAACATGGCTTGTGTGGCTCAGGGTATTCCGAAGCAGACGGCTCAAGGTTACCAGCATTGTGGCCGTTATTTCATCCTTGTGATTCATGGCAGAGAAGCGGATGGAATTGATGGTGTTATATAAGAAATGCGGATTGATCTGATATTTGAGCATGTCAATCTCGGACTTTCGCTTCTTGCCTTCGATTTCAATCGTAAGTGTAAACAGATTGTCTATTCTTTTTACCATCTGATTAAATCCGCTGATGATTTCTCCAATTTCATTTTTTGAATGCTGTACGATTTCAATTTTAATATTCTTCTCGCCAACCTTTTTCATGGCATGGGCCAGGCGCTTAATGGGAAGTATAATCTCTTTGGAAATAAAGAAAGAAAACAGGAACATGATGATCAGCAGACCCGCTATCAGAAAAATGGTAAAGAAAATAATGGATGAGGATGCTTTTGTTACATGCTTGGCTGGAGACAGCTGAACGATATGCCAATTGGAAGTGGTTGAAAAGCTCTGTAAAACGAGATAGTTATCGATATATTTCGTATGGGTTGAATTTTGATCGGAAGGCATCTGTTGGATAATTTTATTAAAATGCTCTTCACTTGTCTGGGGGACGCTGTCATTGCCGGCAATCATGTTACCGTTTTCATCTATAACTCGAATAATGCTGTCCGCAAATCGAAGATGATCGTTTAATAGATCGGTAATCTTTTGCTGATTAATCAGGATGACAAATTGACAGATGCTCTCCGTCGGGTTGTTGCCAATGATGTCATAGATGTTTTTGGTAATGATCGTATAATTCCCGTCGAACAGACCGAAAGGGCTGGACTGATTGCTGAACCAGTGCATATTGGGCGTATTTTTCGTATTTACAATAATTGGGTTACCTTCGAAATTATTCATAATGGATACAAAATCCTTATAGCTGTATACGACCCGCCCGCCAATAACGACCATTGCGGCAGAGATCACATCGTCCGTTGCGAACAAGCTTTTGATTTGCGGGTCAAGATTAATCGCACCGCTGTATTTGGCCTGCTGGATATTCCCATTCTTCATATCATTGGATGTGGAGATCACCGCATTGTAAAACGTGGTGGAGTTGGACAGGATATCGGTATATTTTTGAAACCTTGTATATAAATTATCGAGGGAAGACTGGCTTTGCCGCATATCAAATGAAATCGTATTAACCAAATCCTGCTGCGTATTTGTCTTGATATTATAGTAGGAATAATAGGAAAGCGCCAAAAGCGGTATTACGGAAAGAAAAAGATAATATAAAAAAAATTGGGTTTGAATTTTGGTTTTGATCGCAATCAGCTCCATCCTTCGTATGAATATGAAACAGATTTCATATGAATATTGTGATATTATTATGGTGCAATCAAAAATCCCTTTAAGAAAAGAGAACCAAACGTGATGATCAAAATAATCAAGCCTCAGGTGGAGGCCGAGCTTCGAACCTTCGTCGGGGCTGACGCCTATATTCACAGCGAGGCGACTTCATTTGTTTTCGTCCGCAATTTCAAGGTCAAGGTTACCCATGCCTATGTGGCTGGGGATGGTCCTTTTCGCGCCGCTCTCCGCTTCGACGGGCATGGATGGCTGCGTATGGAAGCCCTCACCCATTATGAGGTAGACGGGAACGGCCGTCTTCTGCTTGCCGGCTATGACGACAGAGGGCGGATGAATGTCGCCCTGCACCTGGGAAAGGAGCCATTTCCGGAATGAACAGCATCGAAAAAGCACCATTGCGCAAGCTCCTCGCGGTTTTTGCGCATCCTGACGACGAGTCGTTTATTTGCGGCGGCACCTTAGCGAAATATGCCAGCGAAGGAGTCGACATTACGCTGGTGAGCGCCACCCGTGGCGAAATGGGGCGCCGAATGGGCAATCCGCCGTATCTCAACCGGGAAACCATGGCAGCTGCCCGCGAAATCGAGCTGCAGCAAGCATGCGCAAGCCTGGGCATCGGGCGTCTCATCTTCTTCGATATCCGCGACAAGACGGTTGAATTTGCCGATGAGGCCGAGCTGACAGCGCGAATTGCCGGCTTGATCCAAGAAGTCGATCCGGACGTCGTTCTTACTTTTCATGAAAAGCTGGGCGGACACCCGGATCATTGCGCGATCGGAAAAGCGACGACAGCCGCTTTTCAACAAACCGGGCATAGGGGAAATCTGTACTTCATTACGTTCGGCGATGCGATGGAGCGTCCGGAGCGGTACGGTTATACCCGTAAAGACGTCGTCAAAATCGACGTGCATGCTCATCTGGAGGCGAAGCTTGCGGCATTCCGCGCCCACCGCTGCCAGACCGAAATCGACGAATGGGTATGGCAGCCGGATCAAGAGGCGCTTGCCAGATTTGGCGGACATGAATATTTTCTCAAGGGAAACACTGGGGAACGGGTGCAAGCTCCCTATGATTTGTTCAACGCATAACACTTGAATTTCTATAAGTTCAGAGAGAAGAAACTTGCATCGTCCAAAGGATGAAGCAAGTTTCTTTTTGCAGCGTTTCTCCCCGGCATCACAGGGACTTCTCGCCTAAAGCGGCAGCGGCCAAGCTGTTAAGGACCATATTATCCATCGGCGGATTATGCAGGCCTGCGCGAACGTCCCGGTAATACCGTTCCAGGGGCTGCTTGCGGGACAAGCTTGAAGCACCGACAATCCGCATCGCGAGGTCCACGACTTTGATGGCGTTATTGGTGACTGCATACTTGGCCAAGCCGAGCTCCGGTTTCAGGGAGGGCCGGTTCTCCTTCTCCCGGTCCCAGCGGTCCGCCGCTGCATACAGGAGCGAACGGGCGGTTCGCAGTTCGACTTCCATTTCCCCGATCAAGTGCTGAACCGAAGGGATAGAGGCAATTGGTTCAGCCAGGCTGTTGGGACGGTAGGAGCGGGCAAATTCAAGGGCGTAATCCCGTGCAGCCAGGGCAATGCCCATATAGCATGCCGGAATATGCAGCAGCCAGCCGCCCCCGTCGTCCATGCCTTTTCCGGAAAGCCGCATATCCGTGCCTGCAAAAGCCCCGTCCAACACCACATCATGGCTCCCGGTTGCGCGCATCCCGAGCGTGTCCCAGGTTTCCACAACGGTCACCCGTTCTGTCCGATGAATAAGAAAGTCGCCCGTACAATCTTCATCCGGGATAAAAGCCGATACGACAAAACGGTCGAGAATCGGCGAAAGCGTGCTGAATGTTTTGCGCCCCGTAATCCGCCACCCACCCTCTATGGCGACTGCCGTTGTCTCGGGCCGTCCGCCCCGGCTGGGACTGCCGGTTGCCGCTTCACTGGCAAAGGTATTGATCATGGTCCCATCCTTCACGATAGAGCGGCACAAATCGGCAAAAATGTTCTGCGGCCATTTTCGGGTTGTCCGGAGATGAAGAACCTGCCCGATATGCCAGCCGACGGCCAATGCGGTCGAACCATCCCCATACGCGAGCCGTTCCTGCAGCATCACGAGGTCGTACAGCGATAGCCCGTCCCCGCCGAATTCCTGAGGGACTGTCAGCTTTAAATATCCGGCCTCCCGCAGGTCGGCAAAATTCTCAAACGGGAAAGATCCTTCATGGTCATGCCGCGCGGCCCTTTCCGCGAAACGGGCAGCCAACTCCTCTACTTTGCCGGCCCGCATCCGCTCTTCCTCACTGCGAATATATTGATCAATATATCGAATCATCAGTCACACGCTCCTTCCCTCTTATTATACCAATTGGCACAGGGCCGTGTACAAATTGAAAGAGTGCTCCAAACGCGGTTCAAAAGAAAAAGGCAGCATCCCGGGAGGAACTCCCGGGATGCTGCCTTTAAGGTAATACCCGCCTAGTGTCTGTACGGATCCGGCGGAACAATCTTGATGATGGTAAGGTACGGATCCGGAGGTACCATGATGGGAAGGTACGGATCCGGCGGAACAAGCACGATGACCGGGGGATTGCGATCGGGTGACAGGGGGGCGTCCGATGCAAAGGCCAAGCCTGCGGTAGATGCAAAAAGTCCAACTGCCACCGTAAAAACAACCATTATCTTTTTCATTTGTTCATTCACCTCTTTGGGTTATGTGTTCTCTTCTATAAAATACTTTACTCGCTTAATAATAGGATGGCTATACTCAAAGAATTGAGTATAGCCATCCTGCTCTTGTGGAAGTAAAATTGGACGGATGTTTCGGCAGCATACTGGAACTATGATGCGATTATGGAGCCTCCATCCCTCATCAGTTCGAAGTCCGGGGACGGTATGGAGAACTGGACGGAGTAGAGCTCAAGTTTTAAAGGAATAGCCCAAGTTCGAATCCCCTGCTGAATCCCTTTTGCCGGATCAATCGGTTTTTTCGATAAAAAATCAGAGTTCTCCTCAAAGACTTCCCTTCAAAAAACAATTATATTGTAAGGAGACCGAAAATAAGGGAGCGCTTACAATGGAGAATAAAAAAGTTGTTTTCGTCAAACCATGGCAGGTTGAAGTGGTGGAGGAGGCATTTGATCCGCCTCCCATTAAGGCTGAAGAGGCAGTCGTGAGGAAGCTGTTCACCCTGATCAGTCCAGGAACGGAACTGGCCTGCTTGTCCGGGGACGAGAGCTGGTTTCAGATGCCGGGAACGCCGGGCTACGCCTCGGTCAGCGAAATTGTCGAGATGGGAGAAGGGGAGACTGCCCTGCGGAAAGGGGACATCGTTTTTCATTACGGGGATCACTCGAGGTATCAGGCCGTTTCGACCCGCGGAACGTTCCTGAAGGTCCCGGAAAGTCTGGACTTGCGGTGGGTGCCTTTTACGCGCATGGCTACGGTGGCCGCTACCGCCATTCGGGTGTCCAATATCGAGCTTGGCGATTATGTGAGTGTTACGGGACTCGGACTGGTTGGAAATATGGCGGCCCAGCTGGCCGGACTGCAGGGGGCTAATGTTATTGGAATTGACCTGTCCCGCAAAAGGCTTGAAATTGCCGAACGCTGCGGATTATTCGATACGTACAACAGCGCCGAAGGGGAAGCCAAGCGGAGGGTGGAGGAAAGGACGGACGGAATCGGCGTCTCCACGCATATTGAAGCCACGGGCATTGCCCAGGTTGCCGCTCAGAGTCTGGACTGGATCGCCAAATTAGGGGAGATCGTGTTCCTGGGCAGTCCAAGGGGGGAATTTAACACCGATTTGACCGATGTGCTGAACTATTGCCATCTTTATAACCGTGGATGCATCACATTCAAAGGGGCTCACGAGTGGCGTTATCCCGTTGAGCCGAATGAATTTCTCAAGCATTCCCTGGTGCGCAACTCGCAAATTGTATTCGAGCTGATGAAACGCGGCAAGCTGCAGATTGAGCCGCTGATCAGCCATGTGCTGAAACCGGAGGAAGCGGCATCAGCATATGAAGGATTGCGGAATGACAAGGATCATTACCACGGGGTTTTATTTGATTGGACCTGATTCCGCCGGCTTGGCAGAACAGGCTCCCTTTTCTTTTATAATCGTGATATGAGACAATCGATGGAGAAGCCTGCCGCGCGGGAGCGGATCAGTATCGCAGGTGAAGCCGGTTCGGGGGGATGGACGATGGAAGCATGAATGAATACGATTTCTCCCTTTGTGAGAAAGGTCAAAATTCTGAAATCCTCCTCCCTGTCGGGAGAATGGGTGGATTATGATCATGTGTTTACG
This sequence comes from Paenibacillus sp. JT31N17, assembly GCF_056269255.1. Classification (NCBI taxonomy): domain Bacteria; kingdom Bacillati; phylum Bacillota; class Bacilli; order Caryophanales; family Paenibacillaceae; genus Paenibacillus; species Paenibacillus sp. JT31N17. The sequence goes on from NZ_JBWDNP010000015.1 coordinate 51,573, forward strand.
TACATCGAGCAAGGCGAAGCGGATTTTATATTGAACGGGGTGAAGTATCTCGTTCAAGAGGGCGATGTTCTCCTGATGAGTCCATTCATGTCACATATCATCCGTACGACATCGGCTGCTCCTGTTATTCAATACATCTTTCATTTCGATCTCTACTATGACAGCGAGCGAAGCGCCTGGACGGAAACCGGAATCACGATGGACAAGCAGAGACAAATACCGGATCGTGAGATGCGGCTGGCTAGCCGTCTGCCCATCTCCCGCCTGCGTCCGGCAGACCGTATAGACCTGAAAAGAAGCTTCCTCATGATGCACAAAGCATCCCTTGATGAGCGCGGGAATAACGCGCTGCTCATGAAGGCGGTTTGCATCGAGCTGTTGTTCCTGTTCTTAAAAGGCCAGATTAACAGCGGCTCTCATGAGGGCAAGATGACCAAAGGCTGGGTATTTATTGAAAGAACCATCAGCTTCATTAACGGGCATTACTGGGATCCGCAGCTGGACAATGCTTCCATTAGCAAGCATGCTGGCATCTCGACCAATCATTTATCTTTTTTATTTAAGGAGCAGCTGAATATTACGGTTCACAAATATTTGACGCATGTCAGAATCGAACAGGCCAAGCAGCGAATTCTCGAGGGAGGGAAAACGCTGACGGTTATTGCCAGGGAAGTAGGATTCTCGGGTATTCACCTGTTCAGCCGCGCCTTCAAGGCAATGGTCGGTGTTACACCCAGTCATTTTCAAGCCTCAAACTCCAAATTATGGAAATGAGTAAAAGGCTGGGATTAACCGGGGAGCAGGCAGGAAAGTGTGCAAACACTGCAATTAAAGAGGGACGCCGGATTATTCGGCGTCCCTTTCTGTTCATGAGGCCAGTGGGGAAGAGCAAATTGTTTAGTAGCGGTCCAGAATCATTTGGGTTTTCAATTCATCGCCGGCCAGGAACCAGCCCTGCTGCGTCAGCTCGTTTTGGAGCTGCGTTTTCAGCGAAGCGGCATCCGTGCGGCTGTCAGTCTTGAAGGAAGCTTCGGCGATATAATCATAGCCGCTTCCGTCTGCTTGAAGGATTTCATACACTTCGATGTCGATGTCGTCGCCGCTCCATGTGCCGGTCCAGCGTTTGCCGTCAACCGGTCCGTACAGATGGGCATCCTCGAGCAGATCGGTGCCCCAATTGCTCGAGCTCCAGTCTTCGAATTTGCCGGGAGCTTCATCAATCGTGATGTCGATCGCATCGTCCTTGGAGAGGTTGTCCATGCCGTCATACCCGTCTTGATCGACCGACTTCTTGTTGCTGAAGCTAAGTGTCTGCTTTTGATAACCCCAATCAACCTGTGCGTCGTAATCGTCCTCGCCGGCATCGAAGCCGTCAAGTGCTGCTGCCGCCAATGCGGCGTCAATATTTCCATTCGTAATCGGATAGCGCTTCTTGTAGGTCAATTCGAATTCCTTGTCGTCGAAATCTTCCAATTTACGCACCCGGACGTTCCAGCCTTCAGCATTCAGATCCTGATCGTCCGAGTCCAGAAATTCAAGGCTCATCTTGGTCTTTGTGCTCGGCATACCGAAATGGTTTCTCACACTGCTGCTCAGATCGTGGTTCGAGTCGAGCACAGCGCCTGGATTAAGCAGCAATTTGACTTCATAATCGGGAACGGCCGGTGAAGGAGCGGCTGACGCCTGATGGCTGTTGAAGGACAGAGTAAGCGTGCTGAGCAGAGCGGCAGCGAGGATTGCAGATTTGGCAGTTTTGAGCAGGCGGAATTGACCTTGTTCGAACATTATAAATGCCTCCTTGGATTGTGGGCGGGCTTCCCGTCCCATTGTTGTTACTGCTTTAAGGCTGGGCCGGATCGGTCGGCAGGAATGCTTGCTGTCCGGTCGGCTCTTCATGAATCAGGCGAAGACGCTGTTGACGCCGGTACCAATGCCGGATCGGCCGGTGCCATGCCATAAATTCAAGCGGTTTCATTCATAAATGGACATCTGCCGGTTTGGCGGCGGGCATTCCCTCCTTCAGGACAGGCTGTAATCGGTACTGTCTTAGCATAAGGGAGCAGTGTTAGCCAAAGGTTAACGCTATGAGAAGGTTTTATTAAGTAAAATCTAATAATATATATATTAGTATAGATAATATCTATATTAATTTCCTTTATTATGGTAACCCATAGATATCTAAGGATCCCCGATCTGTTTCTTGTAGTATAATCTGACGTATACAACTGACATCTATAATAGAAGGAGGCGATAGCAATGGTTCCGGAAACGAACGGATCGTATTATGCCGTCATATTCTCAAGTGAGCGTACAGAGGGGGATAACGGATACAGCATCATGGCTGATAAAATGGAGCAGTTGGCTGGCAGGCAGCCTGGTTTTATCGGGGTGGAAAGTGTCCGGGATTCCTCGGGAGCCGGGATCACGATCTCCTATTGGGAAAGTCTGGAGGCGATAAGGAACTGGAAGCAAAATCCGGCTCACCTTGCCGCCCAGGAGAAGGGCAAGCAAGAATGGTATCAAAATTACAAGGTTAAAATTTGTAAAGTTGAAAGGGATTATTCTTTTTAACAGGGCAGCAGTCCTGGAGGACCTGGATGAAGGGGTCTCGCGATTATTTCTGCATGAATAATAAGTTCTCTGACCATACTTGAAATTAATGAGACAGCCGCGTTAATGGAGATGAGGTGCAGAATTTTGCTGTTTATGACAATCGCAACAATCCTGGCCATTCTTGTCGTCTGGTTTATGCCCAAACGGCTGACCAGGCAAGAAATGTACTGCACATGGTTGTTCATGGTGGTTGCAACACGTACCGCTGACCAATTGCTCGACCTCTACTTCAAACTTTATAATCAGCTTGGCCCTGGCGTAGAATGGCAGGCCGTTGTGCTCCAGTCTATTTTTCCAGGGGCGGTAGGAATACTGATCCTGAATTTTATGCCAGAGAGCAGCCGGCATTTTTTCTACTATCTGATCGGATGGACGCTTGTATCCGTTGCGTTTGAATGGTTAACTTTGCGGGTCGGTTATTTGACCTATATCCACTGGCTGCTTTGGTATTCAGCCGGTGTGTATATCATCGGGATTATTCTGCTGCGGCTGCATCTTTCTTTTTTACGAAGAAACAGAAAAGCCGTCATTTATAATGATTGACTTCTGCGGGAAGAATCGCTGATGCTCGCCTGGCCGGATGGATTCCGGTCGGGCTTTTTTGGTATGGATTGAAGCGGATTTCCGGGGAATGAAGGGAACAATACAATCGCAGAACTCCGGGCATAGAGAAAAGTCCAATGCGATAAAAAGTGCAAGACATGGCTTGCAGGCTGGGAGAAATGTATGATTGCCGGCAAGAACCGCTCTCTCCTATGATTGCGCTATAACGTGATGAGGAGGAGCACCATGACCAGCAGCTGGCTGTATTCGTTGAAGCGTGATAAGTATTTATATATTTTGGCGCTGCCCGGGGTTTTATTTTTTCTGATGTTCAAATACGTGCCCTTATGGGGACTCAGCATTGCCTTTAAGGATTATTCTCCCTATCAAGGCATCCTGCAAAGCCCGTGGGTGGGCCTTGAGCATTTTCAGCGTTTCTTCTCCAATCCTGATTTTCTGAATCTGTTCAGAAATACATTGGCCATCAGCTTCATGAATCTGTTTCTGTTTTTTCCCCTGCCGATCGTGCTGGCGATTCTGCTGAACGAGCTGCGGAATCAACGGTTCAAGAAAACGATCCAGACCATCGTGTATATGCCCCACTTTTTGTCGTGGGTCATTATTGTCGGCATCACCTTTCTGCTGCTTTCCCAATCGGAGGGTGTGATCAACGAATTGCTGGCTGCGGCGGGATTTGCGAAAATCGACTTTTTGACCAATCCGCGTTTGTTCTGGATCATCCTTACGATTCAAAACATCTGGAAGGACGCCGGGTGGGGGACCATCCTGTTCCTGGCGGCAATTGCGGGTACCGACCCGCAGTTATATGAGGCGGCGAAGATGGACGGGGCGGGCCGGTTCCGCCAAATGTGGCATATTACGCTTCCATCCATCCGCAACGTCATCGTTATTCTGCTGATCCTCCGGATTGGGCATACGATGGATGTCGGCTTCGAGCAGGTCTTTCTGATGATGAATGGCGCTGTTTCCGATGTGTCGGATGTCTTCGATACGTACGTCTATCGTGCCGGTATCCAGCAGGGTGAATTCAGCTACAGTACGGCGATCGGATTCTTCAAGTCGGTCACGGGCCTCATTCTGGTCATCGCCGCTAACCGGTTTGCGAAGAAGATGGGCGAGGAAGGGGTGTATTAGATGAAGCCAACCATGGGAGACCGCTTGTTCACGACGGCCAATGCCGGCATTTTGTCGATTATCGGGCTGGTTACCCTGTTCCCGCTCTACTATGTATTTGTCGTGTCGTTCACGGATCCGCAGGAGTATATCGACAGAGGTTTTGTGCTGTTTCCACAAGCCTGGAGCACGCTTTCGTATCAATACATTTTCTCCACAAAAGCATTCGTCAATGCGATCGGCGTCAGCGGTATTCTGGCGACTGCCGGCACGGCAATTTCGCTGCTGCTGACATCCAGCTTTGCCTATACGCTGTCGCGCAAGAGACTGAAGGGCCGCAGGATCCTGATGCTGCTGGTGCTGCTGACCACGCTTTTCCAAGCGGGCATTATCCCTGATTATCTGCTTGTGAAGGAGCTCGGCATGATCAACAGCATCTGGTCCCTGATCATTCCGGTCATGACCAGCGGCTGGTTCGTACTGCTGATGAAGGGCTTTTACGACAGTATCCCGGATGCGCTGCAGGAGGCTGCGACGATCGACGGATGCAATGAAATCGGCGTATGGATGAGAATCATTCTGCCGCTGTCCATACCGTCCATGGTGGCCTTTGGCCTGTTCTTCGCGGTGGGGTATTGGAACACGTTTTTTAACGCGATGCTGTATATCAACGATTATACGAAGTGGCCCCTGCAAATGCTGCTGCGCAATATGATCGTCGATTCATCGACCTCGATTGGCGGTTCGATGGCGCTGGGGAACGATTTGCAGCTGCCGAGCGAGACGATCAAGATGGCGGCGGTCGTCGTGGCCACTGTCCCCATTCTTATGGTATATCCATTCCTGCAGAAGCATTTTGCAAAAGGAGCCATGATCGGCTCCGTGAAGGAATGAGATCCTATACAATAGAAACAATAGAGGAGGAGTCATCCATGGCAGGAAAGAGCAGGATCACAATGCTCTCATGTGTAATCATCATGGCATTATTACTGGCTGCTTGCGGTCAGAACGGAAATCAGGAGAACCAGGCAGCAAACGGGGGAAGCAGCAGCAAACCAGTCGAAATCAGCATTATGTCGGACTATTTCAGTCCGGAGCCGCCAAGCGACCAGGATCCGATCCGGCAGGAAATCGAGAAGAAAACGAATACGAAGCTGAACATTACATGGGTATCGTCCAACAACTTTACCGACAAGACGAATGTGACGCTGGCATCAGGCGACATGCCGGAATTGATGCTGCTCCGCAGTCCCTATCAGGCACAGGTCAGGAAAATGGCCGAGCAGGGCGCTTTCTGGGATCTTACGCCTTATTTGAAGGACTACAAGAATTTGAGCGCCTTCCCGGAGGACAGCTGGAAGAACACGAGCCTGAACGGCAACTATTACGGAATCCCGTTTGTCCGTCCGCTCTTCGGCACGGAGGGAATGCCGATTGTCCGCAAGGACTGGCTCGATAAGCTGGGCCTCCAGCCGCCCAAAACCCTGGATGACATGTACAATGTCATGAAAGCGATCACGGAGAAGGATCCTGACGGCAACGGGAAGAACGATACGGTAGGACTGACCGCCAACGTGACGCAGACGGATATGGGCAGCCTGTCATGGGTAGAGAATGTCATGAACGGAAACTACGGCAAGTGGAAGGATCAAGGCGGCAAGCTGATCGATACGACGTTCGAGCAGGGAACGAGAGATGCTCTCCTGTGGCTGAACAAAGTGTACAAGGAGGGCCTGCTGGCTGCTGACTTCCCGACGCTGAAGAATACACAGGTAAGAGAAAGCATCACGACCAATAAAGCGGGAATATTCGCCGATGCGATCAAGCCGACCTGGCTGCTTACCGGTCAAATGCGCGCGGCCAATCCGCAAGCGGATTTATTGTACCTGCCTTATCTGGAAGGTTCCAAGGGGAAATTCGCTCCGAAGGGCAGCGGCGCATATGGCTTCTGGGTCATTCCGAAGACCGTGCCGGAAGCGAAGATGAAGCAGATTCTGGCTTTCATGGATTACGGAGCTACAGAGGAAGGCAGCGTCATGGCGAACTTCGGGATTGAAGGCGAGCATTATAATGTCAAGGAAGGCATGTACCTGTTTACGGAGAAAGCAAAAGAATACACCGGCGTCATTTTCCCGATTTTCCAAAGCATCGACAAGTACGCCTTCGCCTATCAGACCGGCATTCCGGAGGACTTCCTGAAGCGCAACATGTCCATCATCGACGAGCAGGCCAAGGATGGCATGGCGAATCCGTCCGTCGGTCTGAACTCCGATACGTACAACAAGGTCGGAGCCGATTACGACAAGCGCACGCAGGATATGAAAGTAAAAGTCATCCTGGGCCGCGAATCCATTGAAGCTTGGGACAAGTATGCTGCCGATCTGAAGGCGGATCCCCAGTATCAGCAAATCATCAGCGAATTTAATGAAGATTATCAGAAGAGACAAGGCAGCTAAGCACTGATTTTGCGAAACAGCTTTACGGAACGGGGCAGGGCGATTTTCAGCCTTGGAGACACCAAAGGACATCGCAGTTTCTTCTTGGCGGCCATGGTGGGTTCAGAGATTTGGTGATAGAATGGCGTTAGCTTGAGCCGACAAAATGGAGAGATCGCACTTGAAAAATTGGAAGGCCGCCTTTCATTCGTTCCGTATATCATCGCTGTTTCGCAAACGGTTTTACCGGAGAAGCCTCGTTCTTGTTCTATTGGCAATCTGCCTTCCCACCATCGCTGTGGGCAGCGGCGTGAAGTGGATCGGCACCCGGCAGATGGAGAAAATAGTGCTCTCCTCCCGTCAGCACCAGGTAGCCCAGACTGCGGTGCGCCTGGACGATTCACTGTCGTTTCTGGAGAAAGCCGCCACGCAGTGGGCGTTCAATCCGGAGTTTGGACTGAAGCTGAAGAACCTGGAGACGCAATACGATTACGAGTTCATCCGCAGTATCTATACGAATCTGCTGCTCCTGAAGGAGTCCAATCCGTTAATCGAGCAGGCGGATATTTATTTGGATCGTCCAGGCGTCGTATATTCGGACAGCAGCGGAACCTTGGCCCTGGGGGATGACGACAAGCTGCGGTTCCATGAATTATTGAATAATCCGCAAACAGCCTTCTGGCTTCCGGGGTTTCTCCCGGCAGCGAATACCGGCGCGGGAAAAGAGACGCTTACGCTTGTCTATCAATTGCCGGCGAGCAGCGACGTCGAACCGTTCGGCGCTCTGCTTGTGCAGGTGAACCGGGGCCAGGTTTCCCGGATGCTAAGCGGCTCGACATTGGATGAGAACAGCGCCGCGTTCCTGTTCGACGATTCAGGGCAGCCGATTGGCAGCTCCACGGAGAAGGCGCAATCGCTGCAGCTGCAAAGCGGGTTGATAGAGCGTATCGGCAGCAGCGGGAAGGCCGGCGGCTCTCTGATTTATGAAGCGGACCGGAGCATGTATTCCGTCACTTACACGGTCTTCAAGCGGCTGGGCAAATATTGGACTTATGCGAGCGTCGATTCGCTTGAGAAAATCAATTCTCCCGTTGTGGTAGCCTCCAATTTCGTTTATTTATTCGGCGGGGCGGGGCTGCTGCTGGCTATTGCGGTTGCTTTTCTGGTGTCCCGCAAGCTGTATCAGCCCATTCATACCTTAAACAAAATGTTCGGGATTCATCTCTCGCCCGGAAGCGAAACAGCGGATGAGGTTGAGTTTATTACGGAGCAGTGGAAGCATTTGAACTTCCAGAGCCGCGCGCTGGAGGATCGTCTTCAGAAGCAGCTTCCGGTGATGAAGGAAGGCTTCCTGCTTCAGCTGCTGCAGGGCCATTTTCAATTATCCAGGCCTGATGAGCTGAAGGAGAGGATGCAGCTTTTCGGCTGGAACACAGAGCAGCCAGGGTATGCCGTTCTTGGTATTCAGATGACAGGATCGCCGAAGTCCAAGGAGCGGTTTCATAAAGGGGATCAGGAGCTCATCTCGTTCGCAGCCGTTAACATGGTGGAGGAAGTGCTCAAGGACCGCGAACTGCGGAGCGAGGTTATCAATCTTCACGATCTCTCCATTGGCGTCATTCTGGAATATCCGCCGGATGGATCTCCCGATGACAGAAGAAACGATTTGCAGCTTCTTGCCGAGAGGCTGGTGGATATCATTTACCAATTTCTGCAGATGCCCACTACGCTATGCATCAGCCGTCCGATAGAGACGGTGACCGAAATCCCGCAGGCATGGGAGGAAGTGAACCGGCTTGTCCGCTATCGGAATTTATACGATTCCAAGCAGGTCATTCAAGCGGAGGACTTTATGCCGCAGCTAAACGATGGGATACGCTACCCTTTTGCAGCAGAATCAGAGCTGCTGCAGGCCATCCGCAATTTGGACGAGAAGCTGGCCGCCCAGGTTCTGGAGACGTTCTGCAGCGAGCTGCAGGCCAATACGACGAAGGAATATCTGTTTCAGCAAGGGCTGCTGCAGCTGCTGGGCAACCTTAGGTTCGGAATGCTGAAGGCGGGCTACAACCCTTTTGAAACAGAGCCCTTCAGTCTGCAGGAGGAGCTGGACAGAGGCATTGAAACCTCTGAGATCGCAGCTCTGCTCAGAGAGCGGGTCATCAGCCCGTACATCCGGAAAATCAGACAGGAATCCGAGGATCAGGACAGCCGGTTGAAGCTGACGATTGAGCGGATTGTGGAGACGATCCACAGCCGGTATGGCAATGCGGATCTCTCGCTCGACATGCTGGCGGATGAGCATGAGCTGACTCCGCTTACGCTGAGCAAAGCCTTCAAGAAGATAACCGGCATCAACTTTGTAACCTATGTAACCGACGTCCGTCTTAACAAGTCGAAGCAGCTGCTCCTCGAAACAGACTGCAAAATCAACGATATCGCGGAGCTGGTCGGCTATCAGCCGACCTACTTCAACCGCATTTTCAAGAAGAGCGAGGGCATTACCCCTAGCCGGTACAGGGAAATGATGCTGGATGAGGGGCATAGGCCCAAGCTGTAACCGCTTGATCAAAAGGAGGCATTCCTGATATGAAAGCCGTCATGTTGATGTTTGACTCATTGAACCGGCATATGCTGGCCCCGTATGGATGCGATTGGGTTCATACGCCGAATTTCCAAAGACTGGCCGAGCACTCCGTTACGTTCGACCGGTGCTACTCGGGAAGTCTTCCGTGTATGCCGGCAAGAAGGGATTTGCAGACAGGCCGCTGCAGCTTCCTGCACAGAAGCTGGGGACCGCTTGAGCCTTTCGATGATTCGATGATCGAGTGCTTGAGGAAGAGCGGGGTATATACCCATCTCACAACCGACCATACGCATTATTTTGAGGATGGAGGCGCCACCTACCATACCCGTTATAACACCTGGGAGTATGCGCGGGGGCAGGAGGGAGACCCCTGGAAAGGGCATGTGAAGAATCCGGAAATACCGGAGAGCCTGAGCGGGCGGACCGGCGATTTATGGCGGCAGGACTGGGTCAACCGCCAGTATCTGGATGCCGAAGAGAAGCAGCCGCTCGCGGTTACGGTCGACCGGGGCATCGAGTTCATGGAGCGGAATCACGATCAGGACCGCTGGTTCCTGCAAATCGAAGCGTTCGATCCGCATGAGCCTTATTTTACGCAGCAGAAGTACAAGGATTTGTATCCCCACTCCCCGATCGGCAAGCATTTTGACTGGCCGGATTATGGGAGGGTCAAGGAGCAGCCGGAGGAGGTACAGCACGCTATCTTCGAGTATGCCGCGCTGGTCAGCATGTGCGATGCGCATCTGGGCAGGGTGCTGGACACGTTCGACCGTCTCCATCTATGGGAAGATACGCTGCTGATCGTCAATACGGACCATGGCTTCCTGCTCGGGGAGCATCAGTGGTGGGGGAAAAATATTCAACCGTTCTATAACGAAATCGTGAATATTCCGCTGTTCTTGTGGGACCCCAGAAGCAGACAACATAACAGGTGTTCCGATGCGCTGGTGCAGACGATCGATCTGCCTGCGACGCTGCTTGACTTCTTCAGCGCCGACCTGCCGGCGGACATGCAGGGGAGGCCGATCAATGAGGCAGTCGTTCAGGGCAATGCAATCCGGGAAGCGGCATTGTTCGGGATCCATGGCGGCCATGTCAATTGCACGGACGGGCGGTATGTGTATATGAGAGGGCCGAAGGATGCCGGCAACCGGCCGCTGTACGAGTATACGCTGATGCCGACCCATATGAAGCGGATGTTTGCTCCCGGGGAATTCGAAGGTCTGGAGCTTCGCGCGCCGTTCTCCTTTACCAAGGAGTGTAAAGTGATGAAAATTCCGGGCCATACATTCGTCAATCCTTACCAATATGGAGATCTATTGTTTGATCTGACTCAAGACCCGAAGCAGGAGACGGTTATGGACGATCCGGAGGTAGAAGCGCGAATGATTGGATTGCTGGCCGGACTGATGAGGGACAATGACGCACCGCCTGAGCAGTTTGAACGGTTAGGGATACCATTGGACGGAATCGTTACAGCAGAGGAAGTAATCCGGGAGAAAGAGCGGAGAAGACGGCAGGACGCAGAAACTGGAGGAACAACATAAAGGAGCTGGGCTGGCGGCCGGGGAAAGTGCTCAAAAGCCATCATGGAAAAGAATTGCTTGCCGGACTAACCGGACAGCCCATTTAAAAAAATGCTGAAAGGCCCGGGGAACTATTCTTGGGGCCTTTCGTTTTGCTTACTGATCCTTACAGCTCCATACTGTTTCTTACGATCAGGGCGGCCCCGGTAACAACCGCATCCTCCTTCAGCTGGCCTTTCGAGAACCGTGGCTCATACGCTGGATAATTATACGTGTTTTGCCTGGCAATCTCCGTCGCGGTCTGATAATACATGGGGTTGGAATTAATCAGCGCTCCGCCCAGGATGACCTGCTCCGGAAGAAAAATATTAATCAGATTGGCAAGTCCCACGCCAAAATAAACGGCGGATTGGTGGAACATTTCCCGGACGGAAGGGTTGTCGGATGACAAGGCCTGCACCAGGATATCGAAGTTTAGCTGTTCAGGTGTGATCCGGTATTGCTGGAGGAGCGCATCATCGCCCATTTTCGCCCGGGCTCTGGCTTGCTTCTCCAGAGCCTGCACGGAGGCCAATGCTTCAAGAGCCCCATAATTTCCTGAAGAATGAAGTCTGGGCCCGTCCGTTTGAATAATCATTTGCCCGATCGATCCTTCCATATCGACTGTTCCATGGACGATCCGGCCATAAGACATCATAGCCGAACGCAGGCTCACGCCGGCGTGGATATAAAGAGCATGCTGGAAGTTCTCACGGCGCATCGACCACTGCTCGCCAACCAGGGCCATATTCGCCCCGTTCTCAAGCGTGCTCCTGATCCCGGCTGCCTGTTCGAACATCCGGCAGATCGGAACCTGGGTCCAGCCTCTGGCCGGAAAATAAAGCGGGCTTAGAATCATGCCGTTAGTCCGGTCCAGGGGCCCGACAGCCCCGATGCCCATGCCAAGGATTTGATTGGGCCCGATCTGGTGATCCCTCATGATATCCTGCATGAGACGGGCCACGTATTCGACCGTTCTCTCCGGTGTCATGGCCTCATCCATCCGCCAGCGGACGAGCGACTTCGGGTTCATCTGCATGTCGAATAAGCCGAGTGTCGAGGAGATCCTGGAAATATCCAGCCCGAAAATATAGCCGTAATCCGGTCTGATCTGATAAAGAATGGGCCGCCTTCCGCCATTGGAGGGACCCCGTCCGGTTTCCTGAATCAGCCCTTCCGCCACCATATCATCCAATAAACGTGTTAACGTGCTGCTTGTAAGCTTGCTCGACGTTAATAAATCCGCCTTGGAAACGGTCCCCTGCTCGGCCACCTCGGTGTAAATAAGCTTTTTATGCGAAGGAACAGCTCTCTCGGGTTTGTTCTTCATCGTTAATCCCTACTTACACAAGTATTATAATCGTAAATATATAATTCTGATTATACCCGAATAGAATGCCTTCCGCTATCGCAGCCCAATTCGCCCGCCTAACTTTAACCCATATTGAATTAAATGAAGGTGAATAATCGGAATTGGACAAATTGAAGCTAAGAAATACCTATTAAATAAACCTTTAATTAGCTATAAAATGAATTTATAACCCATTTACCGATTAGATAAATCCAAAATGAAATAAATGTGATAAAATAGAGAAAAGTGATTGAAAGAGGGTAAAACAATGGCGCAGGCTTGGAAAGAACGACTGGGAATCCTCCTACAGCTGTTTTGGGTATTTTTTCGGATTGGACCATCGACTTTCGGTGGCGGTTATGCCATGATGCCGGTCATTGAGCGTGAGATTGTCGGAAGGAAGAAGTGGATCGGCAAGGCGGACATGACCGATATGATATCCCTTGCCGGTTCTGCTCCGGGCGGGGTCGGCGTCAACGCGGCGGCTTTCGTGGGCTTTCGGAAGGCCGGCTTCCCGGGAGCGGTTGCGGCCGTTATGGGCGTGACGTTCCCTACTTTTTTGATCGTTATTGTACTCAGCCTGTTCTATTTATATTTTAACGATAATCCGAAGGTCGAGGCGGCTTTGAAGGGGATACATGGCGCCGTCGTCGCGCTCATCCTCATGGCCGCCTACAGAATGCTCAAAACATCCGTTTTTGACGCTGCGACGGCATTCGTATCGATTGCCGCACTTATGTTTCTGTTTGCGAATATCAATCCCTTGTATATCATTGTTTGCGGACTGCTGGGAGGGATTGTGCTTATACAGGTGAAGAGATTGATGGGGCTTAAGACGAATACGGAGAAAACGTCCTCGGAAGCTCAGAAGCCGGAGCCGGTTTACCTTGAATATTACATCTAAGAGCGGCATGGTTTAGAAGGGAGGGATGAAGGAATGATTTGGGGGCTGTTTATCACATTTTTGAAAATAGGTCTGGTTTCCTTCGGCGGCGGTTACGCGGTGATCCCCATGATTCAGTTCGAGGTATCGGCTCATCAGTGGATGACGGGCGGCGATTTTCAGCAGGCTGTGTCGCTGGCGGGCATGGCGCCTGGTCCGATTGCTACCAACGCGGCCACCTTGATCGGCTACAAATCAGCAGGCATTCTGGGAGCCGCCGCCTCCACTTTGGGGATGGTGCTTCCGTCTCTCACCGTGGTTGTGCTGATGGCGGCTTTTTTCTTCCGGCTGCAGCATAATCAATGGGTAAAATCCTCATTTTACGGATTACGGCCCGTCATTACGGGATTGATAGTATTCGCCGCCATCCATTTCGGGTTTCCGGACGGCGAGACGGGCTTCACCTGGGTAACGGTCTGCACGCTCCTGATCTGCGCCGGATGCTTATACCTCCTGCTGAAATACAAACTCCATCCCATTATGGTCATCATGGCTGCCGGAGCCGCCGGGATTATATTGTTCTAATTCAATTAAAGTATCGCTGCTGCTTGTTAGGGCGGACGATGCTTTTTTTTGATTTTATCCGCACGGGAGTTATTAATACGATTTATTATGCTGCTGTACGCCATAATTATGTGTTTTTGTACACGTTATTCTGGATGGCTTGATCGACAAGCAGCACGATCCACACCTCCGGATCTGACTTTAGAGCATACAAAATAAGCCCGAAGAGCACAGAAACTCTCCGGGCTTCCCTACAATATAAAAAGAGGTTTGAATGCTAGAACAAACTAATATAAGAAGATGCACGGTCAAACAATACGGTTTTTATCGCTGACTGATTATGACCGGGATTGCTTTTCAACTGCTCCAGAGCTGAGGAGACCAGTACACTTTGAATGGTATCTTCATGATAATGCTGCAGTAACCAACCGAGATTATGAGGCTCCCTGGAATCCAGAATGTCCCGGAAACGGTTGGACCATGTAATCCAGTCCGCGGGCTTTTGCCAATTTTCCAGCACCATATCGCTCCATGCTTGTCCGGCGTTTGTGGTCAGAAACAGGATGACCTGATAACGGGTCATTTTGTTTTCATTGAGGGCCACAATAAACAGCTCCATCCTTTTGACTTGAACAATCTGCAGGCGGAGTTCCGGTTCAGGCAGCGGGTCAGCTTTGGGCAGTGGGTCAACGGTTTGAACAGACATCTTTAAATTCTCTCCCTTTTTTCGCTTACGAGGTTAGCTGTCGGATTCGGACGAGAGAGCCGCCCTGCCAGAGCCGTTAGGCATCCGGATTCACCCCTTGAACGCCAGAAGTCCCAGACGCTCACATGGTTCCCCCGCTGCTTCCTTTGGAAGCACTCAGCGAATAAATGATAGCCGTAATCAGGCTTGCCATTTATCATATTCCGTTCCTTTTCTTCTGTAAAACGATCCGCAGCCTGATAAACACTTCATAACGCCATATTTTTCATTTAAAGTGAAAATAAGCGGCTAAAACCAGTCATTTTGCGCAATTACTCGTTCCCTCTTCATGTTGCTAATACGCTGCTCCATTCTTCATATATGCTCCCGAAGGGCCTGGTTTCATTTTAAGCGGAGATAAAGAAAAACAGCGAAATACCGCGATATACAGAGCATAAAGAAGCATTGATCCTCTGAAAGCGCTTGAAAATATGTCCAGCGGCGTTATTTGTGCCCATAGCTGTTCTGGACATGCTTTACACGCCGTACGGCTGGGAGTATGATTCATATCGTGCTCAACAGCATATATCCATTTTTTTGATCGCTGAGTTTCCGCCTTCGGGTGGAAAGCGGGGGAACCATAGAAGCGTTGTTGGTATCCGATGTGAGAGTCGGATCGTACAGCGCAGGGGTGAATCGTTGCAGGAGTGTCATGAAACTCATGCAATGTAGGGCGACTCTCACCGCCCGAATCCGACAGCTAACCTCGTAAGCGCAGGTGGAGAGAGGAATGGTGAACGAAGTGATCGATTAAATTCGACCGCAGAGCGTCACGTGCCTCTGCGGTTTTTTGTTGTATAGATTTTTGTATAAATCTTGAATTTGTTTCATTCGCTGAATATTGCGCAGCAGCTGCAGTAACGGGGGAACCAACGACCGTCCTTGTCCATCGGGACGAAAGCGACGGTCACGGGGTGAATCATCCGGCATTCCAAAATGCCGGGCGTAGGGCTACTCTCATGCCCGAATCCGACAGCTAACCTCGTAAGCGTACCGGGAGAGGCAACACTTATCGCGAGCGATCAGGACGTTTGTCATGGTCAAAGAAGCCGCAGGTAAAGGTTACTCTTTTCCTAAGGCTTCTTTTTTGTTGCCTTCTTCCCTTGAATTTGGAGGAGAAACGTATGGAACAACGGCCCATATTGGTGGCTGCATCGACTGAGGCAGGGAGAAAATTCGTACGGCTGCTGCTCTACAAACAGCAGCCTGTGGTTGCCCTCACGAATAATAGGAGGGAAGAAAAGCTGCTGCGGGAAATGGGCGTTAATGAAATTATACGTGTGAACACGACCCGCAGCAAAGCGGGAGCGGCTCCCCTATTTTCGATCGGACGCGTTTATATTTTTGAGTCGAGCCTGCCGCTCAGCTGTCAGTATCTGCAGCTCATGGCCAACTGGTCCTGCCAGGAGATTACCGTTATTACGACGGTATGGCATCCCGAGGTTATTTATAAAAAGCTCGGCGCTGCCTATATTGTGCGCACGCAATCCGGAGATGTCGGGTTCTTGCTCAGCCGCCTGAATGATCAACCATAAAGGGAGTGCTGTTATGTTGGATGTATGGATGATTTTGACTTTGATCGCCTCTTTCCTTGTTATCGCCGGATTCTTGGTCTGGTGCGACAAATCGATCGATGAGACGGAGGGAGAACGCTTATGACGCTGGTTTTGATTTTTACAGGCGCGCTGCTGATCTACCTGGTGTATGCCCTGCTTCATCCGGAGAAATTTTAAATGAGCTTGAGAGTCGATTAAGCCCCAAGGAGGAACGGCTATGGACATATTGCAAATTATTATTGTGATCGGCGTTCTGATGCTGATCGCCAAACCGCTCGGGAATTATTTGTATCATGTATTCTCGAATGAACCTAACCGCACAGACAAGGTGTTCGGTCCGGTGGAGAAAGTGATTTATATGATCATGGGGCTGAAGAACAGGGCAGGGATGAGCTGGAAGAAGTACGCCATCAGCTTCGTTACCATCAACTTCATATTCGTAGCCATCAGCTATGTGCTGCTGCGGGTGCAAAGCGGGCTGCCGCTAAATCCGAACGGAATCGGCGATATGGAGCCCACGCTCATCCTGAATACGATAATCAGCTTCATGACCAATACGAACCTGCAGCATTACAGCGGTGAAAGCGGCCTGTCGTATTTCACGCAAATGGCGGTCATCATGATGATGATGTTCACGTCGGCGGCGACCGGCTTCTCGGTTGCAGTCGCATTCGTGAGGGGAATCACAAGCAAAGGCAAAACGGTAGGCAACTTCTTCGAGGACTTCGTCAAAGCGCACACGCGGGTCTTTTTCCCGCTGGCGATTATCGTCACCCTGGTGCTGGTCGGCCTGCAGGTGCCGCAGACGCTTGATCCCACCTTGTCCGTAACGACTCTGGAAGGCGCGACGCAGCAGATCGCAATCGGACCTGTAGCTTCATTGGAATCGATCAAGCATCTGGGCACCAACGGAGGCGGGTTCTTCGGCGTCAACTCGGCGCATCCGTTCGAGAACCCGAGACCACTTACGAATGTCATCGAGATTTTGTCGATGTGGGTGCTGGCTGCGGCGCTGCCTTTCATGTACGGCAGGTTCGCAAAAAGCCGCAAGCAGGGCTGGGTTATTTTCTCGGCCATGATGATCCTGTTCCTTGTATTCCTCTCTGTCGTCTATTCGGCTGAGAAAAGCGGGAACCCTGTCATGAACGGGCTTGGCATTGATGCTTCGCAGGGCAGCATGGAAGGTAAAGAAGTACGCTTCGGGATTGCCCAGTCGTCCCTGTTCACAGCGGTTACGACGGCGGCGACAACGGGATCGGTCAATAACATGCACGATACGCTCACGCCGATAGGCGGTCTTGTACCGCTTGCAGAGATGATGCTTAACGTCGTATTCGGCGGTAAAGGCGTAGGGCTGGTCAATATGCTGATGTATGCCATTCTTGCCGTATTCATCTGCGGTCTGATGGTCGGGCGAACGCCCGAGTTTCTCGGCAGGAAGATTGAACCGCGGGAGATGAAGCTGATCGCGATCGCTATTCTGGCGCATCCGTTTATCATTCTTGCACCGACGGCCATTGCCTTCCTGACCGATCTGGGAAAAGGGGCCATTACGAATCCTGGCTTCCACGGCATCTCGCAGGTGCTGTATGAATACACCTCGTCCGCGGCTAACAACGGCTCCGGATTTGAGGGACTCGCCGATAATACGCCGTTCTGGAATATTACCACGGGCCTTGTCATGTTCTTCGGAAGGTATATTTCGATGATTGCGCTGCTGGCCGTTGCCGGGTCGCTGACCCGCAAGCAATGGGTGCCGGAGACGATCGGTACGTTCCGTACGGACAATGCGCTGTTCACATTCTTATTGATCGGGACTGTCATTCTGATTGGCGCGCTGACCTTCCTGCCAGTCATCGTTATGGGCCCGATCGCCGAGTATTTGACAATTCGTTAAAGGAAATGGGGTGAGCCGAGAATGAATGGAAATCGTAAAAAAAGCATGTTTTCTGGCGATCTTGTCGCCCAGGCGCTAAAAGCCAGCATAATCAAGCTGAATCCCGCAGCCATGATCAAGAATCCTGTCATGTTTGTCGTTGAAGTCGGCACCGTCATCGTGCTGCTGATGACGATATTCCCGGGATACTTCGACTCAAGGGACCGCATCGGCTTCAATTTGACCGTGTTTGTCATCCTGCTGTTCACGGTGCTGTTCGCCAACTTCGCAGAGGCTTTGGCTGAGGGCCGGGGCAAGGCGCAGGCGGATTCGCTCAAGAAAACGAAGCAGGAAATTATGGCCAACAAGGTCGTAGGCGGCGGCATCAAAGTCGTTCCTTCCACCGAGCTTCGCAAAGGGGATATCGTCATTGTCTCGCAGGGGGAGATGATTCCCGGTGACGGCGAAGTCATCGAGGGTCTTGCATCTGTCGACGAATCCGCGATTACAGGCGAATCCGCGCCCGTCATCAAGGAGGCCGGCGGCGACTTCAATTCCGTCACCGGTGGAACAAGGGTTGTCAGCGACCGCATCAAGGCCCGGATCACAAGCGATCCCGGCGAGACGTTCATCGACCGGATGATCGCGCTCGTCGAAGGGGCGAAGCGGCAGAAAACGCCGAATGAAATTGCCTTGAATACGCTGCTGATCAGCTTGACGCTTATTTTTCTGATTGTCGTCGTAACGCTTGGACCGATTGCTTCCTACGTGGATGTCGATCTGGAAATTCCGGTTCTCATCGCTTTGCTTGTCTGTCTCATACCGACGACAATCGGGGGACTGCTGTCGGCGATCGGCATCGCCGGCATGGACAGGGTCACGCAGTTTAATGTACTGGCGATGTCCGGTAAAGCAGTGGAGGCCGCGGGTGACATCAATACGATGATTTTGGATAAAACAGGAACGATCACGTTCGGAAACCGGATGGCCAGCGAAATCGTCCCGGTGGGCAAGGCGAATGTGAACGAGACGGCTGCCTGGGCGGCGATCACCTCTGTACAGGACGAAACGCCGGAAGGGCGCTCCGTACTGGAATGGATGAAGAAGAATGGCAAAACGTACGATTCCGCGCTTGGCGAAGGCGGAAGCTTTGTGGAATTCAAAGCGGAAACCCGGATGAGCGGCATCGATCTGAAGGATGGCCGCATCGTGCGCAAAGGCGCAGTCGACGCAATCCGTAAATGGGTGCTGGCCCAGGGAGGCGCTATTCCGGCGGATCTGGGTACGCAGGCGGACCGGATCTCTTCCGAGGGCGGTACGCCGCTGGCCGTAGCGGTAGACAAAGAGATTTTCGGATTGATTTATTTGAAGGATACCGTGAAGCCCGGTATGCGGGAACGCTTCGACCAGCTTCGGGCAATGGGCATCAGGACGATCATGTGTACGGGGGATAACCCCTTGACGGCGGCTACGATTGCCAGAGAAGCGGGCGTCGACGATTTCATCGCCGAGAGTACGCCTGAAGACAAGATTGCCGTTATCCGCCGCGAGCAGGCCGAAGGCAAGCTGGTTGCCATGACAGGCGACGGCACGAATGACGCTCCGGCACTTGCGCAGGCGGATGTCGGACTTGCGATGAACAGCGGCACGACAGCCGCCAAGGAAGCGGCAAATATGGTCGATCTCGACTCCGACCCTTCGAAGATTATCGAAGTGGTGGCAATCGGGAAGCAGCTGCTGATGACCCGCGGAGCATTGACTACGTTCAGTATTGCCAATGACGTTGCCAAATATTTCGCAATCATTCCGGCGATGTTCATGCTGGCCATCCCGGAGATGGATGCTTTGAACGTGATGCGGCTGGGTTCGCCGCTGTCGGCGGTATTGTCGGCCCTGATCTTCAATGCGATCATCATCCCGCTGCTCATCCCGCTGGCCATGAAAGGCGTCGCTTACCGTCCGATGAGCGCTTCGCGTCTGCTCAGCCGCAACCTGTTCATCTATGGATTGGGCGGAATAATTGCTCCGTTCATCGGTATTAAATTGATTGATTTGATCGTTCATGTATGGATCTGACGAACGGCGCAAGGAAATAAACTCAAATGGAAAGAAGGAATCGTACCATGAGTACACCACTTACGGATAGCGGGAATGACAAGCAGTCCGGAGGATCGGTTTTCGGGATTGCCCTGCGGGCCGGCGTGCTGTTCATCGTACTGTGCGGAATTGCATATCCTCTTGTCAGCACGGGGCTGGCGCAGCTGCTGTTTCCCTCCCAGGCGAACGGGAGTCTGCTGAAGGATAAAGGCGGTAATGTAGTCGGCTCCGAATTGATCGGGCAGAACTTTACGGATCTGAGCTATTTTCAGGGACGCGTATCCAGCATCGAGTATAAAGCGGAGGCTTCCGGCACCAACAACTATGCGCCATCCAATCCGGATCTGCTGGCGCGGACGAAGGCTTCGATCGAGCAGTGGCAAAAAGATAATCCTGACGTGCCGCTTGCTCAGCTGCCGCTTGCCCTGGTGACCAATTCGGGCTCCGGTCTTGATCCGGACATTACCCCGCAATCGGCCCTGGTGCAGATTCCCAGAATCAGCAAGCTGACCGGCATTTCCGCTCAGGAGCTGGAGGCATTGGTCGATGAGCATACGCAAAACCGGGACTTGGGCGTATTCGGCGACAAGCGGATCAATGTGCTGAAGCTCAATCTGGCTTTGTCGGAGCTGAAGAAATAAGAGTAACCGTACCCTGTCCGCACGGCATTCCGCGGGCGGGGCGGTTTCTTTTTCGGCAGAATCAACGGCATAATAGGCGTATAAGCAAATCGATGATTAGCTGCGGGAGGGGGAGGAAACGTGACTCAGTTCAGACGCAAGACACCGGAAGAAATCCTGCATTCTATCTCCAGGCTGCACCGGGGACGCTTGAAGATTATTATCGGCGCGGTCAGCGGATCCGGCAAAACCTATCATATGCTTCGGGAAGGCAAGCTTCTGAAGCAGCAGGGGATCGATGTGGTCATTTGTGCGGTATCGACGATGCAGCGGTCGGAAACCGTCCAGCAGGCGCTGGAGCTGGAACGCGTACCAAGCATACATTGGCAGCGGGCTGGCAAGGAGCAGAAGGACCTGCCGCTGGATGTTTTGCTTGCCCGGAATCCGGAGGTTCTGCTCGTCGACGGTCTTGCCCACCGCAACCGTGAAGACGCCCGCTTCAAGACCCGGCTCGAGGATATTCAATTTCTGATGGACCACGGGATCAGCATTATTACCACGATTAATGTTTATGAGCTTGCCGGTGAAGACGAATATGTCTTCAAGATGACAGGCATCAAGGCTGAAGATACTGTGCCCTCGAATACTCTTGAATTGGCGGACGAAGTCCGGTTGATCGATGTTTCGCCGGAGACGATACTGAAGCGGATTGACGAGGGGGTATTGGGAGACAGTACGCACCCCGCCTTGTCCCGCCGCGGAAATCTCGGCGTGCTCCGCGAGATTTCGCTCAGGCTGATGGCCGAGGGCGTCAACGAATCGCTGGAGAAGCACCGGGAGGAGCAGGGGCTTATCGGTCCCTCCGGCGCGGCGGAACGGATTCTTGTCTCCGCGCAGTATCACTGGAACGGGTCGCTCTACGTGCGCAGGGGACAGCAGGTCGCCAAGCGGTTGAACGGGGATCTGGTGGTGGTCACGTTTGTTCTGCCCCGGCAGAAGCTAAGCCGCAACCAGCAGGCGTTCAAGCTTTCGATCCAGAAGCTGGTGGAGAAGGTCGGGGCCAAATTCGAGGAGCTGCCTCTGCCGCATCTGCGCAAGCTTCCGACCGAGCTTGTGCGTTACGCCACACAGCACAATGTGACCCGGATCGTCATGGGCCATTCCAGGAAGAACCGCTGGCAGGAGCGGTGGCAGGGCTCGATTGTAAACAGAGTGCTGAGAAGGACGAGGAACATCGATGTATTTCTCATGGCGGACCGGGCGGAGCATGAGGGCGAGCGCATTCTGCCCGTCAAGCCCAATCCGGCCGGAGGAGAGGACTCGTTCCGCCGGCTCAGCTCAAGGGAAATCGAGGAGAAAATCGAGACGATCCGGCGCGGTACATTTAAGGTGTACATCGGGGCTGCCCCGGGTGTCGGCAAGACCTATAAAATGCTGCAGGAGGGCAATATTCTCCGCAGCAAGGGCATCGATGCCGTCATCGGCCTGCTCGAGACCCACGGACGCAAGGATACGGCTGACCAGGTGGGCGGGCTGCCGGTTATTCCCCGCGCGAAGACCAGCTATCAGGCGGCGCAGCTGGAGGAGATGGACACGGAGACGATCATCTCGCTTCGTCCTGAGGTGGTGCTGGTCGACGAGCTGGCGCATACGAATGTGCCCGGCAGTCCCTTCAAGAAAAGATACGAGGATGTCATCCGGCTGCTGGAAAGCGGAATTTCCGTTATATCCACTGTGAATGTTCAGCATCTGGAAAGCTTGAACGATGCCGTTCTGCAGCTGACCGGCGTGCGTGTCAGGGAGACTGTGCCGGATGCCATTCTGAAGATGGCGGACGAGGTCGAGCTCATCGACGTCACGCCGCAGATGCTGCAGAGCCGGATGCGGGACGGGAAAATCTATGCGCTGGAGAAGGTGGATCAGGCGCTGGGATCGTTTTTTAAAATCGGCAATCTGATCGCCCTGCGCGAGCTCGCTCTGCGTGAAATCGCCGATGATGTGGACGAGCGCCTGGAGGCGTGGGACCGCAATACCTCGCTGCGGGGGCATTGGCGCAGACGCGAGGTGATCTTCGTCTGCGTGGACACGGGCAGCCGCTCCGAGCGGCTGATCCGGCGCGGATTCCGGATTGCCCACCGGCTGAAGGCGGAATGGCATGTGCATTATGTGCATCATGGTACGGTGAAGACGGAGGAGGAGCAGAAGCGGCTCGATACGCTGCGCCAACTTTGCGAGCGGCTGGGCGGGAACATGCAGGTAGCCGAGGCGGACAGCCGCAAGAGCATACGCAGGGCCTTGCTGCAAAGAATGAATGAAGTGCACGCCACGCAGCTGATAATCGGGCAATCCCGCAGGCCGCTCTGGTACACGCTGTTTAAGGAAACGGTAGTTCATTATCTGCTCCGCACCGCCCGCCATATGGATATGCTGATCGTTGCGGATTTTGATCCGTCAATTAAGGAGTGAACGTATTGTACAGCAGAAATCCCTCCTTAATCCGGATGGATTTTTGTTTTTTGCCTGGCTAAGGGGGAGATACACTGTGATCAGGATAATGGCTGTTAACGACGAACATGAGATTCTCCATCAACCGTCATTAGATGATCTGAATCATGCCGATATACGATGGTACTGGGTGGATTTCAATGCGCCCTCAGAGGAAGAAGCGCAGCTCCTGCAGCAGCACTTTCATTTTCATCCGCTTGCTATTGAGGATTGCCATCACTGGCTGCAGCGGCCTAAGCTGGATCATTACGATGACATTCATTTTTTTGTGCTGCATGCCATGAATCCGGACACACTGGCCGCGGAAGAGATCGATATGTTCTGGGGCAGCAATTTCATCGTGACCTTTCATTCCAGGCCGTTGAAGGAAATGGACGAGGTGTTCCAGCGGATGGCTGAACATCAGAGGCTCCGTGAGAAAGGCAATGTGTACCTGGCCTATTTCATCATAGACAAACTGGTGGACGAATATTTCCCGAGTCTTTACCGGATCGAAGATCAATTGAACGAGATTGAAATAAGAGGGAAGAATGTTCCCCTTCATATGCTGATGAATGAAATCTTCGAAATCAGAGCCAAGCTTCTGAAAATTCGAAAAACGATTGTTCCGATGACAGAGCTGCTCTACCGGGTCATCAATTCGGAAAGAATCGAAGGCCTGAAGGAGCGGATCGTCTATTTCACCGACATCTACGATCATCTTCTCAAGCTCTCTGAAACGATTGAAGCCAATCGGGAACTGACGGCTGATATACGGGACAGCTATGTTTCGATAAATTCTTACCGTATGAATACCATTATGAAAACTTTAACGGTCATTACGACGATATTCATGCCCTTGACCTTTATTGCGGGGGTTTACGGGATGAATTTTCAGAGGATGCCCGAGCTTGCCTGGCATTGGGGCTATTATATGGTTCTTCTTATTATGCTCGGCATTGGTGTTGGCATGTATCTGTGGTTCCGGTTTAAGAGATGGTTTGATTAGCGTTTTTATTTGACAGAAAACAGACAAGGGCTGCCAGCGATTGGCAGCCCTTGCTGCATGACGGAACGGCCGCAAGAGCTGCCGCAGCTCCTTCGAAGCTCTTGCAGCGAGACCAGGGATACGGGATAACTAACAGAAGATAAGGAATGTCAGAAAGGGCTGATGGAAGCTTCTGCAATGGCTTGATCCAATGCCCGCATTGGCGTTTAAAAGCGTTTTCATTTTTATCCCTGAATAATCCTCTCCTGTGTTACAATTGGTTTAGTTTTGCTGCTTCGTTCTTCCGCATTCAAAAGGAGGAGCTTACCCATGAAACCAATCCGCACCGGAATACCGCTCCCGCATTCTCTCAAATCCCGATTGATTATTGTTTTGCTGCTCGCTTCGTTTATCCCCGTTTCGCTCATTGGCGGCATTTCCTATTATACAATATACAACCTTCTGGCCAACAAGCTGGAGAAGGGCGTGCAGAGCAATCTGGAGCAGGAGAAGCAAAACCTCGACATTACCCTGAGCAATCTCGACTATGCCTCGCAGCAGCTGGCGCTGTTCGGGGATATCCGGAACCATTACAACGCATTTATCAGCCAGTCGGATCCTCTTGAACGGGGAGCGATCGAGAAGGATGTATATAAATTCACCACGATCGTCAATTATACCAATCCCGATCTCGGACTGATGACGTATTTCCTCCCGGACGACGATACCTTTCTTTTTTCCAATATGAATGTAAACCCTGACCTGCATATCCGTCAGTTTCCCCATATCGCAACGCCCTATGCAGGCCTTGAATTTCTGGGGCCGCACCGCACGCTGTATCCGTACAGCGACAACCGGGTGCTCTCCGTGCTGCGGACGGTCGGAGGCGGCACTGCCGGGGAGAAACGGATTGCCGTCTATATCGAGACCAATTTCAAGGTATTTCAGGACCGGCTGAGCAGCCTGCCGTACGGACTGCCGATCAAGCATATCCTGCTCAACCGGGACGGGAAGACTGTTTACAGCGAGGAGGAGAAAGCATTTCCGCTGCAGGCATCGGTCCAGCCCCGCAAGGTCGACGGCCGTTCGTATTACAAGCAGGGCGATTATGTGCTGTTCACCTCGCAGGGGGCGCATGGCTGGACGCTCATTACGGCGGTCGCGAAGAACGAGTTCTTCCGTGAGACGAACGAATGGATCATCCGGTTTGTGGCGGTCGGCATACTGTCCATCGGCGCCAGTCTATTTCTCGCATGGCTCATCTGGCGGACCATCTACCGTCCGCTTATCCGGCTCAACCGGTATTTGCAGCATACGGCGGCAACCCGTTTCAACGAGCCGGTCCGCTATACGGGAGTTTTGGAGTTCGACGAGCTGCTTGGCACTTTCGGCTATATGAAAAGCGAAATTGTCATTCTGTTGACTGAGATCGGGGAGAGAGAGCGCAACAAGCGGAAGCTGGAGGTTGAGAAGCTGATGTACCAGATCAATCCTCATTTTATACATAATACGCTTAACACCGTACAGTGGATGGCCAAAATGAACAATCAGCGCGACATTTTCGAGCTGGTTTCTTATTTCATTGAAGTGCTGGATTACAATCTGGGCAAGGAAGGGAAGATCGTCACCATCCGGCAGGAGCTCAAGGCGCTGGGCGATTATGTCCGTCTGCAGCAAATCCGCTATCAGCATTCGTTTTGCGTGGAATACGAGGTCGACGACGATGTGCTGGAGCTTCCGTTCCCCCGCTTTCTGCTCCAGCCCCTGGTTGAGAACTCGCTTTATCACGGATTCCGGAACAAGGACGGCTTCGTTGTGGTGCGGATCAGACGCGAAGGCAGCGGCATCTTCTGCGTGCAGATCCGGGACAACGGCGAAGGGATGTCTCCCGAACAGCTGAATCAGCTGTTCGGCAAGCCGGACGATGTGACCCGAAAAGTGGGTCTGGGCATCGGCCTGCAATTTGTCCAGAATACGATTCACACCTATTATGGCGAGCCGTATCGACTGGAGGTCGTCAGCGAAGCGGGCTCCGGGACAACGATGACCATTCGGCTGCCGCTGGAAATCGGAGGGGATAACGAATGATCAGGACGCTTTTTGTTGAAGATGAGTATTTTGTCCGCCAGGGCTTTGTATACTCGCTGCCTTGGGAGAAATTCGGCATACAGATTATCGGGGAGGCGGACAATGGGGAAGCGGCGCTTGAGTTCCTGCGCGATCATGAGGTGGATCTGCTCATTACCGATCTGACGATGCCCGTCAAGTCGGGTCTGGAGCTGCTGCATGAAGCCAAGCTGCTCTATCCGTCGCTATCCTCCGTCGTATTGACCTGCCACCGCGATTTTGAATTCGTCCAGGAAGCGCTCCGGCTGGGGGCGCTGGATTACATTGTGAAGACGCGCCTGGATACGGCAGAGCTTGAACAGTCGCTCTACCGCATCAATGAACGAATGTCCGAGCGCAAGCAGGAGCCGCGCCATCCTGCCCCCGGCCTGCTCCTGATCCGGATAGCGGAGACGGCCCTGAACCTGCCTGAGCGTCTGCGGCTGGAGAGCGGACCCGGCTTGACCAGGCTCGAAGCGGACACCTGGTTCATGCCTGAGACGGGCGATTTATTGCTTGGGAAAATAACCGCGGAAGCGGCGTCGGCAGGATGGGCTGCCGTGCATGTAACCGACCATTGGAATGAAGACAGCCGGATTGTCGATGAATTGCTGAGCGGCTACAGGCGGCATTCGTTCCCGTACCGGTGGTCGCCGGACGCCGGAACCATTACCGTATCGCTTGTGGAATTAAAGCGCCTGCATTCCGGCAGGCAGCCGGCTGCCGCCGTCATGGCCGAGATCCGAAAAAGCTGGCACAGCTGCGGGTGGATTTTCGGAGAGGAGCTATTCGGGGAGTGGCTGGAGCTTGTTGCGCAGTGCGAGCCGCCTGTCGGGGAGCTGACTGCCATGACGGATGCCTCTTTGCTTGGCTGGCGGCTGAGCGACAGCCTGCAGGCTGCGGGCATGCCCGCGCACGGAGCCCTGCAGACGAATGGATTGCCGGCGTACGAGCCCGCAGCCTTTTCCTGGGACCGGTGGACCGGGGAGCTGCGGCTCGCCCGGGAGTGTCTGCAGCGGCGGTATCATGCGCTGCGTTACTCCAAAGAGGTATATACGAGCGCGCTGAAGTCGCTGGACATGATCCGCCTGCATTTGAAGGAGGGGCTGTCCCAAGGCGAGGTCGCCCGGCTTGTGGGCTTAAGCCGAAGCTATTTCAGCCAGGTATTCAAGGATATCTTCGGCATGTCGTTTAACGAATATGTGAAGGCGCTCAGTATATGCACGGCACAGAGAATGCTTGCCACCACGGAGCATCCGATCTATTGGATCGCGGAGCAATCGGGTTTCCAGGATGAGAGGTACTTCAGCCGGGTTTTCAGGGAGCATGCCGGTCTTCTGCCATCGGAATACCGGTTCCGCTGCCTCGCTCTTCGGAATGCGGCCGTAGAATCCTGTTCGGAGCCGGTGTGAAAATCGTCTGGTGCAGTTATCAGCTTGCAACGGTTTTCGCTATGCCTGAAAACGGTCTTCCCTGATTGTTGAGAGCGTTTCCATTGTACACTTTCTATGGACGATAAAACCGTGGCCGAAAGAGTCGGGTCTTGCTTTCTGAAGCGATCGTCAATATTTGGTGAAAG
Source organism: Paenibacillus sp. JT31N17 (assembly GCF_056269255.1). Lineage (NCBI taxonomy): Bacteria > Bacillati > Bacillota > Bacilli > Caryophanales > Paenibacillaceae > Paenibacillus > Paenibacillus sp. JT31N17. The sequence goes on from NZ_JBWDNP010000015.1 coordinate 79,296, forward strand.
AAGGGGTAGGCATGAAAAAGCTTCGCATGGGTCTTGCGGTCATGATGTCCGCCGTATTCATCCTGTCCGCATGCTCCAATTCAAACAACGGAAGCGGCGGAAACAGCAGCAGCAGCACGCCGGAGCCGGACAACAGCAGCCCGGCGGCGGCAACCGCCGATCCGGCGTCCGCGCCGGAGGAGAAGGCCGATCCGTTCGGCAAATACCCGGAAACGCTTGAAATCAGCGTCATCTACGACCGCAACCCGGAGACCGAGAAGTCCTTTATCCCCGGCAGCTCTTATGAGGCGAACTGGAACAGCGATTTTTGGCTGGAGAAGCTGAACATCAAGCCGGTCGTCAAGTGGAGCGCGCCCGCAGGCGACCAGTATAACCAGAAATACAATCTGATGTTCGCGAGCAATGATCTCCCCGATATCTTCCTTCTGCGTTCCACCGACAACAAGCAGTCCGCCCGCAGCATGCTCAAGAAGCTGGTCGATGCGGACATGGTCGAGGATTTGACAGCGGTGTACAGCCAATACGCATCTGACGAAGTGAAGGACTACTATCAGACCTTTGACAACAAAGCGCTGGATTACGCCACCTTCGATGGCAAAATGTACGGCCTGCCTTCGCAGGGCGACACCTATGCCAACGTCCAGATCCTGTGGGTCCGCCAGGACTGGCTGGATAAGCTGAGCCTGCAGGCGCCCCGGACCATTGATGACCTGGTCACGGTCGCCAGGGCGTTCAAGGAGAAGGATCCCGACGGCAACGGCAAAGCCGATACGATCGGGCTTTCCCTGCAGAATCAATTCATGGACCCGGGCTTCACAGTGGCCATCCCTATATTCAATGCGTACAGCGCCTATCCCAAGAGCTGGGTGAAGGACAGCAGCGGACAGCTCATATGGGGCGGCATTCAAGAGCAGAACAAGCAGGCGCTGCAGGTATTGGCCGATATGTACAAGGAAGGGATGATCGATCCTGAATTCGCGCTGAGCGACGGCAACAAAGCCGCCGAATTCATCACATCGGGCAGGTCGGGCATGCAGCTGGGATCCTGGTGGAACGGCAGCTTCCCGCTCACCTTCAACATCGACAACGACCCCAAAGCCGACTGGAAAGCCTATACGCTCACGACCGACAATAAAATCCACGCCGTCATGAATTTCCCGACCGACCAGTTTCTGGTCGTCAAGAAAGGCTTCAAGAATCCGGAGGCGGCGGTCAAAATCCTGAATTTCTCGACAGCCCTAAGCCACTCGAAATATCCGGAGACGACCGACCGGCGCAATGAGCTTAACACGCAGTTCGGTACCGATAAGGTCGATGCGCCGACGATCATTCCGAACTTCGGAATCTCCTATCTCGATACGACGCTGCGAAGCGTAAAGCTGTTCGAGGATATTTTCGCCGGGAAAGCGACCGTGGACGACTTATCGGTCGGGGAGCGGCAAATTTTTGAAAATTCGCTCAAGCCCAATCACGATAACCCGCGGAAGGACCCCGGCAAATACAAGGACTATATCAACTGGATGTCGGCGCTGTCGGCCATCGCACACTCGGACCTGGACATTCAATGGAACGGCTTCAGCGGCACGACGCCGACCTACGACGCCAAGATGGGCTCGCTGATCGACAAGCAGCTCACTGCGTACACGAAGATCATCATGAATAAAGAGCCCATCTCCTACTTCGATACCTTCGTCAAGGAGTGGAAATCGCAGGGCGGCGACCAGATTACCCAAGAGGTGAACGAATCGGCCGCCCAGGAAAGCGGCAGCTAACGAATATAGGGCGATCCGGATGTTGGGGGTGCCAGGCCGGGATTCTGGCTTGGCGCCGTCGGAGTCCGATTCGCCGCAGGCGGAGCGTGAAAAGAATGACCAAACTCTTCAAGAATGATCAGTTCCATTATCACATCATGCTGCTTCCGGTATTTGCTGTATTCATCCTGTTCAACGTGCTGCCTATCTATGGCATCGTGCTGGCATTCAAGCACTTCATCCCGACCAAGGGCGTGCTCGGCTCGCCATGGGCGGGACTGGAGCATTACAAGTTTCTGGTGCAAAATCCGGAAATCTGGCGTGTGCTCCGAAACACGCTGCTGATCTCGGTCGGCAAGCTGGTCACGCTGCTGGTGCTGCCCATTATGCTGGCGCTTATGCTGAACGAGCTCCGGGTGAAATGGTTCAAGCGTTCCGTGCAGACGATCACCTATCTGCCTCATTTCCTGTCCTGGGTCATTCTGGCGGGCATCTTCCGCGATATTTTCTCCACGCACGGCATCATCAACTATATGCTGGAGACGGTGTTTCATATCGAGCCCATCATGTACCTGGGCAGCAACTTCTGGTTCCGTCCGATCATTATCCTGTCCAATATGTGGAAGGAGCTGGGCTTCTCCACGATCATTTATTTGGCCGCTTTAACGAGCATCAACCCGGCCTTGTACGAGGCTGCGGAAATGGACGGCGCCGGCCGTTTTCAGAAGATCTGGCATATCTCCATCCCGGGAATCGCCATCATCATCGCTTTGCTGGCGACCTTAAGCTTGAACGGCATTCTGTATGCCGGCTTCGATCAAATTTACAACCTGTACAATGTTATCGTATACGATACCGCCGACGTGATTGAAACCTGGGTATTCCGCAACGGCCTGGTTGGGGCACAGTACGAGATCGGCACGGCGGTTGGCCTGGTCAACAGCCTGATGGGGCTTTCCCTGATCGCCCTGACGTATACGCTCGCCTACCGGTTCGCCAATTACCGGATCTTTTAGCCCAAGGAGGACAGCGCATGATTCATTCCAAAACGTTCGGTTCACGGCTGTTTGACGGGTTCAACATCGCGATCCTTGTCCTGATCTCGCTTATCACGCTGTTTCCGATTCTGCATACCGTCGCCGTGTCCTTCAGCAATCCGGCAGTAGCCGGGAGCGGCACGATTACCGTGCTGCCCAAAGGGCTGTCGTTCAATGCATATGCCAGAGTGCTTGATGACAAGCAGTTCTTCATCTCGCTGTGGGTGTCGCTGGAGCGGATTGCGTTGACGCTTATCCTGGGAACGGTGGTGACGTATCTGGCCGCCTTTCCGTTCTCTCGGGAGACAAGAGATTTTCGCATGCGGAATATATATCTGTGGATTCTGCTCATTGTCAGCAGCTTTAACGGAGGCATTATTCCGGGATATATGAACGCCAAGAACCTTGGTCTGCTCGATAATTTCTGGATTTTGATCCTGCCATACCTGTTTAACTTCGGCAACATTCTCCTGGTGTTCAACTTCTGGCGGAATCTGCCCAAGGAGCTCGACGACTGCTCGAATATCGACGGTGCGGGCCCTTGGGTGAAGCTGACGCATATTTATTTTCCCTTGTCGCTGCCGGTGCTGGCAACGATATCGCTGTTTACGATCGTCAACACCTGGAACGAGTATTTTCAGGCGATCGTCTTCATCAACGATCCCCATCTGATGCCGCTGCAGACCTATCTGCAGCAGATCGTCGTCACGATTGATCCGACAAGACCGCAGGATATTGGAGAGGGCGGAGTGCTCTCGGAGGTCTCGAACCAGACGCTGAATGCGGCGAAGATCTCGCTTACGATGCTGCCGATTCTGTTTATTTATCCCTTTCTGCAGCGGTTCTTTATTCATGGGATTACACTGGGCTCGGTGAAGGAATAGCGCGGATTGTATAGTTCATGACAAGTTTGAATCCGAACCTGCCCGTTTGTTATACAAAGCTAAAATTTAGAATTCGAATATATTTCGGGTTTTGTCATTAATTCTTCCATGACTGGTCGGCAGTATGGCCTGCCTTGCAAACAAAGATGACAGGGCAACAGCTTTTCCACTCGAAATTCGCCAAATCTTCATAAAGATGAAACAGAATCGTTAGTTTTGCGCCGTCAATCAGCGAAGGAGGCTGCAGCAGCGGGGAAGGTACTGGTATTCGACCGGGAACGCTCCGTCCGCATCGAGGAGTATGACGAGAGGCCGCTTGGGCCGGGAGAGCTCAGACTGCGGACGCTATACTCTGGAATCAGCGCAGGCACACAGCTGACCGCCTATCGGGGGACGAACCCGATGGTCGGCGGCATTTGGAACAGGGAACTGCAGCTGTTCGAGAAAAGGCAGCCGGGCAGCACGTTCTATCCTGTTGTCGGCGGCTGGTCCTATGAGGAAGCCGGCGAGGTCGCCGAAGCATCGTCCGATTTTCAGGAGGTAAAGGCCGGCGATCTCATTTACGGTATCTGGGGACACCGCTGCTCGCATATTGTCACGGAGTCGTTTGCCCGCGGGCATCGCCTTGCTCAGGGTCTCAAGCCGATCGTGGGCATATTTTCGCAGATGGGCTGCATTGCATTGAATGCCGTACTGGATACCCTTCTTCATGTCGGTGAGACGGTGGCGGTATTCGGACAGGGCGTTCCCGGACAATTGGCCGCCCAGCTGGCCAGAAGAAGCGGTGCAACAGTTATCGCGGTCGATCTGGATGATTATCGTCTGGCCAAATCAAAGGATCTGGGCGCCCACCATACGATCAACAGCGGGACCTGTGATGCCGCAAGTTAAATCAGGGCGCTCACAGGGGGCCGCGGCGCCGATGCCGTTATATCGAAGTATCCGGCTCCCCGCATGCGCAGCATCAGGCTGTCCGTTCTGCGGTATATAACGGACGCGTTGTAGCGGCGGGCTTCCTATCAGGGACAGGCGGAAGGGTTGTACCTCGGTGAGGAGTTCCGTCACAACCGCATCCAGATCGTGTGCTCGCAGATTAATGCGGTAGCTCCCGAGCTTGGCAACCGCAGGAACCGCACTCGGATGGAGCAGACTATTTTCCGGCTGGCCGGCCAAGGCGATTTGGAGCTGGAGGGGCTCATCACCCGGATCATGCCGTTCAGCGAAGCGGCAGACGCTTATGCCATGCTGGACAGGCAGACGGAGAAAAATCTTCAAGTCGTGCTGAGTTTCGAGGAATAGGCGGCAATTGGAGCCTCGCGCAGACTTCATTAGAGGTTATATTTCCCGTTGTTTCGAAATAATAACAACCACAACAGCACGAAGTGTCGAAAAAAATAAACAAAATATTGCCATTTATGGGATTGTGAAAATTGTAATGGTAAAAAGGAATCATAAAAATCTGGTTCCTTTTTTTGTGTTGGTGGTAAGTTTTAATTGGTGATAACGCTTTCCTAATCCCTTAATTTCCACATAAATAGATATAGGAGATTAATATATAACATCCAAATTACCTCATTATGTAATATATATGTTATAAGTAGACGGCATTAAAAACGAGAACATTTACTGTGCAAATGCTACAAATTCTTTTATAATATCCTTATCGTAAAACGCTTACAATTTTTGGTGAATGGGATAGCTGCGTCTAATAATCAAAAATAATGATAGATATCGTCAAAATGATAGGTTATAATACTGACGTTGGGATGAGGTTCTCCAAAATAAATGGAAATTACCGCGGTTAATCCTTAACAAATCATCAATGGGGAGGTTTTATTTATGAAGGTGAAAGGTTTTTTGTCAGGAATGATTACATTAGTTCTACTCGGTACCATTTTGGCGGCATGCGGCAACAATAGTAACAACGGGGGCAATGGAGGCAATGCGGCATCCGATCCCGGCACTACTACGAACACCAATGCCAATAGTCCTAGTGACAGCAGTACAGGTAAAAAAGATCTGGTCATGAACTACCGGGCCGATCCTCCCGCACTGGACGTTTCGATAGCGGAAGCTGCCGCTACGTTCACGATCCTTGGAGCCATCAGTGAAGGTTTGTACCGTCTGGATAAAGACATGCAGCCGCAGCCGGCACTGGCAGAATCGATGCCGGAAATCTCGGCTGACGGATTGACATATACCATTAAGCTGCGTTCCGGCCTTGTCTGGGCAGACGGAAGCCCGCTGACCGCGAATGACTTCGTATATTCTTACCGCAGAACGCTTGACCCGAACACAAAAGCGACTTACGCCTTCATGCTCGCATGGCTCAAAGGCGGCAACGATGTCTTGAATGCGAAAACTCCGGAAGATATTGAGGCGGCCAAGCAAAAGCTCGGCGTCCAAGCGAAGGATGACACCACTCTCGTTATAACGCTGGATCACCCGATTCCGTTCTTCACGGCCCAGCTTGCATTTTTGAACTTTTACCCGCAGAATGAGAAGTTCGTAGAAGCTCAAGGAGACAAGAGCGGCGCTGATGCCGATAAAGTCCTTGGCGCAGGTCCGTTCAAGCTGACTTCATGGAATCACGAGCAATCGCTGGTTCTCGAAAAGAACGACAAGTATTGGGATGCCGCTAATGTCAAACTCGACAAAGTTACCCTGAACATCGTGAAGGATACGAATACCGGTCTGAATTTGTACGAAACCGGCGAGACAGACTACGCGGACGTTAAAGGCGACCAAATGAAAGCCTATGACGGCAAACCGGATCTGCAAATGAAGAAAGAGCTTGTTACCGGCTACCTCAATTTTCAACAAACCAAAGTTCCTGCTTTTGCCAATCTTAAAGTCCGTCAGGCGTTCAGCATGGCTGTCGATCTTAAAGGCGTAACGGATCTCGTACTGATCAATGGTTCCGTACCGGCAACCGGCTTTGTACCTGCAGGAAATCAGGATGGCAACGGTAAAGAATTCCGTGCTGTTGTCGGCGACACGCGCGATGCGTTCGATGCGGCCAAAGCTAAAACCCTGCTTCAAGAAGGTTTGGCGGAATCCGGCACGACGCTGCCGAAGCTGTCCATTATCGGTGACGATACGGAAACCGGCAAGAAGCTTCTTGAATACATTGTTCAACAATGGAAAACGAACCTTGGCGTCGATGTAGTGGCTGAACCGCTGCCGCATGCGAATCGTCTGGATCGCGAATTGAGCAAGAACTACACGATCGTCTCCACATTATGGGGCGCTGACTATAACGACCCGATGACATGGCTTGATATGTTCCTGACCGGCGGTTCGCTCAATACACAGGACTGGTCGAATGCCGATTACGACAAACTGATCAAAGACGCTCAGATCCAAACCGATCTGGCCAAGCGCGCTGATGAAATGGCGCAGGCAGAGAAAATTCTGATGAGCGAAGCAGCAGTTATGCCGCTTTACTTCCGTTCGTCGCCATTTGTCATCAATCCAAAATTGAAAGATCTGATTCTGCCTCCATACGGTCCGGACTTCGAATTGAAATGGGCCCATTTTGAAGGTTAAACAAGCGGAAGTTATTTAACGCATCCAGGAAACAAACATCATACTTCATAACATGGGGAGCCGTTCACGGTTAACGACTTGAACGGCTTCCTTCATGTTGCTTGCAAACTTTCAAATGCGGGAGGGAGGCCATCATGCTTAAGTATGTGCTGCGCAGATTCTTTTATATGATTGTGACGCTGTGGGTTATTGTCACCATCACTTTTTTCCTGATGAAGCTGCTGCCGGGTAATCCCTTTGGTGAGGCTACGGCGAAGCTTACTCCGGAAAACTTGCAAATCTTGATTGAACAATACGGTTTGGATAAACCGATATGGCAGCAATATTTGAAATATATAGGACAAGTGGTTCAAGGTGATCTGGGGATTTCCTATCAATTCCCGACACGCTCGGTTGTGAGCGTAATCAAGTCGGCTTATCCGGCCTCTTTTGAGCTTGGTCTGGAGTCTCTGATATTTGCTGTTATTGTCGGTCTGCTGCTCGGAGTTATTGCCGCGCTCAGACATAACAAGCTCGGCGATTACTCCGCAATGTTCATCGCCATTATCGGGGTGTCCATTCCATCATTTGTTATCGGACCGCTGCTCTCCTACTTCGTAGGGGTTAAATTGCAATGGCTTCCGCCTGGTTTGTGGACGACTCCGGAGCACCGGATTTTACCGGCTCTGGCCCTGTCGCTCGGAACGATTGCCATACTGGCGCGGATGATGCGGGCTTCCATGCTCGAAGTCGCCGGCCAGGATTATATCAAGACAGCGAAGGCAAAAGGAATACCTACGGTTTCCGTTGTGGGGACCCATATGATCCGCAATGCGATATTACCGGTTATCACCATTCTGGGACCGATTACCGTCAATGTATTAACCGGGACACTGGTCGTGGAGAAGATATTTTCCGTTCCGGGGATAGGCTATCAATTTGTGAGCGCCATCCTGACGAACGATTACACGATGATTACAGGATTGACCATATTCTATGCGGCTATTCTTGTTGTGGCTATGTTTATTACTGATATTGCATATGGCTTCGTCGATCCGCGTATTCGGTTAGGGAAAGGGTGATAAGGGATGGAAGTCATCGTTAAAGATCAATTTCAACCGGCTCCGCAGACTAGCAGCAAAGAAGCGATTCTGCGTCCTTCCCTGAATTATTGGCAGGATGCGTGGAGGCGGCTGAAGAAAAATAAATTGGCTATGGCCGGACTGGTAGTCCTTGTGATCATCGCCGCTTTTGCTATTATTGTTCCGCTTGTCAGCGGTTATGATTACGAAACGCAGAATCCGTCAGCCGTCAATCTGCGTCCGTCAGCCGACCATTATTTCGGCACCGACGATTTTGGGCGGGATCTCTGGACCCGCGTATGGTGGGGAGCGCGCATTTCCTTGACGATCGGGATTACGGCGGCTCTGCTTGATCTGGTGATCGGTGTTCTTTACGGCGGAATTTCCGCTTATTTTGGCGGCAAAGTCGATACGATCATGCAGCGGTTTATCGAAGTGGTATACTCTATTCCTTACCTGCTGATGGCCATTCTTCTCTTGATGGTTTTGGGTCCGGGGATGAAATCGATTATTTTTGCCTATGTCATTACCGGTTGGGTGTCGATGGCGCGGCTGGTCCGCGGGCAGCTGCTCGTGCTCAAAGAGCAGGAGTTCGTCCTGGCGGCACGCACATTGGGTGCAAAACCGTTTCGTATTATCCTGAAGCATTTGATTCCGAACGCCCTTGGCGTGATTGTCGTTCAAATTACGTTTGTTGTACCGACGGCTATTTTTGCCGAAGCATTCCTCAGCTTTATTGGACTTGGCATACGGCCGCCTCTGGCTTCACTGGGGAATCTGCTCAGCGATGGCGCCGGAGTGATGAGATATCATCCGCACCGTCTGCTGTTCCCGACTGTTATCTTCAGCTTGATATTGCTCAGCTTCAACCTGTTGGGAGACGGTCTGCGCGACGCTCTCGACCCGAAAATGAGAAAATAAGGAGGAGAGTCGAATGAGCGCACCTTTACTGGAAGTCAACAACCTGCAAGTTTCGTTCAAAATGTTCTCCGGCGAAGTCCAGGCGGTTCGCGGCGTCTCCTTTAAGTTAAATAAAGGCGAAGTGCTCGCAATCGTCGGTGAATCCGGCTGCGGCAAGTCAGTGACGGCCCAGACCCTTATGCGTCTTACGCCGTCTCCGCCGAGCTATATCAAAGCAGGCTCGATTATGTTCAATGGAAAAACGGATATTACCAAGCTGTCCGAGAAACAAATGAAAAAAGTGCGCGGAGAGGAAATGGGGATGATCTTCCAGGACCCGATGACTTCCCTCAATCCGACGATGACGGTCGGAGCGCAAATTGCCGAAGGGATCCGCAAGCATGAAGGCGCCAGCAAATCCGTGGCGCTGCTTCGTGCGGTTGAACTGCTGAAATTGGTCGGCATGTCCAATCCGGAGGAGCGGATCAACCAGTATCCGCATGAGCTGTCAGGCGGTATGCGCCAGCGGGTGATGATTGCAATTTCGCTGGCCTGCAATCCGAAGCTGCTGATTGCGGATGAACCGACAACAGCTCTAGACGTGACGATCCAGGCACAGATTATGGATCTGCTGCGGGATATTCAGAAAAAGACGGATACGGCGATTATTCTGATTACCCATGATCTTGGCGTGGTTGCCGAAATGGCGCAGCGTGTCATCGTTATGTATGCGGGCAAGGTGGTGGAACAGGGCGAATTGAACGATATCTTCTATCGTTCGCGGCACCCTTACACTTGGGGCTTGCTCAGCTCCGTACCCCGTCTGGACAGCGACGGCCATACCGAGCTGTCTTCCATACCCGGGACACCGCCCGATCTGTACGCTCCGCCGAAGGGCTGCGCTTTCGCGGCCCGCTGCCCGCATGCCATGCGGATATGCAGGGAGACGGATCCGGATCATTTCGCAATATCCGATACGCACAGCGCTGCCTGCTGGCTGAATCATCCCGACGCGCCGAAGGTGGAGCAGTCGAAGGAGACAGGAGGTAAAGTATATGCCTGAAGCGCCTATTCTGGAAGTGAAAAACTTGCGGAAGCATTTTCAACTGAAAGACAACCGGACGCTGAAAGCGGTCGACGGTTTGAATTTTTCGATCAATCGCGGGGAAACCTTCGGTCTGGTAGGAGAATCCGGCTGCGGCAAGTCAACGGCTGGCCGCACGATTATCCGGCTTTACGAGGCTTCGGAGGGGCAGGTTATTTTCAACGGCAAGGATGTCGGGAAGCTGAAGGGCGACGACCGGCTGAAATTCAACCGCGAGATGCAGATGGTGTTCCAGGACCCGTATGCTTCGCTTAATCCGCGGATGACGGTAGGTAAAATTATCGCCGAGGGAATCGACATTCATAAGCTGTACACGGGTAAAAAACGGACAGAGCGCGTGCATCAGCTGCTCCACGCCGTCGGTCTGAATGAAGAGCATGCGGGGCGTTTTCCCCATGAATTCTCAGGCGGCCAGCGCCAGCGGATAGGCATCGCGCGGGCGCTTGCGATCGAACCGCAGTTCATTATCGCCGATGAGCCGATCTCGGCGCTTGATGTGTCCGTTCAGGCGCAGGTCGTGAATTTGTTCAAGAACCTGCAGCGCGAGCATGGGTTGACCTATCTGTTCATTGCCCATGATCTGGCGATGATCAAGCATATTTCCGACCGGATTGGAGTCATGTATCTGGGTAAGCTGGTTGAAGTGGCGGCGGCCAGCACGCTGAACGCGAAGCCTCTGCATCCTTATACGCAGTCGCTGCTTTCGGCGATTCCGATTCCCGATCCGGAAATCCAGAAATCGCGGGAGCGGGTTATTTTGCAGGGAGAAATCCCGAGCCCGGTCAATCCGCCGAGCGGCTGCCCGTTCCGCACCCGCTGTCCTAAAGCGATGCCGGAATGCGCGGCTTCGATGCCGGCCTTCAAAGAAATCGAGCCGGGTCATTTTACGGCTTGTCATCTGTATTAATACGGCAGTGCAGGTATTCCGTTATCCGTGCTGCCCGCAGCTGTTCCGTTGATTTATGATAATAAAATTATATAGTGAACCACATGCGAGCCGATGCTCCATGTGGTTTTTTGCTTTTAACCGGCTCGGCTTGCAGCCGTTAAGGAGCACCGGGAAGCCCGATTCTTGAATAAGCAGCAAGAATATGAATTTGAAAATGTATTTATTTTACTTTTATGCCATGTGAAACAGATTTTGCAGGATCATCAGCCGTCAGGTTGATGGTCTATTTTATATGAAATTTTCGAAATTTTCAGATCATATATAAATTCTTAATAATTTATTATTATTTTGAGAACACAACGGTAACAGTCCGGATTTATTATTAGCGCTGTGCAAAAATTTACCGGCAAAGTAGAGGGGATTGTTGGAAATCACTAGTAATTATTGGCGTCAAACCTGTCACCATTACAAAAAACGAAAGGATGCTTAGCAATCTCATGTGGAAAAAATGGATTAATATTACAATTATATCGACGATTGCGTTCAGCATGCTGCCAATCGGGAAGACTTATGCTTCCCTGGATGCGCAAGCGGGTCAATCGACCGAGGATCCGGGCTTCACTTATGATGGAACTGCGAATACCGGCAAAGACGTAGCGGAAGGCGATACATACTATTATCTGCAGAATGACGAGGCTATCGCGATCATTTCGAACAAAGTCGGAGGAAATAACAAGCAGGGCAGCTTCAAGAAGGGCTGGCCTGTTGATTTTGTCTCCAAAGACCCGAAAGCGAATATGAAGGAAACGCTGGATTGGTCGGAGCTCGTTCTGAGCCCTACCATGAACGGCGACTACAACCAGAAGGGTGTTCAACTGTCCCTTGATAATATTCAAGTCGTGGACAACGAAAAAATCGTTGCCTCTGGCCAGTGGGATCAGAATGCCAAGATCAAAGGCTCCGTGACCTACCAAATGCTGCCGGACCAGCCGGTCATGAAGATGACCCTGACGCTGGATAATCAGGATACAAGCGACTTCGCCGGTTATTTCCTGTATTCCATGGATCCGGATGTTCCGGGCGCGCAATCGTCTTATGCGCCGGGCATCGGCTGGCTCCCAGGACTTAAAACGTCCGGGTGGTCGGAGAATTATATCTATGACGGTACCTCGGGCTCATCGGGCGAACCGGCCCACTCCATCGCCTGGCTTGATGATCAGCCAACCGGAATATACGGCAGCGATCTTTATTTCGGGGCCTGGTTTGACGCTAATGTGAAAGCAGGAGAGAGCAAGCAAATTTCCTGGTATCATGTTACGGAAATTCCGTCGGAACGCGGCAATGCTTATGACAATTTCTCTGCTTATGCGAAGCAGCTGTCCGTGATGGATCCAGAGGTTCCCGATTACAGCAAAGTAACCGGGCAGATGACGGACCCGACTACGGGCGAAGGCATTCAGGGCGTAACTCTCGTTGCCAAAAACATCAATTCCGAGGTCGCGGGCACGGCTGTAACGGATGCCGAGGGCAAATACGAGCTGTATCTGCCGGCAAATACCTACACGCTGACAGCCTCCAGACCCGGCTATGAAATGGATTCGAACTCTGTGGAAATTACAACGGATTCGACGATCGTCTACCCGATCGACTTTGCGATGAATCCGATTTCGGTCTCAGCGGGAACGGGCGTCCGGCTCCCCGGCACGCTTGCCGAGGGCACGGTGGATGATGTCGTCATTCAAAACTCGAAGCTGGCTCTGACGATTGCCAAGACCTACGTCGATTCCCAACTGACGAATTCGGTAGGACGGCCGATCGACTTCGCCGTTCAAGGGCTGGATGATGATCTGGATTGGATCAACCTTCCGTACCTGAGACTCGCACCTCTTCCTGCCAAAGAACCGTGGAAAGTACTAACGGTTACCAACTCCGATGTAGAGGTCGTGGAGAACACTGGCGAGCAATCAACCGTCAAAGCAACCGGTACCTACTCCGAGGTGCCTGGCGTCAATGTGGAGACGACTTATACCCTGCAAGCCAATCAAACGTGGATCGACACGGAAACGGTGTTCAAAAACACGACGGCAAGTGATATCGTCGCCTTTGCCGGCGATGCGATGGACCATGACGGAGACGGACAAACCTCCTACGTGCCGGGCGTTGGAGCAATCCCCGATGTGGCAACATATACGCCGAACGCGCCGTGGTTCTCGCAGTACGGCAGCTCGCAGCAGGCGTACGGCATTATTTACGAAGGTGATTTTGCCAGCGGCTTCACGCTTAACGGCAACAATACGAATGTGTTGAGCGAAAAACAGATCACGATCCCTGCCGGCGGCGAATACCGGCTTACACGCCATCTTGTGGCGGCCAGCACAGAAGGCTTGACTGACAAAAGCCAAGCGATCAACAACGTTTATGACGAGATCATCAGCCACCAAACGGGTATCAGCATGGAACTCGCCGTAGACAAGGAAACCTTGTCTGTGACAGACACCTTCCAGGTATCGCTTACGGTCAAGAATGATTCGGACGATATCGTGTCCGGGCTGCAGGCCAATCTCAACCTGCCGGCCAATGTAACCTCAAGCGATATGGCAGCGAAAGACATTCCGGAACTTGCTGCTCACAGTTCTACAACCGTCACATGGAATGCTGCGGCGGCAGGCGGGGGTCACGGAGATATCCAGCTTGAAATCAAGAAATCCGGCAATCCTTATATCACCAAGAATAAGCAAATTTTCGTGAACGGACCGGGCTGGTATGCCGGCGACAACCATACGCACAGCCGTTACAGCGACGGCAGCGGTTCGATTAATGACAACGCTACGGTTGCACGCAACAAGGGACTGGATTTCCTTACGGCAACCGACCATAACTCCATCAAGCAAAAAGATGACGTGGCCAAAGAGAACCGCGCCGATTTCGTGGAGCTGCTGGGCGAGGAAGTCACAACCGGCACCGGCCACTCGCTGGCCTATGATATTTCAAGTCTGATCAATTGGGCGCAGCCGACCCAGAATTACATCAACGAGACCCGGGCGAACAATGACGGGCAGGGGATGCATTTTATCGCCCATCCGTATTATCCCGGCCTGGAGTGGGAGGACTGGAGCGTCAAGAACTATAACGGGATCGAAGTGTGGAACGGCTTTTACCCGCCCAAGCATACGGTTAACGCCCAGGCGTTCGCCAAGTGGGATGAATTGAACAAAGCGGGCCGGCATATTATCGGTCTTGCCAACTCCGATGCCCATAACCCGGGCAAAGTAGGAGATCCGCACATTAAAGCCTATATGGACAACCTGTCCAAGGAAGAGATTTACCAAGCCATCCGTGGCGGCATGCTATACGGTACGAACGGCGATATCGACTTGGAGCTCGACATTAACGGAAAAATGATTGGCTCCGATGTTGCAGTGGACCGGCAAGGCGGACAGGCAAACATCGTATTGAACGGTTCTGCGCCTGGAGGACTGACGACCGCCCGGGTAATCAAGAACGGAGTCCTTCTGAAAGAGTGGACCGGTCTAACGGGTACAACCTTTAATCAGAATCTGCAGGATGATGCGATGCCTGGTGATTTCTACAGGATGGAGCTGGAAGGCGCCAACGGAAAATTCGCCTTCTCCAATCCGATCTGGATTACAGACGGAATCAGCGTGCCGCAAAGCATGAGCTTTGATGATGAGAATGTGACGCTGCGGGTTAACAAATCGGATGTGCTGTCTGTAACAGGCGCCTATCTTGACGCCAGCAAGCTGAAGCTTTCGGAGACCGGTAAGCTTGTCTTCGTCAGCAGCGACTCCTCGGTTGTCTCAATCGACAGCTACGGGCATATGACGGGATTGAAGACGGGCAAAGCGGATATTACCGTTTCAATCGGAAATCTTGAAATTATCACAACCGTCACCGTTGTGCCGAACAGAGCGCCTGCCGCCTCGACATCCGAATACAATACGGCTGCCGGCACGCCGATCAACGGCGTAATGGTCGCTTCGGATGAGGACCGCGATCCGCTTGCTTTCCGAATCGTGAAGCAAGGGACGCTTGGTCAGGCAGCCGTAACGGATGCGGTATACGGCGGATTTACTTACACACCGAACCCGGGTGTCACGGGAACGGATACGTTCACCTTTATAGCAAGTGATGGCGAAGCGGATTCCCAGGAGACAGCAGTCACCGTCAACATCAAGGAAGTTCCGGTATCCAACCAGGCACCGGTTGCCGAAGATGGAACCTGGAGCGTTGCGCAGGGCGGATCTTTGCTGGAGAAGCTGAAGGCAACGGATCCGGATAACGATAAACTGACCTATTCAATCGTGGCTAATGGTACTATGGGCACGGCAACCGTCATAGACGCGGTATACGGCGGCTTCAGCTATACGCCGAACATTGGCGCGGCGACGGGAACCGATACGTTCAGCTTTAAAGTAAATGATGGCTCTGTCGATTCGAATACGGGTACCATCACCGTCCATGTTACACCAGGCAATCATTTGCCGAAGGCTGAGAATCTCTCCTTCAACACGACAATCGGCATCGCGATCGATGTCAGTCTGAAAGGAACGGATTCAGACGGCGACCCGCTTACGTATACCATTGTGCAGAACGGTACGAGGGGGAATGCCGTCATCAAGGATAGTCATACCGGCAGCGTAACGTATACGCCGAATGATGAGCAGCCCGGTGAGGATACATTTGTGTACATGGTGAACGACGGCAAAGGAAATTCAAATCCGGGTATCGTATCGATATCCATTAAGCTGCCGGGACCGGGTCATCCAGATGACGATGACAACACACCTCCGGCGGACGGATCTGACAATCCTTCATACCCTCCGGCTTCACCGCCTGCGCCTCCTGCAGAGAAGCCTCCAGTTGAGGAGCCTGAAGCGCCTGAAGCTCCGGAGTCAGGCGGAGGAGAGAATCAGCAGCCAACGAAGCCTGTCGATCAGCTGTTTACTGACGTGTCGAATAACTGGGCAAAAAGCTATATCCAGGAAGCCGTTGACAGCGGTCTGATTAGCGGATACCCGGATGGCACGTTTAAACCTAATGAGACGATCAATCGGGCCGAGTTCCTGGTTATTCTCACCAGAGCGATGGGATACAACGATTCCGACGCAGCATTAAGCTTTGCAGATCAAGGCAGCATTCCTGCCTGGTCCGCCGATGCGATCAAGAAGGCAATCAAAGCCGGCATTATCAAAGGCTATGACGACAACACCTTCCGTCCGGGTCAGATCGTGAGCCGTTCGGAAATGGTCGTTCTGCTGGCCCGAGCGCTGGGCCTTCCTGACAATGCCGGATTGAAATCGACATTCGGCGATGCGCCTGATATCCCGGTATGGGCACAAGGCATGGCGGAGCAGTTGAAGCAGCTCGGTATTATCCAGGGCCGCGGCAATGGGGAATTTGCTCCGAAAGCCGGCACTACACGCGCTGAAGCAATTAAAGTTATTTTGACAGCCATGCATCTGATGAAATAAACAAGGATACATCCAGTTCGGGAATATGGGCGTCTGCCTGTATTCCCGGCTATTTGTTTAATGAGTGAAATCCATACCTGAGAGGAGAGTATTGCTGTGACTGCCAAGAAGATAAGTGCATATGTGAAAATCGCGATTCTCCTGCTTGGCCTGCTGCCGGTTCTGCCCCAGATTTCGTCCGCCCATTTTGAGCCTATCGGCTACTCGGAGATCGTCGTCGGAACAGACACCATCGAATATTCGCTCTATATGGACCCCTACCAGCTTCAGGAGTTCGTCGAACTGGATCTGAATACGGACGGTTATGTCGACGCGGAGGAAGTGAAGGAACAGGAAGCAGTACTGGATGCGTTCATGGGTTCCAATCTTCAGGTATTGAGCGGAGGCGTGGCCGGCGAGCCGTTGATCAGGCAAACAGTAATGACGGAGAAAGGCACGCTGCCGATGATCATGGCCCAAATCGAATATAAATTTGCGAAGCCGGTTGAAGATTTTGAGATTAATTACAGTTTCTTTCAGGTAGAAGGGTTCGTCCATCATATTAATATGGCCCATATTCAGTTTGCGGACCGGGAGCAGGAAGTTGTCTTTAATCAGACCAGCACCCAGTTCAGTTGGAGCAGGGATGGGGAGAATAACTCCTCCGGTCATGTTTCGGCAATCGCCAAACCAACGCTGATCAGGTGGGGGATCATTCTTGGCTGCTTGCTTTTGTTCTCCCTCGGCGTACTGATATGGAGACGGCGGAATTCCGTCAAATCCGTGAGTTTGCAAACCGGCAATAAGGCTGTACGCAAACCGGCCAACTGAATGATCCGAAGGCTTTGGAATGAATACAGACCCAAATTGTATAATGATTGCCGTCGCTTATCCACCGTCATACCCATGCGGCTTACTAGTTAGTGAATGGTCTTGACCAATCCGCCATCGATAATATAATCCACCCCTGTAATCATGGACGCATGACCGGAAACAAGGAATACGACAAGACTGGCAACTTCATGGGATTCGGCAAAACGCCCCAGGGAGATGCCCAGATCAAGAGCCATTTTCCTGGAATCCTCATCGCTATCCGGTATTCTTCCCGCCCACATCTCCGTACGGGTCGGTCCCGGTGCGACGGTATTGACGCGAATGCCTCTTGATGCGAACTCGCCGGCTAAATTTTTGGATAAATTCGTGACAGCGGCTTTGGCTGAGCTGTAAGCGATGATCCGCGGATTAGGCATGACGGCGTTCATTGAGGAAATATTCACGATTGCACCTCCTGGCGACGTCAGATGGGGAAGCGCAGCACGAGCTGTCCTCACGACGCTCATCAGATTAACGTCCATCATCTCCGCCCAGTCGGCATCGGACAGTTGAAGGAAGCCTTCCCCGGAACGGGTATCCGTTGCGCCGATATTGTTAACGAGAATGTCCAGCCGTCCATAGCGATTTAGCGTCTCCTTCACGACCTGCTCCGCTCCTTCCGCCTTTGCTGCATTCGCTATAACCGTAAGCACCTTTCCGGTATCCTCAAGCTCCTTTAACTCTGCCGTTATCTGACGCGAAGCCGCTATGACGTCCGCTCCGGATTCGGCCAGCGCTCTGACGGTTGCAAGTCCGATTCCGCGCCCTGCGCCGGTGACAATGGCGACTTTGCCGTCCAAAGAAATGTTCATTGTATTCATCCTCCCGCAGTTTTGTTTGCCGTATGTTCTTACAGCCTCATTATTGGCGATAATCGCGGATTTGCAAAGTACGCCGTTTATTCATACCAGGTATGGTTAACAGGACTAAAGCGGCCATGCCGGTACCTTTGAACGGCATACGGACAGGGAGTTTGCGTGGGACTGTAACGCCGATGGTTACACATTCCTCTTGCGTTTTTCGTAAAGTCTGCTGTAGAATACGCCTAACAGAAAGCGAAAGAAAGGAGCGTGAGAGATGGACTACCAGATAGACGTGAAGTTTGGGCCCATATATGAACTTCTCAATAGTCTGCATACGTACATATGTCGAAAATCATATAAGAAGATTGATTTGGCCCCCCAATGGGCCAAAGATACCCGTCAGCGATTGACGCCTGAATTTGCTTCCTTCCTCGATCAAACGGAGATCGACGGGGATTGGAAATTAACCTCTCTGCTCGTTCATCTGTGCCCAGGCTGTGGAAGCACCGAGGATTTCCTGGCTTGGCTGGAAGGATTGTCGTCCGGCGACCTTTACGAGCTTATATCGGAGTACAGCAACCAGTTTCCCGATAACAAAGGAAAATTCCGTTCCCGCACCTTGTCGATGCTGTCGCAGTGGGAAGAGCAGTATTTCCGGCATATCGATCCGGCTATCATTGAATCGCTAAGGGTTGAGACTCTTGACCGCAAGAAAGCGTTATTGGGGCTTGAGCCGGATGAGTTTATCGATCAAACGACGAACGGGCTGCATTTTAAACCGGTGAACGGGCTGGAACAGTTGATCCTCATCCCGCAGCATCATTTTCAGCCGTTGAATGTGATCTGCAATTTCGGCAAATTAACGCTCTGCCATTATTCCGCAAGAATCTATTTTGCCGATGACGATTATTTTCCCGCGCCGGAATACCGGATGATCCGAAGTCTCGGAGAGAAGAACCGGCTGAAAATATTACGCTATCTTCACCAGGGTCCCCGCAGCTTTATCGAAATCGTGAGGCATTTGAATTTATCCAAGGGGATTACGCATGATCATATTGCGAAGCTGCGGAGCGCAGGGATGATCCGGGCTTATTTTGAGGGCGAGACACTGGTTGAATACACACTGAGGCCTGGCGCATTGGAGCATATGCAGCGCAGACTGATCGCATATATTGAGCAGAGCTAGTTCGTAAAAATAACCTCTCCGCCCTTCAACACCGGGCTTCGGGAGACAAATAAGAATGCCAGCAAACCATTTCCGAAGGGAGTGGTTTTTTTGTTTTTAAAATATTTTCTCTTTTTTAGGAAATGTTTTTCAGTTCTCTATTTACAGAACCGCAATTGGTTTCTATAATATAAATAATTGAAGTTAATTCATACTTATATTATCGGAATTATCGAGAAGAACGGTTTCGCCATCTTTATGAGTGCAGCTAGGACTTTTCACCTTGGAAATATAAGCAACGTATAGACCAAATTTATACTGTCTTATATTTTGAGAAAAAGAAAATTTAATTGAAATGGGAGAGGTTGTTATGAAGAAAGGCGCTGTTTTATTATCCACCGTATTGATTATCGGCAGTTTATTGTTATCCGCTTGCTCGGATAAGAGCGGCAATGCACCGGCTGACAATGCACCGGCAGCTCCGGCGGCAGCGAACGGCAGCAATGCAAGCACAGAGGAACCTGCCGATGCGGCGCAAGGTACAGCCTCGACGATTCAGGCCAGCGACATGTCCAAACTTCCCGCTGCGGCCCAGCAGCGTACAGATACGATCATTGTAGGCCTGACGGATCCAAGCGGCGCGTTCACGCCTTATTTTCAACAGAGCGGTTATGACGGCAATGTGTCTTCCCTGCTTTATACGCCGCTGGTTACGGTTGACGATCAAGGAGTCCCGCAGCCTGCTCTTGCGGAAAGCTGGGATGTTTCTCCCGATAATCTCACGTACACCTTCCATCTTCGCAAAGACTTGAAGTTCAGCGACGGGACGCCGATTACCTCTGACGATGTAGCGTTCACCTGGACGATTCTGCATGACAAGGCCTATGATGGCGATTCCCAATTGCCAACGCTGCTTGTCAAAGGCGGCCAGGCTTACAAAGAAGGCAAAGCGGAAAGCATCGAGGGCATCAAAGTGATTGACCCCCTGACGATTTCCGTCACGCTGGAAAAGCCGAATGCGGCAGCGCTGCTGACGCTTGGCTCCGATGTGCTGTCCAAAGCCTACTACGGCAAGGAATATAAATTCGGCCAGCTGGATTACATCAAGAAGCTGCATGAACAACCGGTCGGCAGCGGCCCGTACAAGCTGGAGAAGTTCATTCCCGGTCAGGAAGTCCGGCTTGTAGCCAATGAGAATTACTACAAAGGCAAACCGGCAACGGAGCATTTTATCTATAAAACGTCGGAAGGCGATGTGTGGCAGTTCATTGAAACCGGTGAAGTCGATTATGCCTCGTTCACAGCAACGCAGGAAAATATTGATAAGCTGAAAAGCCTCGGGTTCGTAAATATTCTCTCTTACACGCCGAGCACTTACGGATATCTGCAGGTCAACCTGGAGCATGAAGCGTTGAAGGATAAAAAAGTGCGGCAGGCGATCACCTATGGACTGGACCGTCAAAGTATTTATGTTGACGCCAACCAGGGGGCCGCTTCCATCGCCAATATTCCATCGTCACCGATTGCTTGGTCGTATACCGAGGACGGAATCAATCCGTACAAATACGATCCGGATCAGGCGAACAAGCTGCTGGACGAAGCGGGCTGGGTTCCGGGCGCGGACGGCATCCGCGAGAAGGACGGCAAGAAGCTGTCCATTCATTACCTCGGCTCCAAGAGCAAAAACACCGATATCTTTATCGCTGTCGCCAAAGAAAACTTTCAGGCGATTGGCGTCGACTTCCAGCCGGAAGTGTTCGCGGACTTTAATGCCTTGTCATCCAAGGTGGAAGGCGGAGACTACGATCTCGTATCCTTCTCGACGCCGCTGTTGACCGATCCGTCCGATGGCTTGCTGATGTTCGTGGACGGAGAGATCAAGGGCTACGACAATCCGAAATTCAAGGAATTGTACGACAAAGGGCTGGCAACGCTCGATATCGAGCAGCGCAAAGCCATTTACAAAGAAATTTATCAGCTTCTGAACGATGAGCTTCCGGTAATTTTCACCAACTACAAGAAATCGGTGTATGCCTACAACGGCCGGATTCAGAACCTGTCCGTAAGTCCTTTCAACGGACTTGCCGCCAGCCTGCCGAATTGGACCCTGAAATAAATAAACCGTCCCCTGCCTTATATTACTTAAGAGCGGGGGACGCCATTTAAGGAGCCGGTCATGAGCGCTTATCTAACGAAAAGATTGACATACATGGTCGTCATACTGCTCGCAGCTACATTTCTGATCTTCAGCCTGTATGCGTTGACTCCGGGGGATTTCATCACCGGCAACATCAAGCTGACGCCGGAGCGCAAGGCGGAGCTGCGGGAGATTTACGGTCTCAACAAGCCGCTTCTGGAGCGTTACGGCACATGGATGAAGCATGCTTTTCACGGGGATTTCGGTTATTCGCTGGCGCAGCAGAAGCCGGTTCTTACGCTGTTTAACCAATATGTCTGGAATTCCTTCCTGCTGGCGGTTGTATCAACGTTCCTGACCTGGCTGATCGCCGTGATTGTCGGGGTGGTCGCGGCTTACCGGCAGTACTCCTGGTTCGATACGCTGGTGATGGTCGGGATATTCGCCGCCATGTCGATCCCGTCCTTCTTCATCGGCTTGTTCCTGATCAAAATCATGGCGGTCGACTGGAAATGGCTGCCCCCCGGCGGAATGCTGACGACGGGAAGCAACGCGGTCGGAATGGCTTATGTGAAGGAAGTCATCCATCATATGGCGCTTCCGGTAATCGTCATGACGCTATTGGGACTCGGCTCGCTGACCCGGTATTTCCGCAGCAGCATGATCGACGTCCTCAAGCAGGACTATATCCGTACGGCGCGGGCCAAGGGGCTGAAGGAAAGAAAAGTGCTGTTTACGCATGCGCTGCGAAACGCGCTTCTGCCGGCTATTACTTTGGTCGGCTTCGAGCTTCCGGCGCTGTTCGGCGGATCGCTCATCATTGAGAAAATATTCAACTGGCCGGGAATCGGACAGCTGTATATGCAGTCCTTCTCGCTGCGGGATTATCCGCTGCTTATGGGCTTCACTGTATTTATTGCGGTTCTGACGGTCATCGGCACGCTGTTATCGGACATTTTATACCGTGTTGCCGATCCGCGCGTCCGGTTGTAGAAGGGGGCTGTCATGGATGTCAACCATTAGCAGCGGTTTGAGCAAGGTCAATCAGGCTAAGCCGGTTCCGGTAAAATCATCGCTTTGGAAGCAGTCGCTGCGCCGTCTGCTCAAGAATAAGCTGGCGGTCTCCGGCTTTGTCGTCGTCGTCCTCATGTTTGCGGCGTGCTTCATCGGACCGCTGTTCTCGCCTTATACCGACAACAAAATCAATATGGCCATGATGAACAAGGCTCCCGGCCTCAAGCACTGGCTTGGCACGGATGCGCTTGGCCGGGATGTATTGACCCGGGTGCTTCAGGCCGGCCGGATTTCACTGACTGTCGGACTCGCGTCCATGGTGCTTTCGGTCTTTATCGGAGCGCTTCTGGGCACGATTGCCGGCTATTATCGGGGAATTGCGGATCAAATTATTATGCGGATCGCGGATCTGATGCTTACGATTCCGAGTCTTCCGTTATTGTTCATATTCGGCGCGATGCTCTCGGAGTGGAAGGTGCCGACCGATTACCGGATGTATATTGTCATGGTGATGCTCAGCTTTGTCGGCTGGCCGGGACTTGCGCGGATGGTGCGGGGGCAGATGCTCAGCCTCCGCGAACGCGAATTTATGCAGGCCGCGGTCGTGCTCGGCTTGCGCGACCGGCGCAAATTGTTCAACCATCTGCTGCCGAATCTGGTGCCGCTGCTCATTGTTATCGCGACGCTCAATATCGGCGGCGCCATCCTGAGCGAATCGGTTCTGAGCTTCTTCGGTCTTGGCGTCATGCCGCCAACGCCGACCTGGGGCAATATGATCGATTCGGCCAACAACATGATTGATTTTCAGGAGCGGCCATGGCTCTGGATACCGCCGGGTTTCTCGATATTCGCGACGGTCATCGCAATTAACATATTTGGCGATGGGCTCCGGGACGTACTGGACCCCAAACAGAAGAGGTAGGTGACAGACTTCCATGAAAGAGCTGCTTGAGATCAATCACCTCAGCACATATTTTGAAACCGAAGCGGGTACGGTCAAAGCGGTTGACGATGTGAGCCTGCGGGTCAAACGTGGAGAGACCGTGTGCATTGTCGGGGAGTCCGGCTGCGGAAAAAGCATTACGGCGATGTCGGTGATGGGACTGGTAGAGGGACCGGCCGGCAAAGTCGTGGGAGGAGAGATCGGGTTCGACGGGCGTGACCTGCTCAAATTGGACAAGAATGAGCTGCGTACCATACGCGGTCATGATATTGCGATGATCTTCCAGGAACCGATGTCGTCGCTCAATCCGGTTCTGACGATCGGCGAGCAGCTGATTGAACCGCTGGTCGAGCACTTGAAGATGAGCAAGAAAGCAGCCCGGAAGCGTGCGATTGAGCTCATAACGCAGGTCGGCATCTCCAGGGCCGAGCAGATCGCGGGCAGCTATCCGCATGAGCTCAGCGGCGGTATGCTGCAGCGGATCATGATTGCCATTGCGGTATCCTGCAGTCCCAAGCTGCTCATTGCCGACGAGCCGACGACCGCGCTCGATGTGACCATTCAAGCGCAGATTCTGGATCTGCTCCGCAAGTTCAAAGAAGAGTCGAATATGTCCATTCTGCTGATTACGCATGATCTTGGCGTGGTGGCGGAAATGGCCGATTATGTGATCGTTATGTATTCCGGCAAAATCGTTGAAGAGGGCGAGGTTGTCGAGCTGTTCGAGAATCCCAAGCATCCGTATACGCGGGGGCTGCTGAAATCCAAGCCGGTGCTGGGCCGGCGGCAGGATGACTTATATTCGATCCCGGGACAGGTTCCCAATCCGCTCGATCTGACGCCTTCCTGTTATTTTCATGACCGGTGCGAGAGCTGTATGGCGGTCTGCCAGACGAAGGAGCCGCAGCTCAAAGCTGTAGCGGATAAGCAAAAAGTCGCCTGCTGGCTCTATGAGGAGGCGGTCGTTCATGTCTGAGGCGCTGCTTGAAATCAACCATCTGAAAAAATACTTTCCGATCAAATCCGGCCTGCTCAATCGGACGGTAGGGCAGGTCAGGGCGGTAGACGATATCAGCATCACCCTGCAGCCCGGCGAGACCTTCGGTCTTGTCGGTGAATCCGGCAGCGGGAAAAGCACGGTCGGGCGGACGATTCTGCGGCTGACGGAGAAAACGTCCGGAGAAGTGAAGTATAAAGGAATCGATCTGTACAGCCTCTCCGCGCAGGAGCTCCGCAAGCTGCGTCCGAAAATGCAGCTGATCTTCCAGGATCCGTACAGCTCGCTGAATCCGCGTGTTCGCGTAGGCGATGCCATCGGTGAAGCGCTGCTGGACCACGGTCTGGTTCCGGGCGGGGAAGTGCGGGAGCGCGTGGAGGAGGTGCTGGCTTCCTGCGGATTGTCATCCTATCATATCGACCGCTTCCCCCATGAATTCTCAGGCGGGCAGCGTCAACGGATCGGCATCGCCCGGGCGCTCGTGCTGAATCCCGATCTGATTATCGCCGATGAGCCCGTATCCGCTCTGGATGTGTCGATACAGGCCCAGATCATCAACCTTTTCCGCAAGCTTCAGGAGACGCGGGGATTGACCTATCTGTTCATCTCCCATGACTTGAGCGTGGTCGAGCATCTGTGCTCCCGGATCGGCGTCATGTATTTGGGTTCCATGATGGAAACAGCATCCCGGGATGAATTATTCCGCAATCCGCTGCATCCTTATACCAAAGCGCTGCTGTCGGCGGTTCCGGTCCCGATTCCGAAGCTGAAGCGGGAGAGAATCGTGCTGAAAGGCGACATTCCAAGTCCGGCCAATCCGCCGTCAGGCTGCAAGTTTCATACAAGATGCCCTTACGCCACGGATATCTGCAAAGAGCAGGTGCCGGAATTCCGCGACGCAGGCGGCAATCACTATGTTGCCTGCCATCTGGTTTAGCGGGACATCCTGCCGCGGGAGATCACTCCTGTGGAGCCGAATAACGGTCGAAGCCGCTTCGCGAATGGCACAGACGCCAGAGATCGCATTAATAATGCCAGTCAGGTCAAATTCATGACCTGACTGGTTTTTTTTGCGCTTCTGGAACAACGGCGGAGAAACACCAGAACAGGTGAGGCGATACGCTTACGTTGCGGCTCGGCAAGCATGAAGGCCATGACAAAATGGGCAAATATAGATAATGACTTTGGAAGACTTAATCTTTATTATGTAAGTATATATAACATGAGTGGTGAATGGGATTCCATGTAACGGCAGGAAGAAGAGGGGGCGGATGAAGCATGCAGCGTTTTGATTTGATTGTCAGGGGCGGAATGGCGGTTCTTGCGGATGAGGTGAAACGGCTCGACATCGGGATTATCGGTGGTCGGATTGCAGAGCTGTCGGAACGGATCGATGGAGACAGCGACCGCCAGATAGATGCCTCGCAGCTGCATATTATGCCGGGGATGATCGATGTGCATGTACACTTCAACGAGCCGGGGCTGGGGGAATGGGAGGGATTCTATCATGGCTCCTCCTCCATGGCCGCTGGAGGATGCACCACCTATTTTGACATGCCGCTCAATGGCGTTCCTCCAACTATCCGAATCTCCGCGCTTCAGCAAAAGCTGGAAGCGGCCAAAGGCCAATCCTTCGTCGATTATGCCTTATGGGGAGGGCTGGTTCCCCGAAACAGGGATGACCTCGCGGCACTCGCGCAAAGCGGCATCATCGGCTTTAAGGCATTTATGTCATCTCCGTCGCCGTCGGAGGAGGATGAATTCAGAGAAGCGGATGATCTTACGCTTTATGAAGGCATGCAGGAGATTGCGAAGCATCACAAAATTTTGGCCCTGCATGCGGAAAGCGAAGCGATGACGGGCAGGCTGGCAGAGCGGTGCAGGAACTCGGGCTTGCATTCGGCGGCCGATTATACCGCATCGCGCCCTGTCATCGCCGAGATGGAAGCTGTGCAGCGCGCATTATTCTTTGCGGAGCAAACCGGCTGCGCATTGCATTTTGTCCATATCAGCAGCGCCCGTTCCGTTGAATTGATCGATGCCGCCAAGCAGCGCGGAATCGATGTAACGCTGGAGACCTGTCCGCATTACCTGGCTCTGACGGCGGATGACCTGGACACGCTTGGCGGTCTTGCCAAATGCTCGCCTCCTTTAAGAACCCGGCAGGATCAGGAGCAGCTGTGGGAAGCGCTCCGCGAAGGCAAAATCGACATGATTTCTTCCGACCATTCTCCCTGTCCGCGATCGATGAAGGAAAATGCCGACGGCAATTTCTTTGCATTGTGGGGCGGAATTTCCGGCGGTCAGAGCAGCATGGAAATTATCATCGACGAAGCGCATATGAAAAGAGGAATTCCGCTGCAACGGGTGGCGCAGTGGCTGTCCGCAAGTCCCGCCAAACGATTCGGGCTTCACCCGCATAAAGGCGGGATCGCCCTTCATGCGGATGCCGATCTTGCGCTGGTTGCGCTGGATCGGGCATATGTTTTGCACGAATCCGATCTGCACTACAGACATCCGCACAGTCCCTATGTCGGGCGGAGAATGGGCTGCCGGGTCGAAGCGACGATCAGCCGGGGTCGCCTTGTCTATGAGAACGGCCGGGGGCTGCAGGGTGATCCGGACGGCCATTGGTTGAGTGTGCAGTGAATCGAAGCAGAAAGAAGGGGGATGCGGACGATGGGAGAAGGAGCGGATACCCCGGTTTCAATCGGCGAGGAGCAGCTGGCGCAGTTTGCGGCGGAAGCGGAAACGATCATTAACGAGATGGCTTCGTTCGGAGCCGAAGCAGGCGGAGGCGTTACCCGTCTGCTCTACTCTGAAGCCTGGCGCGGCGGGCAGGAGGCGCTTGCCGGGCGGATGAGGCGCATGGGCCTTGAAGTGCGGCAGGATCAGGCGGGCAATGTCTTCGGCCGGTTAACCGGAATGGATGCGGCAGCGCCTTCGATTCTGACCGGATCGCATGTGGATACCGTGCGCTGCGGCGGCAGCTATGACGGCATCTACGGGATTGCCGCCGGTCTGATTGCGCTGCGTTATTTGAAGCTAATCTGCGGGCAGCCGCAGCGCAGTCTCGAGGCGGTTTCGTTCTGCGAGGAGGAAGGAAGCCGGTTTCCCATTGCATTCTGGGGGTCCGGAAGCATTACCGGCTTTCGCGGGGAGGAGCATATACGGGGGATATACGACGATAACGGCATTGCTTTTCGCGAAGCCATGGAGGCGGCAGGGTTCGGAAATCCGCAGCAGCCTACCAGCCGGCGGGACGATATTGCGGCTTTTATCGAGCTGCATGTCGAGCAGGGCGTGATCCTGGAGCGCATGGAGCAGACGATCGGGATCGTCGATGCGATTGTCGGGCAGAAGCGTTATGTCATTGAATTGAATGGCGAGGCCAATCACGCGGGGACGACGCCGATGCGGATGCGCAAGGATGCGCTCAGCGGCGCGGCGGAGATGATCGTTTATTTGGAGCAGGAGGCGCTCCGCCTCGGAGAGCCGCTTGTCGCTACCGTCGGAAAAATCGAAGCGGTGCCCAATACATCGAATGTCGTCGCTGGAAAAGTGACCTTCACGCTGGACATACGGCATCCCGGGGAAGCGGAGCTGGAAAGCTTTTGCGGGGCTGTATTGACCCGTTTTGAGGAGATAGCACATATCCGGGGACTATCAATGGACTGCCGGAAAAGCCTGGATGCTGCTCCTGCCGGGATGGATCACGATTTATCACATAGACTGGAGCAGATTTGCCAGGCCAAGTCGCTCTCCTATCGCAGAATGGTCAGCGGCGCCGGGCATGACGCGCAGGTTTTTCAGCGGTATTGTCCGACAGCTCTGCTATTCGTTCCAAGCTGCCGGGGCATCAGCCACTCGCCTGAGGAATATACGCTGCCTCAGGATATGGCGGCGGGGATTGCCGTCCTGATCGAGCTGCTCTATCAGCTTGGGTATGCGCAGGGAGGATAACAACCTGTTGGGATCGGCCAAGTGCTTTGCCAAGCGGGCTTTGCCAAAGGCGGTTCAGTGAGCGGCTCACTCCCAAGCAATGTATAAGACGCCTCAAAACCACCCTGACAGTGGTGATGGAGGCGTCTATTTGCATGGAAATTGAGTTATTTACCAATAATCTACAGTTAATAAGAACATCAACATCCTTACGAGACTAAACAGCAGCATCCAGCAGCGGGTACAGTGAGGTTATTCCTTGTTAGAGATGAAGAAATCCGAAATGAGCGCATGCAAGCAGGAATAAGCTTATAAGAGCACCACTACGAGACTGAACGGTACCCTGAAGCGGGTACAGTGAGGTTTTTCCTTGTTAGAGATGAAGAAATCCCGCGTGAGAGCATGCAAGCAGGAATAAGCTTATAAGAGCACCTTTATGAGACGGAACGTTACTCAGAAGCGGGTACAGTGAGGTTATTCCTTGTTAGAGATAAAGAAATGCCTCGTGAGCGCATGCAAGCATGAATTTCCTCATTGGAGGATATCCTTGGGATCAGGGGGATCAATAAGATATCCGTCTGACATTGGCTGCTGTATAGCAATCAGAGATATTTCGAATTCATGGCCTGGAGCTTTTGTTTTGTATACGCAATGGCCTGAGCGGGATACAGAATCCTGGCGTCTCCCCCCAGCTTCCAGATCAGATCTACATAAAACTTCAGATTTTCCGCAGGGACCAGAATGGTTGCCGTGCCGCTGCCGTCTTCGCGGCGTTCAATGGCAGTTCCGAACCAGATATCGGCTTCGAGCGCCCACACCCCATTGGGAGTGAGCTCGATGGTCAGAGAAGTTTGCTCCGACCGGCTTTTTTCAGGCGTATTCTGCAAATTCCATTGCTCCACATCATCCGACCACGGTATGGCATCGTTCAGGGCGGCAGAGAGAATCCGGTCTGCACGGAACAATCGCTGCTCGCTGCGCAGTATGCAGTAAGCGGGACAATACCAGTAGCCATCGCTCGAATAGAGGCCGATCGGCTGAATATTCCGCTTTGTCGTGCCGCTGCGCGAGCTGTATTCGATCGTCACCACTTTACGGATCATGATGGCCTGCAGCAGTGTTCGAAGACAGTCCGGAGACATTCTGCGGTGAGGGCTCCAGATGGCCACTTTGTTTTGCAAACGGTCTATTTGATCCTTGACGTCAGCAGGCAGGTAATGATAAAACTTGTGAAGCGCGGAGCTCGCTCCCTCGTCAAAAGGCAAGGAGCCGAAATACTGCAGGGACTGGCAGGCGAAAAACAGGGCCACCGCTTCGCTTTCCGTGAATGCGATTGGCGGCAGTATCCGGTCCTGCAGCAGCTTATAGCCGCCTCCCCGCCCCTGGACGGAATAGATGGGAACGCCAAGCTCACTGAGCTCCAGCAAATCGCGGGTTATCGTCCGGTAGGACAGTCCGAATTCATCCGCCAGCTCCTGAACGGTAAAGGTTTTTTTGGCGTTAATTATCATAATGAGCTGGATAAGCCGCTGCGCCTTTAACATATTCCTTCCCCTCCTCCTTTTTTTTTATTTTACCATAATAATAGGACAGAAATTGACCGGTTTATACGCTAAGATTTCTATGAAGAGATATTAACTGGAGGGGGAATCAGGATGAACGTTGAACAACAATCCGGAGACAGGATCGGTTTGGTCTTTATTTATGGTGCGGGCCTGAATCGCGGAATTTGGGAGAAGGTCGTTGATGGATTGGAGAATCCCTGTTTATTGGTTGACTTCCCGCTGCGCGGCGGCAATAACGAAACGGCGCAAGAACTTTCACTGGATCATTATACGGCCTATATCCGGGAACAAATAGAGGAATGGGAAGTGAAAAAATTCATTATTGTGGCCCATTCGCTCGGGGGAATTCCCGCTCTGAAGGCTGCCGCGGGGTTGTCCGGGCGTCTGGCCGGATTCGCGGCCGTCGGAGCGGCAATCCCCGGGAATGGCGGGTCCTTTCTTTCCATTTTGCCATTTCCCAAACGCCTCCTCATGTCCATCCTGCTGCGAAAGCTGGGCACCCGGCCCCCCGAATCTGCCATCCGTTCGGGCTTATGCCATGATCTGCCGCCGGAACAGGCGGCAGAGGTTGTGCGGGAATTTGTCCCGGAATCGGTCCGTGTTTACACGGACCGATCAAATGCGGTTATTCCGCCGGTGCCTAAGCTGTATATTAAACTGCTGAACGATAGAGAGCTCAGTAAGGCTCAGCAGGACAAAATGATTGCAAACTTTACCCCTGAGCACATTGCGAGCTTGAACACAGGCCACCTGCCGATGCTCAGCGATCCGGACGGATTGCGCCTTGCGCTGCAGACCTTTCTGGCGAAGTTGGCCCTCCAATAAAAGGGGATCATGCCGCAACCGGATACGCTTGGGCAAAAAAAGAACCCTCACTTATGTTCATAAGGAGGGTTTGTTGTGATGCTTTATTGAGTTGTCCCGTTGGTAGTATATGATTCTATTAAAATAGTCGTGCCGGGATAGATAAACACTTTGATGTACTTTACGGATGAATGTACCTTGTACAAAGGCCTGTTTTCAGCAGAAATAGATAGGAGTCTATGAGCTGTAAGACAAATGTCCATGCCTTCGATAGATCGATGGAGTACTATACATCAAATCTAACTGGAGGTGTGTGTGAATTGGGTTGTCCTGTGATTAAACCAAAAAAAGACTGTAAAAAGAAAACAGTCAAGCGAAAAATCCGTCGCCCGAAGAAAAACTGCTGCTGCAAGAAAATCGTTGTCAAAAAGCAAGTGGTGGTTGTCAATCTTCCTCAAGGAGCTGAATTAGGGGCTGCCGGAGCGGTAGGGGCCGCAGGCAGTGTAGGAGCTGCAGGCAGTGTAGGAGCTGCTGGCAATGTAGGCACAGCAGGCAGTGTAGGATCTGCCGGTTCAGTAGGCAACGTAGGATCTGCCGGATCTGTTGGTACGGCAGGGAGTGTAGGCAGCGCAGGTACGGTAGGCCCCGCAGGCACAGTAGGCTCCGCGGGAAGCGTAGGCGCAGCGGGCACTGTAGGCGCAGCAGGCAGTGTAGGCGCAGCGGGAAGCGTGGGTGCTGTTGGAGCAACAGGAGCTACAGGCCCTGCCGGAGGGATTTCCCAGTTCGGGTATGTTTATAACCTGGCATCCCGAGTGGTTCCTATAGAGGCGGATGTTATCTTCGATACGAATGGTCTTCTGACGCCTGGAATTACGCATGCCCCCGGAACAACTCAGATCGCAGTTACCGATGCGGGTACCTATGAGGTTACTTTTTCCGTGTCGGGTGTGGAGCCTAACCAGTTCGCACTATTCCTGAATGGGGCTCTGGTTGCCGGAACTATATACGGCTCCGGTGCCGGCACACAGCAAAACAACGGGCAGGCTATAATCGCTTTGGCTTCCGGCGATGTGCTTACGCTGCGCAATCACAGCTCATCTGCCGCAGTTACCCTTCAGACGCTGGCAGGAGGCACGCAAGCCAATGTGAACGCCTCTGTTGTTATCAAGAGATTGGCATAAGACCCGCGAATAGATCAGGAACAGCCGGAAGCAGCTCTTTTTCCCGGAGCTGCTTCTTTGCTGTTTTGTCTTGGAGGTGCGGTTTCGGGGTGAAGCTTGTCCATTTTTTACAAAGTCCTGTCGGTCTTCTCTTAAGACGGAAGAGGTGCCAAGAAACAAGGAAACGATAGTCCGTTTCGGGCATATTGACACCACGCATAAACTTTGCAGCATGGGGATCAGCGATTCTGCAGAAAATGCGCATATTCCAATGGCCTCTTATAGACGGTGCTTTTATTGCGGAAAGCTTGATACAGACTCTTTTGCGGTTTGCCGTTTACTTCAATAATCCAGGGATGACAATCGTTGTCCAGCGCCAAATCGACGCTAAGCTCCCCTAAATGCAGGCCGCTGCTTGTCTCGATGGTTTTTGCAGCCTGCAAGCTGATCTCATGAATCCGGTTTAAAATGGCGCCAGCTTGTTCATGGGGATATAAATATCTGAGCG
The DNA here is from genome assembly GCF_056269255.1 of Paenibacillus sp. JT31N17. Taxonomy (NCBI): domain Bacteria; kingdom Bacillati; phylum Bacillota; class Bacilli; order Caryophanales; family Paenibacillaceae; genus Paenibacillus; species Paenibacillus sp. JT31N17. Next base: position 111,854 of record NZ_JBWDNP010000015.1, read on the forward strand.
CCTCTATAGACGAGCACATCTTCTCAAATATGCTGGTGTTAAAGCATCCTTTATAGGCCACTCTGCTAATTACACTGGTTACGGACCATATGCCCGTCTTATTTTTTTGCACAAGCACGCGAATGTCGAAGATTCTCCCGGCTAATCGCTGTGTAGGGACTCCCCTTTGTATGATGTACGGTTCGGAGCCGAGAAGAGTTTGCACGCTCTCCAGAAACTGCGGTATATTGCTGGCTATGATACTGGGTTGAATATAATGCTCGCCGATGTGGATTTCGCCGGAATCTTTCAGTTCTACACGATATACCCCTTTGCCCTTATTGCCGTAACAAGGCTTGAGATAGAGAAGTTTATGAGCAGCAAGCATTTCGGCCGCATTCTTCCGGTTAAAAGGAAGGGTTTCAGGCAAATAAGGGACAAGCGACCTGGTTAGTTGATTGTGAGTTTCATATTTATTGAGATGATTGATATGGTTGAAGCATTTGTTTCGTCCGATTACGGCTTCCAGTTGTTCAATCATCTCTTGTTTCAGCTCATAACAGCGGTTGTAGATCACCTTCGGAAAGGGAAATATGCTAATCGCCCATTTGCCTTTGGAGCGGTGAAGTCCGGTAATCCTGTTCCGCTGCCAGTCGATATCGGCCGGTGTAAAACAGAAAAGGTTCAAACGGGTTGTGTTGAACCGAAGATAGTTGATAAGCGAAGATTTTCTTATTTTGCGGGTAGCGACCATAATGCCGAGTAAAGCGCCGTTTCTGTACATTCTTTATCTCTCCTATTCCCGAAAAGCCTGTCAAGAACAGGGTATGTCTCAAATAAGGAAACGCATGGACAACAATACACTTGAACAAAAATATGTGTTTGCACCCTTTGCCACAATTTGGAATAAATTGATTCGAGATAGAGTCTTCATGCTTGCAGATGTTGTGCTCCGCCACTCACGGATGTTGTTGCGCTTGGCGGGATCAGCAGCGGTACTACTACAGGGCTTGCAATACCTGTCACGACAGGTACCCGTCTGTTGCTGGTGTACACTGTGGCAGCACCAGTGTTGACTGTTGCTCTGGTTGTGACCGGTTATGCAAGCGCGGGCGTTTCCATCATTTAGTTTCCTGGGCTGGCTGGAGCAGAGCCGCTTTCACAGAAAAAAGGGCTGAGCAGCGGTAGAAGTCTCCTGCTCAACCCTTTGATTATAGGTATAGCGGCTGGATGGCCTGCAGCCCAAGGACAGCTGCTGCAGGCATCGGCCAGCCCCTGCTGCGTGCATGCCGCCATCTTCAGCCGCTTAATAAATCCGATGCTTCCAGCCGCTTAATTTGGCGACTGCTTCCACATAATAATAGTCTCCATAAATGAGAGAGACATCAATGAAAGAGGTGCCGCTTCCAGTACCGTGGAGCAGAATAGCTTCATGCTCCGGCAGTTCCCATGTGGCGTAATTCTCGGTTAGAGAACGAAGGATCCGCCCGGCTGCTCCGAGGTACAGCTGCTTCTCCCCTGCAGGCACGACTTCCGCGATTTCCAGCAGGCCGGAAGCTGCTATAGCTGCGGCCGAGCTGTCTCTTGACTGACCTTCCAGCGACTCCAGCCGGAAATCCCAGTACGGGACATGATCCTCCGGCAAAGCTGCGATAAAATAATGCGCGATCCGTTTGGCCGTATTGAGGAAACGCACATCGCCTGTGTTCCGGTAGGTATTGATAAAGCCGTACAGCCCCCAGGAAGCGCCGCGGCTCCAGCAGGATTCCACTGAATGGCCCTGACCGCCGAAGGATTCGATGAATCCGCCGTTCTCCGGATCGAAGGACAAAATATGCCTGGTCGACCCGTCTTCGCGGATGCCATATTCCATGGTCGTCTCGGCATGCGCAATGGCAATGTGCTTGTACCGGGGGTCTCCGCTTACTTTGCTTGCCCAGAAGAGAAGCGAGATATTGATCATGCAATCGATAATGGCCCAGCCATGCCTGTCGGCATTCCACGCGCGGATGAAGCGTCCGACGGGGTTATACCGGCCCGCAAGAAAATTGGCGGCTTCGATGCCCCTCCGGAAGCCATCCGCATCCCCCGTCATTTTATGCTTGATAACCGCGGTCGACAGGAACTGAAAGCCAACATCATGGTGCAGCTCCTCGGTCGGTTTGACGAACCATTCCTCCAATACCTGATCATAATTCCATGCCGCTTCCCTGTAGTGTTCCTTGCCTGTCATGTCGTACATAATCCAGAGCATTCCAGGATAGAAGCCAGTTGTCCACCAGTCCGAGCCGATGTTATCGAATTTTCCATCTTCTCCGGCAAAGTGAGGATAGGTTCCCGCAAGCTTGCCGATCGTATTGCCGATCTTGGCATCAAGACGGCTTATTACTTCCTGCCAGTAGGACTGGGTCATTCTCTCTACCTCCATAGATTGGTTTATATGATAAGTGTAGCGCTTTCAGAATCAAAAAAGTGGCGGTAGATTGTGAGAAAACGTTCCTATATTGTCATGTTGATTGCTCAGCAAGGGAATCCGGATGAATACCACTACCCCGCCGCCGGGCTCCTTGTTTCTGATTTCAATCCCGTAGGCCGCCCCGAAGAAGGCTTCGAATCTTTCTTTCACATTGCGGATTCCGTACCCGCCGGTCTTGCCGTTCTTGTCGGAATTCCAGTTCGCTTTGAGCCCGACTCCGTCATCCGCTATCGTAATCATAATGGCTTTCGCATAGGGCTCTCTGGCTGCGTGGATCCTGATGCTTCCGGCTGTTCTTCCGTCGAAGCCATGCATAATGGCATTCTCGATAAAGGGCTGCAAAGTCATTTTCGGAATATAAAAGGCTTCCAGATGCTCCGGCACCTCGACCTGCACGGTTAAACCTTCCTCCCAGCGCAGCTGCTGAATCTGCATATAGCAGCTTGCATGCATAAGCTCCTCGCGGATCGTTATCAGGCTTTCGCCGTTGGACAAGCCGATCCGGAACATTTTGCCCATCAGCTCCAGTATTTCGCTCATCTTATCGTGACCGGCCCCAAGGGCCATCCAATTCAGCTGGTCCAGGGTGTTGTAGAGAAAATGCGGATTGATCATCGCCTGCAGCGCCTTGATCTCCGCTTTCTTTTGCCTTTTGTACTGATTTTCCAGGGATTGATACAGCTCTTGAATGCGGTCCATCAGCTTTCTGTAGCCCGAGAACAATACGCCGTATTCATTCGTATAATCCTCCGGGAGCTTCACTTTATTGGCATTCGTCGTGTATCGGCCCATCTCATGCAGCAGCAGCCGGATCGGCTTGATAAACTGGTTGGAGAACAATAAAGTGAAGAATAACGCCAGAAAGATGGTCAGTATCCCGACAAGGGACAAAATAAACGCATTATGAACGCTGCTCGAAGTAATCTGCTTCCAGGGTGTAAATTCCACGATCGTCCAGTCCGAATTAAAGTGCTTGGACCACACCATTAGATGGCTGTTGGCGTTGGCCAGCGTATAACCTTCCGTCTTCACTCTCAAATATCCGGATTCGTCATTCATGGAAGGAAGAAAATCGCCTAAATTATCCCGGAGCTCCGGGTCTCCAATAGAGGTAATAGCCCTCCCCCCGGAATCCAGCAGAATGCGGTTGGCGTCGGGCGTCTCCCCTTGGACCAGAGCCTGAATGGCTGCGGCTTTAATGTTCAGCAGCAGTAATCCGCTGTATTCGCCGGAGGGGGAATAGACCTTCCGGGCAAAGCTGATAACGGCAAATTCGCCGTTGAACAGCGTGATCATCCGCTCGCCGATCCAGGTGAAATCCGCCTTCTGGACCCAGTCGTACCAGATCTCTTTCCTGGCTTTCTCTTCTTCGATAAATACGACCGGAGTCTGCGATTGGCTGGGGATGGCATTCTTCGTGTAGAACTGGATGGAGGATATCATCGGCGTAGCATAAGTGATATTGGCGAGAAATTCTTCAATCTCCGCGCTCCTGGTATGATCGGAATAATTGTCTTTGGACTGGGAGTAGTCTGATAATAGAGGGTTTCTTGAGGCCGCGAGGGAGGTCTGCTCGAACGAACGCATTTGAATGCCGATTTTGCTGTTCAGCTCGTTCAGCACGTTTTGCTGATAATAAGACGTGTTCTTCACCATTTCCTGCGCGGACAGCGAATAAGCAAGTCCGATCACCACTACCAGGAGGATGACCATAAAGCCGGAAAATCCGCCGTACAGCAGATAATAAATCGGATATTTTTTGAACATATGCTTCATTATTCCCACACCCTCAATAATGACTTTATCTGATCAGTTCGGCCGGGGTGACACCAAAATGCTTTTTGAACGTCGTACTGAAATAAGGAATATTCTTGTACCCGACACTCTCCGCAATCTCATAAATTTTCAGCGTCCCCATCAACAGCAGGCTTTTGGCCTTCTCCATCCGCACCCGGATAATGTAGTTGTTGATCGTTTCCCCGGTAGCATTTTTAAAAATCAGGCTTAAGTAATTCCGCGAGATAAACACCTTATCGGCGAGCTCTGCCAATGTGATTTCCCGCGTGTAGTTCTCGTGAATATACTGCTTCATAAAATCGACAGCCTGTTTGTGGGAGCGCTTGCCCGAATCGTGATATTCGTACAAGCTGGAGGCGGGAATGACGGAAGCCTCCTGGGTCAGAAAATGGAATGCTTCCTCCAATGAATCGGACAGCTTGGACCAATGCTTCTTGAGGCCGCCGATACCGATACGGAGCGAAACGTACAGATACTTTTGCACGCATTCGATAATTCTCCCGGCGATTGCCGTAATGCCGTCCTTAAGCTCTCCGTATGTGGCGTCCTGATCAACATGTATAATCAATGCCGCATGATAGCCATGCAGTTCGACGAAGTCGAACGAAAGATTTTCTTCGCCCAGAATTTCCTGAATGATGTTCTGAATGGCAAAACGGAACAGAAAACGGTCGGAAGTGCCAACCTCGGCAATGCGCGTTGTCCTCATGATTTCAATTCCGAGAACCAGATGGCTTCGGTCAATGCCGCTGCTGAACAGCGGATGCTCCTTGTTCCAGTGATCCATGCTGCCCGTAACCGCGGTTTTCAGCCACTCCTTATGGGCTAACGGCTCGTACAGGCCGACCTTTTCCTTGAGCTCGTTTTGCTCCTTCCGGAGCCGGTTCTCCTGCTCGACCGCCTGGATAACGCGCTGAAGCGCTTCGCGGAGCGTGTGTCTGGACACGGGCTTGGATAAATAGTCTTCCACGTTCAGCCTCAATGCCTTGCGGGCAAATTCGAAATCGGAATAGCCGCTGTGAATGAGAAACTTGCCCCCAAAGCGTTCTTCCCGCAGCTGCTCGATCATTTTCAGCCCGTCCATGACAGGCATATAAACATCCGTAATGACGATATCCGGTTTCGTTTGGCGGATCAGCTCAAGCCCCTTGGCGCCGTTCGTGCTTTCTCCCGCCCATTCGGCGCCGATCTCCTTCCAGGGAATCACCTGCTTCATTCCTTTAAGTACCTGCCGGTCATCATCGATGATTGCGATTTTCCACATGGATATCCCTCCCGCTGAGAATGTAGGACTAATTTGAAAGAAATAGTGATATACCCTCATAGGTTTGCAGTCTGCTGAAAACTATAATTAGAGAAAATCACAGTAAATGAGGTGGACTTCATGAAAGACGGTTCGACATCGACAATACCCCTGCCATCGGCCAAGCGCCACAAACCCAGGATCAAGCGATGGGAGTCGCCGATTGCCGGCTATTTATTCATTTCGCCGTGGCTGGTCGGCCTGCTCGGCCTGACCTTGTATCCCATTGTGCAGTCTCTCTATTATTCCTTTACCGATTTCTCCCTCCTTGAAAAGCCTAATTGGGTAGGGCTTAGCAATTACAACAAAATATTAACATCAGATGATAGCTTTATACAAGCGGTCAAGGTAACATTCCTTTATGTTGCGGCTTCAACCCCGTTAAGACTGATTGCTGCCTTGTTCGTGGCTATATTGCTTGCAAAAAATGTAAAAGGTATGTCAGCTTACAGGACGGCGATTTATTTTCCTTCCTTAATTGGAGGCAGCATCGCCGTATCGATTCTATGGAAAAACATTTTCGGGAAAGAAGGCTTCATTAACAATATACTGGCCGAATTCGGCATACAAGGGGCCGGATGGGTGACCAATCCCGATACGGCGTTATGGACGCTGGTGCTGCTCGTGGGCTGGCAGTTCGGTTCCGCCATGGTTGTTTTTTTGGCCGGGCTGAAGCAGATACCGGGTGATCTGTACGAAGCATCGTCTGTTGACGGGGCGGGCAAGGTGAGGCAGTTTTTTAAGATTACACTGCCTATGCTTTCGCCTACGATCTATTTCAATACCGTGATGGGAATTATTGGAGCCTTCCAAATGTTCACCCCGGCGATGATCATCACGAACGGCGGACCCGCCAACTCGACTTACGTCTACTCGCTTTATCTATATGAACGCGCTTTCAGCAGGCTTCAAATGGGATATGCCTCGGGCCTTGCCTGGATCATGCTCCTGATTATAGTAGCTTCAACGGCACTTATATTCCTGACCTCGAAGTATTGGGTGTTTTATGAAGATGAAGGGAGGAAAAGACGATGAACGTGAGACGGAATATCCTGTTCAGGCATTTGGGACTCATTTTGCTCAGCTTGATTATGATTTATCCCGTCATCTGGTGGGTCGGCGCTTCCCTGAAATCGAATCAGGAGATGAGCCTGCCCGGTTTGTTTCCGGCAAGTCCGCTGTGGAGCAATTTCAAGGATGGCTGGTACGCCATACCCGGCCACTCCTTTACCGATTTCTATCTCAATAACCTGCAGCTGGAGCTGGGCATTCTGATTACGACCGTTCTATCCTGCAGTCTTGTCGCTTTTGGTTTTGCCCGGCTGGATTTTCCGCTTCGCAATTTCTGGTTTTCCATTTTGATGCTAACGCTCATGCTTCCCGGACAGGTGACGATTATCCCGCAGTATACGCTGTTTCACAGCCTTGGCTGGGTAAATACTTATTTGCCTTTCATTGTTCCTCATTCTCTTGCAGGCGGGTCGGGGGGCGCATTCTTCGTATTCCTGCTTGTGCAATTTATTAGAGGGATTCCCAGAGAACTGGACGAATCCGCCAAAATCGACGGCTGCAGCTGGTTTGGAATTTATTGGAGAATTGTCATTCCCTTAACAAAACCCGCGCTTGTTACCGTGTTCATCTACTGCTTCCTGTGGAATTGGGACGACTTCTTCGGCCATCTGCTGTATATTAATTCAGTTGATAAATATACGGTTGGCCTGGCGCTGCGCATGTTCAATGATTCGCAGTCGGTCCAGGAATGGGGACAGCTGTTGGCCATGGGTCTGGTGTCCGTAATCCCTTCGGCGATTATTTTCTTCCTCGCCCAAAAGCATTTTGTTGAAGGGATTGCCACTTCAGGCATCAAGGGTTAGATCTATATTCTGACAATATTGAAACAAATTGTGTTTTAGTATTATATTAATGGGCTTGTCATGTTGCTATGATGGGGCTGTAAGCGTTTAACTTTCCGGAAAAGTCAAACAGGAAGTTGTGCCAGGCAAGTAGAATACTAATCAAAGGGGACATGCCGTTTATGTTGAAAATGCGGAAAAAAATCATTCTCACGGTACTGACAGCTGTAATGGGAATATCGCTGACCGCCTGCGGGGGCGCATCGCCGGGAGCGGAAACGACGGGAAACAATCAACCGGCGGAGACTGGCAGCAAGCCGGTGAAGCTTCGCATCAATTGGTGGGGATCCCAGCCCCGGCATGACGCCACCCTCAAGATTCTCGATTTGTACACGAAGGAAAATCCGAATGTCACGTTTGAACCGGAATATTCGGGATTCGACGGGTATATTGATAAACTGACCACGCAAGCCGCAGCCAAAAACACGCCGGATATTATCCAGATGGACGCGGCCTGGCTGGCGGACTGGAATGCAAGAAACCAATTGGCCGACCTTAGCAGTATCAATATCGCGGATATCGATCCGAAGCTCGCGGAAACGGGGCAGTTCAATGGCAAGCAAACCGCCATACCGCTCGGCAATAATGCGTGGGGCATCATTTATGATAAGGCATCGCTGGAAAAGCTCGGCTTTGAGCTCAAGGACGGCATCACCTGGGATGAATATTTCCAGCTGGCCCGTGACATCAAGGCGAAGCTTGGCAAAGATCAATACGTCATGCAGGATGGAACATCCAGCAAAGAGGCTTATTATTCCTATCAATTAAGCAAAGGAAAAGGTCTCCCGATTACGATGGATGGCAAATTCAATTTCGACAGGGATACTTGGCTGGAATGGGTTAATATTTTCAGTGACTTTAGAAAAGAAGGCATTGTCCCCCCTCCGGATGTGCAGGTTGGCGATAAAGAGCTGGATCCCAAGCTTGATCTTATGATCAACGGAAGAATCATTTTCAGAAATGCTCATGCAGCCCAAGCCTCCTCGTGGGAGAGCTTGAAGCCCGGCAGTATAGGCGTTTCCGCCATGCCCAAAAGCGAGCAAGCGGGCAGCTGGCTCAAGGCGACCTTCTTCTTCAGTGTAAGCCAGGACTCCAAGAACAAAGAGGAGGCGATGAAGTTTATCGACTGGTTTATCAATGATCCCGAAGTCGGGGAGATTTCCGGAACCACACGCGGCGTACCGGCATCCAGTAAAATCGTAGCTGAATTGGAGCCCAAGTTTACTGCAGCAGATAAACTGACGGTCGAAATGATCGAGAAAGCCACTCCGGGAGCGCAGCCGTTCAACCCTGGAGCCAAGGGATGGATCAATTTTGAATCGAAAGAGTACACTTCAATCACCGAGTCCTTGATGTTCGGCAAAACGACGCCGGAGCAGGCCTTTGACGATTTGAAGAGCAAAGCGTCCGAATACGAAAATTAAGGATAGAGGAGATGTCCGCCTTGCTGACGATTACCGGTTTTGCCGATGAAATTTCACCGGACCTGGAAGAACAGATGAATGTAATGGAAGCCGAAGGAATATCCCATATTGAATTCCGGGGCGTGGACGGGAAGAATGTGCTCAAGCTGTCGGATACGGAATTAAGCAAGGTTAAGGAACGGCTGAATGCACGCGGCTTCAAAATTTCCTCCATCGGCTCGCCCGTGGGCAAATACGGGATCCGCGATGATTTTTCCGTCGAGCTGGCGAGCATCAGGCGGGCTTGCGAGATTGCCACTTACCTGGAAGCTCCATATATCCGGATTTTCTCCTACTTCATTCCCGAAGGGGAGGAGCCGTCTTCCTTTAAGGAGGAAGTGATTTCCCGGATGAAACAGCTCATTGAAGTTGCCGCACAGAGTCAGGTGACACTGCTTCTGGAAAATGAAAGCCATGTGTATGGAGATATCGACGAGCGGTGTCTGGATTTGCTGGAGGCATGCAGCAGCCCAAGACTGCGGATGGCTTTTGATCCCGGCAATTTTGTCATGAATGGTGTCAAGCCGGTTTCGGATGCCTTGCCTAAATTGCAGTCTTACCTCGAATATGTTCATATTAAAGATGCCATGGCGGAAAAGCGGATTTTCGTGCCGGCAGGCGATGGAGACGGAGAATTCATTGCTTTTATCCGTAATCTGAAAGAGACGGGGTTCTCCGGTTTTCTTTCGATCGAGCCGCATTTGCACAAATATTTGCCGGAGCAGGACGGACCAGGGCGATTTGTCCATGCCGTCAAAGCGTTGAAGAAGCTGCTTGAAGCCGAATCCATGGCTTGGAATTAATCCGTATATCAGGACTGGAGGAGATGGGAAGCATGAGTACGAACAAGAAGGTTAAGGTCGGGTTAATAGGACTCGGCAATATTGGGCGGACCCATATCGGGTATTTGCAAACGATGGATAATGTTGAGCTTGTGGGCGTATGCGACGTTAAGAAGGAAGTGGCGGACAGATTTGCCGCTGAAGCGAATACGGCCGCCTATTACAGCCATAAGGAGCTGTTTGATCAATCCGGGCTTGAAGCCGTCATTATCGCGGTGCCTCATTATGATCATACCCCGATCGCGATTGAAGCTTTCGAGCGCGGGCTCCATGTGCTGTGCGAGAAGCCGATCGCCGTCCATGTCAATGATGCCAACAAGATGATCGCCGCCTATCAGAAGGCTAAGACAAGTAACCCGGATCAGTTATTCGGAATCATGTTTCAAGAGCGCACTCTGCCATTCTACAAGAAGCTGAAGGATATCGTGGACGGCGGAGAACTCGGGCAGCTGACCCGGGTGACCTGGATTAACACGGCATGGTTCAGATCGCAAATCTACTACGACAGCGGGGATTGGCGGGCAACCTGGGCCGGAGAGGGCGGAGGCATCCTGACGAATCAGTGTCCGCATAATCTGGATATGTACCAGTGGCTGTTCGGCCTTCCGGCCCGCATAAGCGCCCACGCCCATATCGGCAAATATCATAATATTGAAGTCGAGGATGAAGTGACCGCCTATTTCGAGCATGACAACGGCATGATTGGCCACTTTATCGTGACCACGGCGGAGTCCCCGGGAACCAACCGCTTCGAAATCGTGGGGGAGAACGGCAAGCTGATTTATGAGAACGAGAAGCTCGTATTATATAAAAATCGTATTTCCATGCTCCAGCATCTGCGGGAGTCCCAGAGCGGCTTCGGCAATGTGGAAAGCTGGTATACGGAAATTCCGGTCAAAACCAATGTGCCAACCGGACACCGCGTTGTCGCCGACAAGTTCTTCAATGCCATTCTGAGCGGAGGCGGAGACCTGATTGCCCACGGCGAGGAAGGGGTCAAGGGATTGACCCTCGGCAACGGCATCATGCTTTCTTCCTTTAAGAAAGCGATGATTGAGCTTCCGTTCGACGCGGATGAATATGAAAGCAAGCTGCAGGAGCTGATCAAGTCCTCCAAGTTCACCAAGCAGGTGAAGGAAAATGTAGAAGCGGATATATCGAAGTCTTTCTCCGTCTAGACGGGCTGCGCATGCGGAAACGTCTTCCGATACTCGCAAGTGTGACTAGCGAGTTAGCCGCTTGCCACTTGTCGAGGAGCTCGCAAGTGTGACAAGCGAGTTAGCCGCTTGCCACTTGTCGAGGAGCTCGCAAGTGTGACAAGCGAGTTAGTCGCTTGTCACTTGTCGAGGAGCTGTTGTACTCCTGAATTTTTTATTATGGATACCTCTGGTGCAAAGCAATCCACAATAAACACCGTGGATCGCTTTGCCACCCTGGTTCAAAACCAATCACGGTATAAATGTGATTGGTTTTGAACCCTATTTGTTAAATTCGGGGTACAAAGGTCGTAAGTGGATGCTTGCGAAGCAGCTTTCTAGCGAAAGCTTTCAGCTTACGCTTCTCCAGACTATTTCCGCCTGCTCCGCCAGTTAATCACCGGACTTGTAGAGACGCACCCGTTCGATAAAACTATGATAAACCGCCAGCGGGATTGAAAAAGCTGGCGGTTTTTTGGATTGCTAGAAGGCGCTTACAATTCTATAATGAGAGTGTTGTGAATAATTCGGCAATTCTGGTGGAGATGGCCTGATAACATGATTATGCATTGCATTTCATTATGGGAGGTATTTAGTTATGAGCAAAGTTCGGGTGGGAATCATCGGCACGGGAGGCATAGCCGGTTGGCATGCCAGACAGCTGCTGCAGCTGCCGGAAGTCCAGATAACGGCTCTTGCGGATACGAGCGAAGTGAACCGGAATGCTTTTGTGGAGAAATACGGCTTGCAGGCTGCGGGCCTGTTCTCCGATTATGAGGAAATGCTGGAGCAGGCGGAGCTGGATGCGGTCGTGATCTGCTCTCCGCATACGCTGCACTTTCAACAGGCCAATGACGTTCTGAACAAAGGTCTGCATGTGCTGATCGAGAAACCGATGACCTGCTCATCCGCCGAGGCGGAGCTGCTCATCCGCACGGCGGAGCAGGCGGGCAAAATCATGCAGGTTTCCTACCAGCGCCATTTTCAGCCTGAATTTCTATACATCCGGGATGCCATCGCAAGCGGGGAGATCGGCAAGCTGACCTCCATCACCGCTTCGCTCTATCAGGAATGGCGCCAGGGGACACCTGGCTCGTGGAGGCAGGACCCGGCGTTATCCGGCGGCGGCTTCCTGATGGATTCCGGCAGCCATATTATTGATGTGCTGCTCTGGACCACCGGTCTTACCCCTGTGGATGTCAAGCCGCAGCTGCATATGCATGGCGCGCCGGTGGAGATCGATACATTCACTTCCATCCGGTTTGCGGAGGGTGCTGTAGCGGGTCTGAATCTGGTCGGCTTTGCCCCCTGCTGGCATGAGACCTTCGTCTTCTGCGGGGAGGACGGCGGGATATTCTACGACAATGGCAAGATCACCCTGCGCCGCTTGAAGCAGGAAGCGATTGTTCCGGATCTGCCGCAGCCAACCACCAATCAGGACAAAAGCTTCATCGATGCGATTCTGGGCCGTCATGAAGTGCTCGTTCCCGGCGAGTTCGCCCTCAAGGTTGTCAAGCTGTCGGAAATGATCTATCAGGCAGCCGGTTATGTGCCGGATGCAGCGCTTATACAAGAGGAGGAAACCGCCTGATGAGCTATCAAATCGGCATGCGTATCCCGCCCAAGATCGGTGCGGAAGGAATCAGCCAGACCGCCAGGTGGGCTGCAGAGGCTGGACTGGATATTCTGGATGTTCCGCAGCTGACTCCGGAGATTAAGCAGGCATGCGGGCAGGCCGGTATTGGCATCGGCTCAGTCGATGCCCAGCAGACGTCGAAGCTGTTAAGCCGGGATGAAGCCGTGCGGGGAGATGCGGTGGAATCGGTCAAGCAGCAGATGAGCGCCATTTCGGAGCTGGGCGGAAGCGTAATGTTCATGTGTCTGGTGCCCGAGGATCTTGCGCTTCCGCGCAAGGAAGGGTTTGCGATATGGAAGGATACCTTCCCGGAGCTGGTCCGCCACGCGGAGCAGACCGGCATCTATATGGCAATCGAAGGGTGGCCGGGACCCGCGCCGCATTATCCGACGCTTGGCTGTACGCCGGAAATGTGGAGGGCGATGTTCGAAGCCATTCCTTCCAGGCATTTCGGACTGAATTATGATCCTTCTCATCTGGTGCGGCTGGGGATTGATTATCTCCGTGCGCTTACGGAATTCGGGGACCGCATTGTTCACTGCCACGGCAAGGATACGGAAATTCTGCATGACGAGCTGTATGAATGCGGAGTTCTTCCTGCAACCTTCGGTCCGAAATACGCATTCTCGGAAGGCTCATGGCGGTACACTATACCGGGGCATGGCGAGGTGGAATGGAGTAAAGTCGCCGTCCGTCTCGATCGTATCGGGTATAAGGGAGCAGTCAGCATCGAGCTGGAGGACCACCGCTACTGGGGCTCGCTTGAAGCGGAGCGGCTGGGCATCGTGAAAGCCGCCGAACATCTCTCGAAGTATTTCCGGTAAAATCAAAACGACCGCTTCCCGGATCAGTACCGGAAAGCGGTCGTTTTTTATTTATCTCTGTACTCAGGTGAGAATGGCGGTTCCATGTCCCCGTTCTCCGCAAGCGACTCAAGATAGGCTTGAATCTCTTCCAGAGACATTTTCACTCCGGTGAAGAGCGTCCCTTCGCGCGCATCATTCAGCATCTCGCCCAGCCATTTTTTCTCGGTTTCACTAAATTGGATAAAGCCTTGAATCATAAGCTCGGAGCCTCTGGGAAGGAAATTCTGCTTCAGCTTCAGCACCACCTGCATCCTCTGGATCCTGGCCTCACAGTGGGCTATTTGCTTCTCAATCAAGGCTTCGACTTTCTGCGGATTCCCGTAACGGACGAATGGCAGCGTCAGAAACAGCGGATGCTGCGGATACGAAATTTGATTGAACTGCGCGTACAGAAGCTCTTCGAACGACGATTTGCCGGATTCGGTAATCCGGTATATCGTCTTGTCCGGTCTGTTGTCGCCAGGTACGGAGACAATCTCGGCGGCTTCGATCAGACCATCCCCGCGCAGCTGATCCACTGCGTAATACAGCGAACCATCCCGAAGCTTGAAGCTTTCGTTCCAATTCCGTTGCTTGATCGTCTGGCGGATTTCGTAAGGATGCCGGTCGCGCTCCATCAGCAGTCCCAGGATAAGCAGCTTCATCGACATCGCAATTATCCTCTTTTTAAGGAAGGATTCGGTTTTACAGCCGTTTCACCCTGTTGCCCGGAGGGGCTTGGCTGGGCGCTCTTGGCGGTTTCCAGCCGCGCACGGCCCATCAGGAAAACGAATACCAGGGCAATAATCGGCAGAATAACGGACCACTGGAAGATAAAGATGATGGAATCCGCAAGCTTGCCCAGCAGCGTATTGACAAGCTCCGGGGACAAGCCCATTCGGGCCTGGACGGACGGATCCAGAAGCGCTTGCCCTCCCTTGATTTGAGCGGCCAAACCGGGATCGAGATCCGGAATTTCCGTAACCCCGGTTTGAAAGGCATGCTTCTGCAGCGCCCCTAATACCGTTACACCAAGCGCGGAGCCGATCGTCCGGAAGAATGTGATCAAGGATGAAGCGGAGCCCTTGTATTGGGGCGGCACCGCATTAAGCGTCGAGATATTGAGCAGCGAGAAGGATACGCCCATGCCAAGTCCGACAATGATCATGAAGAAGGTGATGACCAGGCGGCTTGTGGAGGTATCCATCGCGAATCCGAGCAAGGATGTGCCGACCAGCAGGAACAGGGCCGAGACGATCATGACATCGCGGTACCGGAATCGGTTGACGATCCGTCCGCCGATCTGGCTGCTGGCGACAACGCCCAGCATCATCGGGGTAAGCACGGAGCTTGTTTCCGTTGCCGTCTTGTGGAACACCCCTTGAATAAAGATCGGGATATACGTCGCAGCGGCGATCATGACGCCGCCATAGAGCAGGCTGATCATCATGCTGCTCGTAAACAACCGTTTCTTGAACAGGCTGAGCTGGATGATGGGATCCTTGGCGATTCTCTCTACCAGCAGGAAGATAACGAGGAGCACGCCTGAGGCCACGAATAACGAGACCGTATTCCAGGATCCCCATGCCCAGCCTTCAGATCCGCCAAGCTCCAATCCGAACATCAGGCACAGAATAGTCCCTGTCAGAAGAATAGCGCCGACCCAGTCCACGCTTTGCTTGCGGTGATTCTTGGACTCGTGATAAGCCTGAAAAATAAACAGAAAAGCTAGAATGCCGATTGGCACATTGATGTAGAAAATCCAGCGCCAGCTGATATTATCCGTGATCAGTCCGCCCATGATAGGGCCAAATACACTGGAGACGCCAAACACCGCGCCGAAAAGTCCCATCATTTTGCCGCGCTTCTCCTGCGGGAATAAATCATAAATGATGGTGAATACGATCGGCATCAAAGCTCCGCCGCCAATCCCCTGAATAGCACGGTAAATAATGAGCTGATCCATGTTGGTAGCCGTACCGCATAGAATCGAGCCCACCATGAATAACAACAAACCGGATAAGAAAAACCGTTTCCGGCCGTACATGTCGGACAGCTTGCCGAAAATCGGTGTTGAAACAACCATCGCGATCATATAGGCGGAGTAGACCCAGACGAATTTATCCAGCCCTCCAAGCTTCTGAATGATTTTGGTCATGGCTGTGGAAACGATGGTCTGATCAAGTGCGGCCATAAACAGACCAAGCAGCAAACCGGCAATAACCAGTTTCGTATTGCTTTTTTTGGCGTCCATTAATAACTTCCTTCCCCTGCTGAGTCCCCTATGTACTCAAATTTGAATTGCCATCACCTATTTTACTCAAATTTGAGTAAAAATCAATGCCTGGAATCGATTTACAAAAAATATATTCTGTTTCTCTGGCCGCGAGCTGCGGAGTATTGCGCGGTTCGTGTTTACTTTTCTATAATGAAGAAACGGTCAAGGCCGTCCTCTCCGGCACTGAAGCAATTTTCTTTACCTATCCCGTTGACATTGGGGCGTAACGGGTATAAGGCGGGCACAATGACTTTTGAGTATAGAAGGACACAGAATGGGGAGTTAGCCATATGGGTGATATCAGACACATCATATTTGACTTTGACGGTACGTTGGCGAATACATGGCCTGTTATGTTTCAAGCCTCTGTATCCGTTTTTGACAAATACGACAACCGGAAATTGATCATTGAGGATCTGTATGAAATGACGGGTCCGACCGAATTGCGCATTATCCATCAGCATCTGGGCAACCGGGCTATGGTGGATGCTGCGGTAGAGGATTTTGTCGTACATTATGAGCAGCAGCATGAAGAGCTGGTTGAGCGCGATGAAGCCATCACGGATCTGCTTGCGGATCTGCAGCAGTCGGGCGTAGGACTGGCCCTGTTTACAGGCAAATCCCGCCGGACGCTGGATATTTCCCTAGCCAAGCTGGGTTGGGATATTCCCTTCAGCCACATCGTTACTGGGGATGATGTGGAGAACTCCAAGCCTTCGCCGGAAGGCATCCACCGTATTATGGATAAGCTGGGCTGGAGCCGCGAGCATACGGTTTTTGTCGGCGACAGCAATGACGATATGCAGGCGGGCCGGGATGCGGGCGTGCGCACCTTCGCGGCCAGGTGGATGTCCATGGTTCAGGATAAGGATTACCGGGTTCCGCCTGAACGGGCATTTGAGAACCTGGAGGATTTCCGCTCTTATCTGGCGCAGCATGGGGTTCAATTCAATTAGTGGACCGTCAGCAGAACAGGCTGACTCTGCCATCGGGTGGCGCGCTAATAAACCTTGCTGCAGCGCCGATTTGCCGTTCATCGGGCGCAAACGGCGTCTCCACCAAGGAAAAATCGGCTTACAGGCGCCGCGGCAACGGAAATGAGCGTTGCAAGCCGGTGAAACCTTGCTGCAGCGCCGATTTGCCGTTCATCGGGCGCAAACGGCGTCTCCACCAAGGAAAAACCTGCTTACAGGCGCCGCGGCAACGGATATGAGCGTTGCAAGCCGAGGAAACCTTGCTGCAGCGCCGATTTGCCGCTCATCGGGCGCAAACGGCATCTCCACCAAGGAAAAATCGGCTTACAGGCGCCGCAGCAACGGGGATGAGCGTTGCAAGCCGGTGAAACCTTGCTGCAGCGCCGATTTGCCGCTTCAGACCGCGATGCATGTTCCCGTATAATTCCTCCACCTTCATATGGCTTCCACAGAACCGAGCAGAAATCATGTGGCCCCATCGGCGCCTGCATCAGCTGCTCCCAATCCGACATGCTTCCATGATAAAATAAAGATAGCCTGCAAGCATTAAAACATACAGCCATCAAGAAGGAAATTGTGAACGAAGGAAGTTGAAGCCTGCATGAAGAAGCTGGAGCAGATTACGCCATCGATCCGCATCGCGCATCACTATCGGTTCAGCGAGAATCGATTCTCGGAGATGAACAGGGTGGGCTACTGCTATGCCCTGCACCTGTTTGATTCCGGCCGGGGCAAGGTGCAGATTGACGGAACGATGCATAACGCTGCGAAGGGCACGCTGATCTTCCTGCGGCCGGATCAGCCGCATTCCTTCTTCCCGGATCCGGTGAATCCGTTCAGCTCCTTCAATATTTATTATGAGCCGTGGCGCAGGCCGGCCTTGAACACCAGCATGCATCTGGTGCGGGACAAGTCGGAGTTCGACAAGTCGATGCTCACACCGGTGATGGATTGTCCGGAACTGGAACATATGCCAAATGTGCTGCAGCTGGAGAACCAGCCCGCCGTTTTCGAGATGATGGCGCTTATTGTGGAATCTCATCAAAATACCGGGGAGCCGTATGCGGAGGCTATGGAGAACAGTCTGCTCTATGCTCTGCTCCTGCAGCTGTTTATGTGGCGTGCCCATCAAGCTGCCTACGATTCCCGCATCCAACGCATCAAGGAGCGGCTGGATATGGACTCTTCGTTGAACTACCTGGACCTGATGGAGCAGGAGGGGCTGAAGAAGTCGCAGTTTCACCGTTTGTTCCTGGAGGTGACGGGACTTCCCCCAAGAGCCTACTGCCTGCGCAATCAGATGAAGCAGGCCGTGACCGAGCTGCTGGAGAGCCGGAAATCCATATCCGAGATTGCCGATTCGCTTGGCTTTCCCTCTATCCATTATTTTTCCAAACGGTTCAAATCCTATTACGGCGTTTCGCCCAAGGCTTACCGTGAGGGCAAGCAGATCCGCTGGGAAGGATCATCGGAATCTTAATAATAACCGGAAAATATGACAAATTTGCAAGCTTTGTTTAAATACGCTTTACCTCTCCTTCTTTATAATGGACCTATCGGCTATTACAAAGTATAGAGAGGCAGGCGGATGTAATGAAAACGAATCAGGGAAGTCTGACCAAGGAGCAAGTGGACTTTTATGATACCGAAGGGTATCTCGTTATTCCGGAGCTGTTGAATGCGGAAGATATGGCAGCGCCGAAGCAGGCGATGGAAACGAAGGTTTCACAAATCGCCGACGAGCTTTTTGATGCCGGTCTTATCAGCGACAAGCTGGAGCATCTGCCTTTTCCCAACCGGCTCGCGGAGCTGTTCAAGGGCTTGACGGATGAACATTTCAATAAACACGGCCGCAGCTGGCGCGACCGTATTCCGGGTTATTTCACATTGATGAGCAATCCCAAAATCCTGGATGCGGTGGAGTCGCTGATCGGCGGGGAGCTGTTCTCCAACCCCGTATATAATGTCAGGCCGAAGGTGCCGCTTGTCGCTTCCGGAGCCGTTCCCTGGCATCAGGACAAATCGTACTGGCCGGATGCGAATGCCAATCCCGTTATTACGGTCTGGATTCCCCTGGTAGACGCCACTCTGGAGAACGGCTGCCTGCATATCAAGCCGCGTACCCATAAGAAGCGGGTGCTCAAATGGCATCAGGAATCCTACACCGGCACCGGTTATACGGCGCTGAAGGAAAATCAGCTCGGCAAAACGGAAACGGTCGTGCTGCCGGTGAAGGCGGGCTCAGCAATCCTCTTCAATGACCGCTGCCTGCATATGTCGACGCCGAATCTGTCGGACAGCGTGCGCTGGAGCGTTGACCTGCGTTACCAGCCGACGGATCAGGATCCCATGCCGCAGCATGGAGCGGGCTTCCTGGCGCGCAGCTGCAAGCATCCGGAGCGTGTTGCCACGCTGGAGGATTGGCTGAACAACCAGCCGGAGCATCAATAAAACACAAATCAAGCGATCAAGGGACAGAGCCCATATCCGACCCGGATATGGGGCTCTGTCTGGAAAAGTTCGAATAGATCAGCTATTCTCATAATAGCAGGATTTGGCGTCTGCGGTTCACCGGACAACCGGACCGCGGCGGCCGGCATCGGGCATTCCTATTCAAAAAGGAGCGAAGCAATGAAGCCGCTATTCGAGCAGGATTCACGGGTACCCCTAAGCAAAAGGATTGTTTTTCTTGGAGACAGCATAACCGACGAAGGCACATATATCGCCTACATGGATGCTTATTTCCGCCAGCATATGCCAGAGCATGATATGACCCTGATCAATCTGGGCGTTAATAGTGAAACCGCTTCCGGCTTAAGCGAGCCGGATCATCCGTTTCCGCGCCCCTGCATTCACGATCGTCTGGACCGGGCGCTGCAGGAGAGCAGGCCGGACTGGGTCGTTTTATGCTACGGAATGAATGATGGCATTTATTATCCCTTTTCCGAAGAAAGATTTCAGGCATACCGGCAGGGCGTGCAGGAAGTCATTCGACGTGTCCGCCAAGCCGGAGCTCTGGCGATTGTGATGACACCGCCGCCATTCGACCCAAAGTCGCTGCAGGGGGCAAATCTGCTTCCTGCAGGGCTTGAGAAATACAGCTATATGACGCCTTATGCCGAGTATAACGGCGTATTGAGACGGTATGCAGACTGGATGCTCACACTGACAGCCGAAGCAGATGGAATTATTAATATCCATGATCCCCTGACTACGTATATTGAGAGCAGGCGCAGCGCTAATCCCGCTTATATTTCCGGCGATGGCATTCATCCGAACAAGCAGGGGCATTGGATCATCGCGAAGACACTGCTGGCCGGATTATTCAATATTACCCTGGAGCGGGAGCCTTCCTATGTGGAGCATCCGGAGCAATCGGAGCTGTATCGGCTGGCATGGGAGCGTCATCTGCTGCTGAGCGCGGCGTGGAAGGAGCATGTCGGACATACCCATATCAACAAGGTCGAGGCATTGCCGCTGAAGGCGGCTCTGGAGCAAAGTGAGCGCCTGGCCGGCCGGATCCAGGAGTCAGCCGAAGCCCGGCCGGAGAACAGGCATTCGACAGCACGGTCATTGTGGAAGGGTTATGAGCGGATCGATTTCTATGTGGGCGGCAGGGAAGGCTTCATCATTGTTCCCACTACGCCAGCAGCAGGAAACCCGTGGATATGGCGGACCGAATTCTTTGACGCTTTTCCATCCGTGGATATGGCGATGCTGGAGCAGGGCTGGTGTATTGCCTATTACCGGCTGAGCAATATGTACGGGTGCCCGTATGCGGTCCAGCTGATGCACAGGTTCCAGAGCTACCTCGTCAGCGTCCTCCAATTGGCGGAGAAAACGGTGCTGTTCGGCTTTAGCCGGGGAGGGTTGTACGCATTAAACTACACGGCGGCATATCCTCAGAGCGCGGCTGCCCTGTATCTGGATGCTCCCGTGACGGACATCCGCAGCTGGCCGGGGGGATTGGGATCCGGCACACGCTCTCCCCGGGAATGGGAGGAATGCCTGACGATCTACGGAATGACGGAGGAGAGCTCCGCGGCCTATCTGCAGAATTCTCTGGAGGGAGCTGCCACGCTTGCCGCTGCTGGCATCCCGATTATCATTGTGGCGGGAGACGCCGATACGGCAGTTCCCCTGGATGAGAATGCCGCCATACTGGAGAGGCATTACCGGCAGCTGAACGGAACCGTGAAGATGATCGTGAAACCGGGAGTCGGCCACCACCCGCACAGCCTGGAAGATCCGGGGCCAGTTGTCGACTTTATTATTGGGGCGGCTGGATAGATAAGCGATAGCAATAAGTGCGAGGGAATATTCATTCTCTCACCGGCGCTTTTTTGCGACAGGAGGAGTGGCGGTACGATAAACAATATTTCAAGAAGGACGTATTGATTGGATAATTCAAGCGAGCGAATTCAATAAATTCAATAAATGGCAAAGTTTTATGTGGATATTCATTTATTAATGAAAAAACAATGCAGCCCCTTTTTAGGAGCTGCATTGTTTTTTTACCTTATAGACTTGCGGTTATGCTTCGTCTTTCTTTTCCTCTATAAAGCCTTCGATACTGTTTTTACGACGTTCATTTTTTGCTTCAATTTGCTGCTTCTCTTCAGAAGTAATCTCTTCTGCGTGCTCGTCAAGGTAATCCTCGGCTTCTTTCAAATTAGCCTCAGTGTGATCGATATGTTTCTGCAGGTGAACCTCATTATCCTCACGATTATCCGGTTTGGCCAAAGTAATTCCTCCAATGCTTCATAAATTCCATTTTATGATGTCCTGATTTGCGGATGTTATGCATACATAAATGCGCTTATGCGCTTTAGGAAGTACTGTAATTAAAATCCCGCTTCTTTTTATACACACATTTGTGTTATCCTTATATGTCACAACGTAAAGAATGAATGAAGAATATATCGTTGTTGAACTAAGGAGATAAAATGACATTTAATGAATTGAATCTTATACCTGCGATTCTGAAAGCCTTAACTAAAGAGAACTATACGACGCCTACGCCGATACAGGAGCAATCGATTCCGGCGGTGCTCGCCGGCAGAGATTTACTGGGCTGCGCCCAAACCGGAACGGGGAAGACGGCCGCATTTTCTCTGCCGATTATCCAGCTATTGAGCCAACAGCAAAGTAAAACCCATACACAGCGCCGCATTCGCTCCTTGATCCTGACTCCCACAAGAGAGCTTGCTCTTCAGATTGCGGAGAATATCGGGGCTTACAGCCAGTACACCACTTTGCGCTGCTCGGCTATCGTGGGCGGCGTTTCGCAAAAAGCCCAGGAGCGTGCGCTGCATCAAGGCGCGGATATTATAATTGCCACTCCCGGCCGGCTCATCGACCTGATGAATCAGAAGCGTATTGATCTGCAGCATGTCCAGATATTGGTTCTGGATGAAGCCGACAGAATGCTGGACATGGGCTTTATTCATGATGTGAAGAAAATCATCGCCAAAATTCCCGCCAAACGGCAAACGCTGTTCTTCTCGGCTACGATGCCGCCGGAAATCACCAAAATGGTCAAGGCGCTGCTGGTGAATCCAGTGAAGGTGGAGATCATTCCGGAGTCCAATACGGTCGACAGGATCCGGCAATCGATCTATATGGTGGACAAGGCTAACAAGCAGAATCAGCTGATTCACATTTTGCAGGATAAATCCATCGCTTCGGCACTGGTATTTACCCGCACCAAGCACGGCGCTGACCGTGTCGTGCGCGACCTGATGAGAGTGAACATTTCGGCTCAGGCTATCCACGGGAACAAATCCCAGAATTCGCGTCAGCTGGCCTTGAGCAATTTCAAGAGCGGCGCAACCCGGGTGCTGGTCGCGACCGATATCGCCGCAAGGGGAATCGATATCGATGAGCTGTCTCATGTAATCAACTTCAATCTCCCGAATATCCCGGAAACCTATGTCCACCGGATCGGCAGAACCGGCAGAGCGGGACACAGCGGAGTCGCGATCTCCTTTTGCGAAATGGATGAAATTCCGTATCTCAAGGATATTGAGAAATTGATCGGGAAGACCATTCCCGAAGTAAAGGATCATCCTTATCCGATGCAGATTACGGCTCAGCCTGCCAAAGTGCAAGGATCAACGGCATCAGCTGTTGCGACGAAACCGGCAAGACCTGTCAAGCCGAAGGCAAATCCGTCGCTCAAGCCCCGCTCGGAATGGTTTAGAAAAGGAAGCAAGACAAGCAGATAGATTAGATTTCATCGTTACACCTGAGCCACACTTCGCTGAAGTGTGGTTTTTTTTGCATATAGACAGCCATGACCCAATTAGATTTCTCCTTTCTCATGATTTTCCCCGCTTGCGTCCGTTTCCCGTGTGCCGGAATTC
This sequence comes from Paenibacillus sp. JT31N17, assembly GCF_056269255.1. NCBI lineage: Bacteria > Bacillati > Bacillota > Bacilli > Caryophanales > Paenibacillaceae > Paenibacillus > Paenibacillus sp. JT31N17. Next base: position 134,921 of record NZ_JBWDNP010000015.1, read on the forward strand.
ATTTAAGATGGAAGTTAACGACAAGGAAGCAACTTGGAAGCTAAGGCTGAAGGAGGGAATAACGAATGAATGAAGCGGCCATGAATGTGCTTGTTGTGGACGATGAACCCAAGCAGCGCCGGGGGCTGGCGGCTATGATCCGTTCGCTGAGGCCGGACTACCGGATATGGGAAGCCAGGAACGGCCGGGAAGCCTTGGAGTTCTGTGAGGCGCGGAACTTCCAAATCGTCTTCACAGATATCCAGATGCCGCTCCTGGACGGATTCCGGTTCGCGGAGCTGGTGAAGAAGGAGGGCTGCCTGCAGCCAAAGCTTGTGTTTGTTAGTGTTTTTCACGAGTTCGGCTATGCGCAGCAGGCCATTCGTCTGGAAGCAGCGGACTATCTGGTTAAGCCGCTTGATCCCACACAGCTGATCCAGCTGCTCGGGAAGCTGGAGAGCGTGATTGCCGATGAATTCTCCGCGAGGCTGAAGCAGCAGCAGTTGGCTACACAGCTGGCGCAAACCCTGCCTGTTTATCTGGAGCGTCAATTGTATCTATGGATTACGAGCCGGCTGCAGCCCGCGGATTGGAGAGAGCTCCAGCGGCATTTTGCCTTGAGGGGACGAGCAACCGTACTCATTGCCGAGATATCTGTAAACGCAAGCAGCGATCATACCGAGGAATTGAAGGTTGTTTTCGGACGAATGCTCGCGAAGAACGTGGAGCACAGTTGTGACCCTATCGTGTTCGCTCCTCCTGAAGAGAAGCGCCAGCTGATTATCATTCTGAAATGGAAGCAGGATGCCGACCCGGCTGAAGCCTTGCAGCGCATTCGTATCATACTGCCGCAGCTGCAAGCTTTATACGGGGACACGATCCGGATAGGAGAAGGAAACGCATGCGATCAAGTGGAGGCCGAAGGCAGCCGCTCCTATGAGAAGGCCAAGTCCATGCTGGAAAACCGCTTTTACCTCCATGAGGAGATTTGGTTCAAGGAAGAGCTCCTGCAGACGAAACTTATGAAAGCGGTTGCTAAAAACAATAATACCTCTGCGCGAAAAGAAGCCCAGGCGCTTGCTGAAGCAATCATGGAGGCTGATCCGTTGAAGGCGGCTGATGCGCTGGATATGCTTCTGGACAAACTGTCAGCGGCATTCCCGGTGCCCTTTCATTTGAAATGCGATGTGATTCAGAGGCTCCTCTCCTGCCTGCAATCGGCTGAGACCGTTATGGAGGAGGCTGCCTACCGAAGCTTAATCTCGCGGTTGGAGGAGGGAATCATGCGTGCGGAATTGTATGCGGATGTAAGAAGGATCGCCCATGAGCTGCTCAATGTCGCGCTCCGGGGAATGAAGACGGACAGAGAATCGCGCAAGGACATCATTATGCAGAAATGCAAGGTCTTCCTGGAGGAAAATCTTCACGAAGATCTGGGCCTGGATATCGTCGCGCAGCGGTTTTTCTACAACCCGTCCTATTTCAGCTTTCTCTTCAAGCATCATTTCGGGATGTCCTTCACCGATTATCTGGTCAAATCGCGTATGCAAAAGGCGAGAAGCCTGCTGCTGCAATCCGAAGATAAGATTAACGAGATCGCGCGCAAGGTGGGCTATAAGGATATCAAATATTTCAACAAGGTGTTTAAAAAATCGTTCCTGTGCGCGCCGGAGGAATTCCGCAGAATGTTTAACCAACCCTAAGAGAAAGAGGCTGACAGCTATGTCCTTGCCGCGCAAGTTGGCCGAATGGATCGTCAATTCCAGGTTTCGCATCAAATTAATGCTGTCCTATTTCTTCCTGGTAAGCTTCATCATTCTGATTCTGGGGTTCGCCTATTATCAGACCAGTGCCCGCAATATGCTGGATAATGTCAAGGAGAGCGTCAGCAATGTCGTGATGAACAACAATCTGCTGCTGGAGGGCAAGCTGCAGGCCATTCGGGATAATACCGACGTACTGCCGATCGATAATGAGCTCTACGAAGTCCTTGCCGGGGTCGATCCGAAGAACACGGAATCATTGCTTAAAACAGATCGGCGCATCACGCAAATCCTGTACAAGTATTTCGGACGGAGTCCGGAAGTGTATTCCTCGTTTGTCATGACCCGTTTCTACAGCTTCGGCAATAATGCCCAAATGTACGTGCCTGCGGACGCATTTTATGAAACGGATTTGGTCCGGCAAGCCCGGAACGGGCAGGGCAACCTGATCTGGATCCCCACCTACTCCTTCGCCGACATCTATAAGCAGAGCGATATGAGAACACTCAGCTTCGATTACAATGAGCTGTTTTCCGCAGTCAAAGAGCTTTACCAGACTTATATCGACAATGATGGCGCTTTTCTCACGCTGCCGGCTGGTGTAGAGAAGCCTATTCTGCTGTTGAATTTCAAGCCGGAATTTATCCGGCAGGTATTCGAGGATTATGCCCGCAAGAATGAATATGCCAATGTTTCCTTCGGCGTGATCAGCAGGGAAGGCTCCGTTGTGACCGATTCCAATGAAGAAGGCATTCCGCGAGCGGGCAATTCCGCCCCTTCCTGGTTGAACGAGGCCCGTTCCATGCGGGAGGGCAGCTTTATCAAATCCGTCGATGGCAGGAAGACGCTGATCTGCTTCGATTTGATGGAAAGCACGGAATGGCTTTCCTATATCCAGATCCCCGTCGATGACGCGCTGCATGATCTGAACGCCCTGAAGCTGTATTCGATCGTTTTTCTGGTGCTGATGCTGCTAGTATCCGCCCTATTCGCGTATCTGCTCTCGATCTTCATCACGAGGCCGATTATCCGCATCAAGAAAGGAATCAAGCTGATGGAAAGGGGCAATTTCCAGGTATTTATTCCAGGCGAAGGCCGGGATGAATTCGGCCATCTGATCCAGAAATTCAATCAAATGAATGAGCGGATCCACGAGCTTATCGAACAAAATTACGCCTCCCGGATCAGGGAAAAGGATGCCGAGCTGATGGCACTCAATTTGCAGCTGAACCCGCATTTTTTGTATAACACCCTAACGACCATTTACTGGATTGCGGTTGAGAACAAGCAGGATGAGATCAGCCGGATCATGCTCAGTCTGGCGGAGATGCTGAAGAGCACGACCCGGAACAAGAACGAAACCTGGCCCCTGCGTACGGATTTGGACTGGTTGAACAGATACATCTACATTATGGGAAGCCGCTTTGAGGACAAGTTTACGGTAACGATCAAGATGGAGGAAGACATGCTTGAGGCTGAGGTTCCCAAGCTGTTTCTCCAGCCTTTTGTAGAGAATGCCATCATCCATGGTTTCGAGGAGATAGAGAGCGGCGGATCTATTCATATCAGCGGATGGCTGGAGGGGAATTCGCTCCTGTTCTCGGTCGAAGACAATGGAAAAGGGTTCGACCAGCCAAGCCTGGAAGGCTTTCGAAATGGGCAAAGCCGCTTAACGGGCATGCAAAATGTGGACAAAAGGATCAGACTGCTTTATGGACCGGAGTTTGGCGTCGAAGTCATTTCATCCCCGGGAGGGGGAGCCGCCATTCTTGTCCGTATCAGCGGCCATAACCGTAAATCCAATGAAAAGCTCCAAATCCAATGATTTTCGAATTGAGCATGATGAAAACGCTTGCTAACATGGAGAGGCCAAAGGCTGCAGCGATGGCAAATGCACGTTGACGATGGAGGGGGAGCGAAAGCGGATGCGAATGCAACGAATATGGAAAATGAACAGGTGGGTGCTCGCGTTAAGCATAGTGCTGTTATTAGCGGCATGTGGAACATCCAATTCAACCGATCCAAGCAGTGAAAGCGCTGCATCCACGAATGGAGAGGATGCCGATGCGCCGGCAAACGCCGGGAAGCAGGAAGAGGTTACCTTGACTTATGCAACCTGGGGATCTCCGAACGAGAAGAAGGTTCAGGAGGAGATGGCCAAGAAATTCACGGAGCTCCACCCCCATATCAAAATTAAATACATGCACATCCCCGGCGATTATGTCACCAAGCTGACGACGATGTTTGCGGGCAATAATGCGCCGGATGTATTCCCGCTGTACAAAACCCAAACCCTGCAGTGGGCGGAGCAGGGAAAGCTGTATAACCTGAATGATTTTCTGGCGAGCGATCCAGACTTGAACAAGGATTCTCTCATTCCCAATGCCATCATGTACTGGGACCAGGATAAGGTAGCAGGCATTAAGGTGGCGGAGGAAGCCTTTGCTCTATTCTACAATGCGGATATGTTCACGGAAGCGGGGGTGGAGCTTCCGCCAACCTCGGCCGAGCAGGCCTGGACATGGGATGAGTTCCTGGATACAGCCAAGAAGCTGACGATTGACAATAAGGGAAATAATGCGCTTAGCGCGGAATTCGATCCGGCCAATATCAAACAGTATGGCGTCCGCTTCAACACATGGATGTGGCATTTGATGGTTCCCTCCAATAATACCAGCGTTATTGCCCCTGGCGGTGACAAGCTGAATCTGGAGGATCCTGCCGTTATCGAGGCCGTGCAGAAGCTTGCCGATCTGGTGCATGTGCATCATGTAGCGCCTTCGACGACCCAGGAGAAGAATATGCCCTCACCGGCCATTGCGCTGCAAAGCAAGAAAGTGGCCATGGATCTGGACGGCCAGTGGGTGCAGCTTGATCTGGGCGCGGCCAAGGTCAATTACGGGGTAGGCGTGCTGCCAAAGCTGAAGGAAAGCAAAACGATTCTGTTCGGCGAGCCCGAGGTCATGTCGGCGACAACCAAACACCCGGAAGAAGCATGGATGTTCTACAAATTCCTGCTTAATGCCGAGAGCGGTCTCGAGATGCATTCGAGCGGCTTATGGATGCCGGTCATGCGGGACTGGTACACGCAGCCGGATCTGATTGCCAAATGGGCTGAGGTCAAGCCGGGCCATCAGGATGGCTTCAAGGATGCCGTCATGCGGCAGACGCTGGAGAACGGCGAGAATTCATTCGACTATTATCTGAAAAACTCGGATAAAATCAATGCCATTCTTACGCCGGCGCTCGATCAGGTATGGCTCGGCAAGAAAAGCGTCGAGCAGGCCTTCAAGGAAGTTTCAGCCAAGGCCAATGCGGAATTTAAAGGAACTTACCCCAAGGGATAAGGACGCCAGGCATTCGCCCGCAGCGGGCGGGTGCCTGGCTGTTACATGAATTCATTCAATAGAAAGCGGGGGATGAGGGTGCAATCTTTATCGGCGCTAAGGAGAAAAGAAAACCGTCTTGGCTGGCTGTACGCTTCGCCTGCCATACTGGGCTTTGCCATTTTTGTGCTCGGTCCCATGGCTGCCAGTCTCTGGTTAAGTCTGACCGACTATCAGGTGGCCAGCAGCCCCCATTTTGTCGGCTTCGATAATTATGCCAATCTTTTCAATGGCACAGACACCTTCTTCTACAAGTCGATCGGCGTTACCTTCTATTATGTCATGCTGAGCGTACCGCTCCAGATTATCACGGCTTTCTTCCTGGCTGTTCTGCTCAATCAGAAGGTAAAGGGACTCGCCGCGTTCCGGGTTATCTTCTATCTGCCGACCATTGTTCCGCTTGTTGCCTCATCGATGGTATGGCTGTGGCTGCTGGACCCGGACCTGGGATTCCTCAATACGATACTGCGCTCCTTTCATTTGCCGGAGAGCCAGTGGATTTACAGTGAGACAACGGTCATTCCTACGCTGGTAATGATGAGCTTATGGACCGTCGGCGGCACGATGATCATATTCCTGGCTGCCCTTCAGGATATCCCGAAGCATTATTATGAAGCGATCGAAATTGACGGAGGCAGCTCTTTTCACAGACTCGTGTATATCACCATCCCGCTTGCGACTCCCAGCATTTTCTTCAATGCGATAATGGGCCTTGTAGGCGGCTTCCAGGTGTTTGTGCAGCCGTATACGATGACCGGAGGCGGCCCGAACGATTCGAGTCTCTTTTATATTTTCTACTTGTTCCGGGAAGCTTTCACCTTCTCGAATATGGGCTATGCCTGCGCCATCGCCTGGGTGTTGTTTATCATCATCATGCTCTTTACCGTCCTGCTCTTCAAATCGTCGAAGAAATGGGTTTATTACGAGAATGGGGGGGCGTAAGACGGATATGGCACTCAGACGCGGTTTATACCGGACATTGCTGTATGGGGTTCTGGTTATCGGTTCCCTGATCTGTTTGTTTCCCTTCTACTGGCTTCTGCGCAGCTCGCTGATGGATTTGAGCCAGATTTTCGTGGTACCGCCCAAATGGATTCCGTCGCCGTTCAACTTTGATAATTTCAGACAGCCTTTCGAGGTGCTGTCGTTTGAGCGTTATTTTCTGAATACCTTTATCGTGGTGGGCGGCGTTCTGGCCGGGGTACTGCTCTCAAGCACCATCTCCGCCTACAGCTTTGCACGGATGAAATGGACGGGGAGGGACAAGATGTTCGCTCTTCTGCTGAGCAGCATGATGCTGCCCTTTGCGGTGACGCTGATTCCGTCCTTCATTGGCTGGCAGGCTCTGGGTCTTGTAAATTCGTATGCTCCGCTCATTGTGCCGGCTTTTTTTGGCGGCGGGGCGTTCAATATCTTCCTGCTGCGCCAGTTTTATATGTCGATCCCCAAGGAACTGGATGAAGCTGTATTCGTCGACGGGGGTTCGCATTTCACAATCTTCAGCAGGATCATTCTGCCGCTTTCCCGTTCTGCCGTGCTTGTTATCGGTCTATTTTCCTTCCTGGGGACATGGAACGATTTTCTGGGGCCGCTCGTCTACCTGAATGATGAAGTGAAGTTTACGCTTGCTCTTGGGCTTCAGCAGTTCCGGGGCATGTACAATGCGGAATGGGGGGTTCTGATGGCGGCCTCGCTGCTCGTGCTGCTCCCTGCGTTGATTGTATTTGCGATTGGTCAGCGTTATTTTATGGAAGGAATCGCGTTGACCGGGATTAAAGGATAATGGATGCAACACAGCTTGTGTTGGCTGCTGTTTGGGGGAAATTAGGACTGGGTATAATCTCTTATGAATAGATGATCAATTTATGAGGGAGCCGAAGCCACGATGGATAGAAATCATACGATGATGCAATTTTTCGAGTGGCATGTCGAGTCCGACGGCAAGCATTGGAACCGGCTCAAGGAGCTTGCCCCCAAGCTGAAGGAGCGGGGGATCGATTCGGTCTGGATCCCTCCTGTAACCAAAGGAACCTCCGTCAACGATACGGGGTACGCGGTATATGATTTGTACGATCTGGGAGAGTTTGACCAGAAAGATACGGTCCGCACGAAATATGGCACGAAGCAGGAGCTGCTGGAGGCTATTTCGGTCTGCAGGGACCACGGCATCGCCATTTATCTGGATCTGGTGATGAACCATAAAGCCGGCGCCGATGAGAAGGAAGTGTTCCAGGTGATTGAGGTCGATCCCAACGACCGGTTGAAGGAAATCTCGAAGCCCTTCGACATCGAAGGCTGGACGAAATTCACCTTCCCGGGCCGCGGGGACAAATACTCCTCCTTCAAGTGGAGCTTCGAGCACTTCAACGGGACGGACTATGATGCCAAGGCCAACCGGTCGGGCATATTCCGGATCACCGGCGAGAATAAGGTATGGAATCATAACGTCGACGATGCCTTCGGCAATTATGATTATTTGATGTTTGCCAACATTGATTACAACCATCAGGCAGTCAGGAACGAGATGATTTCCTGGGGCAGGTGGCTGGCGAATGAACTGAAGTGCAGCGGGTACCGGCTGGATGCGATCAAGCATATCGACCGCAATTTTGTGAAGGAATTTGTGGAGCAAATGAAACAGGAGCATGGGGAGTATTTTTACGTGGTGGGCGAGTTCTGGAACTCCGATCCCGGCGCCTGCCAGGAATTTCTTGAAGAGGTGAACCATGGGCTTGACTTGTTTGACGTCTGTTTGCACTACAAGCTGTTTGAAGCCTCGCGGGCCAAGGGAGAATTTGATCTGACCAAAATCTTCGAGAATTCACTGGTGGCCACTCATCCGCTCAACGCCGTGACGTTCGTCGATAATCATGATTCCCAGCCCAATGAAGCGCTGGAATCATGGGTCGAGGACTGGTTCAAGCAGATCGCCTATTCCCTGGTGCTGCTGCGGAAGGATGGCTATCCGTGCGTGTTCTATGGCGATTATTTCAAAATCGGCGGGGATGAGACGATCGAAGGGAAGAAGGAGGCGATCGATCCTCTTCTGTATGCCCGTTACCATAAAGCGTACGGGGAACAAAAGGATTATTTTGACGATCCCCATGTTGTGGGCTGGGTGCGGATGGGCGTGAGTGAATTTGCCGGCTCCGGCTGCGCCGTCGTCATTTCCAATAAAGCGGAAGCATTCAAACGGATGTTTGTCGGTGAGGGCCGCGCCGGCGAGATATGGGTAGATCTGACCAATACGCGGAAGGATCATATTGCCATTGAGCAGGATGGAAATGCGAATTTTCCGGTGAATGGGGAAAGCGTGTCGGTATGGGGACTTCCGGAAGTGCCGGTTAAATAAACTGAAGATTACACAGGCAGCGGCCTTCTCCATGTGGAGAGGGCCGCTGTTTGCGTACGATTGGACTATGTCCTGGACTTGCCTGGTATCAATCGCTAATCAATGCGGCGGCGTTTCGCTGCATGTGCAGTCTGCTTCTGAAGCGGCAGCGCAGGAGTCTTTCACGTCCTGCTTATCATCCGGGAGTTCGACCCACCGGGAAGCCCAGGTGGATATTACGGTGAAGAGCGGCGCAAGGGCATAACCTTTATCCGTTAATTTATATTCAATCCGAACGGGTGTTTCAGGATAAACATCACGACGTATAATGCCTTCAGCTTCAAGCTCCTTCAACCGGTCCGAGAGGACCTTCCCGCTCAAATTCGTGACCGAGTTCTCAAGATTGACAAAGCGGTGCGGGCCGGAAAGCAGCTGGTAGACGATCATGGCATTCCATCGCTTGCTTAACAGCTCAATGGCCTTTGCGAACCGGGGACATTCCTGCTGATCTATCATCTTCATCACCTCATCTGACTTTCATTATACCTCTTTGAACCCTGAAATAAATAAACCTGCGTATTTTAAATCAAAAATTTGACGAACTACACTTATTTAAATATACTTAATTACATAAAGTAAGTAAATAGCAGGTTAGTAAGAAAAAATCTTCTGACAAAAATGGAGGGCTTCGAAGAATGATACCGTCCCTGTTTATTAACCACGGTTCGCCCCTTATGGCGCTGCAGGAATCGGATTATACCCGTTTTCTTGAAGAAACGGGAAGAAGATTCTCACCCAAGGCAATCGTTGTATTCAGTGCCCATTGGGAGGAGCGGGTTACGACCATCTCCTTTGCGGAAGGACCGCTTGCGACCATTTATGATTTTGGCGGATTTCCCGATGAGCTGTACCGCCTGAAATATCCGTCCCCCGGGGACCCTAAGCTGGCCGCGAGGATCGAGCGGATGTACAGCGGGCATGGCATTCAGACCAGAAGAGACGATAAGCGCGGGCTGGATCATGGCTCATGGATTTTGCTCCGCTATATGTATCCGGAAGCCAATATTCCGGTTGTGACGATCTCGGTGAATCCTTTTCAAACGGCTGCCGAGCAGTACCGGATCGGCGAAGCGCTGAGGGGTCTTGGCGAAGAGGATATTCTGGTTATCGGCAGCGGCACGACGGTGCATAATTTTAATTATATTAAATTCGGGCAAACGGATGCCGAGCCCTGGGCGGAGCAGTTCGATGACTGGCTGATTGATAAAGTTGAGCGGCGCGACCTTGAATCGCTGTTCCACTATGCGGAGCTTGCTCCTTATGCTTCGCGCGCGGTTCCAAGGGCCGAGCATTTTATTCCCCTTCTTCAGGCGATGGGCAGCGCTGACAGCTCGGACGCGGTCCAGCCTGTTCTGCTTTACCGGGGCTATCAGTTCGGCACATTCAGTTATACCTGTTTCGAGTTTTAATGAAGGAGCAGACGGTTTAAAAATGGGACCAGTCACCCAGGAGGCATTAGCTTCCGCCTTGGGACGACTGGTCTTTTGCGCGCCAGTGATTAATGGCAGACCATAAACTTTAGGATTGCCCCAGTGTAATCATAAACAAGGTAGGCTAGTATGAATGAAAGGGCATTTCCCAATTAATTCCCTGTGATAAAATAGCCTTGTACAAGTTGGAGGACACTCATAAAGGGAAGGTGAATTATGCTGCGTGTACTGATTGTCGATGACGAGTTTGAAATCCGTGAAGGTTTGCGTAAGCGCTTTCCTTGGAACAGCTTTGGTGTTGATGAGGTGTATGCCGCCGATGATGGAGATACGGCTCTGGCCCTCGCTCTGGAGAAGCGGCCGGAGCTGATTGTGACCGATATTAAGATGAACCGGTTATCCGGTCTCGATTTTCTCCGCTCTCTCTCCGAAAAAGGCGAATATGCCTGGAAGGCGATTGTCGTCAGCGGATACGATGATTTCGAACTGGTCAAGCAGGCTATGCAGATCGGGGCCATGGACTATATTCTGAAGCCGATTAATACCGAAGAGCTGAGTCAGCTTACACGCAAGGCTATCGATCTGATCCACAAGGAACAGCTCGACCGGCATAATCAGCTGCTGCTGCGGAATCAGGTGCAGTACGCCGTACCCAAGATGCGCGAGGAGCTGTTCCGGGAATTGATCGTCCATGATTATGATCCTTACCGCGAAACGCGTATGCAGCACCGTCTGCAGACTCTGCAGCTGGAATGGGCGGCGCAGCATCCGCTGCAGCTGATGCTGCTGGAGGCGGATGATCTGAAGGCCATCGGCAACCGCAAAGGATACCGGAGCGAGAAGGAGCTTGTCGTCTTCGGGATCGGCAATGTTGTGAACCAGACGCTGGAGGAGGATTTTCCGTATCCATTCGCGCTGTTTACCGATACGCAAAGCCGCTGGGTTGTGCTGCTCAGCTGCGCCGATGCAGAGCAGACGCAAAGAGGCAGGGAGCTGGCCCTGACCTGCATCAAGCGGATTAACGAATTCGTCAAGGTGAAGGCCAGCGTCAGCATATGCGCCTCCCCAAAAACATTGAAGCATGTTCATGAGATGTTTGTGGAAGCCTCTGATATGCTGGAACAGAAGGCGGTTTACGGCGGCAACCGCCTGTTCACGGAGCAGGGCTTTTGTATGGAATCCGAACGGGAGGACCTTTCGCTCAGGGAGCTCGATGAAGTGCTTGATTTGGTCAAATACGGCACGGATGCGGAGATTTCGGCGGCCATGGACCGCTTTGTGGAGATGGTGCAGGCCTGGGGTCTGATACAGGTAAGGGATATCCAGCAGCGGATCTTCGAATGGCTGTTCGAGGTATTCAAGCGTGCGGCCGCTGCCGGCTGGCAGAATAAAAGCTGGGGCAAAAACCCGATCGCCCTGTGGGAGCAGCTGGAGCAGTACGATACCCTGCATTCGCTGCGTGTGCAGACGGAGACCTTCCTGCTTGAGATTGCCGGGGATTTCCGCAAGCTCTCGTCCAATCCCTGCCAAATTGTAAGCGAGGCCGAGAAGATTCTCCACAAGCAGTTTGCCGATGGCCCCACGCTGCAGAGCGTGGCTTCAGAGGTGCATGTCACGCCGGTCTGGCTGAGCAAGCTGTTCCGGAAAGAAAAGCAGAAGACGTTCCTCGAATATTTGACGGATATCCGGATGGAGCAGGCCAAAGAGATGCTGAGCGACGTGAGGTTTAAGGTGTATCAGATTTCCTACCAGGTCGGCTACAAGGACCCGGTGCATTTCTCCAAGCTGTTCAAGAAGCAGGTGGGCTGTACGCCCAAGGAATACCGCAGGCAGAAGGGAATAGCCGATGAGTAAGACTTATATGCGTTTGGCCTACTCTTTCCGGAACCGTATGATTATTATTTTTTTTGCGATTATTATCGTTCCGTTCCTGCTGTTTGCCTACTACGCGCATATCAAGTCAATCGAGGGTATCTCCAATGCGAATTCGACCTTCTCCATGAGCTATTTGCAGCAGGCCAAGACGAATTTTGAAGCCTATCTCCATGAACTGAATGATCAGATCAATGCTTTGATCGGCAACAAGGACCTTCAGCAGGCGCTGGAGCAGCTGCCGGGTACCACAGTTCATGAAGAGGATTTTACCGTTAGCATGGTCTCCACGTTATATAAGAACACGCCGCTGATCGACGCGCTTCGTGTGCGCGTATATCCGCTGGATCCTTCCCGGTACCCCACTTATATGAGTACGATTGGGGAATCCGATCAATTGGGCAGGGAGGACTGGTTCATCCGGTCTAAAATGGAAACGCTGCCAAGATGGCATCTGTTTATGCCTCAGAAGGGACGTTATGCAAGGCCGCTGCTCTCCTATATCAAGCGGTTCTCCGGCTTGTACGACCAGAAGGCGCGGGGCATCATTGTGGCTGATTTGTCAGAGAACCAGCTGCAGCGCTTCTTCACCCCTTCAGAGAAGATGACGGGGCAGAAATTTCTCGTTCTGGATGACAAGGGGGGGGTGCTGTATGATTCCTCCAACAATGCCTGGACAGGCAGTCCCATTCCATCCGACAGTTTTCCGGCATGGACGGGGCAGGCAGCGGAAGGCTCGAAGACAATCGACATCGGCGGGGATGCCCATCTGGTCACCTATGTCAGGATGGACAGCGAGCCTTGGCTCATCGTCAGCCTGACGCCGCTGCACACCCTCATCGGTCCGATTAATGAGCTGAACCGGCTGCTTGTCCTGTTTCTGGTTATTTATCTTTTATGCTGCTTGGGGGTTGTCATTTACATTACGCTGTATTTCACACAGCCTATCGCCAAGCTGGTGCGTCATATGCGCAGGCTGGAGACAGGCGATTTCCGTTTTCTCTTCCCCTGGTCGGTCAGACGGGACGAAATCGGCTGGCTGTACCGCGGCTTCGGCAGCATGAGCCGCAAGATCGAAGGGCTCATCGAACAGGCATCCCGGTCGGAGCGGAATAAGAAGGAGCTTGAATTTCAGGTGCTCAGCCACCAGATCAATCCCCATTTTCTGTACAACACGCTGGAGTCGATCAGGTGGAAGGCCGAGAATCATGGACGAAGCGATATCAGCGAGATGGTCTCGGCCCTTGGCAACCTGCTGCGCCTGAGCTTGAATGGGGGCAAGGACATTACAACGGTCGCCCGCGAGCTTGAGCAGGTGAAGGCTTATGTGCAGATTGAACAGGCCCGGATGGGGAAGCCGGTGCGTATGCTGGTTGCTTTTGACGAGGATATACTTGATCTGCCATTCCTGCGTCTCCTGCTGCAGCCGCTCGTGGAGAATGCGATCCAGCACAGCATCCGCGAGAATTTCGAGAAAGGCAAAATATTCATCTCCGGCTATCGGGAAGAGGAGAATCTGGTGATTGAGATCTCCGATAACGGCAGGGGAATTCCACAGGAGGTGCTGGACCGTCTGGACAAGGATTCCGGTTCCGGAGACAGGCGCGAAGGAGGGCATCGGGGTGTAGGACTGCGAAACGTCAATGACCGGCTCAAGCTGTACTTTGGCGACGCCTGCAAGCTGATCATTGAGACAGGGCCAGGCATGGGCACGAAGATCGTGATCCGGCATCCCATCCTGAGCAGCGAGTCCGGGCAGGGAGGTGCAGCATGATGAAGCCGTTGCTTGTCTGCCTGCTGCTGGCCATGATGTTAATTTCATGCCAGATGAGCGATAAGTCGGAGCTGCAAACCCGTTCAAACGGGCAGCTTCCTCCTGCCGAGCAGGAGGTGACTCTCAAGCTTTATTTCAGCGGAGACAAGAAGTCCGCGACCGACGAGGTTTGGTCAGCCATTAGCGACTATGTCAGGGGCAAGGGGCTGAATGTGAAGTTCAACGTTTATTTTATTCCCGTCGGCGATTACCGCGACAAGATGCTCGTGATGTCCGCTGCTGGCGACCGGTGGGATATGAATTTTGACGCGGACTGGCTGTCCTACAAACAAATGGCGGCGAAGGGGGCCTACATGCCGCTGAACGATCTGCTTCCTAAGTATGCTCCTCATCTGTACAAGAAATATCAGGAGCTGGGTACGCTTTCGGCTGCCACCGTGGATGGCAGCATTGTAGGTCTCCCATGGACGATGAAGATGAATCAGCGGCCTTATGCGCAGTGGCGTTCAGACAAGACGAAGGAAGCCGGGCTTAACCCGGAGCCCCATTCCATTCAAACGATCGAAGAGGTGGATGCGTTCCTGCATGCGCTCAAAGAAGCCTATCCCAATGAAAAGCTGACCCGCACCCTGCCAATGCCGCTTTTTCAGCTGCGCGACGAATGGGTGGATCTGGGCTTTCATGGCATGGGCTTTTATCTGAATGATTCGCTGGTTCAGATCAAGCCGCTTGAGCAGCAGCCTTTCTTCATGGAAGCGGCCATCATGGCCAGAGAATGGTATACCGCCGGAATTATCAATAAGGATATCATGTTCGACAAGGAAGACGGAGCGGCGGTTTGGCGCAGCGGCCATATGTATTTCACCCTGCAGTCGCATGAATGGGTCCTCGCGAACCAGGGTTTCGCCGACAGCTCGTTCACCCAGGAGAGCTCCCTGCTGTATCCGGACAGGAAATTCGTTAACCGGACGCCGCTTGCTAACGTCATTGCCATCAATAGGAATTCGGCTCATGCCGATCGTGTGCTGAGATTTCTGGATATGCTGGAGACGGACCAGACACTGTACGATTTGGTGCAATACGGCATTGAAGGAAAAACCTATGTACGGGATGGCCATTCGGCACTTTACCCGGAGGGGCTTGATACGACGACAAGCAATTATATGGAGTGGGGAGGCCAATGGGCGCTGTGGAAGCCCGGGTTCATGCGCGAGAATCCCACCTACGGCAAGGATTTCTGGACGAATGAGGCTGAATTTGCCAATGCGCCCAACAATGTAGATTCACCGGTTGACGGGCTGTTTATTTCGGAGGACAGAATCAAGAGCGAGCTGGAGCGGCGAGACCGGACGATAGAGGAGCTGGATGGGAATATTGAATCCGGGATGAACCCGAATCCTGAAGAAGCGGTGAAGGAATATATCCGGATTCAAAATAATAACGGTTTGGATGCCATTCTCAAGGAAGCGCAAAGGCAGATCGATGCCTATTTAGAAAATAAGAAAGGTTAAAAGCCGGCCTGGTTTATTAAACCGATGCGGGCAGGAGACTTCGGTAAAGATAATCGCCCTGTCTTTTTGGAAAAGGACAGGGCGATGTAAGCAAGAATCTTCCCGACACGCCTGATGAGGCCGGCATCGGGAAGATTCGATTCGTTTGCTTTATTTGCGGTATCAGGAGGGTTTCGGCACGGCAGAGTGTGTCTTTGGCTCCACTGCTTCCGTATCAGTCGCCGCTGGCTTGGGCGCCGAGCTGCGGAGCGGCAATTCCTTCATGAATATGACGAGCACCAGGGCGATCCCGACCAGAACGGTGCCGGATATAAAGACTGTTGTCAGCGAGCTTCGCAGCGCATGGCGGAGCATATCAATCAGCTGGGTAACCAGCGGCTGCAGGTCCTGAGGAAGACTTGCCTGAAGCTGCTCCAGCTGGGGCTTATCCAGCAGGATTTGCGGATTTTGCAGAGGCGCCAGTCTACTGAGCACCGCCGGATCCACATTTGACAAGTCCGGTCCCTGCGGGGCGGCGGCTTTAATATTGCTCGCAAGTCTGGAGGTCATAATCGAACCCATAACGGCAATACCGATGGTGCCGCCCATGTTGCGGAAGAGCTGTGAAGCAGCTGTAACAACTCCGATTTCCGTCGGCTTCACGGCATTTTGGGCGGCCAATGTGAAGACTGGCATACCGAACCCGAGACCCATACCGAAGAATACCATAATGGCAACCGCCACAGGCACGCTGTTCATGAAGGCCATCATTAGCATGCCCGCAGACATGATAGCCATCCCGATAAGGGCGAACCTTTTGTATTTTCCGTATTTCGTAATCCATCTGCCCGTCAGGGTACTGAGAATAATCATGCTGATGGACATAGGCATGGTCACATAACCCGAATACGTTGGGGATATGCCTTCAACGCCCTGCACGAAGAAAGGAAGATAAATCAAGGCCCCGAGCATGCCGGCATTCATCATGAAACCGGCGACGCTCGCTATCGTCACAACGCTGTTGCGGAACAGGGACAGCGGCAGAACCGGATTTTTCACTTTCCGTTCAATGAGAATGAAGATGATCAGGCTCACCAGGGTAGCGGCGAACAATCCAATCGTCTGTTCCGAGCCCCAGGCATATTTGGTGCCGGCCCAAGAGAAGCCCAGCAGCAGCGGCACGATGGTCAGGGTCAGAAATAGGGAACCCCAATAGTCAATGGTCTGATTGAATTTGCGAACAGGTTTCGGGAATAAAATCATGATCAGGACCAAGGCAATAATGCCGATAGGAAGGAAAATCCAGAAGATCCATTCCCAATCCATATGGTCGACCATCCAACCGCCAAGCGACGGTCCGATAACACTGGAGAAGCCGAAAATCGACATCAGCAGTCCCGTCCATTTGGCCCGTTCCCGCGGAGCGAACAAGTCGCCCACAGCGGAGATGGCGCTTGCCATAATAATACCGCTGCCTACCCCTTGAAGCCCGCGATACGTGATCATCTGCGAAATGTTGGCAGAGGTTCCGCACAGAAACGCCCCGATCATAAACAAAATGATACCGACGATTAGGAACGGCTTGCGCCCATAAATATCGGACAACTTCCCGACCAGAGCCGTCGATATGGTGGAGGTCAGCATATAGATGGTGACGACCCATGTGTAGCTGTTCAAGCCGTTCAATAGAGCGGCGATGCGCGGCATTGCCGTGCTGACAATCGTCTGGTTAATCGCTGCGAAGAACATTGCGGCCATAATGGCGATCATAATCGTAACTTTTTGTTTACCGGTCAAGTGTTCCATTACTTTGCTCACAACCCCTTTTCTGTCCTATTTAAAGTCTCAATCATTTGCGTAAAGATCCGCTTCAAATGGGCGACGTCCTCGGAATCAAGCTGGTCAACCAGTCTGCTGTACAGCAGCACCTGTTTTTCCGATAGTGTTTCCATTAACGCTTTGCCGCTATCCGTAATATTCAGATAGACGACCCGGCGGTCATCCAGATCCCGGTTACGGTCTATATATCCCCGTTCAATCAGCTTGTCGGCGATCCCCGTAATGGCTCCGGATGTCACATGCAGACATTCTGCGAGGTCGGCCATTTTCTGGGGCCCCCTTAAATTCAGCATATATAACATCCGAAAATGGGATAAGGAAACAAGGCTCTCCGTCTGTTTATTCCATTCCTCGGTTACTTTTTTCGCTAATGTTTTGAACAGACCATGGATTTCCATCGCGTGTTCATTCAGCGGCATTCTCGACACCTCCTGAAATCTTCCATTATCCCTTCACTATACTAGTAAAAAATATAATAGAATATAATTTAGATATATATTGTTTATCAGTAAACTAATATTACTCCCCTTAAAAAGCTCTGTCAATCCTTAGTTTCACAATAATTGGTCAGCCCGGTTATAGAAATTGACGCACTAATTATAGAAGGAACCATACATCAAGAAGTGCGGCAAGGTGACAATATAAATATAGATAGGTTGCCAACCTATCTAACTTATGCTTTAATTCATTCATGGTCAAACTAACAGGGAAATAGGGGGTTGTATCCCCGTTCACGCCTTCTAATGAAAGGAGAGCACGCAAGGATGGAATTATTTTATACGGTTCTGATTCTTCTCGCACTTATCGCAGTTTCCCATGTGCTGAACCGCCGTATCCCGGCCGTTCCCGTTCCGCTGATCCAGATTGCCTTGGGAGCTGCCGTAACCCTGTATCCATCCGGAATACATATGCCCCTTGAGCCCGAGCTTTTTTTCCTGTTGTTCATTGCGCCGCTTCTCTATAATGATGGCAAACATACGCCGCGCAGCGAACTGTGGCGTCTGCGGGCGCCTATTCTGCTGCTGGCTGTCGGTCTTGTATTCGCAACGGTTTTCGTTATCGGATATGCCATTCATTGGATGATTCCGACGATCCCGCTTCCGGTTGCATTTGGACTTGCGGCTATTCTGTCGCCCACGGATGCCGTAGCTGTCAGTGCGCTTGCGGGGAGAATCCATTTGCCCAAACAGCTGATGCATTTGCTCGAAGGGGAAGCCCTGATGAACGATGCTTCGGGATTGGTGGCCTTTAAATTCGCCATTGCAGCCGCCGTGACCGGCGTCTTTTCACTTCCCAAGGCAAGCGTAAGCTTCCTGATCATCGCCATCGGCGGATTGGTGGCAGGGGCTGTTTTGGCATCCATGATTACCGGATTCCGGTACCTGCTGCGCCGGTCCGGGCTTGAAGACGAGACGATGCATATGCTCATCCATATTCTGACCCCGTTCGCCCTGTATCTTGCTGCGGAGGAACTGGGCGTGTCGGGCATTCTGGCGGCAGTTGCGGGAGGGGTTATGCATGCGGTTGAACGTGACCGCTCGAATAAAGTAAGGCCGCGGACCAACGAAGTATCCGACAATACATGGTCGGTCATACTGTTTCTGTTGAACGGGCTCGTATTTGTCATTTTGGGTTTGCAGATTCCCGATGTGTTCAGGACAATATTCGAGAGCCCGGTCTATAACAACTATGAGGCAATCTGGTATGCCTTGGTTATTTTCGTTCTGCTGATTGTCCTTCGATTCTTGTGGACCTTCGCGTTCTCTCAAGGCCGAATATTCGGTCCAGATAAAGCGAAAGTGAAGCTTTCATTTAAAATATTGGCCATGACCTCGTTATCCGGCGTTCGCGGCGCTGTCACGCTCGCAGGCGCTTTCTCGATTCCGCTGTTTATTGATAATGGCGCTCCTTTTCCGGAGCGAAGCCTGGTTATCTTTCTGGCGACAGTCGTCATCCTGCTGTCTTTGCTGGCGGCAAGCATTCTGCTTCCCCTATTGGCCAAAAACGACGGAGTCCGAGATGAAGAGGAACTGGCAAACAAGAAATACCGGGGCGAGATGAAGATGATGGGCGCAGCCATCCAGGCGCTCCATCATGCGACGAACGAAGAAAATGAAGCGGAGACCGCAGTTGTCCTGGCTGACTACGGGCGGTGGATGCGGCAAATCCGTCAGCCGGACGTACGAAGGTCAGGGAATCTGCGTCTCTCCGGGAGAGAAACGGAGCTCCGTATCGAAGCTCTTGGAATTGAGCGTGAAGAAATACAGCGCTTGCTTGCGGAAGGGGAAATAAGCCGTGAACACGCCGCTCTGTTCCTCAAAAGCCTTGAACAGCTGGAACTCGTATTATCACAGCGGAGTCTGTTCTTGCTCGTTATTCTGAGAAAATTGGCAAGAGGGCTGAAGGAAATCCTGTTGAACAAGATGCGCCTGCCCAAGCTCTCCATGTCAGATCGCCAAGTGCTCAGGCAGATTAAACGGCGGACCAGCGCCGCGGTCATCGAAGCTTTTGAAAGCAAGCGTTCTGATCCGGAGCGGCAGGAATGGAGAGACATTATTAATCATTACCATTTCCTGAAAGAACGGTTATCGAAGCCTTATCCGGGAACGGAGCAGACAGATCATGAGGGCAATGAGGATGTCCGGCTGGAGCTGCACTGGATTGCGGTCCAGGCGGAGCGGGACGAGGTACAGGCCTTATACGAGCGCGGAGAAATTACCCGGGACATTGCCAATGGCCTCAGGCGGATCATCCGCGACCGCGAGGCATCCATATTGGAGCAGGAATAAGAAGCTGGTTTCTAGCTTCTGCGAAATCGGGGTGATGGTTATGGAGCAAGAGCATTTATCCCTTCTGGTGAAGGAAATGAGAGAAACCTTCGAGAGATTCGCCAGAGCGGAATGGCGCAAGCAAACGTCCTTTGGCATCAAATCGAGCGAAATTCGGGTTCTGCTCTGCATCAAGGTTTTGGCTGCTGAAAATGGCAATGGCGTCACTATTTCCGATATCAGCAGGAAGCTGGACGTAACCTCTCCCACTGTCACTCAAATGGTCAAACATTTGATTCACGAAGGTTATGTGGAGCGGGCTGCGGATCCCAGGGACAAGCGGATTTCGCTGCTGGGGCTGACAGCTAAAGGGGATGCGGCTGCGCAGAAGGCATACGAGCGGTTTACAACCATATTCTCCGGTCTCATCGAGACATTGGGAGAGGAACAGAGCAAGATGCTGGTCAGTTTGCTCAACCAGGTTTATCAGTATCTGCATCACCTTGATATAGACTAAGGTTGGCCAAGAAGCACCGATTCCGATTCAAACATAAATAAGAAGCTTCCAGAACCACGGATAAAGTGGAACTGGAAGCTTCTTTTTCATTTATCCTGCTGCGGCACCGGCTTTCTCGCCCTGCTGAAGCTGATACATCTGATAATATTTGCCCTGGAGCCGCATCAATTCCTCATGGCTGCCGCGTTCCTCGATGACGCCGCGGTCAAGCACGAGAATGAGATCGGCATTCCGGATCGTGGAGAGGCGGTGGGCAATGACGAATGTAGTCCGTCCCTGCTTGACGACCTCAAGCGCTTCCTGGATTACCGCTTCCGTCTCTGTGTCGATATTCGAGGTCGCTTCATCCAATATGAGGATCGCCGGATCAAAGGCCAGCGCTCTTGCAAAAGAGATCAGCTGGCGCTGCCCGGCGGAAAGGGTGCCGCCTTTCTCGATGACCGGCTCGTCGATGCCTCTGCGGAGATGCTTCAGCTGCCGGTCTGCGCCGACTGCCGTCAAGGCCTGCTCGACGCGCTCGCGGGAGATGGACGGATCGTCCATGGACACATTGGAGGCAATCGTTCCCGTGAACAGGAACGGATCCTGCAGCACAATCCCCATATGCTCGCGCATCGTCTGCCGCGGCATGGTATTGATGTTCGTACCGTCGATCGTAATCCGGCCGCTGTCCACGTCGTAGAAACGGAACAGCAGGTTGATGATCGAGCTTTTGCCTGAGCCGGTATGGCCAATCAGAGCGACCGTCTGACCCTGCTTTGCCTCGAATGTAATGCCCTTGAGCACCTTCTCTTCCGGCTTATAGCCGAACCATACATTCTCGAAAGCCACATTGCCTTTGTAGCGCGGTATGCGCTCATCGGATACGGGCTCTCCGGCTTCATCGAGCAGAACGAATACGCGCTCCGCCGATACAAGCGCCGACTCCAGATTCGGCAGCTGGTTCACAATATTGACGATCGGCTGGAACAGCCGGTTTAGGTAGTCGACGAAGGCGTATAATACGCCCAGCGTAACCGCTCCCTGCGCGCCGCCGATGGCTCCGGCGCCAAAGTACCAGATCAGCGCGACATAGGCGATATTCCGTATGACATTGACCAGATTATGTCCGGTCCAGGCGTTGAGCGAGAGCAGCTTGCTCTTGTAGTTATAATTCTCTTCATTATAGTTCTCGAACTCGGCTTCCATCTTCCGCTCCTTGCGGAATGCCCGGATGATGGCCATGCCCTGGATTGTTTCATTGATCCGGCCGTTGATTTCGCTCAGCGTGGAGCGGATGATCCGGTTATAGCGCTTGGCAACCCTGCCGTACAGATAAATCCAGACGGCCAGCACAGGGAGGATGAACAGGCAGATGGCGGCGAGCCGTGCGTTCAACAGGAACAGCGCCGCGTAGATGCCGATCATATTGATTCCGCCTGTGAAGAAATTGGCCAGCACCGTCACATAGAGCTCACGGATGGCCTCCGTGTCGTTGGTAATCCGCGAGACGATTTTACCTGCCGGCAAATTGTCAAAATAACGCACAGGCAGGCGGTTGATGTGCTCGAACACATCGTTTCGCATTTTGCGGATGACCCGGTTGGCCGAAGCCTGCAGATAATAACGCTGCCCGTATGCGAACAGGGCGGAGATCAGCACCAGTCCAAAATAATACCAGCAGAGCCGCAGCAGTCCGCCAAGCTCCGGCTGGAAGAACCGGTAAAGCTCGGCGTTGCTCAGCCTCTCCGCCTCGTAATTGGCCGACTGGGCTCCCCGGGTAATGGCGATGCCGCCGTCTGCAAGAGTTTCCCTGCGGCCATCGAAGGCTATAGGCCCCGGGACAAAATAATAGTTCCGGCCGACCTGCAGCACACGGACTTCGCCGCTCCGTTCCTCTTCAGGGGCAAAATGGTCGGCACGCTTGTATGAAGCGTCCTTATAGTCAGCCGCGAAGCGGTCGCCCGCCGAAGCTGAATACCACGGCTTCTCGATGCCGGTGATATGTACATCGATCAGCCGCTTCGCCACCAGCGGTCCTGCCAGATCGGTCGCCACCGCGACAGTCAGCATCAGCAGTGCAAACAGAAGCGGGCGCTTCACCTGCAGCGCATACCTCAGCAGCCGCTTGACCGTGGCTTTCTTGTCTCCGGCCGCAGCGTCAATATCCAAATCGTAATGCTCGTTGTCCACTTCGTTTCACCGCCTTATTCAATCGCCTGCTCGATTTGCTGGCGTTCATATTGTTCTTTGTACCAGCCCTGCCGGCGCATCAAGGCTTCATGTGTGCCCTGCTCGATGATTGCGCCCTCGTCGAGCACCAGAATCCAGTCCGCATGCTGGATGGCGGACAGCCGGTGTGTGGCGATCAGGGTGGTTTTGCCGGCGCGTTCGCTGCGGATATTCGCGATGATCTCCGCTTCGGTTCTGGCGTCGACCGCCGACATGGCGTCGTCGAGCATCAGGATGTCCGGATCTGCGATCAGCGCCCGGGCGATGGATACCCGCTGCTTTTGTCCGCCGGACAAGGCCACGCCGCGCTCTCCCACGAGCGTCGAGAGCCCTTCGGGGAGGAAGGAAAGATCCTTCTTGAAGGCGGAAGCGGCGATGGCGCCGTCCAGATCCTCTTCCGAGGCGTTATCCCGCCCGAACAGGATATTGCTGCGGACGGTCCGCGAGAACAGGAACTGCTCCTGCGGCACATAACCGTACCATGATTTCAGCCGGTCCATATTAATCCGCTCAATCGGAGTTTCTTCGATGCTGATGGAGCCTTGACCCGGCGGATATTCGCGCAGAAGCTGCTTGATCAGCGTCGTTTTGCCGCTGCCGGTTCTGCCGACGATGCCAAGCGTCTGACCCTGCTCCAGCGTAAAAGCGATCTCCTTGAGGTTGTCGACGGAAGAAGAGGGATAGCGGAAGGTCACGTCCCGGAATTCGATCCGTCCTGACTGGGCCGAGGCGACCGGATCGGCCGGATCGGGTACATCCGCCTTGGCGCCAAGCGTTTCGATTACCCGGTCGAGGGAGGCGTTGCCCCGCTGCATGATGTTGATCATCTCGCCGATCGCGAACATTGGCCAGATCAGCATTCCGAGGTAGACATTGAACGAGACCAGTCCGCCGACAGTAAGCTCATTGTTATAGACAAGATAAGCGCCGTAGCCCAGACCGATGAGGTAGCTTGCGCCTACGAAGATTTTGACAGTAGGCTCGAAGAGCGCATCGATGCGGACGACCGCGATATTTTTGGCCAGCACATCGCCCGTCACCTCCGCAAAACGTTTCTCCGCGGCCCGCTCCTGCACATAGGCGCGGGTGACCCGGATGCCGGAGATGGTCTCCAGCACCCCGTCATTCATATCGCCGAACGCATTTTGCGCGTCGGAGAAGCGGCTGTGAATCCATTTGCCGTAAAGACTGACCAGTATGGCCATCAGCGGCAGCGGGAGAATCGACACCAAGGTCAGCTTCCAGGAAACGAGCAGGGACATCGTCACCAGCAGCGTCGCCATCCACAAGGTGGAATCGATAAAGGTCAGGAGGCCGAAGCCCACTGTTACCGATAATGCCTGCAGATCATTGGTTGCGCGTGCCATCAGGTCGCCGGTCCGGTTCCGCTCATAGAAGCTTGGGGTCATGCGCAGGAACTGCCGCATCAGGCGGGAGCGTTTCATTTTCTCCACGACGAAGGCAGCGCCGAACAGCTTATACTGCCAGATGTAGGACACCAGATAAGTGACTACGGTAAGTACGGCGAGCTGCAGCAGGACAAGAACCATGCTGCCATGCGTCATGCTGCCGAGCTGGATACTGTCGATGGACCGGCCCACCATCATGGGGGGCAGCACCTCCAATATGCCGCAGATAATGAGCAGCGAGATGGCGAGAATGTACCGTTTGCGCTCCAGTTTGAAGAACCAGCCTAATTTCTGTAAAACAGCTAGCATAAGAACGACCTTCTCTCTAACAATTGGGATGAAGAAGAAATGGCTTCGCCGCCCTCTGGCGGGGTATCTTCTTCTCTCTGAAATATAAGCAAAAAATGGAGAAAACCTATATTTTGCTTATATGATAAAAAACAAAAGCACACCGCGCGGATACGGTGTGCTTTGCTTTGGCAATAAAAAAGCGCACGCCACGAGGATTCGTGACTTGCGCCCGGAATGACGTTACGCCTTGCGAACGTCGAACGGATTTCAGATCCGTTCCTTGAGGGAGCCACGATAATTATGCAATTGGGCAGTGCGCCGATCATACATGGTGATAGTGTGCTGATGCATTGCGATCATGATTAGTGGCTCCCTTCTGATCCGAGATTTGATTTCGATACTACGTAAGTTATCACGCGGGCTTAAGCATTGTCAATCCATTAATGGAAAATTTAAAAAGCAATTTTCCATACGGAGCGCGCCAGCCGGCAGTAATCCGCCTAGCAGGGACAATGATGTTATGATGCAGCACGGAATATAAATGGAAATTTTGCTCATAATAATCAGACCTGACAGAAGAGAAAAGGGGGAGTAGCCGATGAATGAACAGATTCAGCTGATCGCCAGCTCCCTGGATACCTTCGTTGAGAATAATGCCGATGCGCGCAAAGAGCAAATCACGGGGGAACCGGAATTTATCTTGTATTATATTTCGACCATAACCGACTCGGCGTTTATTGACGATCAGCTTAAAGCCCCCTTTTTTCGTTATTCCGGGGTTCAGTTCGAGCAGCATATCAATTCTATCAGCCAGACTATCGGCAAAACCGATGATCTGCCTGCCGTATTATGCAAAGGCAGCGCCGTTATTTTGTACAACGATCAGGTCTATACCATCGAGAAAGCGTTAAAATATAAAACGCGCAATGTGGACACTCCCCAGGTTGAAGCTTCAATTGTAGGTCCCTTGGAGGCTTTTGTGGAAAGCATGGCCGTCAATATGAATTTGATCCGCAAGCATTACCAGAGTCCTACGCTCCGAATTGTTAAGTTTGAAATAGGAACCTTAAGCCGAATTACCGGTTATATGCTGTATGACAGCGAATTGGCCGATCAAGCTTTCGTAGACCGTGAGCTTGCCCAAATCAAAAATCAGAATGCCAGGAATGCCCAGGCTGTATCCAAAGTGCAGCAATATTTGCCCAAGAAAAGGCCCCTGTTATTTCCGAGATCAGTCGTAACGGAGCGCCCGGACCGGGTAAGTGAGGCGCTTTCCAAGGGGAAATCCGCTTATTTGATCGAAACGACCCCTTTTGCCAGTTTGGCACCTATTAATTTTCATGATTTTATGGCTTCCATGGATGATTCCTATATGCTTCCTGTGTACAGCTATTTCCTGATTGCGCTTCGATATTTCGCCTTATTCGCCACAGTCATTTTGCCTGGAGCCTATGTTGCCTTTACAGCGTTCAACCCGGAAGTGTTCCGCGTGCAGCTGGCTTTATCGATAGCAGGCAGCAGGGCGGGACTCCCGTATCCTGCTTTTCTTGAGGTCGGTTTTATGATGATTATGACCGAGTTATTGGTGGAGGCTTCTCTGCGTGTGCCCAAAACAATTGGTCCCGCAGCTACGACAGTTGGCGGGCTCATTCTGGGGGAAGCCGCCTCGCAGGCCAATCTGGTCAGCGATATTATGATCATCGTCGTGGCGGCGGTGGCCATTGCCAACTTTGTGATCCCCATCAATACGATGTCGCTGACCGTCCGCGTCTTAAAGTATGTCCTGCTCTTCCTGGGAACCATCGCCGGCTTCTTCGGGCTTACGATCGGCATCGTACTGCTGATCAGCTACTTGTTTACCATGCATGATGCCAAATATTCGATGGTCCAGTCCTTTACAGCACCGGTAAAGTTCAATACCCAAAGATCGCCAAAACGTTCAGCCGGCGGGAGGCAGACCTAAGTGAATATTCTCTTCTACATTGCGCTGTTGACCTATTATATGATTAATCATGCCATATTCAATGCCCCGAATGTCACGGCCAGAAACTATCTGCAAACCGGTTTGACGGCCGTTCCAATAGGGTTATTGCTCGCGGGAATCAATGCATGGCTGCTCCTGTCTGTTTACAACCGGTATCCTAAATTGACGATGGTTGAAATTAACCGCCATTTATGCGGGAAAATTGTCGGGGGGATCATTTCCGCCTCGTATGTGCTCTTGACTGTCGTGATCGGCTTCTTCATGTTCAGGGGATCGATGGAGGTTATTATCGAGTTTCTGATGCCCGAAACTCCTGTCTGGTTTTTGGCGGTATTATTAATTACCGTTCCGTCATGCGCTTTGCTGCATACCGATAACTCCATCTTGTATCTGGTCGCCTTTTTTACCGCATTCGCTTTCATTCTGATGCTCATCATCTTCTGGCTCGGCTTCAAAGAAATCGATGTCGTTATGCTGAAGGGAGTAATGGTCCATGGCTGGAAGTCTCCCACGCTTCAGGGGATAGCAGCGTCCGCTTTTGTTTATGGAGGATACACCTGCCTTGCCATATGGAATCCTTATTTTGCACGGACCAGCCTCAAGGTAACCTATATCATCTTTGTTGCCGTCGGGCTTGTCGTTACCTTGTGCGGCACGGTTATCCCTTTATCCGTATGGGGGCCGTGGGCGATTCAGAATCTGAATCTGATTTGGGTCATGACCGCTGAGACCTTTTCCCTCGATTTGTTCGTCATGGAACGCGGATTGTTTCTCATAGTTCCCCTTCTCCTGGTCACGGGTTACATGGGAGTGCTTCTCTATACGTATAAGGGATACCGTCTGCTTAATCTGATGCTGAACAAACAGAAGCCAGCCAAAATCATAATGGGCTGCGTCCTGCTCAGTTATGTGGTTCTCTCTTTGTTCGTCAATGAGCTTAAGGTCATTATCAGCTACCGGGAACAATATATGGTCATCTGGATCATTCTCCAAAATGTAATCGGCATTCAGTGGTATGTGCTTGCCAAAAGAAAGGAGCGTGGCCTGCGTGCGTCTTAGCAGAGCAGTCGCAATCAGCCTGAGCTGTCTGGTTATGCTGCAAGGCTGCCGCTCTGATTACAAGGATATTGACCGCAGGCAGTTCGTTGTGACCATGGGGCTGGATAAAGACGAGGAAGAAGGGGAATTCCATATGACGCTCAGAGGCGCTATTCCGCAATCGCAGAATCCGGGATCCGTCACATCGGCGGATACATTTGAAAGCTACGAAACCTCCGCAGCTTCTATTGGTCAAGCCATTCAGCAGATCACACAGCAGTTTTTCCTGGAGCCCGATTATTCCCATTTGAAAGGCGTGATATTCAGTGAGGAATTAGCCAGATCGGACAATATATTGCAATATATCGATTTTTTCATCCGCCGCCGGGACTTTCAAGACTTGGCCATGGTTGCCATAGCCGAGAACGCAGAGGAAATTATAAACCTCCATCAAAAAGGGGAACGTACGGCAGGAGACAATCTGTTCATGAAATTTGGCGAAGGGGTGAACACCGAATATACGCCTGCCATCGAATTGCAGGAAATTTACAAATATTCAATGACGCCCGGACTCACCTTTTATTGTCCGATCCTGCATGTCGAAAAAAACAAGCTCACTTCCGGCGCAACCGCGCTGTTTGACCGCAATAACCGGATGATAATCAAGCTGGACGGGGAGGAAACGAAATATTTCAACCTCTTGAGAAGGGGGTTGGAAAGAGGGTTTATCGTACTGGGACCCGAGCAGCAAAACGGTCTTGGCATCAGGCGCGGGAAAGCGGATTTTCATATAAAAAAACAGAAAAACGCTCTGGTATGCGATGTGCATGTGCAGATCGAAGCCAGTATAGAAGATTCGGATCAATCGGACTATACCCCGGCGGATTTGAAAAGAATGGCGGAAAAGAAATTGAATGCGGATATTTTCGGACTACTTTTAAAAATGCAGGCCAATCAGGTTGATCCGCTTTTTATTGGATTAAAATACTGGTCGATGAGCTCCGGGTTCAAGCTGGATCGGGACTGGCTGGCCGAAATATATCCGGATATGAAAATCCAGGTTCACTCCGATGTGACGATTACCAGAACAGGAACTCTCCGGTGGAGCAGCAGCGGGCAGCAAACGAAGTAATTGGAGCTGATTGATTCTATCTTGATTCTTATTGCCAAATGCCGGATGATAGAATTACTTTCTATTGCACATGGCACAATAACGTCCGGCAGCTTTCAAAAGCGGAATAAGCTCTCAAGATTTTACGAAACAAGCGGGGAGGATCCTTGTGCTCCAGCAGGTTATGGTTGTGTTCCTGTTTACATTCATTATTCACTTATCCGAAACGCTCACCTACTCGCTGCGTCTGGCAGGCGTCCGCCTGGGCAAGCTGGCGGTTGCTTTGTCCCTCTCGGGAATCATTCTTCTGGTTTCGCGGACAGCGAACATGCTGCAGGGGCCCTTGACGGGCAAAATCATCGACTACGCAAGGAATCATCCGGAGTTCAACCTGGTTGAGCATTTTCGGCTGGTCATCGGCGCTTCAACCCTGGGTACGCTTACAGCGATCCTGCTGTTTCCTTCCGCGGTCTTTCTCTCCTCCAGAGTTATTGCCCATCTGGAAGTGGCCGGCTCCATTCCGCTCATGGTCCGCTCATCGGTATCCATCCAGAAATTGAAGCATGCGCGGGCCCATCTGCGGTATCCCAGACTGGAGATGCTGTCGCGTCTTCGAATTGGAGGAATTCCGAAGAGACTGGTTGCGATGAACGTTCTCGTAACGGCGATTTATACGATCGGAGTATTGGCGGCGCTGCTGGCGTCAACCCTGACGGCGGAGAATTCCACAGCTGCGTCACAAGCGTCCGGATTAATCAACGGGTTTGCGACAATCCTGCTTACCATTCTGATTGATCCGCAAATTGGACTTGTGACCGACAAGGTGCTCAGGGGAGAGAAGGAAATCAAGGCCTTGAACAAAATGTTCGGACTGCTGATGCTCTCGCGGTTGACCGGTACTTTGTTAGCGCAGCTGCTGCTTGTTCCTGCGGCCTATTGGATCAAATGGATGGTTGGAATCCTATGAAGATTGCGTTAAAACGGTTGCTATTTCCAGGCCCCTGCCTTATCATTGTTCTGCAAAGGAATATTCTGGAAGGTGGCTGCCGGTGTGAGAAGAATTGCTGCTATTTTACTGGCTTCAGCACTCGTAATTGGTTTATCTATAGGTTCAACGGGAACGGCAGAAGCAAAAACAACAGCCAAAACGTTCAAAAATTGTACGGAAATGAACAAGACTTACAAAGGCGGCATTGCCCGTACGTCCTCGGTTAAGAATAAAGGCGGCAAAACGAAAAACAAGCCGTTTGTTTCCAAGGAACTGTACGACGCCAACAAGAAAAGCGACCGGGATAAAGACTTTATCGCTTGCGAGAAATAGCCGGTAAGCCGCGGCGCGACCGTGAATGAATAACAAAAGCCCTGTTCCGGAAGGAACGGGCTTTTGTTATTCAATATGCAGTATATCTTAGGTGCGCTGAACGGCGCGACCATGAACGGTGGTCCTGTTTCTTCCAGGTAGCTTGAGCTTAATGATTGCCTGTTGACATTAATCGCCGAATAAATGCCAACAACAGCACAGCAAAAAGAGCAGCCGCTTTCAGGGCTGCTCCCGCTCTGGCATATCATTACGGCAAATCGTTGTTACCCGCCGCTTTGCTGCTTGCGCAGATATTCTGCGTATTCGACCGTAAACTCCCGCGCATGCCTGAAATCCTCGGACAGGAGAGAGAGGGCTGATGTGACGTCCGCCTTCGCTGTCTCTATCAGAGCGATCATCCCGGGCTTGCGGGGAATGTGAAACCGCGTATGGTCGTGATGCACAATGGTGACGAGGGTACCAAGCGCTTCCCCGTCCTGAGTATGAATGGAACTCCACATCCAGCGCTGCTGGTCGCTTTCCTCCGCATTGCCCCATTCTCTGGAGATGTCGAATTCACCCGGGAGTCTGGGCTCAGGCCGGATTCCGGCTTCCTTGAACTGTTTGTGGACAGGGAGATAAAGCAGGTTCAAATACGTTCCGTATGCCATATCGCCCGCCTCGTTATAGGCTTTGAGCAATTGCTCCGCATTGTTCCTGAGCACGGCCTGCCAGTTTCCGTCGATATATTCCACAATATACTGCGCGATCGCATCGATGCGGTTCCCCCTGGATTCCTGAAGAATTTCTTTAAGTGGCTTCGCCTGTGTCATGGTTTATCCCCTTTCAAATCTCTTCAATCTGTGATGGAGCGGCATTCTGCTCAAGACGATCAGCTACCTGAAGCAGCAGCCTGACTGCCTCCTGCAGATTTTCGAGTGTGTAACTCCCTCCTGCTTCGTTGGCCCAATCCGCATGCCGCTGCTCCACATAAGCAAGTGCTTCACGTCCTCTCTGCGTGATCTCCATCAGCTTGGAGCGGCGGTGATGCGGATTCTCGTGATACATAATGTGACCGTCGCGTTCCAGCGTATCGGCGGTTTGCTGCACGCTCTGGCGTGATAATCCCATGATGCGGGCAACGTGAGCGACTGGAGTCGGGCCATGCTCGACAACGCCGAGCACCTGCCAGCGGGCACTGGTGAGACCAACGGGCTGCGTAATGCGGTCCCCTGCCTCGAGCAGAAGGCCGTTCACCCGGAATACGGCTAGAACAAGTTCAGTGAATGTTTCTCCATGTGGGCTTAGATTCTTCATATGACAGTAGTATGACGAATTGACAGGGCATTGTCAAATGAATTTTAGTGATTTAAATATTGGAGACAGGAGGGCTTATTCCCCTTCAGGTCTCTTCCTTCATATCCAAGAACAAGTAAGCTCCAACTGATTGAACAATGAATGGTTTGGGGTACATATAGAGGTTAGTGGGTTATGCTGTAAAAGTTACCAAATTCATGAGGAGGAGTCACATGAAAAAGCAAATTGAAGCGGATGTTGTCATTATTGGCGGAGGAACGGGAGGATGCGCAGCCGCACTGGGAGCAGCGAGATCGGGTCGCTCGGTTGTCATGACCGAGGTCTGGGACTGGATTGGCGGGCAGCTGACCAGTCAGGTGGTGCCTCCGGATGAGCCCCGCTGGATAGAGCAGTTTGGGTGCACGGCCAGCTACCGGTCCTATCGGAATGTGGTGCGGGACTATTATCGCAGAAACTTCCCGCTGACGGAGCAGGCCAGGTCCCGGGCAGCCTTCAACCCGGGGAATGCATGGGTCAGCAGGCTGTCCCATGAGCCGCGCACAGCCCTTGCTGTGCTGAGAGATATGCTGGCGCCTTATGTGCACAGCGGACGGCTGCAGATTTGGACCGGCTACGAGCCTGTGAAAGCCGAATCGGATGGGGACGATATCGTCTCGGTGACCGTACGCGGCCGGGAAGGGGACCATCTGGTTTTGACAGGCCGTTATTTTCTCGATGCAACGGAGGAAGGGGACCTGCTGCCGCTCGCCGGCGTGGAATACGTGACAGGAGCAGAATCGGCAGACGAAACAGGAGAGGCCCATGCGCTCTCAGGTCCGGCAAACCCGCAGGATATTCAGGCGTTTACGCATTGTTTGGCACTCGACTATGCAGAGGGGGAAGATTACACGATCGCAAGGCCCAGAGAATATGACTTCTGGAGGAATTATCAGGCAGACTTCTGGCCAGCTCCGCAGCTGGGCTGGACGGTTCCTTCGCCATCCACGCTTGAGCCTGTAACCTATGTGCTTATGCCAGGCGAGGGTGCGAACCCCTTGTTCACCTACCGCAGGCTGGCGGACCGGAGCAATTTTCAGCCGGGTACCTATCCGGCGGACATCAGTGTGGTCAATTGGCCGCAAAACGACTACTGGCTGGGCGCCATTACCGACGTTTCCCCTGAAGAAAGACACCGCCATCTGGAGAATGCCAAGCAGCTCAGCCTTTCTTTTCTGTATTGGATGCAGAAGGAAGCGCCCCGCCCTGACGGAGGGATTGGTTATCCCGGCCTGCGGCCGCGTCCTGATGTCACCGGTGCAGCGCATGGTCTGGCCCAGGCGCCGTATATCCGGGAAGGACGCCGTATTCGCGCCGAATTTACCATCTTGGAGCAGCATATCAGTCCGGAAAACCGCCCCGACGGAAAAGCGGAGAATTTTAGCGATACCGTCGGCATCGGAAGCTACCGGATCGATCTGCATCCCAGCACCGCGCTGCGGACATTTATCGATATCCCCTCGCTGCCGTTCCAGATTCCGCTGGGCGCGCTCATCCCGGTCCGGGTCAATAATTTGATCCCGGCTGCCAAAAATATCGGTACAACCCACATCACCAACGGCTGCTACCGCCTGCATCCGGTGGAGTGGAATATTGGAGAAGCGGCGGGTATGCTGGCAGCTTACTGCGCAGAGAAAAATATAAAGCCCCGCGAAGTGAGAAACACGCCGGACCTGCTGGCAAATTTCCAGACCCGCCTGCGCAATAACGGGTTTGAGCTGGAATGGCCGGTTATTGGAGCAGTCTGACCGGATCGATGGAAGTTAATGGATGGAATATAAAAAAGCAGGCCACAACGTTGCCGTTGCTGGGCCTGCCTTATTTTGTATTATCAGCAGTAGCAGTTATAAGGTTCTCTGCATGGATCTAGAAAAGCAGCTCGTCCGGATTTGGACCGAAACGGCTGTTCTTGTTCAAGCCTTCCAAGGCCTGAACGTCCTCTGCCGAGAGGGTAAAGTCAAACACATTGGCATTCTCCCGGATACGTTCCTCGCGGACGGATTTGGGAATGGTGACAACGCCCTGCTGGAGATCCCAGCGCAAAATAATTTGTGCCGGCGTTTTATTATATTTACTGGCCAGATCCGTGATCAGCGGAAGATCCAGATTGCCCTGCATCAGCGGACTCCATGCTTCGAGCTGGATCTGATTCTGTCTGCAGTAGGCCAGCAGCTCCCGTTGGCTCAGCAGGGGATGGAACTCCACCTGATTGACCGCCGGAACGGTATCGCTGTCCTGTCTGAGGCTCTCCAGATGATGAACTTGGAAATTGCTTACCCCGATAGCGCGGATATACCCATCCTTATGCAGCTTCTCGAAAGCCTTCCACGTTTCCTTATACTTGTCCTTCCCTGGCCAGTGAATAAGATACAGGTCCAGATATTCCAGATCAAGCTTCCGGCGGCTTTCTTCAAATGCGCGCAGCGTGGCTTCGTAGCCCTGATCCGAATTGGCCAGTTTGGTGGTCACGAACAGTTCTTCCCGCGGCACGCCGCTTTGCTTGATTGCAGTGCCGACACCCGCTTCGTTCCTGTAGCCCGCCGCGGTATCAATGGAGCGGTAGCCTGCTTCGATGGCGTATTGTACGGCATGAATGACCTGCTCACCTTCTTCAACCTGCCATACACCAATTCCTAGCCATGGCATATGTACACCATTGTTCAGCACTGTTGTGTCCGTGATTTGTTGAATACTCATGAATCATTCCTCCCATACAATTAAAATACACCTTCCATTATAAACCTTATTCATCATATTTGTCTTCGTCGATTCTGCTGATGCGATCCACGATGAGCTCGGCCTCAGTTTCAAAATTCAGATGCAGCGGGGCCGGCAGCAGTTCGAGAATATGCCGAACCGCCGGTAAATCCAGAAGCTCCTCCAAGGTTTGCGGCTGTTGATCCAGCCCGTGAAACCATTCGCGGACAGCATCAATGAACAGGTAAAAGGAGGCTTCAAACTGATCGGCAGCTGCCTCCGCACCCTCATTCCCGGATCCGGACATGGCTTTCCAGTTTCGTAAAGCGTTTTCCAAAGTCCGCTCCATTTTTGCCGTCATCCTGTAGTCTCCATGATCGCAGCATCTGAAGGTTCACGGTTGACCTGGACCATCCAGCCGAAGGGATCGGGTAATTGGCCATTTTGAATACCGGTTAAAGCATCGTACAGCCTGGCTGACAGCTCGCCGGTCCGGCCGCCGTGGATCACGAGCTTATTGTCATTCCAGTTAAGCTCCCCGATTGGCGAAATAACGGCTGCCGTGCCCGTTCCGAACGCTTCCTCCAGATGCTCGCCGGCCTCGTACAATTCCTCGATCGATATTTTCCTCTCTTCGACCGGGATCCCCCAATGCTTCAGGAGCTGGATAATGGAGCTGCGCGTAATGCCGTCCAAAATACTTCCGTTTAACGCCGGTGTAAGAATAGTCCCGTTGATTTTGAAAAACACGTTCATACTGCCAACCTCTTCGATATAGGTCCGGTGAACGCCGTCGAGCCATAGCACCTGGGAGTAGCCGTTTTCCTTGGCAGATACCTGGGCTTTCAAACCTGATGCATAATTGCCGGCGGTCTTGGCTTCGCCGAGTCCGCCCTTCACGGCGCGGACATACTCCGATTCCACATGAATCCTGACTGGATTAATGCCCTCCGGGTAGTAGGAGCCGACTGGCGACATGATAATGATAAACTGATAATGCGCGGAAGGGTCTACGCCCAGAGCAGCCTGAGTGGCGATGACAAAAGGCCGGATTTAAAGCGAGGTTCCGGGCTCTGAAGGAACCCAGTCCTGATCCTCCGCGACCAGCTGCTGCAGGGCGTCAAGCGCAGTCTCCTCGTCAAGCGGCGGAATCCCCAGACGCCCGGCGGAAGTGTTCAGGCGGTGCAAATTCTTCTGCGGTCTGAACAGCAGGATCCGCCCGTCTTCGGTCTTGTAGGCTTTTAATCCTTCGAAAATCGTTTGCCCGTAGTGGAAGACCTTTGCCGCAGGGTCTATGGACAGCGGCTGATAAGGCACAATTCGCGGCTGATGCCAGCCTTTCTCCAACGTATAGTCCATGATAAACATATGATCGGTAAAATGGACGCCGAATCCCAGCTGCCGCTGATCCGGTTTTTCCTTCTTCATAGTCGTCCGCTGGATCTCCATCGGTTGAATCATATTCATCTCTCCTTAGATGTAAAGCGCATTAATCCTCTAATTGAATGCTATCATCTCATGATATATATTAAAAATATCTATTTTATTGATTTATCATACCTTATCGGTATATATGGGGTGAAATCATGGATATTCGCCAGCTGAGGTATTTTCTAAGCATCGCCAGAGAAGGGCAGGTTACACGCGCGGCCAGGCAGCTGAACATGGAACAGCCTCCGCTGAGCCGGCAGCTCAAGCTGATCGAGGAAGAACTGGGTGTACGATTGTTCGACCGGAGCGGCAAGCGTTTAAAGCTGACTGAGGCCGGCAAGCTGCTTCAGGAGAAGGGCGAGCTGCTGCTGAACCAGTTCGAGGAAGCGGTCAGGGAAGTGAAGGAAACCGGGGAAGGCATAAGGGGACTTCTCTCCATCGGCTCGGTAGTGTCCTGTATTTCACTCCTGCCGCCGCGCATCCAGTCGTTCCGGGACAAGTATCCGCAGATAACCTTCAAGATTCTGGAAGGGGATCATGTTTATTTGGGGGAACAGCTGGAGAAGCGGGCTATTGAGCTGGTTGTGGCCCGGCTGCCTTTCGAGGCGCTGCACGACCCCAGGCGGTACGACGTGCTTCCGCTGCCCTCCGACCCGTTCGTTGTTGTAATTCCAAGCTCATGGACGGCCTATTCGGAAGAGGAATCCATTCATATGGCGGATTTGGCGGACTTTCCATATCTGACCTTGAAGACGGATCAAACGACATGGATGCATGAGCAGGTAATGAATGAATGTCTCCGTCACGGCTTCGCGCCGGACATTATTTGTGAATGCTCCAGTGTGGCCATTATAATGTCGCTCATTGCCGAAGGGATCGGCGCCACCATTTTTCCTAAATCGGTCATGTCTTCCTTCCCGTCGGATGTTGTACGGATGCTGGAGATCAAGGACGCGGACTTTCAGTCCGAGGTGGGCGTGGTCTGGATGAAGGACCGCTATTTATCGGCGGGCGCCCTCCATTTTATCGACAGCTTTCGGAATGGGAGCTGACTGGTGATTCCAAAAGTACGTAGTCTGAGGGAGATGGGCTGGGTATCGGGAGTTCGGAAGCTGTCGGCGGAGCCTCTTGTCATTCAGTGAATGCAGCGCAAGCTATGGGGAATTAATCGCATTCTTCCTGCCGGTTTAAGGAAAAGTTAAGAACTGCATAACCATAACCTTAAGATCGCTCCGGTAAAATGTCCTTAAAAGCAGGAGATGGGGGCGATGAAGGTATGGAGTTTATTTTCAGAAGAATTCGTTTCAAATTCTTGTATGTCGGAGCAGCCAGCGCTCTGATGAGCGGGATACTGCTCTATTTGGGATACCGCTTAGCCGCTTTTTTTTATCATGCGGGTCTGCAATACGATGCGCCCTATGTGAAACTGTTCAATTGGATCATTAATCATATCGGGGCGTACCCGACTGCTTTGCTTGCCGGAAGCCTGTTGTTTCTGTTGTTCTTTTATTGGCGCTCAGGCAAAATTCGTTCCGATTTGGCGGAGCTTTGCCAGCTCTATGCAGCCGGCGGGGATAAACCTGCAGCCGCAGATGAAGACGGTAAAATGGATGAGTTAACCGAAATCCGCATACTGCCCATGCATCACGCGAAGGAGCTGCATTAAGCCGGTGGATATGCATTTGCGGCGGCTGCATCAATGGCGGGCAATGGTAAACCAGATTTCCCGCAGCTTTGCCAAGCGGCGGCGGGGGTATTTTGTTTTTGATTTATGCATCCTTGGCATCGTCGTCATGCTCCTCGGTTATCTGGGCATGACGATGACAGGCGGATATATTTTGCGGAGCCAATCGGAGCGTTTGCTGGCGGTGACAACGAGCGTGATCACGGACCGCAGCGGCGCTCCTGTCAAGAAACTCATCTCCCCGGGGCACGGGAACCGCCTGGCAGCAGCGGGCGACGAAATTCCTCTCCTCCTGCAACAGGCCTTTCTCGCAACCGAGGACCGCCGCTTCTATAAGCATGGCAGTTTGGACTGGATCGGTATTGCCAGAGCGGTGCGCGTCAATCTGGCATCGGGAGGAATCGAACAGGGCGGTAGCAGCTTGACGCAGCAGCTGGCCAGAACCGTATTTCTCACTACAGATCAGACGCTCTCGCGCAAATTTCTGGAGACGGCGATTGCCGGAGCGCTGGAGAAGGCATACTCCAAGCAGCAATTGCTGACGCTCTATCTCAATCATGTCTATCTGGGCAGGCAGCAGTACGGGGTGAAGGCTGCGGCAGAGCGGTATTTCGGCACTGCCGATCTGCGCAAGCTGAAGCTGTGGCAGATTGCTTCGCTAGCCGCCATTCCGAAAGGTCCTTCGGTTTACAATCCCGTTGATGACGCCATGCGGAACAAGGAACGGCGGGCTGTAGTACTCACTCTGATGCATGAGCAGGGGTATATCGGCAAGGCTCAGATGCTGGAGGCAAAGAGCGTCGAATATGTGCCTCCTGAATCAGCTGCGCCGGAGCGTACTTATGCCGCCTATACCGACTATGCGCTTCAGGAAGCGGAAGCTGTAACGGGCTTGACCAGGGAGAAGCTGATGACAGGGGGCTACACCATTGTAACGGGACTGGATCCGGGCTATCAGCAGGCTGCGGAAGAGGCTTTCCGGCAGGATCGTTATTTTCCGAAGGATGGAGCGACGCAGCAGGTGCAGGGGGCGGCTGTTATCCTGGATAACAGCACGGGGGAAATAAGGGCGCTTGCCGGAGGGCGGGATTATAGGCAGGGCGGTCTCAACCGCGCGGTGAATATTTCCCGTCAGCCCGGCTCGGCCATCAAGCCGATACTGGTTTATGGGCCTGCTCTGCAATCCGGCGAATTCCGTCCGCAGACCAGACTGCAGGATATGCCCGTTGCTTACGGCAGCTATAAGCCAGCGAACCTTAGCGGCCGTTATCTGGGTTCGGTGACGATGGAGCAGGCAATGGAGCAATCGATTAATGCCCCGGCCGTTTGGCTGCTCAATCAGGTAGGGCTACCGGCGGCAGCTGCGTTTACGGAGAATCTGGGCATCCGGCTGGGGAATCAGGACCGCAATCTGGCTGCCGCACTGGGCGGCTTTCATGACGGGGTGTCGCCGCTTGCCATGGCCCAGGCCTACAGCGCATTTGCCAATAACGGCAATTTCAACGAAGCGCATGCTGTCAAACTGATCAAGAATGCTAATGGTCATACGGTCTATGCCAGTCCACTGCTGAACAAGCAGGTCATGACGCGTCAGACGGCGTCCGATATGACCCGGCTGCTGACAGAAGTGGTCGATCATGGCACGGGGCGGAAGGCGAAGCTCGGAAGCTGGACAGCCGGCAAGACCGGAACCACCCAGTTGGATATTGACGGCTTAACGGGACAAGCCAACCGTGATTTGTGGTTTGTCGGCTACACCTCCAAACTGACGGCTTCCATATGGATGGGCTTCGATACCAGCAGCAGGGATAATTATATGACGGCTGGCAGCGGGACCGCTGCGGCCATGTTCGCAGCTATAATGAAGCAATGCCAATAAAGCACCGCGCGCAGCTCCCAGCGCGCGGTGCGGCGCTGCATGACGGCGGTCGGCCGCATGAGCGTTTGAATCCGTCCTGCCCTCCTCCAGGGACAGGACTTTTTTTATTTCTGTTCGCCGCGGCCCTCGGCATGAAGCACGCAGTTTTCGTGCCCTGCTCTTTTATGCTAGAGTAAGGAAAGAACGTCTGGCCATGATCCTTATCCTTTCCCGATGCGGAGGTTTATTCGAAAAATGAGCATTCGTGTTCTAATGAACGGCAGGGAACTGCGGGTTGAACATGTTACGACAGACAAGCAGCAGCATCGCACAGGCAGTATTACCACACGGCATCGGCATCCCGTATTTCATTTCATGTATATTACGGAGGGAGAAGGCAGCTTTGCGGTGGATGACCGGCGCAGCAAAGCGGAACCGGGGCTGCTTTATATTATAAATCCCAATGAATGGCATGAATTTCAAGGCGACGAGGCAAGGCCGCTCTCCAATCTGGAATGCACCTTTCTCGTCCTCGATGGTGAGGGACAGCCATTTGAGGCCAATTTTTTGGACTGGATTTCGGAGAAAAGAGGCTCGGCGCTGCCGGACTCGATGAGAGACGGGCCGGTTCCGGTGCCGCCGCTTTTGCAGCCATTCCTGCTGGAGGGCTTTCACCGGCTGCTTGAGCCTTCGATGAACTATGTTACACCCGAGCATTTGTCGCTGATGGTGATAGATCTGATGCTGCGGACGGAGGAAACGCTCTGGCGCATTGCCAGGCTCGATACGGAAAGCGCGCGATCCGGTGCGGAGACCGTTGCGGTATTGAAGCATTATATGAAAGCCCACATGAAGGAGCATATCACGCTGGAAGAGCTGTCTCATTTGGCGCATTGGACGCCTAATTATCTCTGCCGGATATTTAAGGAGCATACCGGAGAGTCTCCCATGACTTATTTGCAGCGGGTACGCATGACCGAAGCCGAGAAGCTGCTGCTATATACCGATTTGCCTGTGTATGCCATTGCCGAGATGCTGGGTTATGAGGATGCTTCCTATTTTGCCCGTGTTTTCCGGCAGCAGCATGGCAGGGCTCCGACGAACTATAGGATAATATAGTCCGCATATGCGGGTAGATTTTACCTTCAACGTCCCTCGCATACTTGTTATGATGCCATTATAACCGCATCTTTCATGAGAAGGGGAGAAGGAAATGAAGGGACTTACCATTGATCAAATCATTCATTATCAGACAGAAGGCTATCTGATTGCCGAGGATGTGCTGACGGACGAAGACCTGCAGCCGGTTATTGACGAGCTGGAGCAGGAGATCGATAAACGGGCAAGGGCCCTGCATGCCGAGGGGAAAATCACTGAGCTCCATGAGCATGAATCGTTCGAGCGGCGTTTTGCCCTGCTGCATGCGCAGTGCCCCGCTATCGGCAAAGCCTTTGACATCAGCGATTACCTTGGCGATGCCATCTTCCGCTTTCTCGGGAACGATCATTTGCTGGACGTTGTGGAATGCCTGCTCGGCAGCGAGCTGAGCTGCAATCCGATTCAGCATCTGCGGGCCAAGCTGCCCTGGAAGCCGGGAGCGAATGCGGAGCCGGATTACTTCCAGAATGTGCCGTGGCACCAGGATTGCGCCGTTACGAGCGTGGACTCCGATGCTTCGGAAATCATCACGTTCTGGCTGCCGCTTGTGAATGCAACCGCCGAGACGGGCTGTATGGAAGTGATGCCGGAGGTCTCCAAGCTGGGATATCTGAAGCATCGCAAAGAAGGGGGGACGACGATTGTTCCCGAGCAGCTGCCCCATGTTCAGCCGGTGCTGGCCGAATGCCGCAAGGGCAGCATTGTAATTATGAACAAATATACCCCTCACCGCGGGACGACGAATACCTCGGACATCGTACGCTGGTCGCTTGATTTGCGCTACCACAAGCTCGGGGCGCAGTCCGGGCGCTCCATCCATCCATCCTTTGCGGTAAGAAGCGAGAAGCAGCCGGAGCTGGTGCTGACACAAGCTGACGAGTGGCGTACGCTGTGGCAGGAAGCCAAGCTGCGCCGGGCAGAGGGCAAGCTGCACCGGGTTTAGAGATCTGCCTATATTCAACTAGTGTTGCAGTAACGACAAAATCAGGCTGCCGTTGTTGACGGCAGCCTGATTTGTGCGCGAAATCCGGGTAATGATACGCGCTGGATTTCCTGCAAATGCTCGGTAAGGGAATCCCGTGTTTCGCCCTTGCCTTCCTCGCCCGAGAAGACATCGAGGAAGAAGATGTGCTCCGGCGGGGTGATTTTTTGGACAACAGTTTGATTTGGAACTAATCCTTCTCTTTGCTGTTCTTTTCCTTTTCTTGCAGTTCGCGCAGATACTCATCCAAACGGTCGAACCTCTCCTCCCAAATATGGCGGAAGGACTCCAGCCACTCGTCCAGCTCCATGAGCGATTTGGGACGCAGCTTGTAAATCCGCTTATTGGCGACCGGCTGCACCTCGACGAGTCCGGCATCGCTTAATACGCGAAGATGTTTGGATACTTGCGGCTGGTTGAGCCCAAGCCGATCGGCAATTTCCCCCACGGGGAGAGGAGCGTCGCGCAGAAGCTCGACAATGTCTAAACGGTTGGGCTCAGCAAGAGCACTGAAAGTCAATGCATTCATAGCCTCAACCCACTCTCAAACGATTTAATTTGCCCAAGTATTCATTATAGCGAGGCCTGGTGTTCCAGCACAAGCTTACCGGGACTGATCGATGGAATTTATATACTAAATATACCCCTTTTGGAATATTCCTGTCAAGGAATATTAAATGGTCAAGCTTTAACCCATGGCGGTTGGAGGATTGTTTATTCCCGCACTGGCTTTAGCTTAGGGTTAAAAGAAATAGTGAACCAATCTCCGCAGATAGCCATATATTAGATAAGAAAGAAGCCGCCGTTATGCCTTCTGCCATCGGAGGGAAAGTGGGACTGTGAACGTGTTCATCTTAAATCCGGAAGGCCGTTCCCTTATGGCCGAAATGACAGAGGAAACGGTTATACAAGAAGCGCCCTCCTGGTCCATTCATAAGATCGAAGGCCATCCCGGCGAATTCCTGAATGAAGCCATTACATGGGATGCCGAGCCCTTTTTTCTTACTTTATTGGCAGGTGAGCGAATGGAATCCGGTTTCCGGTCGGAGCTTCAATCCTGTCTGGATGAGCTTGCCTTCCATCATGCAGGACTCTGTCTCAGCGGAGACACTGCCATAAGGCCAGGAGATGACAGGCATTCAGCTTCCAGGGGACCGGTGGTTTGGCGCAAGGCTGCGGTGCTGGACGCCGGAGGCTTTGCCGCCAGGGACTGGCTTCCATTTGGCGGCTATGTACTGTATGAAATGATGCATCGCTTGTCGGCAGACTGGAGCTGGAGGGAATTCCCCGCGGCGCGATTGAGGAGCCAGCCCATCTCATATTCTCCATCCTGGAGAAAAGAGAAGGACCAGTGGCCGCGCATTGCTCCGCTTCTGACAAGGGACAATTCGCCTGTCAGCCCGGTTGAGCAGGACCCCATTTTCTCTATTGTTATTTGCACGTATAACAGCGCTGATTTCCTTCCCTGGTCCATCCGCAGTGTCTTTGAACAATCCTTTTCATCCTGGGAGCTGATCATCGTGGATGACGGATCCGGCGATGCGACGGCCGAGAAGCTGGAGCAGTTTCTGGAGAATCCCCGTGTGCGGCTTTTGCGCAGCGAACATAACCAGGGCAAATCCTGCTGCCTGAACCAGGCGGCTGCAGCTGCGAGGGGGAGCTGGCTTCTGGAGCTGGATGCCGACGACTGGCTTGCTTTTGATTGTTTGCAGACCCTGGCTGCATCCATTGCGGATGCAGACGGTATAAGCGTTCTTTACGCCAACCACGATGAATGGCTGATGCGCTCCAACCAAGAGCTCCTTTTCAGGCGAACCGTGTCATCCATGACCGAGTTGGACGAGAAGCGGCTCCTGGATGAAGCAGCGCCCATTGCTCCCCGTCTCTATCGCCTGACCGCTCTAAGAGAGATCGGCGGCTGGTGGGAAGAAGGCATATTTGATGGGCGGCTTTACGAGGATTTCCAGATGCTCAGCCGCATGTCCCGTTCTTTTTCCGCCCGGCATGTCCCTGATGTTCTCTACCACCGCAGACTCCGCCATACAAGCATCACCCGCTCCAACCAGGATAATTATGCGCAATGGAGGCACTGGTTTCGGTCAGCTATGGAAGAATGCGGACAAAATCGATATTTGGAATCAGCACATGAGCCTGCCCCGACACCGGGGAGTAGATGTTCTGAACCACCTGAATGATCAAGTTTCCTTCGGAAACGCCGACCAGCTTCCCTGTCAGAAATTGTCCCTCCTGAAAGCTCTCAACGTTCCGGCCGATGAAAGTTGTCATAATACCGGAAAAATTCATGATTAAGACCCTCTCTCCTTAATTGGAATCAGCTGAAGGAATTGATTTTTGCAATTCTGACAATCGCAGTCGTTCCGGAAGTTTCCAGAATCTCCAGATAATCGTCGCCAACGGCGATGAGCAGACCAGTCACGGATCCGGCAGGTGTTTCGATATTAATCGTCGTGCCTATTCTGGCTATGAACTGTTCTCTTATATCCTGATTCGTTGCCGACAAAGCGGTGAACTCATTTTGCAATACATTCACGTCATTGCGGGTCTGGTTCACGAATGTCGTCATGGACGAAACGCTTGCAGTCAGCTGCTCCAGGCTGGCCGACGAAGCCAGCACCTGCGCCTGAAGTCTTCTCAGGCTTGAATTGCAGGTTTGTTTACTTCTTTTCCTGCGCAATTTTGATTTATGGCAGCTGGAGACAATCCTTATTTTTCGATAGCCCTTTGGTTTACGGCAAGTGGAATGGAGACGTGACTTACGCAAACCCATGTTTTTCACCACTCCTTTTTGGTGGATAGTCCAGATAATGACAGAATATGCTATGGGTCATGCTCAGGGAACTCGTCTATATGAATTGGTTCATCCACCTATAAGGCATTCAGCAGCGGAATTCCATAATATAAGCATCCAGCTGGTAGCCCGCCTTGGCAAAAGCTTTTTGCGAAATGCTGTTCCC
The DNA here is from genome assembly GCF_056269255.1 of Paenibacillus sp. JT31N17. Classification (NCBI taxonomy): domain Bacteria; kingdom Bacillati; phylum Bacillota; class Bacilli; order Caryophanales; family Paenibacillaceae; genus Paenibacillus; species Paenibacillus sp. JT31N17. Next base: position 178,612 of record NZ_JBWDNP010000015.1, read on the forward strand.
GGCTTTAATACAAGCCCGGATTGTCACGCTGCCGAAATATTTTTCGCATACTGCCGATGCAGCCTGAATGATTGAAGATCCATAACCCTTCCCCCGGGATGAAGGCGATAATATGATGCTGATGAGGACAAGCGACGGGGCCAGACGCTCCAGTCTGAAAGTGCCGATCGGCTCTTGTTCCTCCATAACCATCAGAATTTTCAGATCTTCGTTCAGGAGTGCCTTATTAAGCCAGCGTAGATGGGTCTCCCAATCCAACGGACCGCTTTCCAAGGACATTTCTCTAACCGCAGGTTCATTGCGCCAATCGAATAGCTGCTGTGCATCCTCCGCCGTCGCCTCCCGGATATCCATATACCGCTTCAGCCTCCTATTATCAGATCCCAGCTCAAAGGGGTCCCTTCATCAATATCCGCCACAGCCCTGGAATCCAGAATGAGCTCATAATATTTGGGCGGAAGGCCGTAACCCGGCCGGATAATTCTTGTATTTTGCCTGGTGAAAGCTTCCCCTTTCTTAATGTCCGCAGCCGCGTACAGGGATCTTCTGAATTGGAGCGATGCCTGCTGGGCTTCATCAGGGCCATATGCAATTTTTCCCATCGCCCGCCAGGCTTTATCGGACTCTTCCACCAGCAGCTTCATCTCAGCCGGTTCCATGGAAAAAGCCGAATCCACTCCGCCCTCCTGCCGCGACAGCGTGAAATGCTTCTCGATAACAGAGGCTCCCATCGTAATACTGGCAATGGCTACGCCCATGCCAAGCGTATGATCGGACAAGCCGACAGGGCAGTCAAACAGCTGCTGCATATGGGGAATTGTCGCAATATTGCAATGATCGACCGGCGCGGGATAAGCGCTGGTGCATTTTAATAAAATGATTTGCCCCGAGCCCGCCTCCCTGCATGCCGTTACAGCTTCATGCAATTCAGAGACAGTGGCCATTCCGGTTGAAATAATAACGGGCTTCCCGGTCGATGCTGCTTTGCGTATGAGCGGGAGATCCGTATTCTCGAAAGAAGCAATTTTGTAACAGGGGGCGCCAAGCGTCTCCAGAAAATCAACCGCCGTTTCATCAAACGGGGAGCTGAACACGATCAAGCCCAGCTTGCGCCCGTATTCAAAGATGGCCTGATGCCATTCCCAGGGGGTATAGGCCTGATTGTACAAATCGTATAAGGACTGACCATTCCATAAGCTCGCCTTGTCATTAATATGAAATTGACCGGATTGGATATTTAAGGTCATCGTGTCTGCCGTGTAGGTTTGGAGCTTCAGCGCGTGCGCGCCGGACATTGCGGCCTGTTCTACTATTTGGAGGGCGCGGTCCAGTGACTGATTATGATTGCCGGACATTTCCGCGATGATGAAGGGCTCCGCAGCAGAGCCGATTTTTCTGCCTGCGATCATGATTTCATTCATCCGTGTTCACCGCCTTATCGTTGGATAACCATGCAGGAATGAGCATGGCTGCATGCCGGTCGTAGTCCTTCATGATGCGTCTGGCTTTGACAGACATGTCAGCAGCAATCGAAGGCTGCTCCATGACATGTCTCACCGATCGGGCGATATCGTCCTCTGTGACGTTCTCAAACCATCCAAGATGAATAACGGCTCCTGCCTGGTGCAGGAATGCCGCTGCATCCGATTGATTATGGGCCACCGTCAAACAAAGTGCCGGAAGTCCCAGATAGCACCGCTCCCATGAGGTCGTCCCCACAGCGCCTATACAAAGATCGGCCTTCTGCATCAGGGTGGCCATGTCATCGCTGTGAAGGTGTACCTGCACCTGGGGCAGACCGGCGCATAAAGACTGAATTTCCGCCTGGTACGGATTGGCCCGGCCGATGACGACATCAATTTGGATAGAAGAAAATCCCGGCTGCTTGAAGGCTCTTAATATTTTACTTGTCTGATTCGTATGGTCGCTGCCTCCGAAGCTTACAAGAATCCGGTGGATGCTGCCGTCCCTGACGCGGGGTATCTTGGCCCTTTCCCTGAATTCGTTCCGCAGCAGGGCATGGGAGGGGCCGAGTAAGGTCAGGCAGCCGGGAGGCACATTCGCTCTCTGTGTATGAGCTGCAGCCTCATCGTAAATATTGGCATTAATAAGCAGGTCGCATGCATGCCGCCTGTGCACCCAATCATCAATGACAACCAGTTTGTTTACGAAGGGCTTGATCTTCAGCTCCCATGCAAGATCCAGATTATAATGGTCCACCAGAATCCAGTCGACGGGAGCATAAGGAGCCAGTATGGCAAGGGTTTGATCCGCGTCCTCCTCCCATCCTGCCGAAGCATCGAGACCGGCAAGGGAAATGACCGTGAACCCCTGCTGTGTAATGAAATGATTCAAATCACCCGGCAATACCCGGGTAATAAACTGGCACTGAATTCCTGAATCCCTCCACATTTCAGCCACTGTCAAGCATCTCATGATATGACCCGTTCCCATTTCAATGGAAGCATCAGCACGGATAAACATGTATCCTCACCTCCATAATGGCCTGTTTACCATTTTTTTTGCTCAATATGCGAGTTTAATCGGCTCCAATCCTTGTTCTGGTCCAGAAGCTGCAGAATATCCTCCATGCCAAAAAGGGGATTTGACGGGTAGAGCGCCTCCAGAATCAGCCGAATGAGTCGAAAGTCCTCTGGCGTATCGACGGTCAGGCGGTAGCGGCTCCAATCCTGCCTGTTGGTGAGCTGCAGGATTTCAAAGGAATCGGGATGCCTGTAAATGTACGGGGTAACATGCTCGCGATCCGATTCCTCGAAGGCTTCCGCGTGGGCCTTGGTCAAGGCATCGATTGAGAACACCTCTGTGTCAAGACCGCGCGGGAAGGTCCGTTGGAGAGTATTGGATACATAATCATAGGAAGCGGGCGAGTCCAGGTAAGCTTGAATGACCTGATCGATGATGCCGGGATCGTGCAGCGGGCAGTCTCCCGTAAGACGGACGACGATATCAGCGCCGCTTTGCAAAGCCGCTTCGTAATAGCGCTCCAATACATCAGATTCAGAGCCGCGGTAAAAGTTGACTCCAAGCGATTGGCATAACGCGGCAATCGGGTCATCCGCAGCTGAGACAGACGTGGCGACGATCAAATCGCTGATGAATGCCGATTCTTTCACACGCTCCAGCTGATAGCGGAGCAGGGGTTTGCCCAGTACCTCCTGAAGGACTTTTCCGGGCAGCCGGGTGGAATTCATTCTTGCCTGGACAATAGCCGCTATTTTCATAGGAACTGCTCCCCTGCTCACAATTTAGAATAATAATGCAGCACTTTTTTTAGTGCCGTGATCACATCATTAACATCCTTTCGCGACATTCTGGGAAATAAGGGTAGAGTGAGCAGCTCCTCGTACAGCTGCTCCGCTTTAGGGCAAAGGCCCGTCTCATATCCGAGCTGTTTATAGTAGGGATGTAGGTAAACTGGTAAGTAATGCACATTAACGCCAATGTTTTCCTTCCATAAAGCGTCATAGATATCCCTTCGGTCCGCATTCAAGCAACGGGTATTCAAGCGTATCGTATAGAGATGCCAGGACGATAGAGAAGCTGGAGACTGGGAAGGGAGGCTCAGCTCCCCCATATCCTTGAAAGCCTCCGTATATAGAGCCGCATATTCGCGGCGCAGCCTGAGAAAACGGTCGACCTTGCGGAATTGGCTGATTCCGAGAGCGGCCTGGAAATCTGTAAGCCTGTAATTATAGCCGAGAAACTGCATTTCGTGATACCATGCTCCGGGCTGCAGCGTAAGGCTGCCGGGGTCCCTGATAATGCCGTGGCTCCTGAACTGAACCAGCTTCTCGTACAAAGCTGCATCATGGGTGGTGACGGCTCCCCCTTCGCCTGTTGTTATATGCTTGACCGGATGAAAGCTGAAGCAGGCCATATTTCCCCCGCTGCCAATTTTTTGGCTGCCGTATTCGGCCCCAAGCGCGTGAGCCGCATCCTCAATCACGATCAGGCCATGCCTTGCGGCAATTTCCATAATGGCTGACAAATCAACGGGCTGACCTGCAAAATGCACGGGCAGGATCGCTTTGGTCTTATTCGTTATTTTGCTCTCAATGGAGGCAGGGTCGATATTATAGGTGTTTTCGTCGATGTCGGCGAATACCGGACTTGCCCCGCAGTACAAGATGCAATTGGCGCTTGCGGCGAAGGTCAGGGAAGTGGTGATAACTTCATCGCCGGGGCCGATTCCTGCCACGCAGCAGGCGGCGTGGAGAGCGGCTGTTCCGCTTGAGAAGGCTACGGCATAGGGGGCGCCGACATACTCCGCCAGCATCTGTTCGAACTCCGCCACGGAGGGGCCGGTGGTGAGAAAGTCGCTTTTCAGGATGTTCATAACCGCGCGGATATCATCATTTTCAATCCACTGGCCGCCATATTTCAACAGCTTTTTTCTTACGGGCTTCCCGCCCGTTATGGCTAACTTATCGATCGCAAACACATTCTTTCCTCTTTTTATTTCCGGAGGAGTAAGCCCGTTGGTATCCGCTGCAGAATCCGGTCGTCGATGTGATAGACGACCTCCGCCGGAGCGTCCAAGCGAAGCAAATCCGCATCCACAAGCAGGCGCTTCAAACCTGATTCGATCTGATAGACTTCAGGCCCTGAACCTTTAATCAAGCACCCTTCTGTAGGGAACAGCTCACGGTGCGTATCGGATGGTTCTGTCCCGGGGCTGTCCGCATCAATCATTTCACCGTCGGGTATTTGCGACAGGAGCCGATCGTCGATCTGATACACATCATCCCATCTGTATCCGGATTGCTGAAATACATCGGTCGATGAGAAGGGCCGCAAACAGCCGTTCTCAATTTTGCTTGCCTGCTGACTGCTGTTCTTGACCAGCATTCCGTCCTTGACTATAGGATTGGAAGGTGAGGGTGAAGGGGGATGTCCGGACAATTCATGAAGGAGCTTCAGAAGCTCAGGTCCCGCTAATTTCAGGGGATAAGCATAATCGGCAAACTGCTTTATTTTCAATTGGAGCTGCTCCCGCAATGCTGCGCTGCCGACCGCTTCCTTGATCTGACCGGCAAGACCCTCCGGCGTCAGCTGGATGAAGGGATGCATATCGTCGTAATAGCTGTACTGTTTTTCCGCATCCGGGTCCCTGAACACGATAACGGCTTTGCCGAATAACATGGCTTCCAGTCCCACCGTAGAATTTTCCATGACCACGATGTCAGTGTGGGGAATCAGATCGTATAGATCCACTTCTGGAGGGACGATCCGGACTGTGGGGAATTCCGTTTCCAGCTGCTGATATTCCGTAATCAGGCCTTTCTTCTTCTCCCAGGGATGCGGTTTGATCAAGACTTCCACAATCAGGGACTGCACGATCAGTTTTACCGACCGGGTGAATAAGGCTTTGTTCGTCTGCGGCTGCGTAATCATGAGTATTTTGGCTGTATCCGGCTGTAGCGACAACGAATGGATAATATTCGAAGCCGGCATGCGGGCCCGCGTATAAATGACATCGTAACGGGGATGCCCCACCATTTTGATTTGCTGGGGACCGGTCCCCTTGCCGGCATACCAATCCATTTCATACTGCCCGTAAACCGCCTGGACAGTCGCAAATACAGGAAGGAAGGCTTCTTCTCCCATAATGACTCCGTGCTGGAGACATACCGAGGGAACCCCCATGGATGCCCCGACCAGGCAGAGAACACGGCTTGTAAGATCCTCTGTCGTCCCGACGACTGCGCAGGACACCGGAACGTTCTGGAGCATCTTTTCCACAGACGACATCGCTTTAATCATCCGCGGAATATCGTCCAGCGTTCTGGTTTGAAACTGCTGGTCGCGAAAGACCGGATGATCGGCATATTGTGCAAACAGGCCGGCGCAAGCCTCCGTTAATTCCCGCACTGTATCGGACACATCCGTTTCATAATGACTCAAGGTAACAACCGGAATTCCCAGATAGGGTTTGCCGCGGGATAACAGCATGGTGGTTTGCGGGTCAAAGCGCTCCAGAAAAACGCTGGGCTGAAAACGGTGATACGTGCCGTTCACAAGAATTTTCCCGCCTTCACAGGGAGCCTCCTGTTTCACGAACGGCGTCATATACCGGTCAAATAAAGGCTGAATTTCCTGGTCACCGGTAACGGGATTTTTCAAAACGGCCTGAAACTGTGCTTCACTCATTGACCTTTTGATGTCATCGCTCAAATATTGATAGAAATTGGATAACAGTCCCAAAGGAATATGCTTATATTTGATGCTCTCAAAGGCTTCGATGAATTCGTTGAACAATGCCCAATAATGACGCAGATAGATGCTCATCCGATTTTTCCTGACTGCTGCTGCCTGAGCGACTCACGCAGCTCCCTGCAGTCAAGCTGCTGGGGGAGAAGCTGAATAAATTGCGATTTTTCCCTGGAGAACAACTGGCTGTGAAAGGATCCCTCCGTCATATAGTTGTCGTCCAGCACTTCATCCAAAGGATGAAAAGGCCAATAATGATTCAGTCTCCAAAAAAATCTGGCATCGCCAATCCGGTAATATTCAGGATTCTCATCCCAATAGGAGCCCCAGCGTTCATAAATCCTGGGCAGGATGGAGCTGCGATGCATAATGGAGCAATGATCCACCGCACAGGGAGCGAGCCAGGTCAGACGCCCGGCAGGCCGGAACACCGATTTGGTGATTGTGCCGTCATCTTTAATATGATTGGTAATGGATGAGGAGTAGACGATGTTCGCTTCGGGATTCTCGCTCAGGAAAGCTGTCATTTTCTCAAGTCTCTGCGGACGATACACATTATCATCCGTAATATACGTGATATAATCTCCTGTTGACAGGTCAATTGCCTGATTGATAAGAGAAGCATACCGGATAGTAGCCGCCCTTTCGGCAATATCTTTTGTTTGACTTTTAACATAGCGGATCCGGCTGTCCTGCAGATAAGCTGCGATGACCTGATCGGTTTCCTCATTTGAATTGTCATCCATTAAAAGGAGTTCGAAATCCGCGTGGGACTGACCAAGAATGCCTTCAATGGCTTTTCCGACAAAGGCCGGTTTGTTATAGCTTGTCATGATAACTGAAACTTTGCTCAAATGAAGTCTCCTTTCTATGATTAGTTCATTTCCATATGAAACTTCCAATCTGGTGAAGCTGCTGTAAGATGCTTGCACGATCCTTCAGTTTATTCAGTTTTCCCTTATTTGGTTACAGGGACAAGGGGAGATATGATAGTGGCAAGCCGTCACTTCCAAATTTAAAAACGTGAACCTATCGATTTATAGTAGAAACACAAAATCTGCCATCAACGCCCGCGCGCGACAGATATCCGGACAGGGCCGAAATGACGGATCTGGTTGTCAGCCCATTAATGATGTATACTGAATGATGGCACGGGGCATAAGTCTGGAGCTAAAGGACGGGTATTCTTGGAAGAAAAAGAAATATCAAGCCAATTATCAAGTTTTATCAGCAAGCTGCTGCGGGATCGCTTTGGCAAAGGACCGGAATCCATCCATATCTCTTATGATTCACGGTGCATTACCATGCATCTTCGCAATTTTATCGGACCGGTCGAGAAGCTGATGCTTCATCAGCAGAAGGAAGAGGCCTTTCGGGACACGCGCAAGCTGGTAATGGATTCGATAATCCCCGATTTGAATGAATATATTAAGGACACGCTTCATCAGGAAATTGAGGAATTTTTTTATGACTGGGATTTGGAGCATCACTCGGGTATTATGGTGGGATTGTTTTCCGGTAAAAAAAATAATGAAGATGACAGCTACGAAGGCAAAGATGCAATTCATGAAAGAGTGGGGCATATAACCCAAATTTGCGAGAAAATTCCGGACCGCATCCATTCTTACTGGACGAATTCCCGGACGCTGATCATCATCCGCTATGGTTTGCTGATCAAGATCGAGAAGCAGCTGCTGGAATTGGGCTATGAAGGAACGCTTCGGATATCCAAACGCGTGCTGGAGAAGCATCACTTTGCCCATGACGTGGATATGAAGCAAATTCTTGGGAAAACCGTTGAAGGCTTGTTCCTCGATTGGAAGTTTGAGAGGGACAAAAGCATTCTTGTGTATACATTTAAAAATTAAATACGTGGTCAAATTGACAAGATATATTTTTCATATACGCTAGTCAGGAGCCAAAGAAAAGCGGGATCGCTTTCTTTGGCTTTTTTTTTGTGCTTTTCGGCCAACAATTAAAGAAAGCAGGTGACGAATTGGATTATCGTGGACTGGATGAGACAATTGAACAAGTATGGAAGACCATGAATCAATTACTCCAGGCAAGCACGTTTTACTTGGCGGCAAGCGATAAGGTATCGACGATTATGCTGAAAGTCCACAACCGCAAGGAAGCTCTGCTGGAAGAAGGTGTAATTCTGCCTTATGAGCACTCCTATTGTCCGCTTCTTATGGAAGGGAGCATGGAGGCACTGATGATCGGGAATGTCTCTGAGCATCACTTGACGTCCGCCAAGCCGTTGACTACTGCGCTGAAGAACTGCTCCTTCATAGGTGTGCCTGTTACACTCGGCGACGGCCGTATATTCGGCACGTTGTGCGCATTGGACGACAGCTCCTCCCGTGTTTTTGATGACAAGGATGCAGTGCTGTTAGGCTCCATGTCCGCGTTGATTGGCTACGCTGTGGAATGGGATCTCTTGCAGGGAGAATTGCAGCTAATGAAGGAACAAGCAGAGAGGGCCCGGGAAAGCGTTGAACAGGCAAATGCGGAAAAAAGCCTTTACCTTAAAATGATCAGCCATGGCATCCGCACGCCCCTGAATGGAGTGATCGGAATGACCAGCCTCCTGCAGGATACGGATCTGTCGGAGGAGCAGCAGGATTATGCCAGAATCGTTCAACTCAGCGGCGAAGAGCTGATGGTCTTTTTGAACGATGTGGTGGATCTGGCGGAGATCGAAGCAGGTACCATGCTGCTGGACCATCTTCCTTTCGACCTGTATGGCTGTGTCGATGACATTATGGATAGGTTTGCCGGTCAATTGACGGGCAACGGGATAAGGTTGGAGAGCAGAATTAGCCCGCATATGCCTGCTGCCCTTTTCGGGGATCAGGCGCGGATCTGTCAGATCCTGGTCATGGCGGTGGGAAATGCGCTTAAATATACGACCAAGGGCATAATCTTACTATCAATCGAGCCCGGAGAGTTAAACGTTAGCGAGCATGAAATGGAACTGCTTATTAGGGTTGGAGGAACACATACCCGGATCCCAAATGAGAAAATAGAGCTGCTGCTGCATAATTTCGCAGCACTGAGCTTTTCGCATCGAGGCACCGATCAGGCGGCACTGGGACTAGAATGGGTTATTTCCAGACGATTGGTGGAAATGATGAATGGCCGCATATGGGTCGATATTTCGGAAGAGCAGGGGACGACACTCTATTTTTCCATAAAAGTAGATGCCGGCTAATGCTTCTTCATAAGCGGAAAAGCTGCAAGGTATAATTCCATCTATATCCGGCAGCATCTGGCATGTCTATAATAGAAGAGGGTTCGTGACAGTGGTGAACGCATTCTCCTATCTCTTGCCCTGAATCTGACATATAAGCTCATACGATTCGCTCCTGCCCAAAAACATGGCGGACCTTTTCGTCTACAGCATCTTGTCATTAGCCATTCCCATGGAATTTGTTATTCCGCAGGCAGCTGTGGAAAGAAGGAATTTTAATGAAAATTTCAATTTATTGAAAAAAGGGGTTGCATATATTTCTGGGCCATGGTATATTCTTATTCCGGCCGCTAAAACGGCAGGCAGCAAGAAAGAATTTGTTCTTTGAAAACTGAACAACGAGCGATCTGCCCTTTCACTTTTTTAAGTGAAAGAATAGCAATACTAGTACGTAATGAGTCATTTTATGGAGAGTTTGATCCTGGCTCAGGACGAACGCTGGCGGCGTGCCTAATACATGCAAGTCGAGCGGATTTCGTTGAAAGCTTGCTTTCAACGGAGTTAGCGGCGGACGGGTGAGTAACACGTAGGCAACCTGCCTTCAAGGCTGGGATAACATCCGGAAACGGATGCTAATACCGGATACACCATTTGGCTGCATGGCGAAATGGGGAAAGGCGGAGCAATCTGCCACTTGGAGATGGGCCTGCGGCGCATTAGCTAGTTGGTGGGGTAACGGCTCACCAAGGCGACGATGCGTAGCCG
>NZ_JBWDNP010000014.1:0-193276 GCF_056269255.1 Paenibacillus sp. JT31N17
ACACCCGGATTGATTAACGTTGGAGCTGCACAGAAACGCTCTGTAGTTACTGCCTGCTTGGATCGTTTTCGTCCCTTGCGGGACACACTTGCCTGTTGGCGCACCCGGGATGCCTGGTGGACTTCGTCCCTAAGTAACGTGGGAGTAACTGAGTCTACCTTCAGGTAACTGCTTGCTGGAGGCTTACTCCCTCCCTAAATCCCTCCGGAGGTGGGACTCCAAGGGCTCCCGGCCCTTTGGACACCTGGATTGGATAAAGTTGGGGCTGAACAGAAACACTCTGTTGTTACTGCCCGCTTGGATCGTTTTTGTTTATGGAGAGACTTTCTTTATTTTCTATGGATAGTTAATGCGCCGCCGCGGAGCTTGCGTTCCAGCCACCGGAGAATGGCCATGCGGTAGAATGGGCGGGTGAGCGGCAGCAGAAGCGTGATGCCTACTATATCTGTCAGGAAGCCCGGAAGCAGAAGAAGCACTCCACCAATCAGAATACAAAGACCGTTTAACATCGCATGGCCCGGAGGCTGGCCCGCCTGCATCTGACGCTGCACATCCACCAGCGCTTTGCGCCCTTCCATTCTGGACAAATATGCTCCTGCAAATCCCGTTATTATAATCAGCAGAAAAGTCAGCCACCCTCCAATCAAATGGCCCACCCTAATGATTCCCCATATTTCTATGGCCGGAATGATGATGATAGCAGCAATAATCCATTTTAGCATTCTAATTCCCCTCTTCTTGATCAGTCCTGGTGCCGGATGCGGCAGCAAGCAGCTTATAAAGCTCCGGGAAAGCCTTGTCCAGTCTTGAAGGCCTCATTTCCGCATTGACCCACACATGGCGCGTGCCACCCCTTAGAAGCAGTTCTCCGGGCAGATCCGTCCCCCACATGGTTTGCGGGATTGATGCATCCCCTTCCTTTATTCTGCGGACTTCTGAACGAAAGGATAGACGGACCGGTGAAAAGTTTTCAATGGTGGTACAGATCAGGACCAGGTCGTCATACCGCGCAGGCGCCACGTAACTGCATGTCAAATCCACTACCGGTAAAAGCATTCCCTGTTCTTCGATTTTTTTGTATGGATAACCGAAAAATCGGATCAGCTCGGTTCGTCCAATCTCCATCCATGTTACATAATTACTATGAAAAACAACGCCCATCTGATCGGTTTCCTGATATCTCACCCGAAGCGGATGCAAATGCCACAGCTTGTCCGGTCGGTTCTCTGGCAATGTAATCATGTAATCACAACCTTTTTTACGTTGTTAAACTGCAAAAGGTAACAATTATCGAATGATCGCTGCAGGCCTAGCATAGGCCCATTTTAACCTTTCTTCCATTTAAACAAAAGCGATGGTGCCTGCGCACCATCGCTTTTACTTTAAGTTCCTATTATATAACAGATTTTAAATTTACAGCACCTTCGCCTGACCGGAGTAAATTACGCCTACCTCGGCATAGACGGTTACTTCCATGCCATCATGCAGCGTCTCCAGAGCGTTATGGACACCAAGAATCACCGGAAGTCCAAGGTTGAGGGCCACGATGGCCGCATGGCTGGTTACACCGCCTTGCTCGGTAATGACTGCTGCCGCTTTTTGGATGGCGGGCATATATTCCTTATCAGTCGAAACGGTGACCAGAATGGAGCCTTCTGTCGTTTTGGCGATCGCTTCCTGGGGGGTGCGCGCCGTAACGACTTTACCGGTTGCGCTCTGGCTGCCGATTCCTTGTCCTCTGGCCAGCAGCTCGCCAACCGTATGGATTTTGATCAGGTTCGTGGAACCGGAACGTCCTACCGGCACACCAGCCGTAATGACGACCGTATCGCCCAGCTTAACCAGCCCGGAATCGATTCCGCCGCGAACGGCGATATCGAACATGCCGTCAGTCGTTGTGGCGGGAGTTCCTTTGACAGGGATGATGCCCCAAGTGAGCGATAAGCGCCTCAGCACCTGCTCAATAGGCGTAACGGCGATAATCGGAGATTTTGGACGATATTTGGATACCATTCTTGCCGTATAGCCGCTCTCCGTCGAGGTGATGATCGCTTTGGCATTCAAGTCCAGTGCCGCATTGGCCACAGCCTGGCTGATCGCCTCTGTAACGGTTGTTTGCTGTGCATTGGCCTGTTTGGTGAACATTTCGCGATGATCCAGCGCCGATTCCGCACGAACGGCAATGCGGGCCATCGTTTGCACCGACTCTACCGGATATTTGCCTGCTGCCGTTTCACCCGAGAGCATGATCGCATCCGTGCCGTCAAAGATCGCATTTGCCACGTCGCTTGCTTCCGCGCGCGTCGGACGCGGATTGCGCTGCATCGAATCCAGCATTTGCGTAGCGGTAATAACCGGTTTGCCTGCGCGGTTGCATTTGAAAATCATATCTTTTTGAACGAGCGGCACTTCTTCAGCCGGAATCTCGACACCAAGGTCTCCGCGCGCCACCATCAGGCCGTCGGATACTTCGAGGATCTCGTCCAGGTTGTCAACGCCCTGCTGATTCTCGATTTTGGAAATGATCTGAATATGGCTGGCATTATGGCGCTCCAGCAGTTCGCGAATCTCCAGCACATCGCTTGCTTTACGCACAAATGATGCCGCAATGAAGTCTACATTCTGTTCGATTCCAAAAATAATGTCATTGGCGTCTTTCTCCGTTATGCCTGGCAATGAAATGTGAACGCCTGGAACATTGACGCCTTTCTTGCTTTTGATGGAGCCGCTGTTGACAACCCGGCATTGAATCTCCGTGCCATGTACGCCTTCAACCGTCAATCCGATCAAACCGTCATCGATAAGTATAGTCGAGCCTATATGGACATCGGAAGGCAAGTCCGCATAAGTTACGGGAATACGATTGCGGTCGCCAAGAATCTCCTCGGTCGTCAGGGTGATGGTATCATCCTGATTAAGCTCAATCGGTTCCTCTTTCAATTTGCCCAGCCGAATTTCCGGACCTTTCGTGTCCAGCAGAATCGCAACTGTAGCCCCAAGCTCCTGACAAGCCTGGCGGATATTTTTGATCCGGTTTCCGTGCTCTTCAAAATCTCCATGGGAGAAATTAAGACGGGCTACGTTCATTCCTGCATTGATAAGCTTCTTGGTGTTTTCCAGTGATTCGCTGGAAGGGCCGATCGTACAAACGATTTTTGTTTTACGCATAAGTAAATTCCATCCTCCGTATAATCCATTTGCTTTATTTTAGAAATATCGGTATCTGACCACCGATGTTATACATAATTTACACATTTTTATTATTAAGCCCCTCAGATCTGGGCAGATTCCACCGTTTCAACCTTTGTTTCCAAGTCCGGTTCGGACGTACGCTCCTGATATTGCCCGATTCTGCGGAATTTCTCATAACGGTCATCAATCAGCTGTTCGGCAGTCAAGCTGCTAAGCTCCTGCAAATGCCGCGTAACCGCGTCTTTAATGAACTCGGACTGTGCATGCAGATCACGATGCGCCCCGCCCTGCGGCTCAGGGATGATCTCTTCCACAATGCCGAACCCGACCAGGTCATCGGCTGTGATCTTCATCACCGATGCCGCTTCATCCGCTCTCGCTGCATCCTTCCAAAGAATGGATGCTGCGCCGTTAGGCGAGATGACGGAATAAATGGCATTCTCGAGCATCAGTACGCGATTGCCGACTCCCAGCGCAAGCGCTCCGCCGCTTCCGCCTTCACCAATCACGACACAAATGATTGGTACGCCGAACGTCGCCATCTCGCGCAGGTTGCGGGCAATCGCTTCGGATTGGCCGCGTTCCTCGGCGGTATTGCCTGGATAAGCGCCCTTCGTGTCAATGAAGGTTATGATCGGACGGCGGAATTTGTTGGCCTGCTGCATAAGGCGCAGCGCCTTGCGGAAGCCTTCGGGATGCGGACTGCCAAAGAAACGGGCAATGTTGTCCTTCGTATCCTTGCCGCGCTGGTGGCCGATAACTGTAACCGGTATGCCGCCCAGCTTGGCCAACCCGCCGACAACAGCCAGATCATCTGCAAACAGGCGGTCACCGTGAAGCTCCATAAAATCGGTGAAGATCGCCTGTATGTAATCAAGCGACGTCGGGCGCTGATGATGCCGGGCCAGATGCATTTTTTGTGCCGGAGTAAGCTCGCTGTAGAGATCCTCCTGAAGCTTGGCGCAGCGCTCCTCCAGACGGGAGATTTCCTCGCTGAAATCAATTCCCGAATCGATGCCGATTTTCTTCAGCTCATCAATCTTCTTGCGCAGCTCGCTCAGCGGCTTCTCAAATGGCAAATCAACCGCCATGGGTGTCCCCCCCTTTAACAGCATGCATATCAAGCAGCTTGCTCAGCGTCGTTTTCATATCCTTGCGGTGCACGACTTTATCGAGCTGACCGTGCTGAAGGTTGAACTCCGCCGTCTGAAAATTATCAGGCAGCTTCTGACGAATGGTTTGCTCAATGACGACCCGGCCGGCAAATCCGACAAGCGCGCCGGGCTCGGCCAAATTGAAGTCGCCAAGCATGGCAAAGCTTGCAGACACCCCGCCTGTCGTGGGATCGGTCATAACGGAAATATAAAGACCGCCGTCTCCCTGGAATTTGGCCAATGCCGCACTGGTCTTGGCCATCTGCATCAGGCTCAATATGCTCTCCTGCATCCGGGCTCCGCTGGACGTGGAGAAAATGATAACAGGCAGCTTCTTCGCATGGGCTTGTTCGATCGCGCGGGTGATTTTCTCACCGACAACCGAACCCATACTGCCTGCGAAGAAATCAAAGCTCATACAGGCAACAACGACGGGGAATCCGCCAATCGTGCCTTCGCCGGTAACAACGGCATCCCGCAGGCCGGAGCTTTTCTTCTGCGCCTCAAGCTTGCTCGCGTAGCCGGGAAAGCCCAGCGGATCGACCGACTCCAGCTCGGCGTCGAATTCCGTCAGCTTGCCTTCATCCAGCGTGATCGCGATACGCTCCCAGGCGTTCAGGCGGAAATGATGGCCGCAGCTTTGGCATACTTTGAAATTCTTCTCGATTTCTTTATTGAACTGAATGTTTCCGCATTTGGGGCATTTGGACATCAGACCTTCGGGAATGTCCGGTTTGGTACGCTGCCCGCCAGATGGGATTGTTGCATATTTTCTTTTATGAAATAAGTCCTTGAACACAGATTACACCTCTTTGGGGGCGCAGTAGTTTATGTTATCGCTCACGAGTTCAAAATATTGTTTAACATTTCCTGCACTTCTTCCAGTTCTCCGGACGGGACCAAGATTTCGTATTGTTGTTTGGACACGTTAATCGGTCGGATCTTTACGAGAAACCCTTCCTGCGTCAGCCGGTTTTTGATGCTCTCCGCAATTTTTGCCGTAGGCGCGATATAGATAACCGTCCACATGAAGGAACCTCCTGAACTTGGGTAAGAAGAATATCTGGCAACGTTTTCCGGCGATGTCAGGTTTCTTCCCTCAATAAATCATGGGTTAAGCAAATTTGCAAACTCTAAACCTATTCAATCCGATAAATCCATTTTCGCCAAAACATGCACCTGCGCAATCCCTGCTCTATTATCCTGCTTCTATATGCTGGCCTAGCGCATCATTCACTTGGTAATACCACGTCACCTGGGCATATGATCTCATAATGATAGCATATGTTTAGTTTTCACCGCAACGGCGCTTCGGGGGAAGCAGTTCCCCCGTGCCTCAATTCCTGTAAATTTCATTGCGGTCATGGAATATCATACCGGTTGGCTTTGGTGTCCTGGTGGGCGATTCGGGCCGATGCGGCCGCGGCCAGGCCCGCGACAAGATCATCGAGAAACACATGAATGCCCTGGCCTTTCTCATTGAGCTTCTTGATAATTCCAGGCTTTACTTTGTCCAGATAGCCAAAGCTGGTCAGCCCGATCATCCCGTAAACATTGGTAATGCCAAGAGCCAGCGTTTCGTCGACGCCATAAAGCGATTCATCCGCTTCCATAATGGCCTGCAGCGGCTCCGGCAGGAGACCGCGCTCTGCCAGCTCATCCAATGCAATGCCCGTAAACAGCACATACTGCACCTCGCGCTTGGACAGCACCGTCTCCACGCTTTCTTCGCATTCCTGAATGGTCAGCTGCGGGTTGTACGGACTTTGCAGGGACAGGACAATTTCTGCAATGTCCATTGTGGATACGCCTCGTTTAAGCAGCCATTTTTCCATATCGGATGACATTGATGATCCCCCCGCGGTCAGCTTGTACGAAATGCAGCAACGGCCGCCTGGCCAGAACAGGCGTGTATTCCCTGCGTCGTCAAGCAGCTAAATAGGTGCTTCGCGCCACGGGCATTCATCATGCGTCGAGCAAACCAGCGAAGCTCCATGTCTCCTAAATGTATGCGGGCGGAAAATAACATGTGCATGAATTTCTTAAGAAGATTGCAGCCCTTTTTACTTCACGACCGCCGAGCCTCTGCCAAAAAGCGATTCAATTTGCGTGAGCAGCTGCGGAGAAGGCTTCACCCGGTATGAGGCGCTCAAGGCAACCGTCTTCTGCTCGCGTTCATAGAACAGGACCGTTTCAAGCGGTCCCGAACTGCCCGCAAGCAGCGACTTGAGCCGCTCAAGCGCATCGGGCGCCTCGCGTCCCGACGCTATCTTGATATACACCCGCTGCTGCTTCTTCTCAGCAGCCTGCACAGCCGGACGCGCGACGGGACTGCCTGCCGATCCGCCTCTTGCAGAATCCATCCGCGGTTCCCTGCCAGCGGATGCGCCTGATGGAGCTGCCGGCTTCGCCGAAGCAAAATTCGTGGACGCCTTCGTGGTGTTCGCCGCGGGTGGCGTCTGGCCCCCCCCGGTTCTTGTCAAGGGTGCAGTGCGTGCCGCCGCATTGGAGCTTCCGCGGGATGACTTGCTGCGCCCCTGAAGCTCCAGCCGCTGGACCTGTCCGGCCAATTCGCCGTCCGTATGGCCTTCGAGCGGAATCATATCCTCCACAATCAGCTTAAAATCATCATCCTGATGCTGCACGGTCGCCAGCATAATCACAAGACCGCCCGGGCTGATTTGCTGGGCATACCGCTTCCACGAGGTGGGGAAGACGACCGCTTCCACCCGCATTATCCGGTCCTCTATTTCCAAAAAAGCCATTGCCTGACCCTTGCGGGTTGTGAACGGCTTGACAGACACAATCATGCCCGCGATCAGGGCGCTTCCGCCTTCGGAGGCTTCCGCAAGCTCGACGAGCCGGTCAAGCGGAAGCGCCGACAGCTGCTGCTCATAATCATCAAGGGGGTGGCCGGATAAATACAGTCCCAGCAGCTCCCGCTCAAAAGCCAGCAGCTGACCGGTTGTAAACGGCTGTACCTGGGGCATTTCCACATCCCAGTTCTGGACCTCGTCAAAGCCGAACAGCTCGATCTGCAGCTCTTCCCGCTCCTTGCGCCATTTGAGCGCCGCCTCAACGGTCTCATCAAGAGCAGCTACCAGCTGCGCTCTATGGTCGGCAAGACTGTCGCAGGCTCCGGCCTGAATCAGAGATTCAAGCACCCGCTTGTTGACGACGCGAAGGTCGACGCGCCGGCAAAGGTCGAGCAGGCTGTCGAAGGGACGGTCGGCACGCTCCTTCAGCAGCGATTCGATCGCCTGCGTTCCGACATTCTTGATCGCGGCAAGACCGAAGCGGATCGCTTGGCCCACCGGCGTGAAGCTGACATGGCTTTCATTGACATCGGGAGTGAGCACCTCGATCCCGATCCGGCGGCTCTCATCGACGTATTCCGCCGTTTTCCGCAGATTTCCCGTTACGGAAGCCAGCATGGCCGCCATGAAAATGACCGGGTAGTTGGCTTTCAACCACGCGGTCTGAAAGGCCAGCACGCCATAGGCTGCCGCATGGGCGCGCGGATATCCATAATCCGCGAAACGGACAATCATATCGTAGACAAGATTCGCTTCTTCAGCCGTATAGCGCTGCTTCAAGCTGCCTTCGACAAAATGCGCCCGCTGTTCGTCCAGCACCTCCCGCTTCTTCTTGGAGACAGCGCGCCGCAGCAGATCGGCTTCGCCAAGGGAAAAACCGGCCATGGATGAGGCAATTTGCATGATTTGCTCCTGATAGACAATAATGCCGTACGTATCGGCCAGTATCGGCTCCAAGTCAGGATGCGGATATTCCACCATAATCGCACCGTGCTTGCCTTGTATATATTTGGGGATAAATTCCATAGGTCCCGGGCGGTAAAGCGCCACGACGGATATAATATCTTCAAATTCCGTCGGTTTCAGATCGCGCAGTACACGTCTGATGCCGGAGGACTCCAATTGAAAGATGCCTGTCGTCTCGCCGCGCGTCAGCATCGCATAGGTAGCGGGATCGTTATCCGGAATAAATCGAAAATCCACCGTAATGCCATGCTGGAGCTTAACCCAATTCAGGGCGCGCTCCAGAATCGACAAGGTACGCAGGCCAAGAAAATCCATTTTCAGCAGGCCGATAGCTTCCAGATGCTCCATCGAATACTGCGTCAGCGCCGCCTGCTCGCTTCCCGTCTGCAGCGGTACATAATGCGTCAGCGGCTCCCCCGATATCACGACCCCTGCCGCATGGGTGGAAGCATGGCGAGGCATGCCTTCGACCTTCATAGCCATCTGCAGCAGCGCCTCCGTCTTGGGCTGCCGCTCGCTGGCTTCCCGCAGCTCGGAGCTGACGCGAAGCGCTTCGGCGAGCGTTACGCCAAGCTGATGCGGTATCAGCTTCGCGGCGCGGTCCACCTCGGCGAACGGCACCGCCATTGCGCGTCCGACATCGCGGACCGCCGCCTTCGCAGCCATGGTACCGAAGGTAATAATTTGCGCAACATGATCTTCGCCGTATTTCGCCGACACGTAGCCAATTACTTCATCCCGGCGCTCATCATTGAAATCGATGTCGATGTCGGGCATTGAAATCCGTTCGGGATTGAGAAAACGCTCGAACAGCAGCTTGTATTTCAGCGGATCCACATCCGTAATCCGCAGGGTATAGGCAACCAGACTCCCCGCAGAGGAGCCGCGGCCAGGGCCGGTGCGGATGCCCTGCTCATGGGAAAAGCGGATAAAATCCCATACGATAAGGAAATAATCGCTGAAGCCCATGCTGTCAATAACGGAGAGCTCATAGGCAAGACGATCTTCAGCCCGCTTCCGGTATTCGGGATCGGATTCCCACCGGGGCTGCGCATTATAACGCGTTTCCAGACCTTCCGAGCACAGCAGGGACAAGTACGAGGCCGAAGTCATCCCTTCCGGAATCGGACTGAAGGAAGGCAGAAGCGCCCGGCCGAATGTCAGCTCCAGCTTGCATTTATCGGCGATATCCAATGTCCGCGCAACTGCCCCGGGCGCCTGGCGGAACAGCGAATCCATCTCGTCGCCGCTCTTGAGGTACATCTGATTGGTCAGCATCTTCATCCGGTCGGTATCTTCCATTGTCTTGCCGGTTCCGATGCAAATCAGCACATCCTGTACGGCTGCGTCCTCCGGAAGAATATAATGGACATCATTGGTCGCAACCAGCGGAATGCCTGTTGTCTTCGACAAGGCGATCATTTCCTGAACCACTTTCTTCTGGTCCAGCATGCCGTGATCCTGCAGCTCCAGATAGAAATCATCGCCGAATATATCCCGGTAGCGAAGCGCCGATTTCATCGCTTGCTCCGGCCGGTCATGGAGCAGGTGCTGCGAGACCTCCCCGCTCAGGCAGGAGCTCAGACAAACCAGCCCCTGTGAATATTTCGCCAGTGATTCCAGATCCACCCTCGGTTTATAATGAAATCCTTCCAGATGGGCGATCGATGTCAGCTTCATCAAATTGCGGTAGCCTGTTTCATTCTTCGCCAGCAGGATCAGATGGTAGGTCGGATTATCCTTGCGCGCGCCTTTCTCAAAGCGCGAGCCTGTGGTCAGATAGACCTCACAGCCGATAATGGGCTGAATTCCCTGCTCCCTGCAGGCTTTATAGAATGGAATGGCGCCGTACATGACCCCGTGATCGGTCAATGCCAGCGCCTTCATGCCGAGCTCTTTGGCCCGTCTAACCAGATCCCGAATCCGAGCCGCACCATCCAGCAGGCTGTATTCGCTATGAACGTGTAAATGTACAAAGTTCGTTTCGCCGCTCATCGCCATCTATTCCTTCCCGTTAGTCGATGCATCATTTTATATCATTTTATCATATTGAAGGCGTGCACGCCCATACAATGAAGTAGGGGGGACGAGCGTTCCTCCCGAATCCGCCAGAGGCAGGTGTAGCGTCAACGATGAATCCTCTATTAGCGAAAGCCATCATAGATTTCTTTATCGCTTTCGGCGTTGTATTCGGCGGCTCGATGCTGGCGGGCATCGGGTCTGTCTTCGTACTCATGCCGCCCGCCGCGATCATGCTGAAAACCGCCTCCCAGCTTAAAATATGGGCCCTGGTAGCTGCCGTTGGAGGCTCCATCGATCCGCTCCGTGTAATCGAGAGCAATTTTATGGAGGGCCATCTTTCGCCGGTCGCCCAGCAAATCGCTTTTATTATGTGCGGTTTTCTCGGCGCTCACCTGGGAACCGAGCTTATCAGATGGATGTGCAGAGGGGCGGTCTAAGGCATGAGAGTCCCCCCATTCGAGCGTTATGTCAGATTCTCGCAGGGGGCTGCCCTGCTTGTTGTCGGAGCGATTATCGGAGCGGCCGTATATCAATCGATTTTTTTTACGAGCTTCAATTCTTTAAAGAACGTAACGATGGAGATGGAAGATAAGCTGCAGCAATACGAGGATGATATTAAAAGACTCAATCAATTCAAGGACCAGCATACCGTTATCAAAAGCATCCAGCCCGTCCTCGAGGAAGCGAGGGAAAAGCCGGTTTCCCCGCCGCTGGATGAATTAACGAAAAACGAACTGAAAAAACGGATCAAGGAGGATCTTAGCGTCTTGATCGGACGAAGCATCTATGATATTGACTCCGATGCCAAGCTGGCCCGCCTGCTGCTCGAAAGAAAGGTCTATATGGGCGTTCACGGAAGCAATTATAAAGTTGAAATCAAGACCATGCTCGTTGTGGATAATGTCCTGAGGGTCTGGTTCGTTGCCAGGCAGCTCGCGCTGCCGCCAGGATAAAGCCCATGAACACGGGCGGCCATCTTGAAATGAGCAGCACTTGCATGCCTGTTTTTCTTTCGCAAATCTTGACTCCCCATGCGCTGATATTGCTGCGGGCTCTCTGCCAAACCCCAGGCTCGCACATTTCGCAAGCACGGTTTGCTTATGATACAATGGGGCTACTATTCTATCGTTTTTAAAAGGAGCTGCTTAAACCCGCTATGGTTGCTACCCTGCATTGGCTGTTGCTTGCTTTGATTGTATTTACCTCGGTGCTTTCCGTCACCTTCAGCTTCAAATCACGCCGGTCAGCCGACCCGCGGACAAGAGGGATGAACGCCGCACGCACCAATATCTGCATGGGGATCATGCTTGTACTGATTGCCTTATTCTTCATGCTGGCTTACAGCGGCTCCACGATCAAGGTGGTGTTCGGCGCGCTGTTTATCGTGCTGGGGCTGTTCAATCTGTTTGCCGGTCTGCGCAATCACAGTGTATACCGCTCGATGAAGTCCTGACCAATTGAACGGCTTCAACTTAAAAAAGTCCATCAGTACGGATCAATCAGCTGTACCGTCAGCATAGCCTTTGCGGCCAGACCGCCCGGATCATCGACCTCCACTTCGAGCTTGGCGCTTTTACGGCTTAATTCCAGCAAGCGGGGAACAATTACAACCTCGCTCTCAAGCTGAACCGGACGGACAAAATAGCTCGTCATACTCTCGATCACATGATCATGCTTGCCAAGCTCGCGGATAAGACTGCGGGCCGCCTGCGTCATGAGCGTGACGAGTACGCCTTCGGAGATGGTTCCAAGCGCCCCCGACATCTGCGGAGTAATTCTCCCCTTGCAGCTCCAGTCCCCTCCCGACCCCTTCAGCAGCTTCTCGAACCCGGCACCGATCAGATCGTCAAAGGTATCTCCAGACTCCTGCTGTTTCCCGGTGTACCTCATCGCCTCCAGCACCTCGCTGCGGCTGATCGCGGCCAGCAGCTTGCGGTTCTTGTCCACTATCGGCAGCAGATCAATGCTCTCCGCCGCCATCGTATGCGCTGCGGATGCGATCGGGATATTCGGCGCGGCCGTTATGGGGCTGCGCGACATCAGCTTGTCCACCAATTGCGTATCCATGGCCCCCTCTGCATCTTTAGCCGTCATCATGCCCACGACGCGACCGCGTTCATCCAGTACGGGAAAACGGGAGCCTCTCGTCCGTTTGGAGAGCCGGTAGAAATCCGCAGCCGTTTCGCCAAGGCGCATCGTCACGACCGGCCTGCTGTAGGTGACGATATCCTCGACCAGCATGACTTTCTGCCGGATAAGCCGGTCAAACATCGCCCGATTGATCATGGACGCGACAGTGAACGTATCATGCTTGGAAGAAATGATGGGCAATCCGAGCTTATTGGCCAGCTGGGTGACTTCATCGCTGGTGCCGAAGCCGCCCGTGATCAGAACGCCTGCGCCCTGCTCCAGCGCGATCCTGTGGGCTCCTTCCCGATTGCCGACGATCAGCAGGCTGCCTGTATCGATATAACGGATCATGGCAGCCAGCTCCATCGCCCCGATGACCAGCTTATGCAGCGTTTTATCAAGTCCCGCCGCGCCCCCGAACAGCTCGCCTTCCACAATCTCCGCGACTTCGCCAAAGGTGATCCTGTTCTGCGCGCCTCTTTTTTTACGCTCAATCCGAACCGTTCCGATTCTCTCTTTGGTATTGACCAGACCCAGCGTCTCCGCTTCCTTGATCGCTTTATAGGCCGTACCTTCACTGACAAACAGATCATCCGCCATCCTGCGCACAGACAGCTTGGTACCTACTTTCAATTGTTCAATATAGTGCATTAGCCGCTCATGCTTCGTCGGCGTGTCCTGCCCTTTTTCCCCGGAAGTCACCTGTGCTGCCCCCTCTCCGGTGCTAATATAATAATAGATGTTTCCATTTTAACAAAAAAGCTAGTAAAGTAGAGCATGGATAATCTGCAACTACAGGCAAGGCGAGTCCTGCAGCATGCTGTCACCATCTGATTTATGTAGCGAAGGAGTCTTTCTTATGCCGGTATCTTGGGAACCTCTATTGTCCATGCTTGAACAGCTGATTGCCCTCACGATTCCCCAGGCTTTCTTTTATACGTGGTTCGGCTTTATGTGGCTTGGCATCATTCCCAGGAACGTAGTGAGACGGCTGCTGCTCTTCAGCATACTGAGCTCGGTATATATCGATGCCGCTTATTATATTTTGCCGAAGTGGGCCAATTTAATTAATACCTCCATCGGTTTTTATTTCTGGTTCTCACTCTTCTACAAGGAAATCAAGACGCGCTCCAAAATCTTGATGCTGGTGATGTTTAATATTGTTGCTTTTTTGCACCAGCTCGTTCTGGTTTGGGTTTCCAGCTACTTTGGCGGCATGGACAGCGTTACCGACAGCTCGTTCGGTTTCATGGTGATGTTCTTCGGCCCTTCCTTTGTCATCCTTGCCCTATTGACAGTTTTGATGCAGAAGAAGCAGATTCACCCGGGAAAGCATCTGCTGCCTTTTCTCATTCACGCCCGGTCCAAGCCTTTTTTGAGTCTGATTGTGCTGTTTATGGTAGAGACATGTTTATTCGGGCTGGTCTTCTTTCCTCCTCTGATGGAAAAAGGAGACATCAAGCAGCATCAAATCTGGGCTTTCCTGGCTTTCCTTGTTTTTTTCGCCATTAATTTTGTGTTGATCCGGCTCTTCGCACGTATCCGGAAGGAAGCCATTCATACGACACAGGAAGCTTACATCGGCGATCTCATCCAAATGTTCACCTCCATCCGCGGCCAGCGCCATGACTTCATCAATCATGTCCAGGTCATGTACGCCATGCTGTCGATGAAGAAATATGATCAGCTGCGAAGCTATATGGAAGACATGGTCAAGGAAATCCAGTCTATGACTCTGGCAAGCAATGACCTGCCTTCACCGGCGCTGGCCGCGCTCATTCAAGCCAAGATGACGATTGCAGAGAGCAATCACATTCAATTTTCCTATCAGATTCCCGAAACCCCCTTGACCTTCCGGGCTGTTTCCAGCATTGATTTTGTACGAATTATCGGAAATCTGGTCGATAATGCCTTTGATGAAGTAATGAAGCTGCCGGAAACCGAGCGTGAAGTTATACTGGAGCTGTTTACCAATGATCAGCAGCTGTATATAACGGTAACCAACCGCAAGCATACCTTGTCGGAGGAAGAGATGAAGCGGATACTGGAGCCGGGCTACACAACAAAAAAAGGAAACCACTCGGGACTTGGCCTGTCCATTGTCATGGAACGCTGCTCCCATTATAAGGGGAAGCTTTCGGTGGAGTCGGATCTTGAACGCGGCGTTGTCTTCACGATCAAGCTGCCGCTTCATAATGTGCGAGCCAGTTGATTTCCACAAGGAAGCCCAGGGAATGACACGTAGCAACAAACATTGAATGCCAACCTATATGCAAATAAAGCCCGAAATCGGCTTCAATCACCGGCATCGGGCTTTATTGCTGCTTCTATTCCATGATTTCGCGAAGCGATTCTGTAACGATCCTGGTCACATCGTCGAACACAATGCTGAATTGTCTTTCCGCATCAAAGGCGCGCTGCAGCAGCGGGTTTTGCGTAACGACTTCATACAGCTTATCCATCATTTCCACATCTGCGGGCGATGGCTGTTCACCGGCCGCCATTTTTTGCTGCAATCCTGCCTGCTTCTCGCGAAAATCGTCCATCATCCGCTTGGCATCGGGATTGCTCCGCGCTTCCTTCAGTGCAGCGTGCAATTCCTTGGCTTCTTCGCTATCTTTCAACGCCCGTGTAAGCTCATGCGCCTGGTCATATACATTCATGTTACATAACGCCTCCTTCAATATGATTGCTCTTGACAGCATGTTACTGAAACATATCCCTATATCCTATATACCCCGGTACAGGAAGTCAAGTCCCCCCCTTATCCGGCGCGGATACCAGGAGTCGGCTGCCGCCCAAATATTGGATCTCTGTCCGTCAGAGAGGCTGCCTGACCCCATTCTCATATGCAATCCGCCTGTACCCGCAGCAATCCGGCAATCCTCCTGTGATGTCCGGGCTGTCGTTCATCACGGATCTTACGTATGCCTGTTGTCCATTTCCCCTCAAAAGCCAAGCCGCCGCCGGAAATCTGTTCATGAAGGCTAATCACCAAGGTATAGATGTCCTCATATGATGAATTAATTCGTGCAAACATCCAAAAACCACTAGCCGCATTCCATCATCCTCCAGCTTGGAAGGAGATCCGCGATGCTGAAATCGAAAGTCGCCGTTCAGGTGATCAGCTCAGGCATCTTGCCGGATGATGCAATCATGCTGGGCGAGACTTATTTGAAACAGTGGAAAATTCCGCATGTCCAGCCGGTTATGCTCAAATTCGGTGCTTTCCGCCAGCCGGTCAAAGTCGTTTCGGTCGAACGGTTTGACGGTATGCGAATCGGGCAAAATCTGGCCAGACGCATGGGAATTCTCGCCAGTACGTCCCTGCGGATTCAATACCGCAGCGAAACCTCTACGCTATCGCTGGGGCCGCTCATCGGCGTACTGATTAGCCGCGACGATCCCACAGCGAGAGACCGGCCATTCGGCTCGATTACATTGTTCTGCAAGGAGCTCGTCGACGCATGCGCCGTTCAAGGTGCCCATGTTTACTTCTTTACCCCAAATCACATTGTCGACAATTCCAGCACCGTCGAGGGCTGGGTCTATGCAGGAGGCTGGAGGAAAATCACCGTTCCCGCTCCGGATGTGGTCAACAATCGGCTTACATCCCGTAAGCTTGAGAACAAATCCAGCGTGCAGCAATTTTTGAGGGAAGTTAAATCCCGCCACAACACGGCTATTTTCAATGAGAAGTTTCTCGATAAGTCGGAGGTTTTTGAAGCGCTGAAGAAGGATACCGCGCTGATCAAATATTTGCCGGAGTCACATGTTTTGCGCAATCAAAAAATGCTTGTGGCGATGTGCTCAAAGTACTCCACCGTATTTCTGAAGCCGGTGCGCGGAAGTCTGGGCAAGGGCATTATCCGCATATCCCGTCTCGATAAAGATTCGTACCAGGCGCTATATGCAACGGTAGGCGGTACGCGCAGACAGCATTTTACCAGCCTGCTCAAGCTGTTCAGCTCCATCTCCGGCAAAATGAAGACGGTCCGTTATCAAATCCAGCAGGGATTGAATCTCATTCAAATTGGCGGCAGACCCGTTGATTTTCGTGCGCTCGTCCAGAAGAATGAAACCGGTAAATGGACTATTACATCCATTGTCGCCCGGACCGCGGGTACGAATCACTTCGTCTCCAATCTGGCGCGGGGAGGTACCCTCAGCACGGCCAGAGAAGCGGTCTCCAAGTCGAATTTAAACGGAACCCAGGCACAGGACGCTCCGGCGCGCCTACAGCGGGCCGCTCTGGAAATTGCCAAAGGAATCGACACCCACATCCCCGCCCACTTCGGCGAGCTGGGTATAGATTTGGCACTGGATTCGAGCGGACGCGTATGGCTGATCGAGGTCAACTCCAAGCCGTCAAAAAATGATAATACACCTTTGCCTGACCAGAAGATCCGACCCTCCGTACGCAATATGATCAGATATGCCAGACATTTAGCCGAATTTTAAAGCAAAGGGGGAAGTGGCGATGGCTTACCCGCAAGAACCGATCCATCTTGGAATTATGATTAGCCAGAGGCAGGCTGATGAAGGAGCGTGTGTGGATTCTCCGCCTCTTCAAATGCCGGAGGACCCGTTCTGCCGTCAGTTATGCAAGTTTGGCCGCAGGCTTGGCATCAACGCCTACCTGTTCGACGCCTCATGTCCGCAGCATGCCAGCGCAATTTCCGGCTATACCCTGAATCATGGCGTATGGGAACGGGTAAGCATGCCGCTTCCGGATATTGTCTACGACCGCACCATGTGCAGAACCGCCGGACAGATTGAGCTGCGCTCCAGGACACTTGCCGCATTAAAGCAAAAAAAATCTTTCATTCTGATGAATGGCTCGCTGCCTGACAAATGGAATGTGCATACTCTGCTGCAGCAGGATGAAGAAATGCAGCCGTGGCTTGTGCCCAGCGCCCGTTACGAGGGACCCGGGCAGCTCATCATGCTTGAGCAGCAGCATCCTTACGGATTGTTCCTCAAGCCCTCCGCCGGAACCCACGGCAAGGGAGCTCTTCATTTATTCCGTTACGGCGGAAAATACCGTATTGAAGGCCGGGACCGGCATAACGGCATAATTGCTTGCGAATTCAATCATTTGCAGGAAGCTGCAGACTGGATCCAGCGCTTCGCCTTCGGTACCTCTTATCTCGTTCAACCGTACTTGCGGTTAATCGGGGATAATGGCCGACCGTTTGATGTAAGAGCCTTGATTCAGAAAAATAACCGTGGACACTGGTCCTTCACCGGAGCTGCGCTTCGCGAAGGCGAGCGCGGAAGCGTCACCTCCAATCTGCATGGAGGCGGGAAAGCTGTGGGGGCCAGCGAATCGTTAGCTCACCGTTTTGGCGGGGATACCGCAGCCAGGCTGCTTGCGGATATTCGCCGGATAAGTCAGCGCGCCGCCGTTCGGCTGGAAGAAAGCTGCGGACGTCTGGCCGAGATCGGCTTTGACTTTGGCATTGAGCCGGATGGCCGGCTGTGGCTGCTCGAAGCAAATGCCAAGCCAGGCCGCGCAGCTTTTGCCGGCGACAAACAAACGGAAAGAAGCGCCGTGCTTCAGCCTCTTCATTATGCCGTATGGCTGGCAAACTGCCAGGATCCTTTTTTCAAACCGACAACCAGAGCGCGCTTCTTGCGCCGTGACACTGATCCTATGATTACCGTTGATGCAATCCAAAGGAGATACGTCCAGGAGGTTCATCCATGAGTTTGACTTCGTGCCATGTACATTTCTCACCGCAAAGCGAGAGAATCGTCTACTTGTCGAGCTCGCTCCTCAAATCGCTGAAGCTGGCCGGCAAAAAGTCGGTTCATCTGAAGCTTGGCAAACAAACGATTACCGCAGCTATCAGAACCATAAACCGGCAGGGATCCCACTTATATTTATCAGCCGGTGTCCGAAATTCGATTCGCGTCCCGAAAGCCGGAACGATCTCACTTTTGCAGGATGAGGATAACGAGGTGCAGATCGGGCCGCTGATCGGCGTATTGACCGACTCCGGGCTCGGCTCCACCGGCTCGCCGTTTGGTTCCCGGACCGGATATATCCGCCAATTGCTGCGAATGGGGGAGCGAAAGGCTTATTTCTTCGCTTTTACCCCGCGTGATATTGACTGGCAGCAGGAGAAGGTCAACGGCTATTTTCTGAACAGCCAAGGCGGGTGGTACCGTAGAACGGTATCGCTCCCGGATGTGGTTTATAACCGTCTGCCAAGCCGGAGGGCGGAAACCACATCGACGATCACTTCCCTGCGCGAGCGCTTTATCCGCAAGCAAATCCCGTTTTTCAACTGGAGCTTCTTTAATAAATCCGATGTATATAAACTGCTTGACCAGGATGTGGAAGCTTTGGTTCATATGCCGGAATCCGCGAACAATCCGCGTCCGGAAAAAATAAAGGAAATGCTGGAAAAACATCAGTTCATATACTACAAACCAACCGCAGGCAGCCTGGGTATCGGGATCTACAGGCTCACTTATAATCCGAAGCGCGGTTATTTCGCCAGATACCGCCGGAACAATACAAACGTTCTGCTCCGTTTTACAAGCTTCAACTCCCTGATGCGCATGCTGCAGGCACGTCATGGGAACAGCGGTCTGGAGCGCTACGTCTGCCAGCAGGGCGTGCGTCTGATTGAAATCGACGGCTGCCCGATCGACTTCCGGTTTCATATGCACAAGAATGGCGACAATGAGTGGGTTCCTGTAGGCATCGGCGCCAAAAAGGCCGGCCGCGGCAGTGTTACCACCCACATCAAGAACGGCGGATCGCTGCTGACACCGAAACAGGCGCTTAGCAAAACTTTTGGTGACCAGGATGAAGAAATCCTGGAAAAAGCCAAAAGGGTATCGATTAAGCTGTCGGAGGCCATTGAGCGCAACTTCCCTCATACACTTGGAGAGCTGGGTCTTGATCTGGGCATCGACAAGGACGGCGAGGTCTGGATGTTCGAAGCGAACGCAAAGCCGGGCCGATCGATCTTCAGTCACCCGGCGCTGCGTTCTGAAGGCCGCGCTTCATTAAGCCACATTCTGGATCACTGCATGTACCTCAGTAATTTCCGCAGGGGGAATGACTGATGGACGGCGTTCACCATGAGCTTGCATCTGTCGTTGACATTCAAACCAAACGGCCGGTTCTGGCTATTCTTACGATCGATGATGAGATTCAGCTGTTTCGGGGCAACCGCAACAATTTTGCCGATCTCATCACGGCAGGACGCGAGCAGGGCTTCATCGTCTATGTACTGACGGTGAGCCAGCTCAAGCTGACGCGCAATTCATTGGATGGTTTTATCTATGAGGAGGGGACGGACAGCTGGATTCAGCAGAAGCTGCCGTTCCCCGATCTGATTTATAATCGGATTCCGCTGCGGGAGGATGAGCTGCTTCCGGAGGTAAAGCGCAAAATTGCCGCTTGCTTGCGAAATCCGCGCGTCATCCTGTTCAACCCTGCTTTTTTTAATAAATGGAGTCTTTTCAAATGGCTGCGGAAGACACCTCATACAAGGCCCTTTATTCCGGCAACAAGGCGTTTGCTCAGCCAGGAGGGTCTGGGCAATATGATGCTTAAGTATAAATTTCTGTACTTGAAGCCGGTAAGCGGCAAAGCAGGCAAGGGCATCATGACCATTCTGCTTCAGCCGGAGAAGACATTCCCTTACCGGCTAAAAATCCAGACGGATAAGAAGAGCATCACCTATAACTGCGGATCGCTGCGCAAGCTTTGGCTGCGGGTCAGAAAGGAGTGTTCCGGTGAACGCTACATCGTCCAGCAGGGCATAAAACTGGCCGCCATCAACGACCGTTCCTTTGATCTGCGGGCGCTTGTTCAAAAAAACCAACGGGGCCAATGGGATATCTCCGGCATTGGCGCCCGGGTAGCCGGATCGCTCAGTATTACGACGCATGTGCCCCGCGGCGGCAGCATCGATGATCCGGAAAGACTGCTCGTCAGCGCATTTGGCCAAGAAGCGGCTCATAAGATTCTAAATAAGACCCGCACCACTGCGCTGCTTATTGCCCGGCAAATCGAACGGGGGGCCCGCCATCGCCTGGTCGAAATGTCGATGGATCTGGGAATCGACCATTCCGGCGGCATCTGGTTCTTCGAAGCCAACTCCAAGCCGATGAAGTTCGACGAGCCCGATATCCGCAAGCAGTCGCTCGATCGTATTTTTCAGTACAGCCAGTTTTTACTGCGGAAAAAAGCGGGTAAAAAGGCGGCTCCCGGCTAAAGCCGGAAGCCGCTTAAGCTTTCGAAGCGAGTTTCCATTGGAGCTTTCGAAGCAAGTTTTCCTCCGGAAAACTTAAGCTTATGCTTTCGAAGCAAGTTTTCCTCCGGAAAACTTTTAGGAGGTGCAAATCATACAAATCAAACGGCTTTCGCCTGATGAATGGGGCAGAGTCAGGATGAAAATTATCGACTTCGCTTCCCGCTTCGGCGGCAATCGGCTGTCTGCCGCAGGCCTGAGCGAGCTGCGAAGACTCCCCGCCGAATCCCTGGCAGGGCTTGAACACCGCCTATCCTTTTCTGCATCCGGTCCTGCTGCACTCAAGTTTGATTACAGCGATTCTGACGGGATGATATACACCGCCGGGAGCAGTATGGGCCCTGCAGCCCCTGCTGAGGCTTTGTCAGCTAAAGCGGCGCATTTGAGTGCAGATGTGCCGCCTGCGGCTGTAGCCATCGCCCTGGAGGGCGGCAAACTGGCCGCCGTCGCTTTTGCTGCAGATGCCGGCAAACGGGCTTGCCTGGTGGTCGTTCATCCCGATCATCGCGGCCGCCGGATCGGAAGTTCTCTGCTGTCAGAGCTGCGCGGCCACTTTGGCGGACTTATGTGCAGCGTTGCCGCTGACAATCCCGCAAGTATGCAAATGTGTTTTCATGCCGGAATGAAGGCCGTCGAACTGTTTACAGGTCCCACCGGCAAACCAACGCTTCGATTCGAATGCTAGGAGGAGTCCGCATGGGCCAGCCCGTGCTTGGCATATTAACGCTTTATTTGAACGAGAATGGATTGCTTGAAGAAAAAGCTGTCTATCAAAGAATGACCGCTGCAGGCCGTCAGCTGGATCTGGATGTGTTCGTCTTTACACCGCAGGATGTCAATTACAAGCAGAACCGGATTTTTGCGCATATATTCGATCCCGGCAAAAAAACCTGGACCCGCAAATGGCGTTCTTTTCCCCATATGATTTATGACAGATGCCGTATCCAGAAAAGTCACAGATTCGAACAGTTGGGCCGGTTCCGCAAGCAGTATGGCCACCTGACCTTCCTCAACCGGGTGCTGCGAAACAAATGGACGGTATACAAGACCATGCGCATGGAGGAACGCTTCCGGCCCCATCTGCCGCTTACCCGCTTATATGAAAACCCTGGAGATCTGACGGAAATGGTCAATAAATATCCGCTGATTTATTTAAAGCCTGTCAACGGCACCGGCGGACGCGGGATTCTGCGCATTGAGAAGCAGCAGGGAGGAACCTATCTCATTCAAGGCCGTGATCAATCGCGGCGCATCATCACTCCACAGCGCGTACCTCTCTCCGGTTTGCACGGCAGGCTTGCCGGGTGGAATCTGAAGGGGAACCGTTATCTGGTCCAGCAGGGCATACAGCTGAAGCTGCCGAATGGGCGGGTTCATGACTACCGGATGCTCGTGCAGAAGAATAGCAGCGGGAACTGGGAAGTCACCGGCTGTGCCGGGAGAATCGGGGCATCCCGCAGCATCACCTCCAATCTGCATGGAGGCGGGCATGCCATTACCATGCAGAAGCTGCTTAAGCAGTGGATCCAAAACGAGGAGACCGTCCAGCAGATTACCGACAAAGCCGGTGAGCTGGGCGTACAGATGGCGGCGTTTCTGGAGGAATCCTACGGCAGATTATGCGAGCTCGCGCTTGATCTGGCCATTGACCGGAAGGGACAAATCTGGCTTCTGGAGGTGAATCCCAAACCCGCCAGGGAAGTATTCCTGCAGGCCGGGGAACGGGAAACATACCGCCGCGCGATTACCAGACCTCTGGAGTATGCGGTATGGCTGCATGAACAGAAAAAGCGGCGGAAGGACAAATTGACCTATCAACCAGAAAATCCCGGAACCTGATAACAGTTCCGGGATTTCCTTTGAACTTTTGATTGTATCATACCATGCCACCAGAGTCAGAACGTATCGCTCCCGCTTCTAGGCCCCCGCTTCGGCGGTACGGGATTCCGCATTGCCTACGAGCTCCAGCAGCTGGCGGAAATCTCCGATGAGCGCATCCGCCCCGCTCAGCTCCTCCTGGCGGCCGTACACGGCATAAGCGCAGCCAACCACTCCCAGCCCGTTGCCTCTGCCCGCTTCCACATCGGAGGAGCGGTCGCCAACCATCCAGGCATAATCAAGACCATGATCCTCCATTAGGCGGGCAACCAGATCAACCTTCGTTGACGTCTGATATTCGCCAGCGCTGTACAAGCCGTCGAACAGCTCAGTTAGCGATTTTAGCCGGACAATTTCCCTGACATACCGTTCAAGCCCGTTGCTGGCAACAAACAGCTTGTATCCATTGGCCTTCAGCTGCCGCAAAGTGTTCTCCACATGCGGGTAGAGTGAACCCTCGCCTGCTTCCAGACCTTCCACTTCATACTGCAGCAGCAGCACATCCGCACGTTTTCTGGCCGCTTCCGAGCTGCCCGGCATAACCGATTTCCATATATCCTCCAGCAGCATTCCCAGACAGCCAAGCAGCCGCTCCACCGGGGGCGTGGGCTCGTGGAACAACCCTTCCTCCCGCAAAGTCTGGAAAATCCGTTCATGAACGCCCAGAAGCAGCGTGTCCGTCTCGAACAAAGTACCATCCATATCAAATATAAGCGCCTGCGGCTTCATCAATCTGCTTTCGTTTGGCAAGTTCCTTCGCTCTCCTTCCAAGTCTCCCATAATGATAATGGAAAAGAGCAGAATCGTGCAAGCTCGAAACCAAGTTGTCCATCCCGGTCTACCACTTGGCCGGGTCGATATCCTCTGGTCCTAATCCATTCCAAATATTAGGGATATCTACCTGCTCGGGGTGATCAAAGACCAGAAATGCCGTCGGCAGATACCGCTCGCCATGCTCGGAGGAAGGCTTGTTTAAGATTTGATTGTCCTTCACAAGCACTGTCGAGGAGCCTCCGTCCAAATTTGCGGCTATGACCGCGCCATGCTTCAGCATGATTTGCTGCACATCGTACAGGTTCGCGCCAATGCTGTGGCCCGGCTGCCTTCCGTCAATCACGACAAACATTATGGCTCCGTCCGCACGCTGCCCCATCGCTGTACGCGGCGCGATTCCCCAGCCGTCCTTGGCATTCTTGATCAAGCCCTTGCCATTGACGATGATCCGCGGCTGGAACGTAACGGCTTCTTTGACTCCCATGGATTGAATTTCAGCAAGCGAATATTTGCCGGCTATCATCTTGCCCTTCCCGTCAATGCCGACGATCTGCGTCGATTTCTTGCCGCCCAAATCCTCGTAGTACACCTTCCCCTGCGAAATCACAAGCCCGATCGGCTGAAATCCGTTTCCTTGCCAGTTGGGATCGGCAAATCCGCCGCCGTTCACACCGGCGATTGCTCCGGTCCGCTTCACCATGCTGGTCACTTTCTCCCCCTTGCCGGCCTTTTCCGGTACGCCGAGACGGATTTTGGTGGGATCATTTACGATCATCAAATAGCCTTTGTAGCTCGGACCGGAAATGGTTTCAATTTGAACCAGCGGTTTCTGCTCCGCCTGTCCGGATTGATCCGCTGTGCCTGCAGGAAGCTGGATAGTATGGCTGTCGCGTTCCTCTCCCATTTGGTTAAACCGGTTCTGGTAATCCTGAACTCTCTGATCCAGAGCCTTCTGACCGATTATATATTTGGCCCAATGCCGATGCTGCGTAGTGATTAACGTATCGGCTACCAAGTAGCGAAAATTATTGCCTGATTCCGTGAAGAACATCCAGCCAAGTCCGGTGATCCCTGCCAGAAACGCAGTTAGCAGCAAATATCCCGCAATCCGCGCAAAGCGGGATTTACGCTTCCTGGCACGCTTTCGCGAAGGTGCAGCAGAGCGTGTTGGTGATGTTTTTCTACTGGCTGATGCCCTTGAAGTTGAAATCCTCGTATTCATCTGCGTTTAATCGCCTCTTTTCTGCTGTTGCCGCACTTCATACTTGACGAAGCGGGAGAGGCAAAAGTTTCGATTATCGACTTCACATGCCAATAGCAGTGGTATTCCAACAGCATGCGATCTCGATAAGGCAGGCGTCAGCAGTCATCTATCGACTCCCTTGATCATCGCAAAAAGAACCCGGCCTAAGTAGGCAGGATTCTCCGGTTGCAAAGCTTTCCAGCGCGCGCAGCCTGGTCATATAAATTTAATAGACCTTCTTCGTATCCCTGTCCATCTTGATGATTTCCACCGCTTCCCTGAAGCGCAAAGAATGAATGATTTCCCGTTCTCTCAGGAACTTCAGGCTGTCCTGCAGATCCACATCGTCAGTCATATCGATAATCCATTGATAAGTAGCCCTGGCCTTCTCCTCAGCTGCGATATCCTCATACAAATCCGCAAGGGGATCACCCTTGGCAGCAATATAGGCAGCAGTCCAAGGGACCCCCGATGCATTGTTATAGAACAGCGCGCTGTCATGATTGGCAAAATGCTCCCCTAACCCCGCTGCCTCCAGCTGCGCAGGAGTAGCATCCTTCGTGAGCTTATAGATCATTGTGGCAATCATTTCCAGATGGGCAAATTCCTCGGTTCCTATGTCCGTTAATAATCCGACAACCTTATCCGGTATCGTATACCTTTGATTTAAGTATCGCAGCGCTGCCGACAACTCCCCATCCGCGCCCCCATATTGCTCGACAAGATATTTCGCCACCCTCGGGTCGCATTTACTGACCCGCACCGGGTATTGTAGCTTTTTATCATAAATCCACATTCCGTACATCCCTCCTGACCGGTTAAACGCTTTTGAGGTGCTTTTACACGCAATGGGCGAGATGGATCACACCTGCCAGGGCCATGGAGTCTCAATCCATTGCCATGGATATTTGGAATAACTGTGGCCAAACTGGAGCAAAGGCCCATACTGCATCTCAAACTCATGGGCGCAGTGCTGCCTCTGCTGGACAAGCTGGTTAAACTGCTGCAAAATCTGCATATCATTGGGATGGGTATCCAAATAAAGTGTTAATTCGACCAGAGCAAAATCCAGCTGCTGAAGCTCGAGCAGCTTGCGGTAATAATTCTCATCCGGTTTATTCATGGCTTCTGCTAGGCTCCCTTCCCGCATCTGGATTCATAGGGACTGAAGAAAGCAGGCCACAGCGTTCCCACCTTCAATGCCTCGGACAATGAAAATTGCGGTAAATTCATGGGCTGGTAGGTAAAATACTGATTAGGCGGCACGACATAGGTTTTCACATATTTTGGGGGACAGGGATCAAACGGGCCGACAAACGGATACCATTCTCGGGTTTGCTTCAAATTCACCTTGGCTCCTCCTTCTTTCTGCCTTCGGATTCGTCCTTCGAGAGCCCATTTTTCAGGCATTCCTTTAGTAAGCATATGACAAGAGCCCAGATTTTGTTCTCATTCAGGAAGATTAATTCTGTTTTTTCACCAAAAATTTGCATAAGCTGTCCATTTCTTTCATATCCATCCGCCTTGTTGATTGCCTCCATGAGAGTGAAAAAAACAAAAAAAAAGCAATCTGCATTCAAAATGCAGATTGCTTGCCATTCATGGCGGCGCAAACTGTAACTCAACAATCACGCTGCCATCTCCATGAATTAAGAAGAGCAGCTGAGGTAAGCCGAGCCCAGCAGGATCATTCTTCAACTGGAGCTTCGATCTCCAGCAGTTCATCCCTTTGTAAACGAAAAATATTGACGCGCAGCACTCTCAGCCGCTCGCTTTCCGCTACTTCAAACACATAGTGCTTATGCTCGACCTTCTTTCCTTTGACGGGGTTGCCCTCAAGACGGGTGAACAACCAGCCTCCTATGGAATCGACATCATCATCCTCGATATCCAGATTAAACATGTCATTCACATCTTCAATCAGCATCCGGCCATCTACAGAGGTCACATCCCCCTTGACTACAACACTTGGCTGTTCCGTATCGAACTCGTCATGAATCTCTCCGACGATCTCTTCAAGAATCAGTTCAGTTGTGAGCATGCCCGCCGTTCCGCCATATTCATCCACAACAATCGCCAGCTGCGAATGCTTGCGCTGCATCAGCTTCAGCACATGACTGATTTCCATCGATTCAGGAACATTCAGGATGGGACGAAGAAACTTGTGAAGGGTATGGTCCTCATCCGGATCGGCTGTCAGCAAATCCGTAATATGTACAAATCCGATCAGCTGGTCCTTGTCCTCGACACAGACCGGGAAACGCGTATGTTTGGTCGCATAGACCGTCTTCATATTCTCGGCAAAATCGATATCGGCATAGAGACAATCCATATCGGTGCGAGGCAGCATCACTTCGCGGGCCAGCCTGTCGGAAAACTCAAAAATATTGTCAAACAGCTTCAGCTCATCCTTGTCGATGATGCCGCTGACGGCGCTTTGATTCATCAGAATACGGATCTCTTCTTCCGTATGGGCTGAATCATGCTCGCTTGCCGGTTTCACACCAATCAGCCTGAGCAATCGGTTGGCAGAGCCGTTGAGCAGCCAGATTGCCGGGAGAAAAATACGATAAAACAGCAGCAGCGGCATCGATGCCCACAGGGAAGTGGACTCCGACTTCTGAATGGCAAGCGTCTTGGGCGCAAGCTCGCCAAGCACAATATGCAGGAAGGTAATGACAAGAAAGCCGATAACGACGGATACGGAGGAAATAACCGTTGAATCGCTCAGCCCGAATTCGTGAAGCAGCGGCTCCACAATCAGATCGGATATGGCAGGCTCGCCTACCCAGCCAAGTCCAAGAGAAGCAAGGGTAATCCCAAGCTGCGTTGCCGATAAGTAAGTGTCAAGCCTGCTGTTCACTTTAAGGGCATATTTTGCGCGCTTATTCCCCTCATTGGAGAGCTGCGTCAGTCTGGACAATCGGACCTTCACGAGCGAAAACTCCGCTGCCACAAAAAAACCATTCAACAGAACAAGGACAAAAACAATAATTAAATTCCAGACAATCTCGCCTGCGTCAAAATGTCCCAATAGGGTGGTCCGCTCCTCTCATCCAATCTAAAGGATAGCTTTTCGAGCCAGAAAATCCACTTCCCTGTAGTACATGTCTTTAACCAGTAAATTCGGTCCGCAGCAGGCTGCAGCCGGGCAGTGGCAGTTAACGCTGCCCGCCAGCGGATGGGCAAGCCAGCGCTCGAACAATACATCGAGCCGGTCTGTGCGGATGTTGCCGAAAGCCGGTACATCAGAGAAATCTGTCACGAATACATCTCCCGTGAACAGATTCACGTTGAGACGGTTCCGCCCGTCCGGATCATTGCGAACCGTTACGTTTGGTTCCGCCGCAAGTCTTGCCAGCAGATTGCGGTCCTCGGCCTCCTCACTGCAGTGAAAGAACGGCAGGGTGCCAAACAGCATCCACAGGGAAGAATCCCGATGATCCAGCAGATGCAGGATAGCTCTGCGCATCTCCTCTTTATTTATAACCGGTAAATCGGAAGCGAAAGCACTTGGATACATCGGATGTACCTCGTGACGCTGGCAGCCCATCTGCACAATAAGCTGATGAATCTCGGCCATTTTCTCATGCGTCCGAAAATTGATCATGGATTCAGCGGAGACGAAGAGACCGCCCTTGCTTAATTTGCTTGCATTGCTGAGCATTCGCTCATACATCCTGGCAGCCGTTTCACGGGCAACGGGATGACCGCTTTTGGCAAAGCCGACTTCGTGAAAATCGTCGGCATTGGTGTAATTGAAAGAAATATGCATCACATCCAGGAACGGGGCAATCTCCTCGTAACGGCTGTAATCCAATGTGATATTGGAGTTGATTTGCGATCGGATCCCCCGGCTGCGGGCGTATTTGAGCAGTGGAATCAGATATTCCTTAACCGTTTTGCCGGAAAAAGTGGGCTCTCCGCCGGTAATGCTGATCGTCTGCAAATGCTCGATTTCATCCAGCCTGTGCAGCATCATCTCCAGAGGCAGCTTGCCTGGCTCAGCCATTACGAGCGTATCCCCCACCGCGCAATGCTCGCATCGCATATTGCATAGATTGGAAATTGTCATCTCCACGCTTGTCAGACGATGCCTTCCAAACTGGCGCAGCGCAACGATCGGATCCCACGGATCATCCGCAGGCGAAGTGGGTCGAACACCCTGTGTACGATCTGTATGTATAACATTTTGCATAGTTTCAGCACCTGACTTTATCATTCGTATTTCCATCATTGTAATATTCGCCGCGTATTGTTGCAAATAATTAACAACAATTCAGCAAATTTCGTCATTTCGCAATATGGATATCTTTGTAATTATTGATATAAAAATAACTTCAAGGTCCTCTGGCGGGCAGGTAAAGTTGTTAAAAAAAAGAGCCCTATCGGCTCTTTTTCCCAGCTATTGCCCCTCCCGGGTCCTAAGCCCCGGTTACTTCCGCCAGCTGGGGATCCTCATTGACTCCGGTAATCATCATTGTCAGCTTGGTTGACAAATCAACTTCATACGGCGCCTTCAGCTCCGTGCCATGTTCGTCCTCCAGGACGCGCACAACGGGCCGATGCGGACAGGAAGCGTTAATGTCCACCACAACACCGGTCTCACCGGTTTGGAGCTTTACGGTAACGCCAATAGGGTAAATCGCGACCTTGTCCCGGAACGTCTGGAGCATGCTTTGCTCATACAATGTTCCCGTGCCGGTATAGAGCGCCTCCACCGCTTGGTGGGGAAGCATCGGAGATTTATAAATGCGGGTTGAGGTCATAGCATCGTAAGAGTCCACGAGTCCAATCCACTTGGCGTATTCGTGAATTTGATCTCCTTTGATTCCCCTCGGATAGCCGCTGCCATCCAGTCTCTCATGGTGCTGATAGGCACAGTGGGCGACCAGCAGCGGGATATTCGGCTCATCCTTCAGCAGATAATACCCGCGTTCAGCGTGGCGCTTCATTTCCTCGTATTCATCGCGGGTCAGAGAACCCGATTTTTTCAATACATTGGTTCTGATTTGGGTTTTGCCGATATCATGGAGCATCGCACCAAGACCAATGTTCATTAATTCGTCGCGCGAATAATCGCTGGCAATGCCCAGTATCGTGGAATAGACACAGACATTAAGCGAATGCTGAAACAGATAATCGTCTACGATCCCCATGTTCATCAGCATCAGCATGGCATCCTTCTGGCTGGTGAGATCGTCGATCACCATATTCATAACCTGCCGGAAGGGCTTCGCTATGTAGGGGTAGGTAACCCCGGATTTGCGATTGGGCTTGTCCATCATAGCCCGGAAATTAGTCCGGATTTCATGAAGCGCCCGATGTCTGGTCGCATCACTGATCAGATCGGGAACAACTATATCAGCCGTTTTGGGATCATGAATATAAACAAAGTTGATGCCGCATTCCCGCAGTCTGGATATCAGCTTGTCGGTCAGCTCGACTTGCTCGGCAAGCAGGACGAGACCTTCCTCTGAGTAGATCTTTTTGGCTAGTTTCATGCCTGCTCGGCATAGATGTATGGGCAATAATCGCATCGGATCGACCCCTGCTTGCTTCAATTTTCCTAATCATGAGGGCATGTCAATCGACCTCGTAATTTTAATGTAAGTTATTTTGGAAAAAAGAGCAATAACAGATTCGCCAATTATCGACAAAAATCATCTTTTTCATGGAATGATAAAAGTCAAGCAGGAAGAAACAACTGTTTTTTTCCGCTTATCGCATAATGAAGAACCAGAACAGAGCTGCCAATATAAACCGGTAGATAGCAAAATGAGTCAGCTTCACCTTTTGAATATGCTTCAGGAACAATACGATTACAAGCCATGCCACCACGAAGGATACAATAAATCCGGTAATAAAGAACGGCAGGTTGTCCCCTTCAATAAACTTGTAATTGTCCAGCAGCTCGTAGCCGGTCGCCACCGCCATGATCGGAATCGCCATCAGGAAAGAGAAATCGGCAGCAGCCTTGTAGCTGGTTCCCACCAGCATCCCGCCGGCAATCGTCGAGCCTGAGCGCGAATAGCCCGGCCATAATGACAAGCATTGCAGAATTCCGATCATAAACGCCTGCTTATAGGAAATATCGTCAATGGTCTCCGATACGACGCGAATCCGTCTCGTACTTGAGAGCCATTCGGCTATAATCATGTAGACGCCGCCCACCACGAGCGCATAGAGGACCGGGGTCTGGTTAAATCCTTCCCCCTTGATAACATCCCTCAGGAAGAATGCGGACAGCATTGCGGGCACAATGCCAAGTGCGATATGAATAAGATTAAGCTTGCGTCTTGCTCTGGGGTAAGCGGAAATCCTTCCCAGACTTTCCGTCTGCCGGGACAGGCCGAACAGATTGGCGATACGCTTGCGGTAAATCAGGGCAATTGCCAGAATGGCAGCCAGTTGAATGACGATTTCGAACGTAACGATCATCTGATTATCCGAGGCGTAACCAAGCAGCTTATTGGTCAAAATCATGTGTCCGGACGAAGATACCGGCAAAAATTCAGTCAGCCCTTCAACAATTCCTAAAATAACAGCATTAATAATATCTCCCATAAAAGCCTGGTTCTCCCTCCTTCATCTCTGGCAGTTGTCAACCGGTCGTTCCATGATTTGTACCCGTCATGGTCCAGCGGGTCTTTCTGCAATCCAAGAGAGCTTGTGTATGCTGCAATTCCAAAGCCAGCACGTCCCGAATGAACTCGGGCAAAAAGTACTGAATGTCCTTGCCGTTTTTGATTGTCTCATAACCTACACCGAACGTAAACATGTCTATCGTCCCTACCACGTATTCACGATCAGGGTCAAAGTCCTGCCCGTTTACCGTCAGGGAAAGGATCTTGCCATAAGGAGGTGCCTCCGGGTCCCAGCTTATTTCGAGACCGTCAACGGCCAAGGTGCCAAGAACATAGCCCCGGAATCCGAACCCGCGGATCGGCTTATCGATGAATTCCCCAAGAAGGGCCTCTTCCAATGCGCGCAGGAGATCCGGACCGGCCAATCTCATCCGGCAGGGGTTGATAGGAGAAGGGCACAGCGCGTGCAGCTCCCCTGCCGTTACGTCTCCTTCGGCGAGTCCGCCCAGAAGCTGTCCCGTGTTGACGATGCCAATCTCCGAGTCCGTCCAGCGCCTCAGACCGGCAGCCAGCAAATTGCAAAGCGGCGATTCCTGCTCGACTCTTGCCGGCAGCGGTTCGGACAATCTTGTAATGACTCTGCTGAGACGACGCTGCCCAGCCGCTTTGAAGCCGCCGATTATGGCGGCGGCTTCGGGTTTCTCTTCGTATGCGGCCATCGGTATGCATTCGACATGGAAGAATGGACGTTTAAAGATAGGATCCAGACCAATCTCAATGCGCCCTATATAATCGCCGAACTTGCCGGCGGCACAGATATAGGTCCTGCCAATCACTTCCGGCTCCTCGAGCAGATGATGCGTATGTCCGCCAAGAATCAAATCGAGACCTTCGACTTTCTGCGCCATCTGCCGGTCAGAGGCCAGGCCCAGATGCGACATGACGACCAGCACATCGACGCGCCCTCTCAGGGCGGCTGCCTGCTCCGCTACCGCGTCAATGGGATCGCCGGCATTCCAGTCCAGCAGATCATAAAAATCGGCAAAGGCAGCCGTAACCCCAATAATTCCAATCCGGAGACGTCCTTTTTGGATAATCGTGGAAGGCTGCAGCCATGAAGGCCTCTCGCCGCTTGATTTTTGGTGCATATTGGCACAGATCGTCTGAAAGCGCGCATGTTCGCGGTAAGCGTCATCCAATTGCTCATGCGTAAAGGTTAAACCCTCATTGTTTCCAAGAGTTACCGCCTCATAACCCGCCTCATT
This sequence comes from Paenibacillus sp. JT31N17, assembly GCF_056269255.1. Taxonomy (NCBI): domain Bacteria; kingdom Bacillati; phylum Bacillota; class Bacilli; order Caryophanales; family Paenibacillaceae; genus Paenibacillus; species Paenibacillus sp. JT31N17. Next base: position 32,304 of record NZ_JBWDNP010000014.1, read on the forward strand.
CAAAAGCTCTATATTCACAAGGCCGTCACTGGCCTCCGTCTCAATTCTCATGCGGTCCATATGATCGCCGATATCCAGAGCGAGCACGTGGTCGCTTCCATATGTACGCCTTGTTTCTGCAATGTAAGTGGACATTTTTGCCGCCAGTTCCAAGCGGCTGTGAACGTCGTTGCTGTGCAACAGAACGACTTCAGGCGCACCAGTCGATGTTTCTTTCATGCCTGCCTCCCGGGTTATAAGGGATTACCGCTTTATTCGCATATCTTGCGGAGAAAACGTGCTTTTGAATCCATACGAGACTTCCCCCCTGCTTGCTTCCTCATGCAGAAAACGGCACATGACCACGCTTTTTACGTTCAGACATGCGCTTGAGCCGTTTGGAACATAGAGCCGGATAGGCCCGCCCTTCTGCAGCGGCTGCCCCTCTATCGCATATTGAACGGCAGCTTCCGCAAGCTGTTCCCAAGGAATAACCGCTTCAAAGGAATCCGCACCTTCCACTTTAAGGTGACTGGGCTCCGGAGTCTGCTGCCCGATTCCCTGCAGGGTGCGCCAAGCGGCATACCATGCTGCAAAATCAAAGGCATCTCCGCCTGCTTCCGGCACACGATCCGACAAGGCAAAAACATTCCCCGCAAGCAAAGCCATCTGCTCCGGGGACGTTTCACGCAGCGGTTGTCCGAAATGGTCAATCATTATCGTTCGGGAATTACTCATTTATTATTCCTCCAGCTATTGTCCGTACTCTACTTTCGCAATTATGAGACCCTAACCGCCGATTTGGGACATTCTCCTTGCGGTAGGCTCGTGGCTTTGGGCTTCGTCAGACAGCTTGGCTGCCATCTCATGATTAAGCGGCTTGATATCCATCGCCCGCATATATACAGCACGCAGCGCCTCCGGATTTCCAAGCGCGGGCTTCACGCTAAGCTCATCCACCCAGTACAGGCAGGGCTTAATGCTCCCATCCGCCGTCAATCTCAGACGGTTGCATCTTTGGCAGAAGTGATCGCTGACGGGATGAATCAGGCCGAACGAGCCCAGTCCGCCTGCAATGCGATAATCCTCAGAAGGACCGTTCCCGATAATAGAGTCCAGGCGTTCTATATCAAGTTTGCGTTCCCGGGCAATTTCCAGAACACGCGTTAAAGGCAAATAATGGTTTTTCCAATTTTCGTCGGCGTGCCCGATCGGCATGTACTCAATAAAACGGACATGCAGCGGATGCTCATAAGCCATCTGAAGAAAATCACCGATCTCATCCTCATTGACACCCTTAAGCAGCACGCAGTTGAGCTTTATCGGGCTGAAACCCACTTTCGCCGAGGCTTCAATGCCGGCCATGACCCTCTTCAGATCCCCTCGTCTGGCAATAAACTGAAACCGTGCCGGATCGAGCGTATCCAGACTGATATTTACCCGGTTGACCCCGGCTTCTCTCAGCGCCCCGGCTTGATCCGCCAGCAGAACACCGTTGGTTGTCAGCGATATATCGCGAATACCGGGAATTGCCGCCAACCGGCGCACCAGTCCGTCCAGGCCCGGACGCACAAGCGGCTCTCCCCCTGTGATGCGCAGCTTTGAAATACCGAGGCTCGCGCCCACCTCAACAACCTCAACTATATGATCATAAGACAGCATATCGGAGGAAGGAGCAAATTCAACGCCTTCTTCCGGCATGCAGTATAAACAGCGTAAGTTACAACGGTCCGTCACGGATATTCGCAAATAATCATGAACACGTTCGAACCGATCCGTTAACCCCGGCATAGTCCGCACTCCCCTTCATGTAGCTGTTTCTAGCATAACATTTTTCAAATGATTATGGTATGCTGTAGAGATCATTAACGAAGATACGAGAGGTTAAAACATGAGCAATCAATGGAATATTCAGTTGTTCGCTGGCCTGGCTGAGCGATTGGCGGAACCGGCAATCCGTCTGCAGCTTGATGAAGACCAAATCCCTGTCAGTGCGTTGAAACAAGCTCTGATTGTCCGATATCCCGCACATGAATCGTTAATAACAGCCTCATTCATGGCCTCCAACCAGTCCTATGCCGCTGATGACGATATTGTGAAATGCACGGACGAGCTTGCGCTGCTCCCCCCCGTCTCCGGCGGAGAGCCGGAGCCTGCCGCAGATGCGGACAATGGTTTGTTTGCCGTCACGGAGCAGCCGCTGTCCGTTGAGGCGATCACGGCTAAAGTCATCGCGCCCGAGAATGGCGCCACCCTGACGTTTACGGGCACCACAAGAGAGTGGACCGAGGGGCAGCGGACGGTCCGTTTGGAGTATGAGGCTTATATACCCATGGCGCTCAAAATGCTTCGGCAAATCGGCGATGAAGTGTCGCAGAGATGGCCGGGCGCGCGTTGTGCAATCGGGCATCGCATCGGTGTAGTCGCCATTGCCGAGATCAGCGTTGTCATCGCGATCTCGACACCCCATCGGGATGCCTGCTATGAAGCAAGCAGATACGCCATTGAACGGCTTAAGGAAATAGTGCCGATATGGAAACGGGAGATATGGGAAGACGGCTCGGAATGGAAAGGCCACCAGCAGGGACCCTGGAATCCCATCGCCCCGCCATTATAAAGCAGCTGCGGCTAAAAACGTAGCTTTGCATCCGATGAAGTTGTTCTCTCTGTCGGAGATGCTGTATCGGCAGTGCAGTGAAAAAACGCAGTCCATGATTCCGAAACCGTTTTTCTGCTTTGTCAGGGAAACGGTTTCGGGCAGCGCGCAGAAAAACTTTAGGAGGCTCCGTATGACTTTTCACGATAAGGACAGCACAGATTACAATTCCGGGTCGGCGGAGCAGCCCCCCGCTCCTGCTGACCGCTACTCCAGACAGATCCGCTTCGCTCCTATCGGGGCAGCGGGTCAGCGAAGCATCGGTGAGAGCAGCGCTGCCGTAGTCGGCATGGGCGCGCTCGGAAGCGTTGCAGCCCAGCATCTTGTACGGTCAGGCATTGGCCGAATCCGAATCATTGACCGCGATGTAGTGGAATGGAGCAATCTGCAGCGGCAGATGCTGTACACAGAAGAGGATGTGCAGCGCATGCTGCCCAAGGCGGCGGCGGCGGCTGAACGGCTGAGAAGCATCAACAGCTCTGTACGCATCGAACCGATGATCCTTGATCTGACAAGCGCAAACGCGGAAGAAATGCTGGACGGAGTCGATCTTATTATAGACGGATCCGATAATTTCTCCGTTCGTTATTTGATTAACGATATCAGTTTGAAGCTGGAGATTCCCTGGATATACGGAGGAGTCGTCGGCGCATCCGGCATGACCATGTCCTTCATTCCGGGACAGACGCCATGCTTCCGCTGTCTGTTCCCTGTACCGCCTGCTGCAGGCTCTGTAGACACGTGCGAAACGGCGGGCGTTATTTCCCCGGCCGTCGATCTGATCGCCTCCATGCAGGCAGCGGAAGCGATCAAGTGGCTTAGCGGCAATGCTGCGGCCATGCACGGCACTTTGTTCCAGGCAGACCTGTGGCAGCACCGCTACACCCCCCTGAATGTCTCCAAATCCAAGCGCAGCGACTGCCCGGCTTGCTCCCGGCATCAATACAGCTATCTGGATGACAACGAGCTGGAATCGGCAGCTGTTTCGCTGTGCGGACGCAACACGATGCAGATTTCACCGCGACAAAACAGCAAAATCAATATGGATGCGTTAGCCGCAAGGCTCAGGCAGGCCGGTAAGGTCGAGCAAAATCCGTTTCTTGTCCGTTATCGGCGGGATGAGCATATAACAGCCGTTTTGTTCCCGGATGGAAGAGCCCTCATTCAAGGGACAGAGGATCTTGTTGTCGCCAAGCGCATTTACAATGAAATATATGGAATATAAAGATTCAGTCTGCTTCCGCTTCCGCAATCAAAAATAATCTGATATACCTATATATTTGCTCATATATTCATATAAATTTTTATAATTCGATTTGCTGTTATTGCCAATTCCACTTTTTGTTGCTACCATAGACATAACAATTGATTGGACAACTGTTACTTGAGGTGGAGCATGAGAGTACATCTGACGGAGCTAAAAGAGGGAGATCGGTTAACCCATGATACGTTCAACTCCTACGGGCTGAATGTGCTTTCCAAAGGGACCGAGCTGAGCGCCAGGGAAATATCCAGGCTGTTCCAGCACCAGCTTGATTATGTCGAGATCGAAAGACGCATCACTGAACATCCACCGGAAAGAACGATCGAATCCAGCATCAACCCCAGGTGGCTGCCAACAGTTGAACCCGTCTATCAGGAAGTTGTAAACGGTTGCGAGCAGTTATTCATGGATGCTTTTCAGAATGGAAAAATAGCTGAAGAGGATGTTGTCGAGACCTTTCAGCCGCTTGTAGACAATTTCAAAACAGAACGCGATGTCGTGTCCATGCTGCTGCTGCTCAACACGAAGGATGATTACACTTACCAGCATTCCGTTCAGGTGGGCATGCTGTCCTACTATTTGTCTTCCTGGCTCGGCTATGATGAGGAGCAGGCGGTGAAAGTCGGCCAAGCCGGATTTCTTCATGATATCGGCAAGTGCCGGATTGAGGCAAAAATCCTGAATAAGCCTGATCGTCTGACCGAGCAGGAATTTGAAGAAATCAAACAGCACACCATTTACGGCAATCAAATTATTTTAAAATCCTTTGGCCAATCTATACCGGCAATCGTAGCGCTTGAGCATCATGAACGTATTGACGGTTCAGGCTATCCCTACCGCATTACCGGTGATAAAATGCACCCCGTCTCCAAAATCGTAGCTGTCTCCGATGTCTACAGCGCGATGATTTCTTCTCGCGTCTATCAGAAAAAACGCGATCTGCTGTTTGTTCTGAAAGAGCTGTACCGCATGAGCTTCATTGAATTGGATCCCTTCACAACCCACACCTTTATCAAACATATGATACCCAACTTCATCGGCAAGCGGATCGAGCTTGTGAGCGGCGAATACGGAACGATTGTGATGACACATCCATCCGAATTTTTCCGTCCTCTTATCCAGATCAACGATCAGTTTATTGATCTCACCGTAGACCGCTCCCTTGAAGTAAAGCAAGTTTTTATGTAAAAAGAAGCCGGCATCGTCTTTACAGACCATGCCGGCTTCTTTTTCTTGTTTCAATCGATTAACCGATGCTGCCTTCCATCTCGAACTTGATGAGACGGTTCATCTCAACAGCGTATTCCATCGGCAGTTCTTTGGTGAACGGCTCGATGAAGCCCATGACGATCATTTGCGTCGCTTCCGCTTCGGTCAGTCCGCGGCTCATCAGATAGAAGAGCTGATCCTCGGATACTTTGGATACCGTAGCTTCATGCTCAAGCGTAATGTTGTCGTTCATAATTTCGTTATAGGGAATCGTGTCTGAAGTCGATTCATTATCAAGGATGAGCGTATCGCATTTGATGTTTGCCTTGGAGCCCTCGGAATTGCGTCCGAATGAAGCCAAACCGCGATAGGTTACTTTACCGCCATGCTTGCTGATCGATTTGGACACGATTGTCGATGTGGTATCCGGAGCCAGGTGAGTCATCTTGGCACCGGCATCCTGATGCTGCCCTTTACCGGCAACGGCGATGGAGAGGACCATGCCTTTGGCGCCGCGGCCTTTTAGAACAACAGCCGGATATTTCATCGTCAGCTTGGAACCGATATTTCCATCGACCCATTCCATGGTTGCATTTTCTTCGGCAACGGCACGTTTGGTCACGAGGTTATAAATATTCGGCGCCCAGTTTTGAATCGTCGTGTAGCGGACACGGGCGTCCTTAAGGACAAGAATTTCAACCACGGCGCTATGCAGAGAGTTCGTGCTGTAGATTGGAGCCGTACAGCCCTCTACATAGTGAACCATGCTGCCTTCATCGGCTACGATGAGAGTACGCTCGAATTGGCCCATGTTCTCCGAATTGATACGGAAGTATGCCTGCAGCGGAACTTCGCATTGCACACCCTTTGGCACATAGATAAAGCTTCCGCCTGACCATACTGCACTATTGAGAGCGGCGAATTTGTTATCCGCCGGAGGAATGATCGTACCGAAGTATTTACGGAAAATCTCCGGATATTCACGAAGCGCGGTGTCGGTATCGGTGAAAATAACACCCTGCTTCTCCAGATCCTCCTGCATGCTGTGGTAAACAACCTCGGATTCGTATTGGGCGGATACCCCTGCAAGAAATTTCTGCTCCGCTTCAGGAATACCAAGCTTATCAAAGGTTTCTTTGATTTCGGTCGGAACTTCCTCCCACGTTTTCCCTTGTTTGTCCGATGCTCTTACATAGTACTGGATATCATTGAAATCAAGGTCATCCATATTGCCGCCCCAACGCGGCATCGGCATTTTGTTAAACTGCTCCAGCGACTTCAAACGGAACTCCAGCATCCATTCCGGTTCGTTCTTGATTTCCGAAATTGTACGCACAACTTCGGGTGTCAAACCTTTACCGGATTCAAAAATCGCCTTATGCTCGTCACGAAAACCGTATTTATAATCTTCCAAATCGGGCATTTGCTTAGCCATTGTAAAGGCCTCCCATCTCTCGAACGCGCATTAAAGCGCGCTTATTGTCGTTTCTCCAACTCAATTCCTTTGCGCAGCGCATTCCAGGAAAGTGTCGCGCACTTGATGCGCGCCGGGAATTTGCTCACGCCCGCCAGCGACTCAATATCTTCAAGCTCATCAAACTCCGTTGGTTCGCCCTTGATAAAACTGGAAAACTTCTCAGCCAGCGCAAGAGCTTCATCAAGCGATTTGCCTTGGACCGCTTCGGTCATCATGGAAGCGGAAGACATGCTGATCGAACAGCCTTCGCCGGTGAATTTGGCTTGTTTTACAATCCCGTCCTGAATTTCCATCTGCAGCGTAATCCGGTCACCGCAAGTCGGATTATTCAGGTTTACCGTCACGGCATCTTCATCCAGCGTACCGCGGTTGCGCGGATTTTTGTAATGATCCATAATGACTCTGCGATACAAATCATCCAATTGCATAACCGAAGAACTCCTTTGTCTGGTGGAGGGCGTCAATCAACCGGTCAACGTCCTCTTCGGTGTTGTATAAATAAAAGCTTGCTCTGGCCGTAGAAGAAACATTCAACCAGCGCATAAGCGGCTGGCAGCAATGATGTCCGGCACGGATGGCAACCCCTTTGGTATCCAAAACAGTTGCTAAATCATGCGGATGAACCTCATCGAGATTGAAGGTGACAAGCCCAGCCCGATTCTTCTCGGGACCATATATCGTTATGTCATCCATTGCACGAAGCCGGTCATACGCATATGCAGAAAGCTTTTGCCCATGCTGCTCGATCGCATCCATGCCAATTTCCTGAAGAAAATCGATTGCCGCACCAAGCCCGACAGCTCCGGCGATAATCGGCGTTCCTCCTTCAAACTTGTAAGGCAGCTCTTTCCATGTGGATTCATACAAATCAACGTGATCGATCATTTCACCGCCGAATTCGATCGGTTCCATGGCTTCGAGCAGAGCCTTCTTGCCATATAATGCTCCAATTCCCGTAGGACCACACATCTTATGTCCGGAGAAAGCATAGAAATCACAATTCAAATCCTGAACATCCACCCGCATATGCGGCGTACTTTGCGCGCCGTCTACTACCATTATAGCATGATTGCGATGTGCAATTTCGGCAATTTCTTTAATTGGATTAATGACTGCCAGCACATTGGACACATGGGAGATAGAAACAACCTTGGTACGGCTCGTAATCGTCTTCTCCGCATCCTCCAATCTAATGGAGCCATCCGGTTGGAGCGGAATATATTTCAGCGTGGCTCCGGTCGCTTTGGCGGCCTGCTGCCACGGTATTAAATTGGAGTGATGCTCCATAGGCGTTATCACGATTTCGTCGCCTTCGCCGCATACCGTACGGGCATAACCGGAGGCAACCAGATTAAGCGCTGTGGTCGTCCCGCGGGTAAAGATGATTTCCTGGGGACTGGCTGCATGGAGAAATGCCGCCGTCTTCTCGCGGGCGCCTTCATATGCGTCTGTTGCACGCGAGCCGAGCGTATGAACGCCGCGGTGAACATTGGCATTGTCCATTTCATAATACCGAACCATGGCATCAATGACGGAACGCGGCTTCTGTGAAGACGCCGCGTTGTCCAGATATACGAGCGGGTGCCCGTTTACCTCTTGATGCAGGATCGGAAATTGTTCCCGAATCGCCTGCACATTCATCCTTCCAGCTTCCTTTCAAGAAGACGCTTGAGCTGTTCACGAACAGCCTCGATCGGAATCTCCGAAACCACCGGGGCCAGAAATCCGTGAATAATGAGCCGCTCCGCGTCCTTTTTTGAGATGCCTCGCGACATCAGGTAGTACACCTGTTCAGGATTTACTTGTCCAACGCTGGCCGCATGCCCAGCTTTAACATCATCTTCATCGATCAGCAGAATCGGATTGGCGTCGCCGCGGGCTTTGGGACTGAGCATCAACACCTTCTCGGTCTGTACGCCATTGGCCTTGGTTGCGCCCTTCTCGATCTTCGTGATGCCGTTGATGATGGCTCTCGATGAGTCCTTCATAACAGCCCGCGTAACCATGTTGCTCTCGGAGCTGCGCCCGATATGAACGGCACCCGTCGTCAAGCTCATTTGCTGCGAGTTCTTGCCGATACTGATGACCTTCGCATCCGATGAAGAGCCATTGCCCTTCAGCACAGATTGCGTATCCGACAAAATATGGCCGTCATGCAAATCACCGATCACCCATTCAATGCTGGCATCATTCTCAATGATCGCACGGCGTATCGTCAGATCGATAATACTGTCAGCCATATGGTTAACCGTTGCTACCCTTACATGAGCGCCTGGATTTACAAACACCTCAACTACGGCCTGCTTGGTTAGCGCCTGCTGCTCCGCTGTATAGGCAGAAACCACATTATCCACATAAGTAACGCGGCTGTTGTTATCCGCAATGATTAGAATATGGGGCGCAAAAGTCGCTTCTGCATCGTCGCTGTAGAACAAAGCCTGGAGCGGCAGCTCGATTTCTGTATTCTTGGGCACGTATAAAAATACGCCGCCGTTCCATATTGCCGAATGCAGGGCAGTCAGCTTGCTCTCCTCCTGCTTTACGGCCTGGAACAGATATTTCTGCACCAGATCGGCGTGATCCCGCGCTGCCGTCTCCAGATCGGTAAAGATAACTCCTTTTGCCTGAAGCTCAGGAGAAAGCTGCTTGAACACGCTGCTCGAGTTGCGTTGAACAACGAGTCCTGAAGGAGCATTACCCGAAAGCTCCTTCAATGATTCAGGCAGCTCGTCTGCCGAGCGAAGCTCAGCCTCCCGTTTGTAACTGCCAAGCGCTGTCAGTTCCCAGCGGTCAATACGCGTTTTTTCCGGTTTCGGCCATTCCAGCGTTTCCGCAAGCTCAGCGCCCTTGATGCGCAGCGCTTCAAGCCAGGCCGGCTCGCCTTTGTCTCGTGATAACGCTTCGGCAGACTGGCGGTTCACCGGAGTAGTTAGTTGTGTACTCATATTGCTCTTCCTCCTCCGCTAAACCTGTCCGACCGTTTCGTCCACGATGCCCAGTTCTTCTTTAACCCAATCGTAACCTTCGCTCTCCAAACGCGCCGCAAGCTCCGGTCCGCCTGATTTCACGATTCGGCCCTGCATCATAACATGAACAAAATCCGGTGTAATATAGTTCAGGAGCCGTTGATAGTGAGTGATGATCAGAAAGCCGCGATCCTCGGAGCGCATGGCGTTGACGCCGTTGGCTACGATTTTGAGCGCATCGATATCAAGTCCGGAATCAATTTCGTCCAGAATGACAATCTTGGGCTCGATCAGCATCATTTGCAGAATCTCGTTCCGTTTCTTTTCTCCGCCCGAGAAGCCTTCATTCAAATAACGGTGGGCAAATTCGGGGTTCATTTCCAGATCCTTCATCTTGCCTTCCATCAGACGGATAAAACGGATCAGTGAAATCTCTTTTCCTTCTTCCCTGCGGGCATTAATGGCGCTGCGCAGAAAATCGGAATTGGTAACGCCGGTAATTTCGCTTGGATACTGCATGCCGAGAAACAGACCGGCGCGGGCGCGCTCGTCTACGGCCATATCAAGCAGATCCTCACCATCAAGCGTGGCGGCCCCTTCCGTCACTTCATATTTAGGATGCCCCATAAGCGCCGATGCCAGCGTACTTTTTCCTGTACCGTTCGGTCCCATGATGGCATGAATTTCGCCACCATTGATCTCAATGTTGATACCTTTCAGTATCTCCTTGCCTTCGATCTCAGCCTTCAAGCCGTCGATCTTGAAATGTGTTGCCATTTAAACTACCCCTTCCAAAGTTCGATGTTCCTATATTTGTTAGAAACATGGTCTCATTTGTAATGATTCCAAAATGATTCTCATTGATTCTCAATAATCATTTTAGTCTAAGTTTCGTTATAAATCAACAATACCGCCCTCACGGGCCAACCGCTCCGGTTCTTAAAGATTTAGTAAATGATGAATCCGGGAAGCCTGCTCCTGGAAAGCATCGTCAGAAAGTACAGGCGAGATTTGATTCTCCTGAAGCCCGTCCTCCAAAGTAACCCATGACTTGCAGCCCGTATAAGCATCCCGCATTGGGATGTCAACAGGATGCTCGAGCCGGCCGATGCGCAGTATAAGCAGATGAAGCGGCTTTTTCTTTTTCCATTTCAGACGCTCCTCTGCAAAAGAATCGGTCCATATATGGCATTCCCGGATCCTGTCCAGAGTCTCCATATCGTAGATTTCAATATCCTCCACAACTTCGGCGCAAACAGAGATTCGAACGCGATCCGGACTCGCTTCCTTCAGCGTATCCCTTAAACGGTCCTGATAATCATCCTTCAGAAGCTCCACTCTTTGATGCTCGTAAGCAGGGAGCAGATAGAATCTCCGGCTGACGAGTTGAAAATCCCTTGTTTCCTCAGCGATACCGCCTTTGCGAAGCACAATGATCTGTCTGCCTTCAGCAAGTGCTTTAACCGCAACGGCCCATTCCTTGAGCGCTACGGGCTGCGGATTATTGATGTCGTTCAATGTTTACACCTCCTAAAATTCTTGCCTTCGCCGCTGCTGCCAGCCGGCCAGGCAGGCTGCATCCACTCTTATGTCCTTGAAGGTGCTTGATGAACGTGAGTCCTCTATATAGTAGTTCCTCACTCGAACGGTTGCAAAAATCGACCGGGTTCAATACCTTTTGCTACTATTATAACAAAGGTGCTATTCCAACGCGAAAAAATATTCGTTATACTTATTTGGATGCCAATCGTTCTATTGATTTTACTAAGCCGGCCAACGGCGATATAATAAACTATCATTTCCATAATCACAGTCGAAAGGTGGACAAGAGATGTCTGCTTATCATCCATTGAACGAACAAGAAGCTATTGAAATTGCCCGCGGCCTGGAGGGTATCTTCACACCGGGAGCCCATCTTGTCAGCCGGGAAATCGGCGATGGCAATTTGAATCTGGTGTTTCATATCTCGGACCCCAAGGAAGGAACAAGCCTGATTCTGAAGCAGGCCCTGCCTTATGCCAAAGTGGTGGGCGAATCCTGGCCGCTGACGCTAGACCGTGCCCGGATCGAGAGCGAGGCGCTGATCCAGCAGGGAAAATTGGCTCCGGGACTCGTTCCGACCGTTTACAAATACGATCCTGAGCTTGCTTTGACAATTATGCAGGATCTCAGCGATCATGTGATCATGCGCCGCGGACTGATCGAGAACGGACGATACCCACTGTTTGCCGAGCATATTTCAACCTTTCTCGCCAATACGCTGTTCTTCACATCCGATCTCGGAATGAATCAGCAAAGCAAGAAGCTTCGTGTTCGCGAGTTTATCAATCCGGAGCTGTGCAAAATAACGGAGGACCTCATATTCGATCATCCCTACACGGATGCCGACACCAACAGCTTTGACGAAGCGATCCGCGATGAAGCAGAGGCGCTGTGGAACGACGGCGAGCTTCATCTTGAGGTCGCCCTGCTGCGCGAGAAATTCCTGACGCAGGCACAAGCGCTGCTGCACGGCGACTTGCATACCGGAAGTATTTTTATCAAGCCGGATTCGACGCAGGTAATCGATCCCGAGTTTGCCTATTACGGGCCAATGGGCTTTGATATCGGAGCTGTCATTGCGAACCTGCTGCTGAATTTTGCCGCACGCGATCATTGGGATTCCGATGAGACGGCACGGCAGGAGTACCGCTCCTACCTGATTGAGACCATTCGTGAGATATGGATCAAGTTCGACGCTAAATTCCGCTCCTTGTGGGAGAAGAACGGTGTTGACCGGATCAGCATGACCGCTCCGGGCTACAAGGACAATTATATGAACCGCCTGCTTCAGGATACGGTAGGGTATGCAGGAAGCAAGATGGTCCGCCGGATTGTAGGTCTTGCCCACGTTGCGGATATTGACCAAATTCCGGATCCTGCCGCCAGGGAGCATGCGCAGCGCCTCGCGCTGTCAATCGGCAAGGAGCTAATCAAACGGAACCGTAAAACAGCCGCTATCGAGGATCTGATTGAGGTCGCCCAAACAGCGGCTGCATCGGTAAAGGCCTAAAGAAAGGAACAATCATTCATGGAAAATTATAAAGGACTTCAGTCCGTTGTCTGGGCGGGGGATCATCTTGATCTGCTGGACCAGCGCTTGCTGCCCGAGGAGGTTGTTCATCTGCCCCTCACAACCGGCCAGGATGTGTGGGAAGCCATTCGACATCTCAAGGTGCGCGGAGCGCCGGCGATCGGAATAGCCGCCGCCTACGGCGTATTTCTTGGCAGCCGGCCGGAGTCAAATAAAGCGGAGTGGCTGGATGCGGTTAATCAGGTATCTGCCCACCTGGCTACCTCCCGGCCGACTGCAGTCAATTTATTCTGGGCACTTGACCGCATGAGGGCCCGGGCCAAAGAGCTCGAAGCAAGCGGGCTTAACCTGGAGGCTTGCAAAGAAGCGCTGCTGGATGAAGCAAAAGCGATTCAAAGCGAGGATGAGGAAACATGCCGGATGATCGGCGAGCATGCGCTTGGCTTGTTTGAGGATGGCATGGGCGTTCTCACCCACTGCAATGCCGGCAGCCTGGCTACGGCCAAGTACGGCACGGCGTTAGCTCCCTTCTATCTTGCGCTGGAACAAGGCATCAAGCTGCGAGTCTTCGCGGATGAAACGCGGCCTGTCCTGCAGGGCGCCAGACTGACGGCCTTCGAGCTGCAGCAGGCGGGTGTCGACGTCACGCTGATCTGCGACAACATGGCCGGCATGATCATGAATAAAGGTTGGATCGATGCCGTTATTGTCGGAACAGACCGCGTTGCGGCAAACGGTGACGTTGCCAACAAGATCGGAACATACAGCGTCGCGGTTCTGGCCAAAGCGCATAATATTCCGTTTTATGTTGCTTGTCCGCTCTCCACTATTGATTTGAATACGGCAAGCGGAGAGCTAATTCCCATCGAGGAGCGGGATGCGGAGGAAATTACGGAAGGCTTCGGCAAACGCACCGCCCCAAGAGGCATCAAGGTATATAACCCGGCCTTCGATGTTACGCCTCACGATTATGTAACAGCCATTATTACGGAGAAGGGTGTCATTAAACCTCCGTATGACGTCAATTTGAAGAAACTGTTTGAAACGCTGTAAGCCAAATTCAATAAACGAATAAATCAGCAAAATATAACAGAGGATTGTCAATTGAAGCATTGCGCTCTTGAGGCGGATGCCGGACAATCCTCTGTTATTTTGTAATCTACAGCATCAGCCGAATGGCGTCTGAACCCTTCATTCCGGGAACAATGCCAAGTGTTTCTGCAGCTTCGGTAATGGACTCAAGCGGAGCATCCATCAGCTCTTCCAGCGTCCGCACGCCAACCGCACGGCCAGCGATAATTCCCCGATCCTTCAGCCTTTCATTTAACAGCGCCACATCAAGCGCGCCGCACATAATGTAGCCCGTGTCTGTCGTTACTGCAAGCAGCGTCGTTTTGGGCAGCTTCACTTCCACACCAAGCACGTGAATGCCGCCATCCAGCGAAATCGGAACCATGCGCATCATTCAATACCGCCTCCTTAATAAGGAACCATTGGCTTATTTACTATATGTCTGCCGAAGCCATCTGGAATAGGACATATGACTCAAGTTTATTGACGGATTTCAACCAGATAACAAGTGAAATTAGGACTACATTTATTGGTCCTTTAGTGGTATAGTGATTCTACTTATGTTAGTCATGGAGGCATTATGGATACTAAAGGTAAAACAAACAGCATAGAACAGTCCGCCTACTTGTTTAATGTAGATATATTGGTAGAAGGCAATACGAATGCGCTTGCAGCAGAGCGTCTCCTGCATCTGCTTAATCAATGCGGATTTGCTGACTATCGCATTAAATCAGGAATCGAACTGGGCAGGCTTATTGAAGCGCTGGAATCCGCCGTGTCGGGCAAACCCGCAATTGGCAGCCCTTACATAGCTGAACCGACGGCGGGCGGCAATCCTGCGGGACTTCCGGAGCAACGTACTGAAGCAGCGACGGCCACTATCGAAGAAGTGCCTCAAATTATTGACCGGGTACGCACCAGTATTTCCGAGAACCGGCTGATCCGCCTCTCGGTGAACAAGGGATTTGGCGTGCGCTTGAACATTCCATGCCGAATAATCAAGCTTGATGAAAGCAGCCAAATGCTCACTGTCTATCATGTGGATGAGAAGCAGGTATACACGTTTACATTGAATGAGATCGATGATTTTGTGATTTGACACGGAACAAACGATTGACTGCCAAGCAAGCAAAGGGAGCCTCCCCGATAAGGAAGGCTCCCTTTTTTATTTGAAGCTCATGGTATGCAGCATTTCTGTAATCTCATAGCCGGTAACAGGCGGGCTCCACAGAAAGCCCTGCATCTCATCGCATAGATGCTTTTGCAAAAATTTCATTTGGACTTCAGTCTCGACGCCTTCGGCGATCACTTGAAGCTGCAAACTATGCGCCATTGCAATTATCGCAGCGACTATGGCCGCATCCCCGGGATCATGCTCGATATCGCTCACGAATGACCGGTCAATCTTCAAACGGCCGATCGGCAAATTCTTCAAATAATGAAAGGAGCTGTACCCGGTTCCAAAATCATCAATGCTGATATGCACGCCTAGCTTGGTAAGCTCCAGCAAACAGCTGGAGGCATGCGTGACATCCATCGTCATCGTTTCCGTAATCTCCAGATCGAGATATCGGGCTTCCAGCCCCGTCCGGTCCAGAATATCCGCTACTCTTTCTGTTAAATTCTGCTGCAGGAACTGCCTGATCGACAAGTTCACGGAGACCGGGATGGGAGGAAGCCCCGCAGCCTGCCAGGCTTTATTTTGCCGGCATGCCTCCTCCAGTACCCAATCGCCAATTTGCACAATGAGCCCGCTCTCCTCTGCCAGAGGTATAAATTGCCCCGGTCCCACAATTCCCCGCTCAGGATGCTCCCAGCGGATCAAAGCCTCCACGCCCACAATTTCACCCGTAACCAAATGATATTGAGGCTGATAATATAAAATAAATTCCTTCCGCTGAACCGCCCGCTTCAGCTCATGCTGTAGCGTCAGACGCGCAAGCGAACTGTTATCCCATTCCTCGGAATAAATGAAACAGTTATTCTTCCCGCTGTCCTTCACCCGGGCAAGCGCCATATCCGCTTTCCTGAGCAGCACGCTTGCATCATCGTCGTCCAGATTGTTTGTGGCGATACCGATGCTCACTGTTACATGCAGCGGAACTCCCTGCAGTTCAAAGGGCTCCTCGATCAGGTGCAGCACTGCTTTGGCTTTACAGAGCAGCTCGTCCTCCGTACCTGCATCTGTATATAGAATGGCGAACTCATCGCCTTCCATGCGTGCCGCAAGATCAGGCTCGGGCAGACCGCGGTTGAGCCGTTCAGCCATCTGCATCAGCAGCATATCCCCGAAATCTCTTCCGAACGAAGCGTTAATCAGCTTGAAGCGGTCGACATCCAGATACAGAATCGCCAGCCGCTTCCCCGAGGCTTTGGCTCCACTCAGGCTCTCGTTCAACTGCATCATAAAGGATCGTCTGTTCGGGAGGCCCGTCATGTCATCATAATAGGCCATATAACGGATTCGCTCGAGATTCCGCTTGCGGTCGCTGAGATCCGTACTGATTATCACGGTTCCGATAATCCGGCCGTTGTTCAGCACCGGTGCCGTTTTCACATGAATATCAAAGAAATGTCCGCGGCTGTGAATCGTGCTGACCGTCATTTCCTTGACTTTCCCTCGCAGCGTCTGCCTGAAATTGTCTACAATCTGCCGACGGTGAGCCGGATCAACATACGGCAAGAACATCCTGCCCAAAAGCTCCTCTTTCTTGTATCCGAGAAGCTCGCTGGTGGATTCGTTCAGCTCGACAATCCGCCCCGATCTGTCAAGCACCATCAGTGCAACCGCATCGAAGGTAAGCAAGGACTCCGCAATCCGGGTATAAAAATCATTCGTTCCCGGTAATTGATTACGTCTGATCAAAGGAATGATGAATCCATAGATCATTCCACCCGCAGCCGCCGTTACCGCCAGCGTGCTCCACCAATAATCAAAAGAAGACAGCCACCAAAAGCTTGCCGCCATCCAAACCAGTGCAGCCATACCGACGCCAAACGTTACTGCCCAATAAATGCGAACGCTTACAATTCGATGGTTGGCGTTCTTTCCTGAGGTCTCCGCCGCATCATTGGACACGAATATCTTCCTTTCTGATTCTGAGTCTTATCTGAACCCTATTATAAACGATAATGGTCATATATGGATACTCCCTATGGAGGATTTATCCAATTAAACGACAACAGCCGACTTCTTTCACGGATCGTGAAAGAAGCCGGCAGTCGAATGAAGGCGATTATTCGCTCTTGGCCTTCCAGAGGGCATAAGCGGCCAATCCCCAGGAAATAATGAAGGCCAACCCGCCAAGCGGCGTTATGGCCCCAAGCCATTTGACATCGCTGAGACTGAGCGCGTACAAACTTCCCGAGAACAAAAAGATCCCTATATGCATAAATCGGGCAGCCCAGCGCATGGTGGTAATATGAGAGCCAAGCCGCGTCGAGGCCAAAGCGAGCAGAAACAGCCCGATCGCATGATACATATGGTACCGGACGCCAGTTTCGAAGACATTTAGCATCTCCGCCGTGAGGCGGCTTTTCAGGCCATGCGCCGCAAAAGCGCCGAGGGCCACCGCAAGCAGCGCATGCATCGCGCCAAACGCTCCGTATTTGTTAAACAAATCCAATCACGACCTTTCCAAATATGTGAAAAATCAGTTACAATGAACGAAAATCAATTGGAGTGGAGGAGTATGTACCCGTATGAATGATAACGAAGAGCAGAGTTATCACCTGAAGGATACATTTAATCCGGAACCGGCCTTTGAACCCGAGCCGGTCAGGAGCCAATCGAAGCTTGGAATCGCTTCTTTTATCATTGGCCTCGCAAGTATTGTCGGCTTCATTATTTGTTCCATCATCGCAGCTTCGTCTATTATGGACTACATCACGGCTGACGGCAAGACTGTTCAAAATATTGAAAAATTCTCGGAAGAAATCGCGAAGGACGCCCCTCTTCTGCTATCCATTTTATTCATGATTGTCAGCATTGGCCTGAGCTTGATCGGGCTTATTCTGGGCATCGTCGGAGCATGCATGAGAAATACCCGCAAAGCGTTCTCCATTGTCGGAATCGTACTGAACGGCCTTCTCTCCTTTGGCTTTGCCGCCTTGTTCGCTGCTGCTTTGATTACGCAGATGAGCGCCTGACCAGATACGAATCCCAAAGACTGCAATTGCCAAGAAGGGGCATTTGCAGTCTTTTTTGCAAATATAAGAAAGTATAAAATTCCATCTTATTTTGCTTATATTTCTGAGGGAAGAAATTAATTTTGCCGCCAAAAGGACGGCACAGCCGTTTCTTCTTGTCTGCGCGGTTTCAAGATTAATAGGATTGGACTTATTTTGCTTCACATAACCTCCCCGGACTTGAATACAATGAATAACAACAAGCAAGAGAGGGTTGGAGGTGTAAGACTTGGAGGCTATGAATGGACCGTCATTTATTGTTTCGCGCGAGGATTGGTCCCTGCACCGCAAAGGACATGAGGACCAGGCCAGACATCAGGAGAAGGTTCGGGAGGCCATTAAGCAGAACCTTCCCGATATCGTAACCGACGAGAGCATAGTGCTCTCCAACGGCAAGCAAACGGTGAAGATCCCCATCAAAAGCATCGACGAATCTCATTTTGTCTACAACTACAACAAAAAGCAGCATGTGGGACAAGGTGACGGCGATTCCCAGGTTGGAGATGTGCTTGGCACCGACCCGCAATCCGCCCAAGGCCCCGGCAAAGGCCAGGGGGCTGGCGATCAGGCAGGCGAGGATTACGTCGAAGCGGAGATTACCATCGATCAGCTCGAGGATATGCTGTTTGAAGAACTGGAGCTGCCCAATCTGGAGCAGAAGCAAAAGGATGTCCTGGAAACGACGGATGTTGTCTTTCAGGATATCCGCAAGAAAGGCATCATGTCCAACGTCGACAAGAAGCGGAC
Organism: Paenibacillus sp. JT31N17; assembly: GCF_056269255.1. Taxonomy (NCBI): domain Bacteria; kingdom Bacillati; phylum Bacillota; class Bacilli; order Caryophanales; family Paenibacillaceae; genus Paenibacillus; species Paenibacillus sp. JT31N17. Next base: position 50,934 of record NZ_JBWDNP010000014.1, read on the forward strand.
CTTGATTGAAAATATAAAACGCAACGCCAATGCCGGCAAATCCGGGATCGGCGGCATCTCCCCGGATGACCTGCGTTTTAAAACCTGGAACGAGGTCATCAAGCCCCAGTCCAACGCTGTTGTGCTGGCGCTTATGGATACATCCGGCAGCATGGGCTCCTTTGAGAAATACTGCGCACGCAGCTTTTTCTTCTGGATGACCCGCTTTCTCCGGCGAAAATACGAGCATGTGGAAATCGTCTTTATTGCCCATCATACGGAAGCCAAAGAAGTGACAGAGGAGGAATTCTTCACCCGCGGCGAAAGTGGAGGAACGATCTGCTCTTCCGCCTACAGAAAGGCATTGGATATTATCGATCAAAGATATCCCACGTCGAACTGGAACATCTATCCGTTTCATTTCTCCGACGGCGACAATCTGACCTCTGATAACGAAAAATGCGTAAAGCTGATCGAACAGTTGCTGGAGCGGACCAATCTTTTCGGATATGGGGAGGTCAACCAGTACAACCGCAGCAGCACGCTGATGTCAGCCTATAAGAACATCGCCAATAAGAAGTTCATGTATTCCATAATCAAGGACAAAGGAGAAGTATACAAGGCGCTCAAAACCTTCTTCTCCAATCCGGCTGCGAGTAGCAGCTAATGTTCCCATCCCGCTTGTCTTCCCGGACGAGCGGGATTTTTTCATATTTTCCACTAAATGGCAGGAAGGGATACTATTCTCTTATCGCAGAGGGGAAATTTCCATGATCGGCCTTTTCCCTGTGTTTGTTCGTTCAGAATCATATAAAATATAGTTAACGCTTACATTTCAGATAATTCGCCTATTTGCTGGGCAAATGGAAGGATTTGCGTATCTAGGACCCTTCTAATCCGCCGAATTTTATGTCACATTTAATGACATTATCTTGTTTTTATTCATTTCAATTTCCTTTATACTGGGTATAAACAAGATTCACACGTTATATAAAATAACATGTTAGTAACAAGGAGTGAACATCGATGTACAAGGTGATTCTGGTTGACGATGAAGCGGTCGTCCGGCATGGCTTGAAGCATACCATTGACTGGGCTCGCCACGGGTTTGAATTAATAGGCGATTACCCCAACGGACGCGAGGCGTGGGAGGCCGTCGAGGAGCATAAGCCGGACCTCATCATTTCCGATATATGCATGCCTTTCATGGATGGCCTCGAGCTTGCCGGGGCCATCGCCAGCACTTATCCTTACATCAAAATGATCATTCTGACCGGCTTCGATGAATTTCAATACGCCCAGCAGGCTATCCGCCTGAAGGTGTCCGATTTCGTGTTGAAGCCTATTACCGCTCAGGAAATACGGGATTTGCTTGATAAAGCCAGAAACGAAATGGATGATGAAAGAAAACGCTTGGAGGATTTAGGCAGACTGCAGGCGCAGCTGACTCAAAGCCTGCCGCTGCTGAAGGAGCGTTTTCTTGAAAGGCTTGTTATTTCCGGCCTGGATGAAACGGAAATCGCAGAGCGCTTCGCATACTTCGGGCTGCCGCCGATGCCGCCGCTGTATTTGGTCATGGTTATCGATATCGACGATTTCGGCAGCGGGCAGAGCCCTGAATCCCATAATTACGATGAAGAAATTCTCCGGCTTGCGGCCTTCGACATGGTGAATGAAACAGTAAGCGACGGGTTTGGCGTGCTGCTTCGCACCCGGGAGGAACGGATGGTCGTCATCGCTTTCGGCCGGCAGGATGAGAGCGCCCTCTATGAGCAGACCTTCCGCCTCGCCGAGGAAGCCAGACATCGGATTGAGAAATTTCTTAAATTCACGGTGACGGTCGGAATCGGCCGCGTCTGCTCCTCCGCGTCCGGGCTCCCCGGCTCCTATAGCAGCGCCCTGTCCGCACTTGAATATCGTTTCCTGCTGGGCAAGAACCGGATTCACAGCATTCTTGATATGGAAGGCAAGCCTTCCTTTCCTCTGCAGCCAGCTCTCGATTGGGACCGCAAGCTTGTCGCCGCCGTCAGGATGAACTCCTGTCAGGAGGCTCAGCAGCTGGTCTCCTGCCGGGTCAATGACCTGCGCGCCTCGCATGCCCCTATGGAAGCGTGCGTGCTGGAAATACACAAGGTGGTGCTTTCCCTGCTCAATACCGTTCAAGAGCTTGGATCTCCCCCTCAAACCACAGCGCTGTATAATCAAATCAATGAGCTGTACCGCTACAAAACGCTCGATGATATAGAAGCGTGGTTCAAACAGCTTGTCCAATCGATTATGACGGCAATCTCCGAAAACCGTGCCCAGTTTACCAACATGCAGATTATGCGGGCGGTCGAATACATCGACACCCATTATGCCAATGAGAAAATATCTCTGCAGGAGCTGTGCCGCCACGTTCTGATGAGCACCAGCTATTTCAGCCTTGTCTTCAAGCAGTATACGGGCGAAACCTTCGTGGAGTATCTCACCAGAGTCCGCATGGAGAAAGCCAGGGAGCTGCTCCAGTTCACTTCTCTTAAATTCTATGAGATTGCTGACCGGATCGGATACGGGGATCCCAATTATTTCAGTATTTTATTCAAGAAGCATGCCGGCGTATCGCCGCGGGAGTACCGCGACCGCCTGGCAAAGGAGCGGGCGGGCTGACATGTTCAGACAGCGGAGGCCCTTCTTCCCGATTCTCCCTTTCAAAAGCATTCAATCCAGCATATCGCTTGCCTTCTCATTGCTCATTCTTGCAACCATTGCCGTAACCAGTCTGATCAGCTACCGCCTTTCCGTCCGTTCTGTGGAAATCAATTCCCAGAGCTATATCGAAGAGGTCATCAAGCAGGTCAACGGCAATATTCAATCCTATATTGACAACATGGAAAATATTTCGCTGCTCGCCATGACCAATAAAGATGTGAAATACTACATTTCCAGCAACAGCTTCATCAGTGACGAGGACCGCAGGCCTTACGAGAAACGGATTTCGGATTTGTTCCAGGCCATTCTGTACACCCGCAAGGACATCGCCTCCATCATGGTCTTCGGCTATAACGGCCGTTATGTATCGGACAGACGAATTACAACGCTTGATCCGGGCGTCAAGCCTCAGACCCAGGACTGGTATGTCAACGCGCAGAAGCAGGGCGGGCAGTCGGTTATCTCCGCCCCGCATGTGCAATATCTGCTCCTGAACGAATCCCGTTCGGTCGTCTCCTTGAGCAGGGAATTGAAAAGCACGGACGGCATTACAGCCGAAGGCATCTTTCTGGTTGATTTGAACCTCAGCGTGATCAACGATATATGCAGCACCATCAATTTGGGCAAACAGGGTTATGTGTTTATTGTGGATAACGACAGCCGCATCGTTTATCATCCGGAGCGGCAGAGCGCAAACCCGCGGCCGGTCGAGCCGATTCCGCAGGTGCTGGCCACTGCAAGCGGCAGCTCCTTCATGGTGGATGACAATGAGGGCAACCGCATGTACACCGTGCAGGATACCAACTTTGGCTGGAAAATCGTCGGCGTCGCGTATACGGACGATCTGATCGCCAACAAAGGAACGATCCGCAATTCGATTGTGCTTTACTCTGTTTTTGGCCTCGCGATCTGCCTCCTGCTCTCCCTCCTGCTCTCGCACAGGCTCTCCAGGCCGATCAAGAACCTGCAGCGGGATATGAAGAAGGTGGAGAAAGGAAATTTCGAGATCCAGACGGAAATCGGAGCGATGAACGAAATCGGCCAGCTCGGACGGACCTTCAATATGATGGTGGGGCAAACCCGGAATTTGATGCAGGAAATGCTGCAAACCCAGGAAAACAAGCGCAAAAGCGAGCTGCAGCTGCTGCAGGCCCAGATTAATCCGCATTTTCTATACAATACCCTCGACTCCATCGTCTGGATGGCTGAGCAGAAGCAGCACGAGGAGGTGGTGCTGATGACCTCCGCATTAGCCAAGCTTTTTCGCGCCAGCATCACCAAGGATAAGGAACTGGTGCCTATCGGCGTGGAAATCGAGCATATTACCAATTATTTGCTTATTCAGAAGATGAGATACGACAATCAGCTCGACTATGTCATTGAGGTGCCGGAAACGCTGCGGGATTATCTTTCACTGAAAATCCTGCTGCAGCCGTTCGTTGAAAATGCGATTTATCACGGCATCCGCCATTTGCCGGATATCGGCCTCATTACCATTCGCGGAAGGGAAATGGAGGACCGGATTGTATTTGAGGTGGAGGACAATGGAAACGGCATGACGCCGCAGCAGCTGGAGCAGATTTGGGCAGGCGGCCCCGACCGGGGAGATAACGGCATCGGGATCAGCAATGTGAATGAACGCATCAAGCTTTATTTCGGGGACGGGTACGGCGTTCATATCCGCAGTGAGCTGGAAGAAGGAACCTGCGTTATGATTACGATTCCCAAAATGGTCTAGGAAGGAGAAGGCCCATGCGTATTCGGCAAACCGCATCAAGCCACATGAGGCAGTCACTGTGTTGGTGTCTGTCTGTCACGCTCCTGATCATTCCGCTGCTGCTCAATGCCTGCACGCCATCCGAACAAGCCTTGTCTGTTCAAATCCCTGAAAAGCGCTCATTAATCCGCTTTGTCGCTTCTGAATACAGCTCGGAGACCCGGCCCCTGCTGGAGAAGCTTGTCAAACAATTCACCGCTATGCACCCTGATATCGACATCGAGCTTCAGGTTGCCAACTGGGACGTTCTGGATGGCATCTATACAGCCATGATCAGCCAGGGCCAGCCCCCGGATCTGCTCAATACGAATGTATATGCCCATTTTGCCAAGGATGGTCTGCTGAATGATTTCAATGAGCTGCTGTCCCCGGAGCTGAAGGCCAAATTCTATCCGAACCTTCTTGGTATGGATGAGGTGGACGGACATCAATATGCGCTCCCTTATGTCACGACAAACCGCAATCTCTACTATAACCGGGAATTATTTCAGAGCGCCGGCATCGCCTCTCCTCCGGCAACATGGGAGGAGCTACGGAAAGATGCTCAGCTGATCAAGAAAACGGGACTTGCGCACGGGTTCGGCGTCGATCTGACCGACAATGAAATACAAGCCTACCTCTCTTATTTCTTCTTCGGGGCAGGCGGCGGCTGGATCAAGGACGGGAAATGGACCATCAATTCGCCGGAGAATATCGCAGGACTCCGCTTTATGAAGGAGTTATTCGACCAGGGGCTGACTGATCCGGAACCGACGATCACCACACGCGACGAAAAGCAGCGGATACTGGGCGACGGCAAGCTCGCTATGATGATATCCGGCAACTATTTCAGCTCGGTAATGCCCCGGGAATTCCCCAAGCTCAAGTGGGGAGTCGGTCCGATCCCCGTCAAGAAAGGAGTTCCCGCCATTTCATTCGGTGTCCAGGATGTGCTGGTCTCTTTCAAAACCGATCATACCGACAAGAAAGCCTTGTCCGCCTTTATCGATTTTCTCTACCAGGACCCTGTGTATGAGGAGATGGTGCTCAAAGAGGGATTCGTCCCGGTTACCCGGCCGATCGGCGACAAGCTGTCCGGGACCGACAATGTAATGAAGCGCAATCTGGATGCCATGCAGAAGGCCAAATTCTATCCCATCCAGCAGTCCGCCTGGCAGGCGGTTATGGACACTGCGCGCAAAATGGGGGATGCCGTGCTCTATGACCATCTCTCTCCCGAAGCTGCGCTGGATCAGCTGCAGAAATTCGCCGAGGATCGAAGCGGACAATAAGAAAAGAAGATAACAAAGAATTCAGGGAAGATAATCGATAGTGGCGAAGGCTTACTCCCTTTATGATGATGTCAGGCGCAAAAGATCCGATGCCGGATCTTCTCCAAGCGACACACATGACTAGGGAGGGTTTGCTGTATGATTTTCAAGAGAAAAATGGCTGCACTTGGTATTGCCGCTTTACTGGTCGTCCTGCCCCTCGCAGGCTGCGGCTCATCGAATGGAAATGCGACAGGGAACAAGCCTGCGGCGGCGAATGAAACGCCTGCAAACACAAGCACCAATACGGATGCGGGTACAACTGCGGATCCGGAGCCGGCTCCGGCAGCGGAAACCAAATTAACCGGCGATTTTGAAATTCAATATTTTGTAGGCGGTTATGGCGACAAATGGTGGAAGAAGGTCATTGCCGACTTTCAGGCGGCCAATCCGGATTTGAATATCAAGGAACAGGCCGGTCCCAAAATCAATGATCAGAACAAGCCTCGCTGGATCGGCGGCAATCCGCCGGATTTCGTCTACATTGACGGACCGGGTCTGAACGACCGCCAAATGGTCGAAGACGGACAGCTGGAGGATTTGACGGAATGGATCAAGGATGCCAAGAACATCGACGGCGAACTGATCTCCGATATTTTGGCGCAGCCTCCGCAGCTGTATGACGGCAAAGTCTACAACATTCCGCTCGTGCTCAATTCATGGGGCGTGTTCTGGGATAAAGCGCTGTTCACGGAGAAAGGCTGGGCTGAGCCAACGGATTTTGACTCGTTCCTCGCAGTCAGCGACCAAATCAAGGCAGCCGGCGTAACGCCTTTCATTCATACCGGCAAATATCCGTATTACATTAATGGCGCTATTCTTTATCCCGCTATCGTATCAGCCAACAATAATGACTATAAAATTCTTCAGGATATGGCCGCCAACAAGGTCGAAGCCTTCCAAAGCCCCGCCGTTCTGACGGCTCTGAACAAAATCGTGCAGCTGCGCGACAAAGGCTTTATCGACAAAGCGTCGATTCAAATCAATCATACCGATTCGCAAATGCTGTTCCTGCAGCATAAGGACGCGTTCATCCCGAACGGTCTGTGGCTGCCCAATGAAATGTCCAAGGATATTCCAGGCGGCTTCAGCTTCGGCTTTATTCCTTCAGTCACGCAGGATAAAGGCGGCAAAGTCGTGGCCAATACGTCAACTTCAACCGTGGCCATTGCCAAAAACGCCAAAAACAAAGAAGCGGCCAAAGCGTTCCTGCAGTTCGTTTTCTCCAAAGCGCAGGCTTCGCAGTGGGCAGAGCTCAGCGGTGCGCCTTCCAACATCAAAGGCGACATCAGCAGCTCGAATGCGCCAAGCTTCGTTAAGGATGCAGCCAAATATTTGACCTCGCCCGATACGATCGTCATTCCGACCATCACGTTCAACGCCGATGTGGATAAAGCGATGCAGGATGCAACCGATGCGCTTACGATCAGCACGATTACGCCTGAAGAATGGGTAACCCGCGTAACCGATGCCGTGAAAAAAGCAGCCAAATAAACCGGTGAGGCATCAACATTCGGGGAATGGGAATGACAGGCAGGGATCAGCCTTGCCTCCTCATTCCCCGTTAACTTTATTCCATCAGGACGGTGAATGCTTATGAATTCCGGAACGGCAAAGCGGCAGCGCAATCTGTTTATCGCTGCCTTCATCATCCCTACTTTCCTGTTCTTCTGTCTATTCATGATCTATCCGGTAATCCAGGCGCTGTATTATTCCTTCTTCGACTGGTCCGGCATGTCGCAGAACAAAACCTTTATCGGACTGGACAATTTCAAGGAGATGTTCCGGGACCCCATCATATGGCGGTCGATCGAAAACGATTATTTTCTGGTTATCGGCAAAATCATCGGCATTATGATCATCGCCACCTTCTTCGCCGTGGCGCTTACCCGGTTTAATTTTAAGCTTGCCGCTTTCTTCCGCTCGATTTTTTTCATCCCGAATGTCATCTCGGTTGTAGTCATCGGGGTGCTGTGGAATTTCATCTATAATCCCCAGATCGGTTTTCTGAACGGATTTCTGTCGCTGTTTACGGAAAATAAAGTGGATATTACCTGGCTCGGCTTCCCCAAGCATACCATCTGGATGCTGCTGCCCCCCGCCATCTGGGCCGGCATCGGGTTTTATATGATCCTGCTCATTGCCGCGATACAGAACATCCCGGTCTCGTACTATGAAGCAGCGGCCCTTGAAGGCGCCGAACAGTGGCATCAATTCCGCCATATTACAGTCCCGCTGATCTGGGAGCAGATGAAGGTTTCTATCATCAATATCATGATGACCACCCTGAACGGCTCGTTCGTAATCGTGTGGATTATGACGGAGGGCGGACCCGACAATTCCACCCAGGTTATGGGCTCCTATCTGTACCAGATGGCGTTCAGGCAGTATCACTTCGGCTACGGCGCCGCCATCGGCGTACTTATCCTGGTCCTGTCGCTTATCACCACTGTTACTCTTCAGCGGCTGTTTCGCCAGGAAACCATCGAAGTCAGCTAATGTTTAAAGGAAGGGGCATTCATCATGAATTCGGGCCTCAAAAATCCGGTCACCAAAATAATGGCTTACGCCATACTTTTCATATGGGGCGTATCCGTGCTTTATCCGCTGCTGTGGACGCTGCTGGATTCGCTCAAGAATAATGAACAGTTCTTCAGCAATGCACCCTGGTCACTGCCGGAATTTCCACTGCTGTGGAGCAACTTCTCCTATGTATGGAGCAAATATAATTTCAGCAGATACTTCGTCAATTCCATCGTCGTAACCAGCGGCTCTACACTGCTCGGACTGCTGCTGGCCGCCGCTACGGCCTATGTGCTGGCCCGCTACAAGTTCAGAGGCAGCCAGGCGCTCTATCTGCTCTACATTGCTTCCATGATGGTGCCCTTCAGTCTGGCCCTGATCCCGCTGTTCTTCCTGATGGATTCGCTGCATCTGATCAATACGGAGCTGGGATTGATTCTGGTATATGCGTCCAGCGTGCTGGCCTTCGGCATATTCGTGCTGGTCGGCTTCTTCAAATCATTGCCCAAGGAGCTGGAGGAGGCTTCAGTCGTCGACGGCACTTCCCATTACGGCACCTTCTTCCGGGTCATGCTCCCGCTGTCGCAGCCCGGACTCATAACCGTGGCGATCATCAACGTGCTCAATATCTGGAACGAGTATATTGTCGGCACCATTCTGATCAACGACCCGGACCATTATACGCTGCCTGTCGAGATCGGCGTCCTGCGGCAGGAAATGGAATACCGTACGGAATGGGGGCCTTTGTTTGCCGCTTTGCTCATCACGATTGTTCCCGTCCTGATCATGTATATGTTCTTCCAACGGCGGATTGCCAGCGGGATTACAGCAGGCGCTGTCAAATAACAAGAGGGCTCGCGCTGCCCGAAAAAAGCCATCACCCTGAAGAGTTCAACAGGGCGGTGGCCTTTTTTATTTTCCCCAAAGCCAAAGATTCTAATTTGCTTTTGCAGGGTACCACATAAAGATAGTACTATTCACGCATTCTACCGTCATTATAATAAGAGACAGTAAGAAGAAACGGCCGATTCCGTCTTTTAGCGGAAAAGTAAATTTCTTCCTCAAAATATCAGATCAAGCAGAGTCAATTTTATACATTCTGATAGTTCCATGAAAGTTGAGGTGCTTGCATATGAGCAGAAGATGGCTGGAGCAGGAAGGCGCTGCCTGGACGAAGCAGGGGATTATTACGGACGAACAATACAGGCGCATTCTGGAGCTGTACCCGGAACAAAAACGTGCTGCCGGTTTGATTCCCATATTGGGCAGCATCCTCGTCGGCCTTGGGATTCTCAGCTTCGTAGCTGCCAATTGGCAGGACATCCCCCAGCTTGTCAGACTGGCGCTGATGATGCTGATCATGACCGGTTTATATGCATCCGGCTGGCTGCTGGATAGGAAAGAACATGACAAGCTTGGAATTGCCCTGATCAGCCTTGGGCTGATCAGCTTCGGAGCGAGCATTGTGCTGATTGGCCAAATGTTCCATCTGGTCGCTTACAACGCGGCTTCTTTTACCATTTGGAGCGTCGCGGGCCTGTTCACCGCCTTCCTGTTTCGAAGCCGTTATTTGTATATTCTCAGCCTGCTGATCTGTACGCTGACGCAATGGTACAGCTCGACGGAATTTCATACATTCAGCTACGCTGTCCTGGCCATCACAATCGCCGGCTTCGGCGCCTACTGGTGGCGAAGAAAAGATGCGCTGCTGGGCTGGTGCCTGGCCGGAAGCTTCGTGCTGCAGGCGCTGCTTGCCATCATCGGGAATGACTGGGCGTTTACCTGGTTCTTCATACCCGTCTGGCTGCTGTATGCTGCAGCAGACTTGCCCGGAGACCGCAAAATGTTCTACCCGTTTCAAGCCGTGGCGCTCATTGCAGCTTTTATTTTCAACTGGTTTCTCGTCCTGTTCTGGGAGAACGACTACAGCAGCTTTCGAGAAGACGCGGCGGCCCAGCCTCTTCCCTATATCATTCTGCTGGCCATCCTGCTGCTTCTCTCGCTTGGCGGCAAATGGCAAAATAGCCGTTTATCGTCCAGTCCGGACTGGATTCTTGCCATTCCCTTCTTCTATTTGGCTAACGGGACCGGTCTGCTAACCCTGCTATCCCTGTTTATCTTCTCGCTCTATTTATTATGGAACGGTTATCTCGAGGAATGGCGGCTCAAAATCAATCTCGGCACCCTGCTGTTCCTGATCAGCACCATGACCGCATACGGAAAGCTCGCATGGGATTTCATGGACAAATCGCTGTTTTTCATTCTTGGCGGCATTCTTCTGCTTGTACTCGGCTGGTTCCTCAACCGCCGCAGGCAGCAGGTATTATCCGGCATCAGAGAGGATGAGCATCATGACCCGAATTGATTTCATGCAGCGGCACCGCACCAAGCTGTTTATCGTGCTGGTCGCGGCGCAGATTCTGTTTCTTGGCGGACTTGTCAGCTACCACTATGCTTCTTTATGGTTTGGCCAGGAGGCCAGGCTTGCGACCACTCCCATTGATCCCCGCGATCTCCTGTACGGAGATTATGTGACTTTGAACTATGAGATCAGTCAGCTTGATCCCGGCCTTTGGAGAGGAGCGGGCAATCTGCCCGAAGAAGGCGACAAAGTCTATGTGGTGCTGCAGCTTGCGGCGGACAGCGATGTTTATCAGGCAAAGTCTCTTTATTCCCGCAAACCCGCCCCATCCGGAGGCGAGCTTATTATAAAGGGCAGAATCCGTTACGCAACAAATACAGGAATCTTCATAAACTATGGCTTAGAGAAATATTATATCCCGGAGAATACAGGCAAACAGCTCGAAGAACAGGCGGACAGTCTGGTTGTGAAAGTCAGAATCGCCCCCTGGGGGAACGCCGTAATTGAAGAGATCGAACCTTTGACACAGCCCCGCTAAAACGGCATAATTGAATCTATTGATAGTTTGTAAATTTGGTAATTTGGTCGTAGTTTTACACATCCCGTTAACTCTAAAAATCTGCCCGCACCGGCACTGAAAGGAAGGTAGCTCACAGTGTCTTTCATGCACCCTGCGCGTTTGCTGCGCATGAGACCATTTTTTTTCTTCACTCTATTATTGCTAGTTAAAAGCGCCCTCGCCTATTTCGTCATATTTGACGGCGGCCTTTCCTGGACCATGCTCGTAACGGAAATCCCTTTCTTCTGGCTTTTGTTCTGTCTGATTGAACTATTCGCCACCAAACGCAAACTCGGCCTTTATCTGGCCGCTAATTTATTCGTCACCGCCATCATCTTTGCGGTCATCATGTATTACAAATATTACGGCGTTATCGTAACCTATCACGCGCTGGAGCAAGTAAATCAGGTAACGGCAGTCAAAAACAGCGTATTCTCCTTGCTTGATCCCTATTATCTATTGATATTCCTGGATGTCATTGTCCTGGGCTTTGTAATCTTCCGCAAGCAGACGGGTCTGCACTGGAAGAGAATCAGCATGAGGAAAGCCAACCGGAAAGTGGTAACCGCTCTGCTCGTCTTTTCTCTCGTGCTCTGCTTCTTCAGTATTTATCCCAATCGCGCAAGCATGAATGAGATCGTAAAAGCGGAAGACATGGGGATTCTGAATTACGAGCTCTATACCCTGTTCAAGAACAACAACGAAGATCTGATCCATCCGGACGAAATCTCGCAGGGTACCATTAATACACTCAAGAACATCAGCGAGCCTGCGGAGCCTAAATATTGGAATGCCGCCGCCGGCAAGAACCTGATCGTCCTGCAGCTGGAGGCTTTTCAAAACTTCCTGATCGGGCTTAAGATTGACGGCCAGGAAATAACGCCGAATATGAACAAGCTCGCCAAGGAAAATTTTTACTTCTCCCACTTTTTCCAGCAGGTAGGTCAAGGCAATACCTCGGATGCCGAATTCGTTGTCAATACCTCATTTTATATTCCGCCGCAGGGCGCCGCTACGCAGGTATATGCCGGCAAGGTGCTGCCGAGTCTGCCGCGCCTGATGGGCAAGAACGGCTACAAAACAGCGACCTTCCATACCAATGTGGTGGAATTCTGGAACCGCAGCGGCCTGTACAAGGCGCTTGGCTTTGACAAGTATTATGATCAGGAATTTTTCGGAACGGATGATACGGTCTTTTTCGGTCCCGCTGATGAGGTATTGTACAGAAAAACCGCCGAAGAGCTTGACCGGATGGATCGCGAAGGCGAACCGCCTTTCTACTCTCAGGTGATTTCCATGACAGCTCATCACCCGTTCACCATCCCCGAGCGTAAATATAAAATGAAACTGCCTGAACGTTATGAGGGAACATTCGTCGGGGATTATATCCGCGCACAAAACTATGCCGATTTTGCCATCGGGTTGTTTATTGACGATCTCAAGAAACGGGGAATCTGGGATAACAGCATGCTCGTCGTATATGGCGACCATCTTGGACTGCCGATCTATTCCCTGCACCGCGACGATAAGGATTTGATGAAAGAGATTTACGGTCATGAATACGGTTATGCGGACATGATGAACATACCGCTTATCATCGCATCCCCTGGAATTACAACGCCTCAGGAATTCAAGCAAACCGGAGCTCAGGTCGATGTTCTTCCTACCGTCACCAATCTGCTTGGCGTGTCGCTCGAGGATCATATTCATTTTGGACAGGATCTGCTCAATCAGACCTCCAACCTGCTGCCGCAGCGTTACTATCTGCCATCAGGCTCCCTGATCACGGACAACGCGATGTTCCTGCCGGGCACCGGCTTCGAGGACGGCTCCAATTATCCGCTGCCGGGACTTGGTCAGCAGGATTCTGCAGCCACCTCCGATCAGTTTGACCGGGCGCTGGAGCTGCTCCTGCTCTCGGACAGTTATGTCAGTCAGCTTCCCAATCTGGAATAATGCACTTATTCGTCGTCCTCCATTAACAGACGCCGGCCTCTGGTCGGCGTCTGTTTTTTTCCGGAATAATGAATGATGAATTTACCAATATTAAAAAAGAATTTCCCAATACCGTTTGAATGGGATGGGATCCTTACATGACGGAGGTTCGGCATGAACACAATCAACGGCTTTCACTATTCCCTCAGGAAAGTGAGAAAAGCCGTCCTATTAGCTGCAGCCGCCAGCCTTACAGCGGGTACGGCGGCATTATTCTGCCCGGAACCGGGGCAATTGGCCCGGGCTGCAGAAGTTTATAGCCCAGCAGGCGGTGAGCAGGCCAATAATCATCTGCACGACGGGGCGAGGTCCACAGATGGAAAAGACAAGATCGCAGCAGCCAGGGCAACCTATCGGTCGTCCGCCTCTATCAAGCAGGCGCTGGTGAAGGATGCCTTTAATTATCTGGAAACCCCCTATGTATGGGGCGGCACCAGGCCTTCTGTCGGATTTGACTGCTCGGGATTTGTATACTTTATGCTGAACAAATTCGGCATTTCGCAGCGGCGAACGACCGCCTCAGAGCTGTACAGACAGGGCTGGGCGGTAAACAGATCCATGCTCCGCCAGGGAGACCTCGTTTTCTTCCGGAGCCTGACAACGGGGGCCATCAACCATGTCGGCTTCTATTTGGGCGGCGATTCCTTTATCTCCGCAACCAGCTCACGCGGCATATATGTACAGCGGCTTGGCAGTTCTTATTGGGCTCCCCGTTATGCAGGCGCACGAAGGCTGTATTAAGTAAGAGGGCAGTCCCGCTGACTGCCCTGTCTTTTCCCCTATTCCGTCGGCATTCCTGCCGACTTGCGGATTTCATTAGCCAGACGTTGAAACTCCGCTTTATCTGTTTTGGTTTTTGCGACAAACCATCCCGCCGACAAGAAACTGATAATTTTCTCTGCATCCGCCTTTGTCATCCCGGGCTCTTCCTCCTTTCTGGTCGACCACCAGCCCTCATTGCCAAACGAATCATTCAGATCGAGCAGTACTCCTGCGACGGTAACGCCGTTCCGGTATTGATAAAGATTGGCGTGCGCGCTCTGCTCGCCCCGGCTCCATGCATACGTCTGCCAGAAATGCTCGCAAACACCGCGCCTGGCCATCTCCTCCACAACGGCATAAGAGCCGTATACTCCGGATTTATAGCCGGTTATTTGAGCGGCCGCAGCGCGGAGATACTCCTCGATCGACCGGTAAGCAGCGGGCTGCGCATCATAATCGACAGCAAAGTAAATCGCGCTTCCCTGCGGTTGGCCAATTAGTTTGGCCTGCCTCAGTGCTGCCTCACCGTCTGTTCTACCCGCAGCCTCGCCGCTGGCAGCCCTGCTCGCCGTCGTCTCGAATACAGATACAATTTGCATGCCTGCTCCGGTGATGGCTTCCGCCTCCGCCCGGGTCAGCCGTTTCCATGCCAAATTCTCCGGCACCAGATATCTGGCCGCAAACATCATCCCCGCATTCGCCAGCGCTTTGGCCTGCGCCGCTGTAAGCGGGATCGCACAATCAAATCCTTTCATCCTCGACTATTCACCTCCTGTGCACATTCGCTTAGAGGCACCGTCAAATTAACGGCCTGTATTATTAAATGATGCCAGCTTGGCATACGACCCCGGCAAGTGCTCATTTTAACCGTTTTCCAATCTTGAAGCAGCAGAAAGCGCCACAAAAAACCTAGACAGCCTATAGAGAGCTATTTTTAACGCTAGTTCTTTATAGAACGGCCTGCCTATGACAGGACAGCTGCATTTCAGAGCGAACTGCGGCTCACCGTCCCTTTCCCCGCATAACAACGCACGCTCCCCCATATATATAGTTATGAACCGATCTTTAATCTTTCTATTTTTATCCTCAATTTCAAAAAAAATTGCTTGGCATGGGGGAGTGACATTTGCGGCAGGATGAGATAAAAGCGCTGGAGCGGGCCATTGAAGAAATAACCGAAATCGCTCAAGGGTTCGGTCTTGACTTCTATCCGATGCGGTACGAGATTTGCCCGGCTGACATTATATACACCTTCGGTGCGTATGGAATGCCAACCCGCTTCAATCACTGGAGCTTTGGCAAGACGTTCCACCGGATGAAGACCCAGTATGACTTTGGTTTAAGTAAAATATATGAATTAGTCATTAATTCCAATCCTTGTTACGCTTTCCTGCTGGACGGCAATTCGCTTATCCAGAATAAGCTGATTGTAGCCCATGTGCTGGCCCACTGCGATTTCTTCAAAAACAATTCGCGCTTTGGCGGCTCCAACCGCAATATGGTGGAGAGCATGTCCGCTACGGCCGACCGCGTCAGCCAGTACGAGATGGAATACGGAACACCGGCGGTGGAGAAATTTATCGATGCGGTTCTGGCGATCCAGGAGCATATCGACCCTACGCTGATCAAGCCCTATCAGCTTGACAAAACCCGCTACATCGAGCTGCTTAACAAGGAGAAACCGAATACCTATACGCCCCAATACGGATATGAGGATTTATGGTCGCTCGATGACAAGCCCGCCGATGCGGATTCCCAGCAGGAGGAGCCGGAGACCAAGCGGTTCCCGCCCAAGCCGGAGAAGGACCTCCTCTGGTTCATTGAGGAATACTCCCCTGGCCTGAAGGATTGGCAGCGCGATATTATGTCGATGCTGCGCGACGAGATGCTTTATTTCTGGCCGCAAATCGAAACCAAGATCATGAATGAAGGCTGGGCCTCCTACTGGCATCAGCGCATTATCCGCGAGCTTGACCTGACGAGCGACGAGACAATCGAATTTGCCCAGCTCAATTCCTCTGTGGTCCAGCCTTCCCGGAACAGCCTGAATCCTTATTATCTGGGACTGAAAATTTTCGAGGATATCGAGCGGAGATGGGATGCCCCGACGAAGGAAGAGCAGGAACGCTATGGACGCAAGCCCGGTACAGGACGGGAAAAAATGTTCGAGGTGCGGGAGAATGATTCCGATATATCCTTCCTCCGCAACTACTTGACCAAAAAGCTGGTCGAGGATCTCGATCTATATGTATTCGAGAAGAAAGGCGCGGAATGGAAGATTACCGATAAAACATGGGAAACCATCCGCGAGCAGCTCGTCTATTCCCGGGTTAACGGAGGCTTCCCCAGCATTATTGTCTCGGATGGAAATTTCAATCGAAACGGCGAATTGTATCTGAATCATCAATATGAAGGCGTGGAGCTGGATCTGAAATATGTGGAACGCACCCTGCCGCATGTCGTCCAGCTATGGGGCAAATCCGTCCATTTGGAGACTGTTGTAGAGGATAAGCCGATTGTGTTCAGCTGCGACGGGAAGAAAACAAGCCGGAAGTTTCTTTGAATCCATTGAATGCCCTTGAGGCAAGCCCAATTTGAAGGATTTAAATACATTTCACAACAAAAGTGTTTCAATGCGGTAGAGCTGAGGTTATGGTATACCTAAATAGGGGAGCCACAGCCCGAGTGTTTCAAGAGGGAGGTTCTCCCCGGAACGATGAGGTGAATGACCATGATGATTGTGCTTATTGTCGTTGGTGTCGCGCTGATTTTGTTCCTGGCTGCTTTCTTTCTCAGATCCAACCGGTGGAAAACGATTCAATCGGCGTCAGGCGATTCCGCAAATGAACTTCAGGAGAAGCATGCTTATCTGAATAATGAAGGCTTCCGCGTCAGAATTCGCACCGACGACGGGCAGTCGAATCCGGGCATCCCCAGCGTCAACGCAGGAGAGGGCGGATACAGAAGAGGCCTCACCAAGCTCCAGGTGCATGAGGAAGACATGAAAAAAGCTGCCGAAGCGCTGGATCGTTTTGAGCGTGATCGTGTCCTGAGACAAACGCCGATCATGTAAAGCTTGCCGACGCAATGATTCATAAAGTCAATAAAGCCGCGAACATCGAGGGTTCGCGGCTTTATTGCATCCAGACAAAGGAAAATCAGCGCTAAAAGGAAACATCAAATAAGAGCAGGTGTCGCTTCACATCGCGATTACCTGCTCTTATACTGACAACGCGGGCAAGGCTGCGCCGGCGGAGTTAATCATCGATTTTCACCACGTCCACCGTAACCTTCAGCTCCGCCTGACTGGAGCCGCGGTAAACCCCTTTGACGGGGACAATGTCCTTGTAATCTCTGCCATGGCCCATCTTCACATAGCGCTCGCCCACCAGCGATTCATTGGTCGGATCAAAGCCGCACCAGCCAAGACCCGGCGCATACGCCTCTACCCATGCATGCGAAGCCTGCTCGAAATCAGCGCTCCCTCCCTGCAAATCCGATACAAAATGGTAGCCGCTCACATATCTTGCAGGCACTCCTCTTGCACGGCAGGCGGCAATCATCAAGTGGGCAAAATCCTGGCAAACGCCGCGGCGCTTATGAATCATATCGCTTGCGATCGTATTCACATCCGTGGCATAGGGATCGTAGACGAATTCCGTCTGGATGCGCCTGGATATGCCGGAAAGCCAGCCGTGCACGCCTTGCTCTTCTTCAGAGCCCGTTTCTGCAAAAGCAATGACCTCGGGGGTCACTCCCGTATAGTCTGTCGGCAGCAGGTACTCGGAAAACCGGTTCTGCGCCTCATCGCTTGCCAGCCACTCCCATGTCAGCTTGCGGGGCATGCCCTCCTCCTCGGGACCGGGGATGAAGGCTTCTTTGGTTACCACCGTCATCTGAGTGCGGATCCTGAGCTTGCGGTGCGGATCATTGACCGAGAATGCATGCACCCGGTTGCCGAAAAAATCATCATAGCTGAATAATGAAGCGCCCGGCTCGATAGAGATGGAATGCTGATAACAGGACTGCTGTTCATTGGTAAAGGGAGTAAGCCGCAGCTCATTGACACTGTCCGTTACCGGGCTTTTGTAATAATAATCGGTCGTGTGCGAGATGCGTAGCTTCATGCGCTGGCCTCCTCGACTCGAAAAAAGGTGTGCGCGAAGGTTACGCCGAGCTGCTGGGACGACTGCAGCAGATGCCCCGTAGCGCGCCCTTCCTTCTCCAGCGCCAGATCCTCCCGCTCCAGGCATGCAAGCTCGGCCTTCACCTTGCCCACCTGACGGATTATCCGGTCATGCGCCACGCGCATTTTACTCTCCTGAAGCTCAATGCCGCGCAGATGATGATCAAGCTCATGCAGAGCAAAATGCACGGATCGCGGAAACACGGTGCTCAGCACGAGGAATTCCACAATCGCTTCCTGCGAGAGACCATCGGCATAATATCTGCGGAATGCCTGATACCCGCTTACCGAACGAAGCACCGCCTGCAGGAATGGGTACACATCGTAAGTCTCATCGCCGGGGGACGAGGTGCCGTAGCCATTCGCTCCCACCGATTGCAGAATGCGCAGCGTATTCTCGGCACGTTCGAGATAGCGGCCGCATTCCATAAAATGCCACTCATTCTCGCGCGGCATTACGGACTGGCAGATTCCATTGAACAGCGAGGTCCATTCCTTTATTCGCCCGAAGAACTGATGCGGCGATTCCCGGCCCAGATCGCTCTGCTGTTTGTCTCTCAGCCACAGATAGAAGCCGTTGGTTGCATCCCACAGCTCGCTCGGCAGCTTCTCTCTGAGGGTGCGGACGTTGGCTCTGGCGTGGTTGACGCAGGTCACGAGGGAATTGGGATTATCACGGTCAAGCGTCACATAATGCACGACATCGTGCTCGCTGTAAGTCGTGCCGTACTGCTGCTCATAAGCCGCGCGGCTGCCCAGAACATCGACTATGCGCCCCCACTTGCACAGCCTTTGCTCCTTGTCATCCTCATCCGCATCCGGGAAGGACTGCGTCTCTTCCGAAAGAAGGTGGTAGTGGACATCGATCAGCCTCGCATGATTCTCCGCCCGTTCCATATAACGTCCGATCCAAAACAGGGCCTCCGCATTGCGACTCATCATAAGTGCATCCCTCCGTTTACAAATAAATTTACGGCTAACGACTCAACACCCATGTATCCTTGACGCCCCCGCCCTGCGAAGAGTTCACAACCAACGACCCCTCCGTCAGTGCGACTCTGGTCAAACCACCCGGTATCACGTGGGTTTCCTTCCCCATAAGAACGAATGCGCGCAAATCGATATGACGCGGAGTCATCGCCCCGCCAAGCATAACCGGCGCACGGGACAGCTGCATGGTCGTCTGGGCGATATAACGCCCGGGATCCCGCCGGATCGCATCGGCAAAAGCGGCTATCTCCTTCTGGGAGGCAGCCGGACCAATCAACATGCCGTAGCCTCCCGACAGGGAGGTCTCCTTCACAACAAGCTGAGCCAGATTGGCTAAGGCATACTCGCGGTCTTCCTTGCGTGCCAGAATAAAAGTGGGCACATTATTCAGAATCGGCTCTTCTCCCAAATAGTAACGAATCATATCCGGAACATAGGCATATACTGCTTTATCGTCTGCCACACCGGTCCCCGGAGCGTTGGCTATGGCCACATTGCCGGCACGGTAAGCATTCATCAGCCCAGGCACGCCAAGCAGCGAATCAGGCTGAAAAGCAAGCGGATCGAGATACTCGTCATCCAGACGCCGATAAATAACGTCGACCTGCCGCAGTCCGCGAAGATCGCGCAGATAGATTTTGTGATCCTTGTAAACAAGGTCACGCCCCTCTACAAGATGGATCCCCATTTGTTGAGCCAGAAAGGTATGTTCAAAATAAGCCGAATTATAGGCACCTGGCGTCAGAAGCACAATAAGCGGATTGGCTTTGCCAGAAGGAGCAAGACTGCGCAGGGAGCTCAGGAACACATTCAAGCTGCGCTCAATGTCAGCCACCTTGCTCGACAGATATAGATCGGGAAACAGCTCGCTCATCAGACTTCTGCCCTTATACAGGTATGAAAAGCCCGAAGGCGTGCGCAAATTGTCTTCCAGTACAAAATAACGGCCGTTCTCGTCCCGGATCAGGTCGATCCCCGAAGCGGTCATATATACGTTATGCGGAACTTCAAGCCCGGCCATCTCCGGGCGGAAATACGTGTTTCCAATAATCATCTGTCTCGGAATTACCCCGTCACGGACAATCTGCTGTTCATGGTAGATATCACGAAGAAAGCTGTTCAGCGCTTTAACCCGCTGCTTCATCCCCTTCTCGATTGTATCCCATTCATGCTTTGGAATAATACGCGGAATGTAATCAAAAGGAATGGTCCGCTCGAGCGGCTCCGACTGGTTCGGAGAGTAGAGCGTGAACGTAATTCCTTCTTCCAGCATTCTCTGCTGCAGCTTGGTATGTCTGGCAGCGAGCTCAGACGGCTTCATGCGTGTAAACGCCCGGTGTGCGCCGTCATAATGGGGACGGACCAATCCATCGCTCTCGAACATTTCATCGTAAAAGGACTGGGAATCATAAGAATCGAACTGCGATTGAATCGCCATTGACATACTTACCGCCTCCAAAGACCATAAGTGTTACTTTCATGTAAGTATTAGGCCGAAAAACCCTCAAAACCAGAGGATTCACGCTGGTTATCGCTACCTAAATCATACCTAAAGCTTCATTACATGTCAACTTATATAACATAAAAACAAGGCCTTTATAATCAGGCCTTGTTTCCTTGTTAAGACTATTCTGTTGGCTGCGCTTTCAGGCTTTTCAGATCCTCCACGACCTTCTCAATGGTCTGAATGAACGTTGAAAGCTCTTCCGAGCTTTCAGCCTGCGCTTTGGCCTGCAGCGTCGTTTGCTCGGATTCCTGGCGGACATAGACCATTTTGCGTCCGATTTCCTCGAGCCGGTCCTGGATGCTTTCCATCGCTTCACGGGATGAGCCCGCAAGCTTGCGGACTTCGTTTGCCACGACTTCAAAGCCTCTTCCCTGCTCACCGGCACGCGCCGCTTCAATTGCGGCGTTCAAGCCCAGCAGATGGGTTTGATCGGCAATCCCGCGGATCAATGTACCCACCTCGCCGATATTGTTCATATCCTGCTGCAGATCGCTGAGCAGCTCATTGGCATGGTTTTGCGATCCCGCTGTGGAAACTGCCGATTGCGCGATGGATTGCGCGCTTTGGTCAAGCTCGACAATCATGCCGGCCAGCTCCTGAACGGCCTCCGCGACCGACTTCAGCACATGCTCCTGTTTATTGGCCAACAAAACGATTTGCTCTCTTTCCTGCCGCTCATAAGCTTCAAGCACAAGCTGGGAATCGAAATTGAAAATCTTCGACAAAGAATGAATCACGCTCTGCCATTGATCGGGCAGCACCCGGCGGAAAACCTGCGTCGCCATATCCAGATAGATCATATAGGCTCCCAGATACCAGTGCGTCGTCAGTCCGATACGGGAATGGACTGCTCCGATCCTGATCCGGTTCTCCACGAAAGGCTCATCGATCCGTCCGTCGGCAAGCGACATCCAATAGACATGCATCGTTTCCTTCAAGCGGTCAATGGTGCTGAATCGGGCAATAATCGCCGTCAGCTCCGATTCCTGCGTAATCCGGTCATAGAACCGGTCAACGACTTCCGTAACAACCTTGGCGAAAATTTCACGATGCCCGGCAAGCAGTACCAGGTCTTCTTCCTTAATCCCCGTGTAATCGAGCTGCCGGGCTCTTTGGTCCGATAATGTAATCATTTTTCAGCCTTCTTTCCTTATGTTGAGCCATTTATGAATCGATCCCCTCCTCTTATTATCGGATGGTGCCTGCCATGCGCTTAACCTTTTTCGTCTGGCCGGACAAGCGCTGCCTTTCACCATTCCCTGAACCTGTAGGCAGACAAAAACCCGACCGTATAGTCGGGTTTTCTGATCCTCGCCTTATTTCGGCTGTGCAATTCAAGCTCATTTAACGGTTAAGCAGGCTTCCCACATAACGGAGCAATTCATTGGCGCAGACCGGGCAGTAGCCATGCTCGTCAATCAGACGCGTCGTCACCTCATTGATCCGCTTGAGCTGACGCTCATCCGGCGTTTTGGTCGATGTGGTGATCTTGACAACATCCTTCAAATCGGTAAACAGCTTCTTCTCGATCGCCTCGCGCAGACGGTCATGGCTGTTGTAATCGAACTTCTTGCCTTTGCGCGAATAGGAGGAAATCCGGATTAATATCTCCTCGCGGAATGCCTTCTTGGCATTCTCCGAGACCCCGATTTGTTCCTCTATGGAACGCATCAGACGCTCGTCGGGATCCATCTCCTCGCCGGTCAGCGGATCCTTGATTTTGGTCCAATTGCAGTAGGACTCGATATTATCCAGATAGTTCTCAAACAGGGTGTGGGCCGATTCCTCATAGGAATACACAAACGCCTTCTGGATTTCCTTCTTGGCGAGCATATCGTATTCCTTGCGGGCGATGGAGATGAAGTTCAGATACCGTTCCCGCTCCTCTCTCGTGATGGAAGGGTGGTGATCCAGCCCGTCTTTGAGCGCGCGCAGCACATCCAGGGCATTGATGCATTCCAGATCCTGCTTGATAAGCGCGCTGGATATGCGGTTGATGACATACCGGGGATCAATGCCCGTCATGCCCTCTTCCATAAACTCGCTCTGCATCTCCTTGAGATCCGCTTCCTTGTAGCCTTCCACCTCTTCGCCGTCATACATCCGCATTTTCTTCACAAGGTCCATACCCTGCTTTTTCGTCTCCTTGAGACGTGTAAGTATGGAGAAAATAGCGGCGGCTCTGAGCGCATGCGGCGCAATATGGATATGCTTCATATCGCTCTGGCCAATCAGCTTGCTGTAAATCTTCTCCTCTTCCGACACCTTCAGGTTGTAAGGCACCGGCATGACAATCATCCGTGATTGCAAAGCTTCGTTCTTCTTGTTGCTGATAAACGACCGGTACTCCGTCTCGTTCGTATGCGCGATGATCAGCTCATCGGCGGAGATCAAGGCAAAGCGGCCGGCTTTGAAGTTCCCCTCCTGGGTGAGCGAGAGCAAATTCCACAGAAATTTTTCATCGCATTTGAGCATTTCCTGGAACTCCATGATTCCCCGATTGGCTTTATTCAGCTCCCCGTCGAACCTGTAGGCTCTTGGATCCGACTCGGAGCCAAACTCCGTTATCGTGGAAAAATCAATGCTGCCGGTAAGATCGGCAATATCCTGCGACTTGGGATCCGAAGGACTGAAAGTCCCGATACCGACCCGGTTATCCTCGGAGATGAGCACGCGCTCCACTAGCACATTTTCAATATCGCCTTCAAACTCGGTACGCAATCTCATTGTACAGGACGGGCATAAATTCCCTTCAATCCGAACTCCGAGCTCGCTTTCCGCCTCCGCCCGAAGCTCTTGCGGTATAAGATGAAGCGGGTCCTCATGCATCGGGCAGCCCTTGATCGCGTAGACGGCCCCCCGCTCCGTCCTGGAGAACTGCTCGAGTCCTTTCTTGAGCATGGTTACAATCGTCGACTTGCCCCCGCTGACAGGACCCATGAGCAGCAGAATCCGTTTGCGAACATCAAGCCGTCTGGCCGCGGAATGAAAATACTCTTCAACCAACTGCTCCACTGACCGGTCCAGCCCGAAGATTTCCTGCTCGAAAAATTTGTATTTCTTGCGGCCGTTGTCCTCCACCACCCCATATGATTCAATCATTTCGTAGACACGAGCATGCGCTGTCATAGCAGGTGCCGGATTCTGCTTCAGCAGCTCAATGTATTCCTTAAACGTTCCGGTCCATGCCAGCTTTTCACTCTCCGCCTTGTACGCCGATATACGTTTCAAAATATCCATGCCGTACCTCCTCTCGTCCATCCCGGGATGCTGCCTGCCATTATTTCGACCACGGGGTGACCATCTATCCGTTGTTCCCACTGACCGGCAATTTGTTGAAGTACTACATTTCTATGCATCTGTACGGGGGAAGTTGCCCTATATTTTAAACGAGATTTCATCATCTTTCGTGTTTCTTTCCCATCAGCTCCAGAAAACCCCGCAACGATGTCAGGTTCAAGAAGGCCAAAGATGCCTGCGCCCTATGTTTTTTTCCGGTAAAGACCAGCAGCCGCCTGCGAATATGAAGCCATTTGGTCGGACGTTTAAAATCTGCATCATTCGCATGTCAATCCGCTAAATTTGCAAAAGGGTACAAGGAATACGCTATAACTGCAATAACGCAAAATTGACTGCCTTTCATTCGTCAAATTCTGATAAAACCAGACTAAGATGACAAAAAGCAGGTCAATCTCCGGGGGCATTAAGGTCGAATGAAGGCGCTTCCCTAAAAATTTGAACAATCAAAATTAATGGCTGAGTACCCTGCCCGAATATGTTATAATCGCCAAAGACGCTAAGGGAAAGGAGCGCCACTCATGGCAGTCAAGCATGAAACCGAACTCTACAAGCCAGTCAAAACCTACTTTGAAGCCATGGGCTTCGAAGTGAAAAGCGAGATCATGCATTGTGACCTTGTCGCCATCCATCCGCTGAGCGGCGAGACCATTCTTGTTGAAATGAAAAAAACCTTTACGCTCCCTCTTCTTCTGCAGGGGATTGAACGGCTGCGGCTGAACGGCCAGGTCATGCTTGCGATTGAACGCAACCGCAAGAAAAGCGGCGCTCACAATCAGCGCTTCGGCGATTTGACCGAGCTGTGCCGGATGCTGGGCCTCGGCCTGATGACCGTTACCTTCTTCAAGACCAAAGCGCCGGTGCTCGATGTGCTCTGCGAGCCGGGCGATCCGCCGGTCCGCGGTCAGCGCCCCTTGCGTCAGACGCGTCTGCTTCATGAATTTCGCGAACGAAGCGGTGATTATAACACGGGAGGAAGCACAAGGCGCAAACTTGTTACCGCTTACCGTGAGAAGGCGCTTCGTATTGCCTGGGCTCTCAGCCTGCACGGCCAGCTCCCTCCGCGCAGAGCGGCAGAGCTTACCGGCGTGCAGCGGGCCGCCTTTATTATGCAAAAAGATTATTACGGCTGGTTCGAGCGGGTCGAACGCGGTGTATACCGTTTAAAAGAAAGCGGCACTGCCGCTGTCGTGGAATATGCCGATGTGATTAATGCCTGGCTGTCAAGCGGACAGCGGCAGAACCAAATTCAAGGAGGAGAAAGAAATGAGCGAACAATTACCTGAATCCGTCGGATACCGTGTCATTGGCAGTGTTGACGATTTTACAAGTTTTCCTGCATCCGTTACCATTGACCGTGATCCTTATTTTATTATACAAACGACTAGCCAAGAAGATGCCCCTTCGGAATATAAGCTGGTATCCGCCATCTGCCCTCATGCAGGCGGCGTTGTGCGGCCCTGGGAGAATGAATTGATCTGCCCGCTGCATTACTGGTCGTTTGATTCGACAACCGGCCAATCCACCAACGTACCCGGCGAGCAGCTTGACTGCCGTCCCATCCAGATCCATGAAGGGCAGTTTACGATTGCGGTTTCTTCGTAAAAATCCGGCTGCGCACTTATCTTCTCCATCTCCAAAAAAAAAGCCCCGATCACCATAGATTGCGGCGATCGGGGCTTTGGTTTTTTAAAGTCGGGCCGTGAACTCTCCAAGCGCCTCCGCTAAACGCGAAATGCCAAGCGCCATTCGCTCCCCTTCGGTATACGTGAAGTTGAGCCGCGCTGTATGGCGCTGTGGAGCCGCTGCATAGAAGGCTGCCCCTGGTACGAAGGCAACTCCCTTGGTCACCGCAGATCGCAGTAGAGCCTGCGTGTCGAGCGCTTCGGGAAACTCCAGCCACAGGAACATCCCGCCCTGGGGCGTAATCCATTTCACATCCGGCCAATTCTGGCTTTTCAGCAAGTTTTCCATTTGTCCCAGGCGCGCGCCGTAGGCATCTCCGATCTTCCGGATATGCTCATCCAGCGGAAATTCCCGCAGCAGCTGGTCAAGCGTCTGCTGATCCAGTGTGCTGGAATGCAGATCAGCCGCCTGTTTCGCTTTGGCCAGCATCTGGATAACACGGCGGTCGCCGATGGCCCAGCCGGTGCGAAGCGCGGGAGCGACGGTTTTGGAAAATGTGCTCGTATACAGAACGCCGCCTCCGTCCGCTGCTCCTGCCAGAGAAAACAGCGTTGGAAAATAATCGTTTGCGTTGAATTTAATTTCCCCATATGGGTCATCCTCAAGTATAGGGATACCAAATCGGCTGCACAGCTCCAGCAATCCTTTGCGGCGTTCCAGACTCCATACCCGGCCCGTCGGATTCCCAAAGGTAGGCACGACATAGACCATTCTTGGCTTATGCTCACGCATCAGGCGTTCCGCATCGGCCATGATCATGCCGTCCTTGTCGCTTGGCACCGGAACAATCCGTAGACCGCCCAGATTAAATACCTGCAAACTCGCCAAATAAGTCGGATTTTCCACAAGCACCACGTCGCCCGGCTCCATCAGAACACGGACAATCAAATCGATCGCCTGCTGGGAGCCAGTGGTCATAATCATCTGATCCGGCTCAACCTGCATACCCTTGGCAGCCATACGGCCGCATAACTGCTCACGCAGCGGCAGATAGCCTTCAGTCAGCCCGTACTGCAAAGAACCCTTGCCCGCAGCAAATACGCGCTGAGCAGCATCGCTGATTGCCTCCAGTGGAAACAGTTCCTCGGCGGGCAGACCGCCTGCAAAGGAAATGATTTCCTGGCCTTGCGTCAACTTCAAGATATCCCGAACCGCTGAAGATTGCAGCCGCTCCACATGACTTGAGAACCGGTAGTCCACTTTGCTTTCGCCCCCTGTCTTAAACCGCTATTTACATTTTACGCGCAATTATGCGGATGGGCAACACCATCGACAGCTGGTGAAAAAAGAATCGGATCCTGTCTTTTGCAGCTTTCTTGCTGTTTTATGTCTATTTAAGGTTGTAACAACTTGTTCAAACTTTGCAATTTTCTTTTCCAGCAGGGTTGGGTATAATAGAAGAAGCGTATTGGAGGTGTGCAGGATGACGATAAAGTTCCTGATCGTGATAGTTGTCTTTCTATTGTTCCTGGTCGCCATTGTCACTTCGTCCTACAACGATGATAAGACCGAAGGCTTGTAAGCAGCATAAGAACCAACGCAAGCTAATCAAGAGACTTATACAGCATACTTAGCTTTGTCTGAGTTGAGAAACGGCTGACGCCGTCTTGTGGCGGCGAAGCAATTTTCTTCCCTCTGAACTTGTAGAAATTTATCGATATGAGACGTTAAACATTCTATAAGTTTTAAACAAAAAAAGAAGCTTCGGGCGATTGATCATCAACCGCCCGAAGCTTCTTTTTGTTGATCCACATCCAAAAACGCGCATGGCAGCAATTCGCCTATGTCAGGTGCG
Source organism: Paenibacillus sp. JT31N17 (assembly GCF_056269255.1). Taxonomy (NCBI): domain Bacteria; kingdom Bacillati; phylum Bacillota; class Bacilli; order Caryophanales; family Paenibacillaceae; genus Paenibacillus; species Paenibacillus sp. JT31N17. The sequence continues at coordinate 78,353 of NZ_JBWDNP010000014.1, forward strand.
GAAGGCTCAGCCCGCCAAGCCCCGCCGCAGCATCGGCGCCAACTTCAGTTTTATCTGACGATCATGCTGCCGCTTTGTTCATCAGGAGCGGCGCAAGGCATTCATTTCTGTGATGCATGCGGAGCATAAATAACGCTCTTTAAATTCACGGACATCGTCTATCGAACCGCAAAATACGCAGCGAGGACGGTAGCGCTCTAAAATAATATGGTCACCCTGGACAAGAATTTCCACGGGATCGCCTTCATTCATCTGATATCTTTTGCGCAGCGATTTGGGCAGTACAATTCGGCCCAGTTGATCGACTTTACGCACTACGCCTGCCGGTTTCAACGTCTTCACCTCTTCTTGTCATTAATAATTGCGAGTCCATATATAAACATACGCATCTATAAGCTTTCGTTAAGAAGGGTCATTTTCCTTCCCTTATCAATATTTTCTTAATATCCTGCAAGTAATGTCGAATCTCATCATTAATTATCCCATATAAAGGTAAATTACCTTGTATTTACATTCACTTTAATTCTGTTATTCCAATTCTGCAAAATCCAGCTGCCGGAATGCCTCATAAATAATAATTGCCGCCGAATTCGACAAATTCAGCGAACGGACCTTGTCCGTCATCGGAATTCTCATACCCGTTTGCGGGTAAGCATCCAGAATCGATGAAGGCAGCCCCTTGGTCTCTTTGCCGAAAACAAAAAAATCGCCATCCCGGAACGTATGATCCGAATAACGGGTATGAGTCCGCGTGCTGGCGCAAAAAAATCGGCCTTCCGGAAATAACTCCGTCAGTTCGTCAAATGAATCATGGTAATGAACCTTTACCGCATGCCAATAATCCAGCCCTGCCCGCTTCAAGGTCCGGTCATCCGTATTGAAACCCAGCGGACGCACCAGATGCAGATGTGTGCCCGTAGCAGCGCATGTTCGGGCAATATTGCCTGTGTTGGCCGGAATTTCCGGCTCGACAAGCACGATGTGAAAAGCCATTATAACTTCCCCTTTCAATTTTACAATTATCTTACGACTTCCAAACATTTAACACAGGGTTTACGTAGCCTTAATCTTATGAGAAATGTTACTTGTCATAATGGAGCCATAACGTGAGTAAAGGAGAACAGGACGATGAAGAAGAAAATTTTAGTCGTTGATGACGAACCTTCCATCTCCAAGTTGATCGAATTTAATTTGAAATTGGCTGGCTATGACGTACGCTGTGTCCAAGATGGCGAAGCCGTTTTTGACATATTAAAACCATTTCGACCCGATCTGATTGTACTCGATCTGATGCTGCCCAAAATGGACGGCATTCAGGTTTGCCGCGAGCTCCGCAAGCAGAACAACGCGGTTCCGATCGTGATGCTGACGGCACTGCAGGATGTGACCGACAAGATCACGGGCCTTGACAATGGCGCAGACGATTACATGACCAAGCCTTTCTCGCCGCAAGAGCTGCTCTCCCGTATACAAGCCGTTTTCCGCCGTACCCTGGTCCTGCCGGGCGCTAGCGAGAACGTTGTACATGAGATCGGCCAGCTGACTGTATTCACAGAGCAGCGTGAGGTTCAAAAGGATGGAAAAAGCATTGATTTAACACCCAAGGAGTTTGAGCTGCTGCTGTTTCTTTGCCGCCATCGCGGAAAAGTGCTCAGCCGCCAGCAGCTTCTCTATGGCGTATGGGATTATCATTTTCTCGGCGATACGCGGATCGTTGACGTCCATGTCAGCCATCTCCGCGACAAAATCGAGAAGAATGCGCGGACGCCTGAGTACATTATGACAGTACGCAATGTAGGCTACAAGCTGACCGGCCCAAGCGCTATGGAAAACCTCCACCAAACAGCAGATTAATCCCTGCATAACAATAGACCGCCCCATCTTCGACATCATACGAAGACCGGGCGGTCTATTTATTTATGCCATCAGGCTTATGCCCTGTTCCTTAGCCGTTACGCTTCTGGAAGTCGCTCATAAACTCGGCCAGCGCTCTGCAGCTCTCTACCGGCACGGCATTATAGGTGGATGCCCGAAGGCCGCCAACACTGCGATGGCCCTTCAGACCTACGAAACCATGCTGCTCCGATTCCTGGACGAACCGCTTCTCCAGCTCTTCGGTATGAATCCGGAATGTAATATTCATATCCGAGCGGCTGGACGGGTCTGCGAATCCGCGATAAAAACCGCCGCTTTGGTCGATTGTATCATAAATCAGTCTGGTTTTGTCGCGGTTGATCTGTTCGATGGCCGCAACGCCGCCTTTGCCCTTCACCCATTTGAGCATAAGCCCGGCAAGATAGACCGAGAAGGATGGCGGTGTATTATATAGGGAATTATTTTTCACGTGGGTATCATAACGCAGCATGGTCGGAACACTCTTGGGACTTGCAGCGACCAGATCCTCCCGGGCGATTACAATGGTTACCCCGGATGGCCCCAAATTCTTCTGCGCCCCTGCATAAATCATGCCAAACTGGCCCACATTTACCGGACGGCTCATAATATCGCTGGACATATCTCCAATCAGCGTCACATCGCCGGTCTCCGGAAAAGCTTTATACTGCGTCCCCTCTATCGTTTCGTTGGAGGTAACATGCAGATAAGCCGCATTAGCCGGAATCTGGATGTTGGACAAATCCGGAATCCGGTTAAACTTGTCCGCTTCCGAGGAGGCAGCCACCGCTGTCTCTCCAAACAGCTGCGCTTCCTTGACCGCCTTCTCCGCCCAGCTTCCTGTCATTACATAAGCCCCAACCTTGCCGGCCGGAAGCAAATTCATCGGTACCATGGCAAATTGCGTGCTTGCTCCGCCTTGCAGAAGCAATACTTTATAGGAATCCGGTACCCCTAATAATTCGCGAAGCAGGGATTGCGCCTCATTATGAACCTCTTCGTAGATCGCGCTGCGATGCGACATTTCCATAATCGACATGCCTGAATCTGCAAAATTGATAAATTCCTCTTGCCCCTGCTGCAGTACTTCCAGCGGCAGCGCAGCCGGTCCTGCATTGAAATTATATGCGCGTTTGGTCACCCTTACCCACTCCAGTCTTCTTTTCACATATGGCTAACTATAACAAGTTTGAGTATTGGCATCAAGTAAAATAGTGCACAAGAAGAATCGGCTAACGCCGCCCATTTGCGGCGCAGCTTCCTTCATAAATAGAAGCAACATACAGTGGAAGCTTATGCTTCCTTCAATGTTGAAAAAATGGCTCTCCTCTCGGGAGGAACGCATATTCATCCCTCTGTTTCCCATTGATCCGGGAACAAGTCAGACATAAAAACGAACCCTCCACGTCGGAAGGGTTCGTGATCGAAATAAGTGCGTAATGATTAGCTGATTAGCAGTCGAAATACAGGCTGTACTCGTGCGGATGAACACGGATGGATACAGCTTTGGCTTCCTGGCGTTTGAATGCTACGTAGTTCTCAACGAAGTCTTTGGAGAACACGCCGCCTTCTGTCAGGAATTCGGAATCGGCTTCCAAAGCGTCGAGCGCTTCGTCAAGCGTTCCCGGTACCGAACGGATTTCTTTCTTCTCTTCATCAGACAGCTCATAGATGTTTTTGTCGAAAGGACCATAACCGAGAGCGACTGGATCGATTTTGCGTTTGATGCCGTCGAGTCCTGCAAGCAGCATAGCTGCGAAGCAGAGGTATGGGTTAGCCGTGGAATCCGGTGTACGGAATTCAATTCGACAGCCTTTAGGTGTTACAGCCGCAACCGGAATACGGATAGCAGCGGAACGGTTACCTTTGGAGAATACCAGATTGACCGGAGCTTCGTATCCAGGAACGAGTCGTTTGAACGAGTTCGTCGATGGGTTGGACAATGCGATCAGCGCTGGAGCATGGTGCAGAATTCCGCCGATGTAGTGCATAGCCATCGGGCTCAGGTTTGCATAGGCACCTTTCTCATAGAACAACGGTGAATCACCGTTGAAGATGGATTGGTGAACGTGCATCCCGCTTCCGTTATCGCCAAACAGCGGTTTAGGCATAAATGTAGCTACTTTGCCGCTCATGCGGGCTACGTTGTGCACGATGTATTTGTACTTCATCAGGTTGTCTGCTGTTTTGGTCAGCGTGTCGAAGCGGAAGTTGATTTCTGCTTGGCCCGCTGTGGCAACTTCATGGTGATGACGCTCGACGCGAAGGCCGGTTTCCTGCATCAAACGAACCATTTCGCTGCGGATATCCTGCTGTGAATCAACCGGAGCAACCGGAACATAACCGCCTTTAACGCCAACTTTGAAAGCCAGGTTGCCGCCTTCTTCCTTGCGGTTGGTGTTCCATGCCGCTTCTTCGGAGTCCACGAAGTAAGAAGAAGAATTCATGGAGCTTTCGTAGCGAACATCGTCGAAAATGAAGAATTCGGATTCCGGTGCGAAGAATGCCGCCGTACCTACACCGGATTTTTTCAGAAACTCTTCCGCTTTGTGCGCAATGCTGCGCGGATCGCGGTCATAACGTTCGCCGTCAGGCGTATGAATATTACACATGATGTTCAGCGTCGGATGCTCCGTAAAGGGGTCCACATAGGCAGTTTCCGTGTCAGGCATCATCACCATATCGGATTCTTCAATACCGCGGAAGCCCGGGATCGAAGAACCGTCGAATGCGACGCCATTCTCGAAAGTTTCCTCTTCTACTTCTGTCGAAGGAAGCGTAATGTGATGAGCGCGACCAGATAAATCGACAAAACGGAAATCGACAAACTGAATCTCGTTTTCTTTAATTGTGTTTAATACGTTTTGTGCTGACATTTGAAAATTTCCTCCATTTCCGAACGTTTGCTTAGTATTGAACCTTGAATGTTCAATTTTTCACCGAAACCATGAGGTAATTATAGAATTAAGCCTAGCACCCGTCAATACTTATGTCAGATATTTTTAACGCATTTGTCAGGTATCTTCACACATTTGTTGGAATGTTTTCAATAAGACGATTGACACATAAGAATAAACGGAAAATGCTGTCATTTGTCGGCGGATTCAGGTTCTTCATGTATGAGAAACGAGCCAGTCCCATACTGCTTTTTTCATTTCAAAAAAGCTGCAGAAGCCTTGCTTGGCAAGGTTCTGCAGCTTCCATTACTTTCCTTGATATGTCAGCTTAGCCTAGCTTAGATCTTCCAGCTGGCGAAATAGTCCGCAGGCTCTTTGGGAGTGTCAAATTTCTTTCCGACCAGATTCCCAAGCTGTTCCAGCTCCTTCAGGAGGTTGGCGAATTGATCCGGGAACAGCGATTGAACGCCGTCGCCTGTCATCGAGTTGTCAGGATCGGTATGCATCTCGATAATCAGGCCGTTAGCGCCAGCTGCAACCGATGCCTTGGCCATCGGCTCGACCAGCTCACGCCGCCCAGTGCCGTGGCTCGGATCAGATATGACCGGCAGATGGCTGAGCTGCTGCAGCACAGGGATGGCTGCCAGATCAAGCGTATTGCGCGTGTAGGATTCGAATGTGCGGATTCCCCGTTCGCAAAGCATAACGTTCGGATTTCCGCCTGCCAGGATGTATTCGGCGGCATTAAGCAATTCGTCGTAGGTAGCGCTGAATCCCCGCTTGAGCAGAACAGGCGTCTTGATCGTGCCAAGCTTGCGCAAGAGATCGAAATTTTGCATATTGCGTGTTCCTATTTGTAAAATATCCGCATATTCTGCACAGACATCCACATATTCCGGTGTCATTACTTCCGTGATCGTCAGCAGACCATGCCTCTTGCCTGCTTCCGCCATCATTACAAGCCCCTCAACGCCGACACCCTGGAAGCTGTAAGGCCCGGTACGCGGCTTGAATGCGCCGCCGCGAAGGATCTGTCCGCCTGCCGCTTTTACCAAACGGGCGATTTCATCAATCTGCTCCGGCGATTCAACCGCGCAGGGACCGCCCATAATGGCCAGATGCTCGCCGCCGATCTTAACGCCCTTGATTTCAATAATGGTATCGTCCGGATGAAAATCCCGGCTTGCCAATTTATAGGATTTTGAAATCTTAATTACATTCTCTACACCCGTCATTTGGCGCAAATGCTCCGCCAGCGTAGGCTCGGCTTTTCCGATAATTCCGATCACAGTACGATCCACTCCTCTTGATACATGAGCCTGCACGCCTGTCTTCTCGATATGCTCGACGATTTCACTAATCCGCTCTTCTGTAACATGGCTGTTTGTAATGACGATCATAAGATACCCCTTTTCCCGCTTCAACGCGTGTTCGCTTTTATGCTTTTAAGCTTTTATGCTTTTAATCGCTAAAGTAAATATACATGAATGTGCCAGCCCCGTCAAGAGGCCGGCACATGCAAAATCAAATTTCCGAAATCGGCTTGGACTCCAATTGCACCCGTTTCAATTTTCGCTTCTCGCGGCGCTTGTTGGCGAAGAATTGCAAAGCAAGTCTTACGGGAAAGTAGAAAATGGCTCCAAGGATGATGCCGTCAATAACGCCGCCGACGATAAGCTTCAAATTCGTGAGCAAAGCATGATTTATCCATTGGGGCAGAAACTCAATATTGATGCTTATATGCCTCGGCAACACCCATCCACCGACCAAGGTATTGATGAAGGCCACCGGAATAAATATAATCTTCCCGACAACAAAGCCGATCAACGCGCCTGCGAAGCTTGCCCTCAGCCAGTATATCAATGGAAAAATAAGAAAGAAGGCAAGTCCGTAGGTAGGCAATGTAAACATTTCAACAGCCATTCCGATTGAAAATCCCAAAGCTACGAAAGAAGGGCCGCCTGGAGCCCTCAACAGCTGCGTATACTTAAGCTTCAGCCAACGTTTGATCGAGCGCGGTTTTCGCGATGCAATCATGGGGGTAGCGCTCTTTTTAATCATACAGAAGTCTTCGTTCTAAGCCTTGGCAATAATTTATCGATATTAACGGTTCGCCGCGCTTCCCATGTTTTGTCGTCTGCTTCGTCGTACTGCTCCAGGTAAGCAATAACTTCCTTCGTGATTGGCGTGGGCGTGGAAGCGCCTGAGGTCACAGCCACTCTTGTCTTGCCTTTGAGCCAAGCAGTATCGATCTCCGTTACGTCAGATACCCGATATGCCTTCACCCCGGCGATTTCCTCCGACACCTGCGCCAATCGGTTGGAGTTGTTGCTTCGCGGATCGCCAACCACGATACAAAGCTCGGCCTGGCCCGCCTGTTCCGCGACGGCTTCCTGTCTGACCTGTGTGGCGAGGCAAATTTCATTATGAATTTCCGCCGTCGGAAATTTGGCAATCAGCTTGCTTATAATATGTTTAATATCCCATTGCGACATCGTTGTCTGGTTCGTTATGATAATGCGCCCGGTCTGCAGGTCCAGAAGATCGATCTCTTCCTCTCTCTCGATCAGATGAACATGATCGGGTGCAATTCCGATGGCGCCTTCAGGTTCAGGATGAGCCTTCTTGCCGATATAGATGATCTCATATCCTTCGGCGACTTTCTCGCGGATCAGGACATGGGTTTTGGTCACATCCGGGCATGTCGCATCAACGACCGTAAGCCCTCTGTCACGCGCGCGTTTCCGAACCTCCGGAGAAACGCCATGAGCGGTGAAAATGACCGTTCCACTCTCGATTTGCTCGAGAATCTCCATGCGGTTCTCGCCATCGAGCGTGATGACGCCTTCCCGCTCGAATGCGTCGGTCACATGACTGTTATGCACAATCATGCCCAAAATATATATGGGGCGCGGCAGTTCCAGGTTTTGAGCGGTCTTGAGCGCCAGCACCATGGCATCGACTACGCCATAGCAATATCCCCTTGGTGAAATTTTGACAATTTCCATACCGTACACCTGCCTTCTTTCCTCAAGCTCAAAAAAGAAACATCTGCCGCTCAATCAGAATCGGCTCTCGCCATTCTCTGGCGGCATACCAAGTTTCTTCCCCTAGACCTTACCGACATTTATAGGTGTGTAACTTATACATGCTGTTAAGGGTAAGAAGAAACGGCTGCCTCAGACGGCGCAGCAAGCACTTCCTTCAAAAGACGGTTTCGCTCTATTATACCTGATTCGGCTTGTCGAGGAAAGCGATTGGCAGCCATACAATAAAGGTCGTTCCTTCGCCTTCGCGGGTCGATACCTCAACGGATCCGCTGTGCTCATCGATAATCCACTTGGCGATTGACAATCCAAGCCCCGTTCCGGTTGTTTCTCCCCGGGATTCATCCGCGCGATAGAAGCGTTCGAAGATATGGGGGATAGCCTTGCTGTCCATGCCAATGCCGGTATCTCTGATGACAACCCCTGCCTGATTGGAGGCCCGAACCGCGCTGATTTCGACATAACCGGCCGGTGTGTACTTGAACGCATTTTCGACAAAAATAAAAAACAGCTGGCGAAGAAAGTCGGCATGTCCCGCTACTTCCACCCCATCAAGAGGCATCAAATTGCCGATCCGCCACTCTGCCGTGCGCGGCAGCAGCTGGGCCCGGCGGGCAACATCCTCTACGAGCGGAAGCAGCGGCTGAATCGTTTTCTCCATCTCATAGCCTGCATCCGCACGGGCGAGCGCCAGCAAGTCGTTCACAAGGCTGGACATGCGCTTGGCTTCACCGGCAATATCCTGCATCGCCTCCCGGCTCAGCGCTATGCGCTGCGCGTCGCTCTGCAGGCGGTCCAGCGCCGCTTCTGCCTCAACAGGGCTATCCGCCGCCTGCGCGGCCTCCAGTGCCGGAAGCCACATCCGCTCCAGCAGCTCGATATTGCCGCGGATGGTCGTGAGCGGGGTGCGCAGCTCATGAGAGGCGTCCGAAACAAAGCGGCGCTGCGCTTTATAGGCATCATCAAGCACGTTGTAGGTGGTCTCCAGCCGGCCCAACATATTGTTTAAGGTATCCGTCAGCCGGCCCATCTCATCATTAGGCGCTTCCCGCGGAATCCGGACGCTGAGATCGGAGCTGTGCTGGATTTTGTTGCTGGCCTGGATAACATTCTCAATCGGCCTTAAAGCCTGACGGGCAAGGAACAGCCCCACCGTAAAGGCAATCAGCAGGGCAACGATAGAGGAGAAGACCAGAATCGTCCGCAGATTGCTCAGAAGCGCCTCTTCACGGCCGGAATAGGCCGCTACCTGAAGCAGGCCAACCAGCGTGTTGCCGGTGCTGTATAACGGCTGCTGGTAAACCAGGAACGGATTCCCCGAAACATCGATATCATCGTAGTAGCCTACCTTCCCCTGCATCTCTTCGCTCCTTGGGAAAGGCAGTTTCATGGAAATCGTTGATAAATTCGCAGATTGTGCCGCTATCTGGTCACCGTTGGTATAATTGATCAGCTGAATATACAACTGATTATCGATCAAAGCGCCACCATTGACACCTAAATCCATTCCATTGAAATTAATGTTCTTTACAAGCTTGGCCGTCTGATTATTGATCCGGCCTCTCATATCGCTGTAGGCGTTATAATTGACAAAGAAGTAAATCGCCACTCCGAATGCAATCAGTGTTGCTGCGAGCACAACGGAATACCAAAGGGTCAGTTTCAACCGAATCGTCATTTCGGTCAGCCTCCTTCTCCTCTGAGCACATAACCCGTTCCCCGAACAGTCTGAATAAGCCGTTTATCGGTCTTATCCTCGGTTTTCTGTCTGAGCATTGCAATGTACACTTCAAGTACGTTGGATTCCCCGCTGTAATCGTATCCCCATATTTTATCCATAATTGCATCGCGCGTGAGCACGCGGCGCGGATTTTGCATAAACAGCAGCAGCAGATCAAATTCCTTGGCGGTCAAATCGATTCTCCGGCCGGAACGGATGGCTTCGCGCGAATCCAGATCCAGCGTCAAATCCTCATACTGCAGACGGGTTGAGGAATCCTCAAGCTTGTCGGATTTGCGCCGCAGCAGCGCCCGGACCCGGGCCAGCAGCTCTTCAAGCGCGAAGGGCTTGACCAGATAATCGTCCGCTCCCGTATCCAGCCCCTTCACCCGGTCCTGAATATCGTCCTTGGCCGTCAGCATCAGGATAGGCACGCTGCTTCCGCCTTCACGTACCCGGCGGCATACCTCCCAGCCGTCAATCTGCGGCATCATCACATCGAGAATCAGCAAATTGGGGTCGCTGGTCAGCATTAATTTGAGACCCTCCAGGCCATTATTCGCCGTTACCACTTCGTAGCCCTCGAAGGCCAGGCTTCTGCGGAGCAGGGATGTAATCTTCTCATCGTCATCTACAACCAATATATGCGGTCTCATCTTATTTCCCCCGTCAATTGATAATCGCTTTGTGTATTATTCCAACTAATAGTATAACGCAGATGGTTATCAAAACGTAAGAATGCATGATGAATATGGAAAAGACTATTTTACAAAAATGGTCATAAAAAAGACGCAAGGCAGCTCATTTCACTGCCTGCGTCTTTTTTCAAGTGGATTATTGTTCGCCGGTGAATTGAAACTCGTTCTTATCGCCGATGGTAACTTTCAAATCCATCGTCTTGCCATTGCGGATAATGTTCAGCGTCGCTTCATCGCCCACTTTTTTCTTTTGAATCTGGGCAATCAAGTCCTCGCGTGTTTTATATTTGGTGCCGTCAAGTCCTGTGATCACATCATATTGTCTCAAGTCCGCCTCGTAAGCCGGCGATTTGTAGTAAACATTGGAGACAATCGACCCATCTTTGCTGCTCAGTCCAAGCTGCTTGGCGATGGAGTCTGTAATTTCGGCCAGCTCCGCTCCAATGAACGGCACCGGCGCTTTTGGAATTTCCTTGTTGGACTTCAGGGTTTCCAGGTTCTCCTTGATCGTGCTCGTCGGAATCGCGAATCCGATGCCTTGCGCCTGCGAGCTGACGGCCGTATTGATTCCTACGACTTCACCTTCCAGGTTAATCAGCGGTCCGCCGGAGTTGCCCGGGTTAATGGAAGCGTCGGTTTGCAGCAGATGCTCATAGTTGCGTGTGCCTTCCGTATCCTGAATGCTGATCGGACGTTCCTTGGCGCTGAGGACTCCCACGGTTACGGTGTGATCGAAGCCGTATGGGTTACCGATAGCCACAACCCAGTCACCGATGTCGATGGAATCGGAATCGCCTATGGGAAGCGTCGGGAAGTCGGTTCCTTCCACTTTCAGCACAGCCAAATCAAGATTATAGTCGGAGCCGAGTTTTTTGGCCACCAGCGGTTCTGCGCGGCCCTGAACCGTGACTTTAATTTCGTCTGCATCTCCCACGACATGCTGATTGGTCAAAATGTAGCCGGTGGAGTCGAAGAAGAAGCCGGTTCCCAGACCTTCCGGCGTCATATCGCCGCTGCCCCCGCCTTGATCGGTGCCGCCGCCGCCCTGGCCGTTCTCATCCGGGGCTCCCCCGAATTGATCCCCGAAGAACTGGCGCAGGAAGTCATCATTCAGTCCGCCGCCCTGGGAAGCGCTCTGCTTCACGAAGGTTTCGATTTTGACGACAGCCGGGCTTGCCTGTTCGAAGATTTGCGCAATATTGTTCGGGCGGACCACATCGGCTGCCGTCGATACTTTGCCGTCATCACCGGATTTCGTGACTGCCGCCGCTGCCTGATTGGATGCAGGCGAGAGAGCTGTCTGCGCCCCGGTGAACCAGTTCTGCGAATCCGAGGCAAACATCAATGCTCCGACCGCGACCACACCGACCATGAACGATGCAAAAATCGCCTTGAATGAAGTACGGCGCTTTTCCTTGACCTGCCAGCCGCCTCTGGCCGACTGTGTTGGCGCGAACGCGCGCAGCTGCTGCGGAGGCGTCATTTCCACCGGTTGGGTATCCGGGATGGATGAGCCGGGAACATTATTCTGGTCCGGGCTGCTCATCGATTCTTCTGATTGCTCCGAGCTGTTTGCCTTGAAAGGGCCGTAGGAATAATAATAGGAAGAAGACTTCGGTCCTGTCGATGGCGCCGGCTCATCCGCCGCTTGCGGTTGAAACGGCTCAGCGTCATTTTCTCGCTCCCCGTTATTGCGCTCCTTGTTGTCTTCATCTCTGCGCGGTTGAAAGAAATCGTCGAAAGAATTCTTTTTGTTCTGATCGTCCATGTATATCTCCTCCTAAGTATAATGGTTCCCCATGATAGCTATTATTAAGTTGCGGCTTATCGTCTTAAGACTATTTTGCACAATCTACCTTAAATCAAACTTAAAAATCATATAAAAGGAAATAAAAAAACCGGATCATCTATGTATAAATAGACGCTCCGGACTTTTTTTAATCGTTTAATGGGGAAACATCTGCTCAACCTCGCCCAGCACATGCTTCGCCTTGTCGATCCATTTGGAATCGATTTCGGCATCGGGATCTGTCGGGCCCTGAAATTGATTGATCAGGCCTCCCATCACCCGCGGCACGGTATCTTCATCCAGTCCCTCATTGTATACATGCCTGAGCACAAACGGCTGCCCCATCCTTATCCGGGCATGATTATCATCCGACTCGCTGTCCACGTTGCCGCTGACCACGTCGAAGGGAAGCCGCAGCCATACTTTATGCGCTTCATCGAGAAAACGGTCAAATGAACCGCCCTCATAGCTCCAGCTGCCGCCAAGCGCAAATTCATGCTCCTCCAGCGCGTTCTTCATCTGGCTAAATTCATGCTCGCGGGATTCCAGTTTGGATGAAAGTGGGATCATAAGGGTTGCATTCTCCTTTTGATATAGGTTAATGCCTTTACAATGCCCGCCGTTTCCCTCTTTTATCCCGTCTTCACCCAACCCTTGCGGTGCGCAAGCACAGCCAGCTGAGTCCGGTCCTCGAGCTCGCATTTCATCAGCAGATTGCTGACATGGGTTTTAACAGTCTTGATACTGATATGCAGCTCTTCGGCGATTTCTTTATTGGCGCGCCCTTCGGCAATCAACAGCAGCACTTCCTTCTCCCGCTCGGTCAGTCCCTCGTCCTCTCCCTGCGTGGTTGTCCGCTGGCGCAGGCCGCGGGTCAGTGCCTGCGACACATCCGCCGTCATAACGGGCATCCCTTTGACCGCCCCGCTGATCGCATAGATCAGCTCCTCTGCGGACACGGTCTTGAGCACGTAACTGACTGCCCCGGCTTCAACGGCCGCGACCACTTTCTCGTCCTCCAGAAAGCTCGTCAGCATGACGATTTTCATCTCCGGAAACTCTTTCATAATAGCGCCTGTAGCCTCGACGCCATCCATAATCGGCATCATCAGATCCATAAGTATAAGATCGGGACGTTCCTCCGCACTCAACCCGCGCAGCAGCTTCAGCGCTTCAGCGCCGTTGGCAGCCTCCGCGACCACGTCAAATTTGGACTCCAGCATTAAGTAAGTGCGAAGTCCTGCACGCACCATGTCATGATCGTCCACGATCATAATTTTCCATTGATTACTCGAGTTCATCCGGACCGGCTCCTTTATTCACATAATTCGGCAGCGTCACGCGCACCCGTGTTCCACTTCCCGGCTTGCTGATAATTGAGGTATCCCCGCCAAGCTTGTTGGAGCGTTCCCGCATCGTCGATAAGCCGTATGATCCCCGCTTCACCATATCGGCCCGAAAGCCTGCTCCATCGTCCTGCAGCGTCATCACAATTTGCCGTTCTGTCTCGGCAAGGGTAAGGAAAGCCGTCTGCGCCCCTGCATGCTTCACAATATTGGCCATGGCCTCCTGAATAATCAGGAACAGCTGATGCTCCTTGGCCTCGGAAAGCTTCTCCTTGATCCGCCATTCCAGAACGCCCTGCAGGGCGTTCTGGCGGCAATAATCGGGAAACCATTTGTCGAGCGCTTCCTGAAGCGAACGGCCTTCAAGCTCCATGGGCCGCAGCTGGGCGATAAAGCCCCTCATTTGCTTCTGGGCCAGCGACGACATCGAGATAAGCTGCTCCATAACGGAAGCAGCACGCTCCTGGTTTATTTCCAGCAGCTTGGGCAGGGATGAGGCCGACATATGAATAGCAAACAATTGCTGGCTGACAGTATCATGCAGATCACGGGCCAGACGCTTGCGCTCTTCAAGTACGGCAGCTTCATTGGAAGCAGCCTCGCGCATGACCTGCTCCTCGCCTGTTTGCTGGATGAGCTGAGTCCGCTGATCAAGCGATTCCAGCATATCGTTGAATTCCCGAAATACAGCCGTAAAATTACGAGCTCCCTCCTCCGGCAGCCTTGCCGTGTAATTGCCATGCGATGCTTGTTTCAGCCCCAGATGGAGGATATCCATCCGCCGCTGAATCCGCTGGGCCGCCCAATAGCCGAAGCCAGCGCTGATAAGCAGGAATAACGCCGTAATACCGATCCAAAGGTCATTGTTATTGACCTTTGGATCGGCAATTTTACTGCCAATATTCCATAACAGTACAGAGATCGAGGAGGCGGCCGCGAACATCAGAATCATGTCCCATTTGCTGTTTCGAAACAATCTTACCATCATAAGCGGAATCAACCTACCTTTGTCACGCGAACATCACCGATAAAGGTGCTGACGACAAGCTTGATTTTTTTATCTGTTTCCTGGAAATACGCCGTTTCTACATTCATATTTTTAAAAATCCCTCCCTCTTTGCGGTCGAGCACGGCAACGTCCCCGATAAAAGCGCTCGAGATCACATTGCAGCCGACTTCAAAATCATTGGGCAAAAACACCTTTACATCGCCAATAAATGAAGAAATATTGATTTTGGTTACACCGAACGGGATCTGCGCTTTGGTCAGGTCCAACACCGTATCCCCGATAAAATGGGAGATATTCATCGGCTTTAATTCCCAGTAATCCTGCCCGACATATATATCTCCGATAAAACCGGAGCGATTCTGCGCATTCGGATCCTGATTCCACCACTCAACCCGGTCATGCCGCTCGCTGTCCCGTCCGTGATGACGATGGACCCGATGGGCGCGATGCTCCATTCGCTCGCGCAGCCGTTCGGCTTTCCTCGCCCACCGCTCCATCTTCTCATGGTAATACTGCTGTTCATGCGGATTCCTGGGCCTCTCATAATCTCTGCCAGGATCGGTGCCAGGATCGGTGCCAGGCTCGCTGCCGGGGTTGGCGCCGGTACCGCTCTGCGCATCCGGGCCGAAGGGATCGGGCGGCGTCTGCCCCTGCTGCGGGGCTGGATTCTTGGTTAGATCAAATGTGGACTTCGGCTCGGCCGGCTTGGTCGGATCCGGATGAAGCGGCGGCGCGGGAGGAACCGGCCGATCGCTTGGCGGGTAATTATAGGCTTTCCAGTCATCCGGCGGGGTCGGCTTCTCCTTTGGCTTGGGCTTCACAATGAGCCGGATGCCGACCAGTATGATCACGAAGGGAACCGCGTAGCGGATCAATTCTCCCATCGACCAATTGAACCAGTTCAGATTCCGCCCGAGGAAGACAAAACCGACGATCATAATAATAGCGCCGCCCCAGGATCCCCCGCCGCTCGTCCGGTGCTTCACCAGCTCCTGCAAACCAAAAATCAGCAGCAGGACGGGCCAGAAAACTTTGAAAACATCCCCTAGATCAAAGTTCACGACGCCGCCTTGATCAAGCAGCAGCGCTATCCCGATGACTACAATGAACAGTCCCCACATCATACGGCCTAAAAAATTTCCATTCATGAGCACCTTCAGCTCCAATCGCTATTCTCAAGTTTGTATACCCAGTATAACGTAAGGTTTTTATCGCTAAAAGGGTCTCCCGATTGAAGCTTCACTACGACCAGAGACCGAGACCTGTTTGAGGAGCGAAAGCTATGTGTGATCTCTCATCACTTCCTGCGTTGACATGATTGACACGGCGCTTATATAATGATGAACGGACCAGGAGTTAGAGATAAAACCTTACATGAAATTTATAGACAGGAGATGAACGTATGGATGTGGCCACACTGTCCACGGGGCTTGACACCATTTGGGTGGTCCTGACGGCGGCCATGATACTGCTTATGGAGGGCGGCTTCGCTTTGCTTGAGGCCGGGTTTGTCAGGCAGAAAAATGCAGTCAGCATTATAATGAAAGTATTCGTCGACATTACGTTCGGCGCCTTAATTTTTTATTTTATCGGCTTCGCACTCATGTATGGCAAAGATGCTGGCGGCTTCATCGGCACCACCGGATTCATGCTGGGCGGGGACCTGTCCCACATCAGCCTGAATATTACCCATGATACATACTGGCTGTTTCAATGCGCATTTGTTATCGCGGTCATTTCCATTGTATCCGGGGCAGTAGCGGAACGAATCCATTTTCGGGCCTATATCTTATATACCATTGCAATGACCGGTCTGATTTATCCGCTGGCCGGACACTGGGTATGGTCCGTTGGCGGATGGCTGGGCAAGCTCGGTATGATCGATTTTGCAGGCTCAGCCGTCATTCACGCGCTTGGCGGCTTTTCGGCTCTGGCTGCTGCGATTTTCATCGGTCCGCGAATCGGCAAATTCACAGCGGACGGCAAAAGCAATATTGTTCCCCCGTCCAATTTGCCGCTGGCTTCCGTAGGCGCCTTTATCCTCTGGTTCGGCTGGTTCGGCTTTAATTCCGGCAGCACCTTGAGCGCCACCAACGGCTCCATCGGGCATATCGCCGTCACTACGATGCTGGCAGCCTCCGCAGGCGGCGCGGCCTGTATCTTGTTCACCATGTTCCGCTATAAGAAAGCCGACCCTCCCATGGTGATCAATGGTTCCCTGGCAGGTCTTGTCGGGATTACGGCTGGCTGCTCCTTCGTGTCCGACCAGGCCGCTATCCTCATCGGAGCATTTTGCGGCGTCATGATGGTGCTGGCTACTGAATTTCTGGAAAGCAGACGGGTTGACGATCCCGTTGGGGCATTTGCTGTTCACGGAATCAGCGGAAGTCTGGGTGCGCTTGCCGTCGGCCTGTTTGCCAAGCCGGAGCTGACCAAAGGAATCGGCCAGGAATATTACGGGCTGTTCTATGGAGGCGGCTGGCATTTGCTTGGCGTTCAAGCTCTTGGACTGGCCATCATCAGCCTATGGGGCTTTGCCCTGACCTGGGGTTCTCTCTGGCTGATCAAACGGGTTATGCCGGTGCGCGTCTCCAAGGATGAAGAACTGATCGGCCTCGATGTCGGCATCCATGGTGTTCCAGCCTATAATCAGGACCATGACTTCCTCGACCTGGAGCTTCTCAAAGCCAGAAAATAGATATGAAGTCAAAGAATAAGCCGCCCCGGACCGGGACGGCTTTTAATTCATTTCATCGGCTAATTCATCGGAAACGGCAATAATATCGGACGTACCGGAGCTTCTGAGAATTGAACGGGCATTCTCCACTTCAATACGAAGGGCACGAACCTTTTCCATTGGTTTTTTCACATAATGAATGTATTCTACTGCAAGATGATGATCCGGCTTCTTGCCGGAAAGCAGCCTGCGCAGAGTCGACATCGACTGATACGAACGTTCTTCGATCAAACGGCGTTTTTCATAACGCTCGACCATCTGCTCGATTTCGGCGATTTCTTGTTCTTTTTTTGAGATATAGGCTTCCAGAAACGGAATGACCTCCGCAGCCTTGCGATGCTTCAACCGGGATGGCGAGGTGGAAACAATCGGATCAGTCATGAGAATTCTCCTATCTCTGCATGTTATCAATTGTCACACCATTAATAGTACACGATTGACTGCTATTTGAAAACCCTTTTCATGCACAATTCGTGTCCATTATTTGACTCCGACGTCAGCTCCAATCACTCCCAGTACCTGGCCATGATCCGAAACAACCGGGACCGAGACCGTCAAGCATGGCTTCTTCGTAATAGCCGAAATATAGACCTCAGAGGTATAAACATTCCCCTCCATAGCACGTCTCCACCATTCACGTCCTTTGGCATTGAGCAATCCCGCTTCCGGCATCGAGAAGATAAAAGCACCGTCGCCGCGGTTGGACCATATTGCCTCAATCCCGGAATCCCGCTGCATGAGCTGCGTTAATTTCGCCTGATGGCTGTTCTCATCCACGATGAACCCAGAATCCTTCGCCAGCAAAGCCAACTGATCGATAATCCCGCTTACGCTCTCGGGTATAATAGCCGTCTTGCTCTTGAATCCGACCTTCTGCACGGCGTGCGAGAAAGCATCCGATGACCGCCCCAGATTCACCCGGACATGATTCAATTTGCCGATCTGGCGGCGCTGCTGATGCGTCAGCTCCAATGTTTCATCCACGTTGCCCATCGTATGATTGACCGCATCCACGACTTCCTTGAGCATTGATGTGGTATGTGTCATATGCTCCGTCTGCCGCCTGCTCGCAATGCTGCTCCTGCCAATCAGCGTATCCACCTCCTGGATCCGGGTAAAAACATAATCCATCCGTTCCTTGGTCTGCGCCATTTCCAGAATGCCGCGCTCAACCGCCGATTTTTCCAAATCAACGGAAATGACAACCTGACGAACCCCGCTCTCGATTTCCTGGACCAGCCCGCTTGAACGCCTCACCGCCTCATGGCTCTGCTCCGCCAGCTTCTTGATCTGCTGGGCTACAACAGCAAACCCCCGGCCGTATTCTCCGGCATGCGCCGCTTCGATGGAAGCGTTAAGCGCAAGCAGCGAGGTTTGGGAAACGATTTCCTGAATGAACTCATTGATTTCATTAATGCGCGAGGTTTGTTCAATCAAATCACGGATATGCCTATCCACTGCCCTATTGTACGTATGTAAATCAGTCATAACCTGATCTGTATTCGTAAGCAGACGGCGAGCCTGCAGCACATCTTCATTGGCAGACTTGCTTTGCCGGTCAAGCTGCTCCGCCGTTTCACTGATATGCTCAGCCGAGGCTGCCACTTCCTGCAGCGTGGAGAAGGTCTCTTCAATCCGTTCCATGGCTTTAATGCCGGCCTCACGCAGCTGACCTTCGGTCTCTGCCGATTGATCCGCAATTTGAGTCAACTCGCCTATGGATTGATTTACTTCCTCAACCGCTGCCGTAAGCTGGTCCGAAATGACTATTGATTCGTTAATTAATTGCTCCATAACTTCACTTTCCTGATTCTGCTGCAAAGGCAAAGTCAAGCTCTCAGCCTCTGCCCCGCGTGACCAAAGGCGCTGCAAACGATTCATTCAGGTAACCACCCTCAGAGGAAATATGTCAGAATTAGTAACATTATAATGCAGCACTTGGCAAAAAGAAAGAGGAACCTTGTCGGCTCCTCTTGTCATGACCGTAGTCATTTATTTATAAACAGTGTTATTTCTGTGCATTTTGTGAAGCTGACTTGTTGAGCGTATTCGCAGTATTTGCTGCAGCCGCTGAATTGTTATCTTGGGCAAACTCCGAGTTGAATTGGTTGGAGGCTGCCTTTGTTTTGTTGTTTTTGTTTTTCGCCATTGTACTCACCCCCCGTACGCCTTTAGTATGGCATAGCGGAAAGTCATTTATGTAACCAAAAACTTCACATTCCCTGGGCGTCAGACTGCTTGTCCAGCTTCTTGAGCTGCAGCTTGCTGCGATGGATTCTGGCCTTTACCGTCCCTAGCGGCACGTTCATCGCATCGGCGATTTCCTGGTCTTTGAATCCGTAATAAAACTTGTAAAGCAGCATAGTACGGGAGCGGGGGTCCAGCAATGCCAGCAGCTCGGAAATTTCAAATTGCAGTCCCGCTTCATCCTGATAGCCCGCTTGCGCCTGTTCTTCCTGCGCTTCAGTCCAGCCGTAGCCTTGGGAGCGCTTTGCCTGTCTGTTGATATTAATCGCCGCGTTGGCCGTAATCGTTTTGGCCCAGGAATAAAGTTTGCTTTGTTCCCGCAGAGTATCCTGCTTCGTCAGAATGCTTACCCAAGCTTCCTGGACGGCATCCTGGGCGTCTGATTTATTAATAACTTTGGAATAGGCCACTCGAATCATTTGGTTATATAGTTCCCGCAGTCGATCTTCAACCTGCTCAAGGTCAAGATCCTTCTCTCCATCATCTTCTAAAAAATGGTAATTAATACCCACAGGTAACCGCCCCGCTTATTTTGATGATAGCGTTTACAGCCATAATATCATATTTTTCCAATAAAAAAAAGAAGGCGATTCAACAAATTTCAAGTTTGTTGAACAACCCTCTACATATTTTTCAAGATTCCAAAAGAGCTGCCGGTATAGGTCCTTCTGCAGTAACCGACTTATTTAAGGACCTCAGCCATGATTCCGACACTTTTCCGTCACCCTGCTTGATAACCTGCACTTCAACGGTCCGTTTGCCCCATTGCTTGTACACCTGCTTACGGGTCTCAAAATATAAATCGATTTTATGACCCTTGATCGCTGAACCCGTATCTGCTACTACGCCATAGCCGTAACCCGGAACATAAAGCAGGGTCCCGATAGGAAAAACCTTGGGATCCGCCGCAATGGTCGAAACGATATCCCGTCTCACCTTAACTCCGGAATACGTGATTCCGTACAAGGGATGGCCCGGCTTTTTCCCAGTCGATTCGACGCCTGCTGTATAACCGGTTGCGACCACCTTAATATGTTTCCTTGCCTGAGTCTTCTTATTGGCTTCTTTCACCTTGCGGGCAGGTTTCTCCTGATCCATAACCGCGTTTGCAAGGTTTAACGGCTTGATAACTTCAACAGCAGGAGCATCGGCTGTCTCCTTCTTGCTGGACGTGCTGTTTCCCGAAATCGTTGTTACAATTACCGCCCCTGCAAGTAAAGCTGCGAGCAGGAAACGGAAGATGGGCATGCTTGTCTTCATTTGGATGTAGTCCCCCCTATGAGGAGGTTACCCATATAGAGCAAGCTTTATTCACGATTCTATCAATTGGAAGATAGTTTAATAGAGAGGAAGAATTTCACATCGCCGTCGATTAAGCTCGGATAAGTCCATTTCTTCCCCTCCAAAACAGGCAGTTCCGCCGTAAAGTCCAGCAATTGCTGCTGATTTCTATATCTGCTTGGCGCTGATTTCTTCCTGAAGCAAGGAGATCAGTTCTGACACCGGTCTGGCTCCGATATCGCCTTCGCCGCGTTTACGCACCGATACTGTGCCCGACTGCGCTTCGTTATCGCCGACAACAAGCATATAAGGAGCTTTCTCCAGCTGCGCCTCGCGTATTTTATAGCCCAGCTTCTCATTGCGCAGATCGGATTCCACACGGATTCCTGAAGCGCGAAGCTTCTCTTCAACCTCCCGTGCATAGCTCTCATAAGCCGTGGAGACCGGAAGGATTTTGGCTTGCACCGGAGATAGCCAGAGCGGCAGCGCCCCCGCAAAATTCTCCAGCAGGAAAGCGGTCATCCGCTCCATCGTGCTGATAATCCCCCTGTGTATAACGACCGGCCGGTGTTTCTTGCCGTCATCTCCGACATATTCGAGCTCGAAGCGCTCCGGCAGCAGGAAGTCGAGCTGTGCAGTGGACAACGTCTCTTCCTTGCCCAGCGCCGTTTTGATCTGGACATCCAGCTTGGGGCCGTAGAATGCGGCTTCTCCTTCGGCTTCGAAGAAAGATAACTCCAGCTCCTCGGCAACCTCGCGCAGCATTCGCTGGGACATTTCCCACATCTCGTCATTTGGAAAATATTTCTCTGTGTCCTTCGGATCACGGTAGGATAACCGGAAACGGTAATCTTTGATGCCGAAATCTTCGTATACCTGGCGGATCAGCTTGATAACACGGCCGAATTCCTCTTTGATTTGATCGGGACGGCAGAAAATATGCGCGTCATTCAACGTCATGGCACGCACGCGGTGAAGCCCCGTCAGCGCCCCTGACATCTCATAACGGTGCATCGTGCCAAGCTCTGCCACACGAACAGGCAGATCCCGGTAGGAGCGCATTTCGCTTTTGAAAACCATCATATGATGCGGGCAGTTCATGGGACGAAGAACAAGCTCCTCGTTATCCATTATCATTTTGGGGAACATGTCCTCGCTGTAATGCTCCCAGTGGCCGCTCGTCTTGTACAACTCCACATTAGCCAGCACCGGCGTATAGACATGCTGGTAGCCAAGGCGTTCTTCGAGATCGACGATGTAGCGTTCCATGGTACGTCTTACAGTCGCGCCGTTGGGAAGCCAAAGCGGCAGTCCCTGACCCACCTCTCGCGAGAAGGTGAACATTTTCAGCTCGCGGCCGAGCTTGCGGTGATCGCGTTTCTTGGCTTCTTCAAGAAAGTGAAGATGCTCGTCCAGCTGCGCTTTTTTGGGAAACGCGGTGCCGTATATACGCTGCAGCATTTTGTTCTTGGAATCCCCGCGCCAGTAGGCTCCTGCCACGCTCAGCAGTTTGAAAGCCTTGATGCGGCCGGTCGACGGCAGATGCGGACCTCGGCACAGGTCGAAGAACTCGCCCTGATCATAAATCGTCAGCTCTGCTTCAACGGGCAGATCGCGGATAAGCTCAAGCTTCAGCGGATCATCCAGCTCCGTAAAAATCGCGATTGCCTCCTCGCGGCTGACAACACGGCGGCGGATAGGCAGATTTTCCTGCACGATCTTTTCCATTTCCTTCTCGATCTTAACCAGGTCCTCCGGAGTGAGGGATTGCTCCAGATCAATATCGTAATAGAACCCATCCTCGATTACCGGTCCGATGCCAAGCTTGACTTCTGTCCTGCCGTACAGGCGCTTGATCGCCTGGGCCATCAAATGCGCTGTGCTGTGGCGGTATACTTCAAGTCCGTCCGCAGTCTCAAGCGTCACGATCTCAAGCGATGCATCCTCTTCAAGCGGCGTGTATACATCGACCACCTTGCCGTTGACCTTACCGGCAATGGCGTTCTTCTTAAGACCGCTGCTAATGGAGCCGGCCACATCCTCAACCGTAGTTCCCCCGTCATACTCCCGTACATTCCCATCGGGAAATTTCACTTGAATCGACATCTTCAACCTCCTGCAGATATGTTGTATGGTGGAATGCAGACAACAAAAAAAGCACACATCCCGTAAAAGGGACGAGTGCCTGTCAGACCCGTGGTTCCACCCTGGTTCAATTGACGCAAGGGCCATATATGCGCCTTGGAGCCAATCCTTGTGAGCGTTCGGTAACGGGAACGAAACCGGCGCAGCTTACTACCGTCTGTAACGGCTTCAACTGGGCAGCTAAAAAGGGGTATATCCGCCAACGCAGGCGTGAGGGGCTTGCAGCCTGATGGTCCCTCTCTCTGGAACGTGCGTATTGTGAGGCAGATACATGTCTTTCTCAAAGCTTTATATGCAAACATTATAATCCGAGCTTTGCGCAGCGGTCAAGTCCATTTGCGTTTGGCGGTAATCATCCGCGGGGCCGAGACCGGTTCATGCTGCTGGAGATCATGAAACTGCTCGAAATAAAAGGTGCAGCTTGTGCATTCCACACAAAGCTGAACGCGCTGTTCAAAAATCGTCTCCAGCGTCCGCATAACCTGAAGCTCCGGCTGCCTGGTATGAATGACGATATTCTCCGGCGATATCGTGATCAATGTGCTTACAATCATATCCTCCATATTCATTTCCGTTTCCAGCATCTCTGCAACAATCCGGTCAGCCGGCACCGCTTCGAGCATTTGAAATTCCTCGTTATAGAGGACGAATTCCGTTCCGCCCTTATGGACAACATGAACGATCGGCAGCTTTACCTCCTGCATGCGAACGAAATATTTCAATAAAGAGATAAATTCCTGATACTGCTTATCCATGACGTACTCATCGACTGCGAAGGCCGCGATTTCCCTGAGCTCCTCCCAATAGGAAGCAAGACGGAAGGTGACATATCCATCCAGATGGATGCGGGTATTGCTGCCCAGGAACTCTTCGAGCTCGGCAGCAACTTTATTTTTCCGGCGGTCCCGGTCGACCCGCAGCATCTCCAGATCCGCACTGACAGCTTCATGGGAGCTGGACTCTCCCCCAAATAGCAGATTTTTGCAGTACTGCTCCACCGATTCAATTTCACGGGGCTCTTCATAATGAAATTGCTTCCGGATGATCGAATGGAGCAGCGTCGGCTCCATCTCGGTCAATATATACCGGGCAAAAGCGTTTGCCGCCCGGCGGTAAACAAGTGGGCCGTGCAAAGCAAGGTTGAAATCCTTCATTTCCGCACTGCAGGTTATGGCTCCATATTGAAGATCCGGGGTGCAATGTATGATCACATATTCGCCGCCGGATCCGGCATTGTTATGTAAATCGAGGAATTCTTCCTGCAAATATTCGCGCAGCCGTCCAAGCGCTTCGCCTGAAGCCGACATCAGAGATACGGTGAACAATTCCATAGGCTCACTCCTACATATTTTTACGTGTTTTTTCTTCTTATATCAGTATATGGTCCTGCCAGAGCATATATACGATGCATCGAGTGGGTAAATGGTTAGGGATTGGAAAGAATGAGTATTCGTGGTATATTGAGTTTTGAACGAAGCTGGCCGCTGGAGTGAATATCATGGATTATGAATCGCTGGATTATAACCGTTACCGCTGGAATCGCATGCTTCTTAGCGGATTCTGGTTCATTTTGTTGTTCTCTATTTTTCTGGAATGCTTGTATTTAACGATAACGGAGATTTCATCCCGGGAATTTATTCTCAAATATATGGTGAGGCCCACCGTTTTTCAATTATCGACGCTTCTGCTTGCCGAAACGGGACTCCGGGCATTAAAAGGCAAGTATCAGGATTATATTCTAATCATCACCTCGTCTTTATTGGCCTACATTATTGTTTACATCCACAACTCCATTAACTATTTGCTGCTCGGACTTTTCCTGCCTGTCATGGTTTCCATATTCTACTTCCATCCCAAAAAAATGATTTTTGCCTACGTTATAACAATGGCTTCGGTTTACCTGATGTATTGGACCAATAATTTCATGAATCATGACATTACGCTGGTTGGCTTGGTAACGATTACAGTCATGTTCTCCTGCTTCTCACTGGTCGGCTGGGGCGTTATCCGCCGCGGGCGCGAGCTGATCAGCCATTTGAAGTCCTCCTTCGAATCCAATCAGGAGCTTCTCGTCAAGACTATCTGGATGGATAAGCTGGCCAAAACCGATGCGTTAACCGAGCTGTACAATCACATGACATTTCATGAGTATTTTGAAAAGCTGATTGAACAGCATGAGGATAACGGCTTGCCGCTTCAGCTGGCATTGATTGATATTGATAATTTCAAGCATGTCAATGATACGTATGGACATCGCGCCGGTGATGTCGTACTGCAAAGGGTAGCCAAACTAATCAGCAGCAAAGCCTATCAGAACGACTTTGTGGCCCGTTACGGCGGAGAGGAATTCGCCATCTTGTTTACGGACAAGCCCATGGCTGAAGCCCTTGAAATGGTGGATAAAATCAGGCTGGAGATTTCCCGGCTGTCTCACGAATCGCTGGGAGGCAAACCCGTAACAGTCAGCATCGGAGTGGGAGAATATTCGGCCAGCGACGGCAAGGAACGGTTCTTCAACCGGGTGGATGCCGCGCTGTACAAAGCCAAGAACTCCGGTAAGAACAAGACTGTTATTGCAGCAGCAGATTTAGCTGAAACGCAGCTTGCGTAAAACAGGAAGAAGCTCCCTGCAGTGCGATGGATAGATCGCTTTGCAGGGAGCTTCTTTATATTTTAATATTGAAAGCCAAAGTCTTTAGTTCTGCATAATAAAATCATGCTCGACCCCATCCGACTCTTGATACATCTTCAATATTTCATATTTCGTGTTACGCTGTGCTGGAATCTTGCCCGATTCGCGGATAAGCCGGAGAATGGACTCGATGTTGACTTTGTGGGTCGTTCCCGCGGCAGAGACAACATTCTCTTCGATCATCGTGCTGCCAAAATCGTTGCAGCCGTATTGCAGAGAAAGCTTGCCTACATCAGGTCCCATTGTAACCCATGAGGATTGGAAATTATCAATATTATCCAAGGTGATCCGGCTGATCGCCAGTGTCTTCAAATATTCCTCAGGCGTTGCTTTCTCACGCTTCATATTCGTGTTCTCAGGCTGGAAGGTCCATGGAATAAAGGCCAGAAAGCCGCGCGAGTCATAGCCGTTCGCAATACATTCATCCTGCGCTTCGCGCACCCGCAGAAGGTGAAGCGCCCGCTCCTCCATCTCTTCCCCGAACCCGATCACCATCGTTGCGGTCGTGTTCATCCCGATGCGGTGAGCCGTCTTCATCACGTCCATCCAATCGGTCCAGGAGCCCTTAAGCCGGCTGATCTTGCGGCGCGTGCGGTCATCGAGAATCTCGCCGCCACCGCCCGGCAGCGAATCGAGCCCCGCCGCATTCAGCTCGCGCATGGTCTCTTCCATCGTTAAGCCGCCTGAAATTTCGCGCATTTTATGAATCTCTGCGGGAGAGAAGGAATGCATCGTGATGCCCGGGAAATGCACCTTGATTTTGCGCAGCAGATCCAGGTAATAGGAGAAAGGCAAGGTCGGATTCACACCGCCCTGCATCAGAATTTCAGTTCCGCCCACATCCATGGTTTCCTGGATTTTCTGGAGAATCGTCTCATCGGGAAGAACATAGCCTTCCGGCGATCCGGGAGCGCGGTAAAAGGCGCAAAAGCGGCAGTACACATCACACACATTCGTATAGTTGATGTTGCGTCCCACAACAAAAGTCGTGATGGGCTCCGGGTGACGGCGCTCCATCAAAATGTTGGCGGCATGCCCCATTTTTTCAATTTCATCGGACTCAAACAATGTCACGCAATCTTCCAGTCCAACCCGTTCGCCCTGCAGCGCTTTTTCCAATATACGATCTATATTTTGCATTCTGCGAAATACCTCCTTTATTATCAATACCGTACGCTATAAGTCCTGCCTATCATTCATATTAACATAAAGCGTACAAACGCGTCATTAACCGCAGCTTTAAGCAAAAGCATGCCTGAATGCCGAAAAACGCGGCTGGTCCGTCAGGACTGCCGCGTATCGTCCATTATCATGTTTTCCGGTATTTATGCGCAAATATGTCTAATTATTGACGCAGCGCCTGATCAAGATCGGCAATCAGGTCGTCTATGTCTTCCAGACCGACGGAATACCGGAGCAAGCCGTCCGTGATGCCTCGCTCATGACGCACCTCGCGCGGCATAGCCGCATGGGACATCATCGCCGGATACGACAGAATGCTTTCAACCGCACCAAGACTGACCGCCACGATCGGCAGCTTCACGCGGCTCAGCACCGCCTTCGCCCGGTCGCCATCGCCAACGTCGAAGGACACCACCGCGCCATAACCGAGCGACTGCTTCTCGTGAATCTCCCGTCCCGGATGATTCTCAAGACCCGGGTAGAACACTTGTACGACACCATCGTTCTGAAGGAGCCAGGAGGCCAGTTTGCGCGCGCTCTTCTCACTGTGCTCCATCCGCGCCTGCAAGGTCTTCATCCCGCGAATAAGCAGCCAGGATTCCTGCGCGCCGAGCACAGTGCCCAGACCGTTCTGCAGCTGTTTGAGCCTGCGGCCAAGGCTTTCGTTAGCAGCTACGGCCAGACCGGCCAACACATCGCTATGACCGCCGAGGAATTTTGTCGCACTGTGCAGCACAATATCCACTCCAAGCTCAATAGGCCGCTGATGATAAGGGGTCATAAACGTATTATCGAGCATGGTCAGCAGATTGCGCTGCTTGGCCCATGCGGTGATCTCCGCAATATCGGTGATTTTGAGCGTCGGATTCGACGGCGTTTCCATGAACACCGCTTTCGTGTTCGGCTTTAGTGCCGACTTCACCTCTTCAAAACGGGTCATGTCCACAAAGGTCGATTCAATTCCAAGCCGGTCAAGAATGGTTGTAAGCAGACGATAAGTCCCGCCGTATACATCCTCTGTGACAATAACATGATCCCCGCTTGAGAGAAGGAGAAAGGCCGTGGAGATGGCTGCCATTCCGCTGGAGAAAGCAAAGCCGCGCTCTCCGCCCTCCAAAAGCGCAATATAATCCTCAAGCGCCTGCCGGGTCGGGTTGCCTGAGCGGCTGTAATCATAATCCGGCGGGTTAAAAATATCGTGGTGATGAAAAGTCGACGCCTGGTAAATCGGCACACTGGAGGCTCCTGTATGCTCATCGATCTCTGCGCCGAAGTGAATGAGCTTCGTGGCGAACTGCTTGTCCGTTTTCCTGGCGCCTTTATCCTGCTGCTGTTCCTGTTCTGCCATAAGTATCGTTACTCCTTCCCGATTTCGCGCGCTGCCGCTTCAAGCGCCTGGCCAAGATCCGCAATCAGATCATCGGCATGCTCAATGCCCACCGAGAAGCGCAGCAGCCGGTCGTCAACACCGACCTGACGGCGGATTTCCTCCGGAATATCGGCATGCGTCTGCACAGCCGGATATGTCATCAATGATTCCACGCCGCCGAGGCTTTCCGCGAAAGCAATCAGCTTGATATGGCGGAGAATCGGCTCGACATACCTGGCATCCTTCAAACGGAAGGAGAAAATCCCGGTATTGCCCGAGGCTTGACGGCTCTGGATATCGTGGCCCGGATGATGGGAGAGGCCCGGGTAGTAGACCTCTTCCACAGCCTCATGCTCATACAGCCAGCCAGCCAGACGGATCGCATTCTCCTGATGGCGCTCCATCCGCAGCGCGAGCGTCTTCATCCCCCTCATGAGCAGCCATGAATCCTGTGCTCCGAGAACGGCTCCGATGGAATTATGCAGGAAGAACATCTGCTCGGACAGCTCCTTGCCTTTGGTGACAATCAGTCCGGCCAGCACGTCATTGTGTCCGCCAAGATATTTGGTCGCGCTGTGAATGACAATATCCGCTCCCAGCTCAATCGGCCGTTGGAAGAAGGGCGTAAGCAGCGTATTGTCCACAATCGTCAGCAACCCCTTGGATTTGGCCCAGGCGCATACCCGTTCAATATCAGTAATCATCATCGTCGGGTTCGTCGGCGTTTCGATCAGAACCGCTTTCGTACTCGGCGTATAATGCTGGGACAGCGCATCAATATCGTTCGTGTCCACATAAGAAGCCGTCACGCCAAAACGGCTCATGATCCGCTCCAGCAGACGGTAGGTGCCCCCGTACAGATCCAGCGACACCAGCAGATGATCGCCTTGGCTGAACATCGCGAATACCGTTTGCAGCGCGGCCATGCCGGTGCTGCAGGCGAATCCGGCATCTCCGGATTCCAGCTCTGCCGCGGCATCCTCGAGCACCTTGCGCGTCGGGCTCTTCGTCCTTGCGTAATCGAACCCCGTGCTTTGGCCAAGCTGCGGATGACGGAAAGCGGTGGCTTGATAAATCGGGAAGCTCACCGCTCCGGTAACCGGCTCACTTTGGGAACCTATCTGGGCTAATCGGCTTTCAATTTTCATCGTAGGATAAGCTCCTTTTCAGCTCGTATAATGGTATGTTTTAGATGCCTGCTCCCAAATCGTAGGGCGTTTGCTGGTACACGTAATAGTTCAACCAGTTCGAGAACAGCAGGTTCGCATGCGCCCGCCAGCTGGAAAGCGGTATTAATGAAGGATCATTGTTTGGAAAATAGTTTTGCGGAACATCGATCCGCAGCCCCTTGGCCTGATCGCGGTCATATTCCCATTTCAGCGTCAGAGGATCGTATTCGGAATGACCCGTTACGAAGATCTGTCTTTTGTCCTTGGAAGCCACGAGGTAAACGCCGGAATCGGGAGACGAAGACAGAATTTCAAGGTCGGCTATCGGTTCGATATCTTCCCGGCGAAACTCGGTGTGGCGCGATTGCGGCACGTAGAACTGTTCGTCGAAGCCTCTGAGCAGCGGAACATTGCGCTTCTCGAGCGTGTGCGGGTAAACGCCGAATATCTTTTTGTCCAGGTCATACTTCGGCACGCCGTAGTGGTGGTACAATCCAGCCTGAGCGCCCCAACAGATGTGCAGGGTCGATGTGACCCTGCGGGCGCTCCAGTCCATAATATCCTTGAGCTCTTCCCAGTACGTCACTTCTTCAAACGGCAGATGCTCTATGGGTGCGCCGGTAATGATCATTCCGTCATAATATTCGTGGGAAATATCGTCGAACGATTTATAGAAGCTTTCCAAATGCTCCGCCGAGGTATTCTTCGACGTATGCGTTCTCGGGTTAAGCAGTACCGCTTCAACCTGCAGCGGGGTATTGCCGATCAGACGAAGCAGCTGCGTTTCGGTCGTTTCCTTGGTAGGCATCAGGTTCAATATGGCGATCCGCAGCGGCCGGATGTCCTGATGGAAGGCGGTGCTTTCATCCATTACGAAAATGTTCTCACCCGACAAAATGTCTTTGGCAGGTAAATGATCAGGTACTTTGATTGGCATCTTCTCGTTCACTCCTCATGTTGCGGGTTCCTTTAATCGCCTCGCCGGGCAGGCGGGAAACGAAAAAAGCCCCGCTCTGGTGTCAGAGTAGGGGCATAAAAAATATCGTTCATGCGCCTCTCATCTGTCAGAAACAAAATGTTTCCGCAAGAATTAGCACCGTGCGTATAAACGCCGGTTGCCGGGCTTCATCGGGCTAGTCCCTCCGCCTGCTCTTGATAAGAAAGCTTGCTATTTAATTATCGGTCGACTTATGTTTACTTTAAATCATTCCCTTATTCCCGTCAAGTATGAGTAAAATAACAGGCAGGCTGTGATGTTCACCCCATGAGGTATCAGCGCATAAATTACAGTATCATGCGGCCCGCCTAGTTTCTTCTTGAATGGAAAGACACTGTCAGAGTATACTAGACAAGGATTGCATGATTAAATCCCAAATGGATTCCAAAAAGGGGTGTTGACGCATATGGAAGGCGACCCGAGGCCTGCGGGCAACCGCATTGATTACCGGTACTGGAACTTAGCGCATGTCTGCTTACGATACAGCCGTCCATATCGTTCAACGCCGTCCTTCCTGATACAGGTTCGGTCTGCATCGCTATGGTCAGCGTAACGTATTGATAAATGCCTCCCTCCATTCTACCGGCATCCGGGAAAAACCATCATTAAGGAAAGAGAGGAGAGGGATGCGGATGAAAATCCGTCTGGTTAATCAGGGCATTTTTACGACAATTGAGGATATTCATACTGCCACTATTCCGCCCACTGAGGGCTTTTACTGGATTGACGCGGACGTCGACGATCTGGCTGTGCTGCAGCCGATATTCGCCCTCCACGACCTGGCCGTCGAGGATTGCCTCAGCGAGGAAGAGCAGCGGCCGAAGATTGAAATTCATGAGGGCCATTATTTCATCGTGATCAACAGCATCCGGTTTGATGACGAGGAGATCTTTCTCAGAGCCTTGAACATCTTCCTCGGACGGCATTATATTATTACGGTGACCAAGCAAAAAATCAACGAGCTGCGCACTTTAAAGCCGATTCTGTGGGAAGAGGAAGTCGGCAGACCGGACAGATTCCTCTACCATCTGGTCGATCTTGTCGTTGACAATTATTTCCTGGTCGGCGACCGGATTGAAGCGCGCATTGAAAGCCTGGAAGAAGATATCCTCATGCATACGAAGAAATCCCATCTGACTGAAATCATCGGTCTGCGAAGTGAAATTTTGTGGCTGAAAAAGGTGCTGGGTCCGCAGAAGGACGTCATCTTCACGCTCAACAAAAAGGATCTGAAGCTGATCGACGATCAGCTGCAGAAATATTTCAGCGATATCTATGAGAATGCGGTCAAAATCGCCGAGACCTTCGAGACCTATCGCGACCTCATGGGCAACTTGCGCGAGGCTTATCAATCCAGTCTGGCCAACCGCGCCAATGAAATCATGCGCGTATTTACGGCACTGACCACGATCTTTATGCCTCTTACCTTCATAACCGGTATATACGGAATGAATTTTGATTATATTCCCGGCCTGCATCTGCATGGCGGCTCCTATATTTTGCTCTTTATCATGCTGTTTCTCGGCTGCGGGATGTTCTATATTTTCCGCAAGAAGGATTGGCTGTGACTGTAAGCGGGAGCTTCGAATAACAACAAAAATAACGTCCCCCTCTACCGGGAAAGACGTTATTTTTTTGCTGTTTTGGACTAATCGAATGTCCCTAATCCAGGCAGAATCCCGCTGCGCGTACAAAACCAGTCTTCCGCCCGCTCCGAAGGGCAATAACGGGAATTTTCACAATGCAATCGTGCTTCCTCCGTCATCCACATCATTAGCCAGCGATTCGCGCGCTCCCTTCTCCAGATCCACTCTGGCCAGAAGTACGATGCCGATGACGAAGAAGGCGACAAGCGATAGTATCGCCAGCCTGCTGGAGCCGGTAATGGTTCCCACAATGGAGAAAATCAGCGGGCCCATGACCGAAGAGAATTTGCTGGACAGACTGAGGAAGCCGAAAAATTCCGCGGTCCGGGATGGCGGCACCAGATTGGCATAGATGCTCCGGGCAATCGCCTGGCTTCCTCCCTGCACAAGCCCAACCATGAATGCCAAGATATAGAAATGCACCGCATTGGTCATAAAGAAGCCCAGAACCACAATCAGAATATAGATCATCAGGGACATGTTCAAGGATCGCTTGGTTCCAAGACGCGCCGCCGCTCTGATAAACAGCAGCGTACTTGGATAGCCTACAAATTGGGTAATCAGCAGCGCAATAATCAAGTGAGTAGTCTCGATGCCGATGCCGCTGCCGTATATGGTAGCCATGACAATAACCGTGTTAATGCCGTCGTTAAAAAACCAGAATGCCAGCATATACTTGAGGAGCTCAGGGAATTTTCTGGCTGACCTCAAGGTTTGGCCAATGCGCACAAATCCGTTTCTGACCGCATGGCCCGCTCCGCTCGAGGCCCCCTTGGCCTGCTCTTTGACATTCCTCATAAGTGGGATGGAGAATAACAGCCACCAGATGCCGACTGTTGCAAATGCTGCCTGGGTGCCCGTTGTTTTATCCGCAAACCCGAGCATTTCCCAGCCTTCGATCATCACAATATTCAGCGCCAGCAGAAGCCCCCCGCCCAAATAGCCGGCAGCGTATCCTTTGGAGCTGATCGCAGCGCGTTCCTGCGGCGGCGCGATATCCGTGATCAGGCCGTCATAGAAAGTATTTCCCGCCGAATAGCCAATCGTTCCGATCACAACAAGCACGGATGCGAGCAGCCAATCTCCTTCGCCGATGAAAGCCATAGCTCCGCATGAGATTGCTCCTATAACAGCAAAGAAGGACAGGAACCGTACCTTCATGCCAGAGTAGTCTGCGATTGCGCCCATGATGGGCGAGAGCACCGCGACACAGATCATCGCGATTGTCTGGGTATATCCCCAATAATTTTCGGCCGTATTGCCCGTCAGCCCTGATCCTGCGACGGTGTTATAGAACACGGGCATCACCGCGGCCATTATCGTCGTCGCAAAAGCGGAATTCGCCCAGTCATACATCAGCCATCCGCGAACCACTTTACGATTCATCTGCTTTTCGCTCCTTCTTCTAGGCACCGCTTCTGATCGGCACCATATCTCTGCTCAACCTTTCGACAGGCACCACATGATTCCTTCTTAAAGTTTTTGCAAAGGGCTGCATGGTCTTTTGCCGTATTCCCGCTTTTCATTTATAATAGTACGATAAGTGATAAAAATCTTTAATCGACAAAGGAGGGTTTCCGTGAACATCAGCCAGCTTGAGACCTTGCTTACCATCTCCAAGACCATGAGCTTCCGCAAAGCCGGAGAATTGCTCAATTTGACGCAGCCGGCCGTTTCCGCACAGGTCAAGAGCCTGGAGGACGAGTTCAAGACCGTGCTGATTGACCGGAACCAGCCTGTCACCCTGACAGACCGCGGGCAGGTATTCCTGGAGCATGCTTCGCGCATTTTATCCATTGTCGAGGAGCTGAAACAGAAGCTCTCCGACCTGAATGAGACGCCGCAGGGGCATATTCTGCTCGGGACGACCTCCTCGATCGCGATTCAAATCCTGCCGCGCGTTTTGTCTTATTTTCAAGATCAATTTCCGCTGATTAAAACAACCATTCATTCCATGCCTTCCGCACAGGTCATGACCAGTGTGGAGAACGGCTCCGTTGATCTGGGCATTACTTATTTGTCCGAACGAAATCCCAATGTCGAAACTTCGGTCTTATATTATGATACGTACGATCTCGTCGTGTCGCCCGAGCATCCGCTAAGCGGCTTGAAGCACATGCCTGTTGAAGCGCTCAAGGACATTCCGATGATTATGCTGTCGCCAGACACGCTGGGAAGACGTTTTCTGGATAAAATATTCCGCAAATTCAATATCGAGCCCAACATCGTGATGGAGCTGTCCAGCAGCGAAGAGGTCAAACGCATGGTTGAAATCAATCTGGGAGCCGCTGTCGTCTCCAAGCTGTCCATCGCCAATGAAGTCAGACTGGGAACCCTGAAACGAATCAGTGTAAACGAACTCGACATGAGCCATCCCGTCGGTGTCGTCTTCAAATCCGGACGTTATCTCAATTCCGCCATGCAGCAGTTTCTCAGCGACTTGAAAGGCATGCCCGAGGATCAATTTATTAGCAGCGAATAGGAGATGTGAACGATGAAATTCGATCTACATACGCATCATTACCGGTGCGGCCATGCCGACGGGGATATCGAATCGTATATCAAGGCCGGTATTACGGTAGGACTCCAGGTTATCGGCATATCCGACCATTCCCCTTACTTTGCCAGCGAACAGGATCAACCGCATCCTGGAATCGCCATGGCCAAAAGTGATCTGCTCAACTATATCAATGAAGTTCTCCGGCTCAAAGCCAAATACGAAGGCAAAATCGATGTGCTGCTGGGAATGGAATCCGACTTCTATCCCGAATCCATCAACTTGTACCGCAGCATGTACGAGCCGCATCCCTTCGACTATATTATCGGCTCCGTCCACCATACGCGGGGAATCAGCATTTTTAACCGCAACCGGTGGAAAGGCATGTCGAAAAGCAAGAAAATCGACGAAAAGCGCGAATATTACAATCTGATCTCCCAGTCGGCGCGCAGCGGAGCCTTCCAGGTGCTGGGGCATATTGATGCCATGAAAGGCTATTATCCAGCCTTCTCCGAAATTGAAGCAGAGGATGCGATTGACGACACGCTGAGGATTATTGCGCAGAACAACGTGGCCATTGAGATCAATACTTCAGGCAAGACCAAGGACGTCGGCGGCTGGTATCCTTCGGATGCCATACTGGAGCGGGCCCTGCATTTCGGCGTCCAGGTGACCTTCGGATCGGATGCGCATGTTCCAAGCCGGGTAGGCGACGATTGGGAGCTTGTGCGAAGACAGCTGAAGGAGATTGGTTTCCGGGAATGGGTGTATTACAGGCAGAAGCAGCCGGTTGTTGTGCCTCTATAACGGTTATATCCGCCCGGGTGGACACAATATCATTATTCGAAAACTGGAGCATAACAAAAAAAGTGGACCTGCCAGCGGCAGGTCCCATGTTATATATAAGTAAAAGGGGGTCTTGTTTATTATAATAGCCCAGGAATGTAAAAGGACGATAACAGAATCATTTCATTTGTGTAACAAATGATTAGGGGTGAACGACATGCATGATTATCACCATCTTCGCCACGCCAAGGAACAGGAAACGTCCAAGCGTACGCTTTGGATCACACTCTGGATTACACTTTTCTTCACGATCGTGGAAATTACCGGAGGCGTGCTGAGCCATTCTCTTGCGCTTCTGTCTGATTCGGCGCATATGATATCGGATGTAATAGCACTTGGTTTGAGCATGACCGCAATCTATCTGTCGCGGCGTCCATCCAATTCCAAATTCACCTTCGGGTATCTGCGATTCGAGATCATTGCCTCGTTCCTGAACGGACTGGCGCTAGCCGTGATCGCAGTCGGCATATTTATTGAAGGCATCCGGCGCTTTATCGAGCCCGTTGCCATCAACTTCCAAATGATGCTGATCATTGCGGTCATCGGATTAATCGTCAATATCGTACTGACGGTGGTGCTTAGCCGCAGCATGAAGGAAGAAGATAATTTAAATATTCAAAGCGCATTGTGGCATTTCATCGGCGATTTGCTCAGCTCGGTCGGCGTGATCCTGTCGGCTGTCCTGATTTATTTTACAAATTGGTACATAGCGGATCCTATCATCAGCGTGGTCATCGGCGGCATTATATTCGCCGGAGGGTATCGGATTATCCGCCAGTCGTATTTGATCCTTATGGAATCGGTGCCGGAGAAATTCGACCTTGAAGAAATGCGGAGCAGCCTGCTCACCATTGACGGCATTGAAGATGTGCACGAGATGCATCTGTGGGCGATTTCGACGGACCATTATTCACTCACCGCACATGTGTTCATCCCCAAGCACTCACAGCCGTTCTATGTCATTTTGGCCATTAACGAGCTGCTGCGGGGCAAATACGGCATTACCCATTCAACCATTCAAACCGAGCATGCCTCCATACTCCCTCATGGGGAATACGGACAAGAATTTCTCAGGCAGCATGCCGAACAAAAGCCGGATAGCCCGTAATACCTGAACAACCTCTTTGAAAGAAGGATGAATTCTCATGTGGTTTGCAGCAGCTGTCGGCAGCGCAATATTATTCGGCCTTGCGGGCTGGTGGATGAAGGTATCCCAGATGCGAAGAGGCTCCTCCACGTATCTGCTTCTGGGACTGTATATCTCCGGAACGGCAGGCTTCGGTCTGCATGCAGCAGTAGAGCAAAACCTGGCCGCTTCCTTGACGGACGTCAGGGTGTGGACCGCGGGACTGTTGATTGGGGCAGGCTCCGCTTTTGGCAACGTGCTGTTTATGAAAGCGCTGGAATACGGGCCGGCCAGCCTGACTTCCCCTTTGACCAATATGAATATCGTTCTCGTTGTCGCGCTCGGAACCTTTATCTACAATGAGCCGTTTCAGGGAACGGAATTCACGGGGGTTCTGCTTCTGCTGCTTGCCGTCGTATTGGTTTCGATCCGCGGCAGAGAGAAACTGTCCGTGAAACAAAAGAAGTGGTTCCTCTATGTGGGTGTGAGCATCGTATTATTTGCTGTTCGCAACGGGGGACTTAAAGTCACGGAGGGATTGGGTCTTGCAGGCGCACCGGTCCTGTTCGTTTCCTATGCGCTGTCTATTCTGTGGTTCGCATATGCTGCGCTCCTGGAGCAGAGACGGGTTCAGTCCCCTGCCGCAATATCAGCGCCAGCGGCAGCCGCGCGCGCACTGGCGGATTCTTCGAGAGGCTCATCGCGGACGGGGCTGCTTTGGGGGCTGGTTGCCGGCTTATTCTCATACGGCGGCCTGCAGTTGTATGCAGTCGCGCTGCAAACCGGACAAGCGAACATTGCCGGGCCAATCTTCGCCGCCAACAGTCTTGTCGTGGCAGCCGGCTCCATTGTTCTGTACCGGGAAAGGCTGACTGCTCTGCAGTGGACGGCGTTTGCCTTTATGTTCGCGGGGCTGATTCTGATTCGGGTATAAACCGGCGCCGAGGCGCTTATTGACGCCTGGAATCGCTTTTCTTAAAAATCAGCGACTGTATAGAGTCGATAAATTTGCGGATCTGGTACCGGAACCGTTTGACCGTCGTCAGCTTCATCACGGAGCCCCAGCCGTCGTATCGCCCTCCATTGCCGGACATCAGCCTGTAGAGTTCTCTGACTCTGTCGTTGACCGTATCCAGGCGGACATCCTCGAATTTGCTGATGACGAGCGGATAGGGGTATCCGTTATCCGGGCTGCCTTCCTTTTCCCTTTCAATCCGGTATCCAAGCTCCTCGAGCATAGTCTCCATCTCGCGTCTGTCCTCGTCCTCACGGAATAACAGCCAGTGATAGACATGTCTGGGCTCTCTGATATTATCCCCTTTATGGATGAGGGCGTAGATCATCTGGGCGTTATGTACAAATAATTCCTCCAGCGGGTCAGGAAGCATGTAGGAATAGAACGTCCACTGCGGGTCTTCTTTTATATAGTGCTGGGCTCTGAATTCCCATTGATCTTTCATCCAATCCCGGATTACGCTGCTGCTGATCCGGCCCTTCTGCGCATAATAATAAAATTCCAGACGGGTCGATACATTAATTCTCCCGACATAAATGGCATCCGCGCTATCGTTTAGCCAATGCTCCAGCTTGCCTTCCAATTGCTCCAGCTGTTTGACGAATTCGCCCTTCGAACGGTTATGTTCCCGTACCGGATATAAATTTATAGTAATGGAAAGCAGATCCTCGAACTCAGCCAACGGGGCGGAATTTTTATAGCCCGTGTTGACCAGGACACGCATCTGCTCCGATTCTGATCGGCGTTCATAAAATCCCCAGTTGTCTGTCATACTGCAGCACCTCGAAAATTGAAATTTGCATAGAATGAGTACAGCCTAGTGCTCATCCCTCATTATAACGGTTTTCCGGCCATAACCAAGCATTTTTGCAGGTTTCTTTGATTTATTTAACGTCCGGGTGACATATGGAATCAAATAGTGCTATAATTGATACTAACTATAATATAGTTCATATTCATTGTATAGCAATTAAGATCAGTTAGAAAATCTGCTCTCTTTTGCGACGTCATGTGCTACAATAGAACTAACAAGAGGGGTGATTGAACTGTGGATTATTCCAAAATGTGTCCAAAATACGAGCATGCGGCAGAAATGCTTGGCAAGAAATGGACAGGTATGATTGTTCGGGTTCTGCTCGGCGGTCCCAAACGCTTCAAAGCCATTAAAGAACAAATTCCAGATATGAGCGACAAGATGCTGACGGATCGGATGAAAGAACTGGAGCATTGTCAAATCATCAAACGCAACGTTTACCCGGAAATGCCTGTCCGGATTGAATATGAGTTAACCGAAAAAGGACGCGGTCTTGAACCTGTTATCCAATCGATTCAGGATTGGGGAGAGCATTGGTATTAAAACTGCCCGGACAACGGGCGGTTTTTTTTATCTATATATAATTAAAAGTCGTACAAGACACGAGGAAAGGAAGATCAGCATGATGACATTGACAGAGCAGCAGTTTACGCGGATATCCCGCGCCTTGGCTGAGCCACGGCGCTATCAGATGCTTAGGGAGATCGGGGCCAGCGGCGACCCGCTGCCCTGCAGCATCCTGCATGAAACCCATCCCGTGAGCGCCGCAACGATCTCTCACCATGTGAAAGAACTGGAGACGGCTGGCTTGGTCCAGACGATTCGCACAGGCAAATTCATGAGCCTCATTGTCCAGCGTGATGTTCTGAGAGCCTACCTGGAGCAGCTATCGAACATTTAAATATAAAACAGACAAAAATCCCGGAACCTCTGCAGGGACTTCCGGGATTTTTGTTTATGTGATTATTTAAGTGGGCATGGGCCCTGCATAGTTGGATTGTGGACGAAAAATCCGGTTATTCCCGGATTGCTCCAGAACATGGGCCGTCCACCCTACCACCCGCGCGGCCGTAAAAGTAGGCGTGAAGAGCAGATCCGGCATTTGCAGCGAACGCATGAGCGCAGCAGCGTAAAATTCAACATTTGTATATAACCCTCGTCCCGGCTTATATTCAGCCAGCAGCCTGATGGCGGTTTCTTCCGTGTATAAGGCCAGGTCGAACCATTCATCGATACCCGCCATCGCGCCAGTCACCTCCCGTAGCGCTTCGGCTCTTGGGTCAAGCCTCCTGTAGATCCGGTGACCGAACCCCATCAGCCGCTCGCCCTGCTCCAGCATATTCCGGATGACAGGCTCTGCCTGGGGCTTGGAACCCACCCTCTCGAGCAGCTTGATAACTCCCGAAGGCGCTCCGCCGTGCAGAGGTCCTTTCATGGCGCCAATTGCAGCGCTTACGGCCGAGTAAATATCCGATTCTGTGGATGCGACAACACGGGCGGCAAATGTCGAGGCATTTAACCCGTGCTCCATTGCCAGGATCATATAGGCATTCATTGCACGAATATGGGCTGCTGTGGCAGGGCGGCCGAACAAGACATGCAGGTAATAGGCAACATGGTCTTTCTCATCAGCTTCCCCGGGCCATTGTGTGCCCATGATTGAATGATACCGGTAAGCGATCACGGTGGGCAGCAGCGCTGTAATGCGAACTGCCTGACGGAGCCCGGGAGGCCAGCCGGAGCCGTCTTCTTCCGGTGTGAGCGCAGCAACCGCTGACATGACAGTGCTCATGAGTGGAGCCGCTCTGGGTATTGCATCGAGCAGCGTCTTGAGCTCCGGTGTGAGCCGCCTGTCCCTTGCGAACTGTTCTTTACAGTTCGTTAATTCAGCCGCGTCCGGCAGATGGCCCCGCCACAGCAGACAGGCGGCCTCTTCAAACGAATAATGAACGGCCAACTCCTTGGCCCAATAACCCCGATAGACCAGTTGACCTTCCAATCCATTTACATAACTGATCAGAGTATCTGCGGCTACCACATCTTCAAGGCCAGTTACACTTGGCTTTTTCATCACTAATATCCTCCTCGATATCGATTGAGCTTTTACGTTATATCCAGCTTATCAGCATTTTTTGATAAACAAAACATCAATAATTATATCGACTATATAAATAATATCTATCAGAAAGCTAATAAAAAAGCACATCCGGCGTAATTGCCTGCCGGATGTGCTTGTCTATATGGATATGAATTAAATTCCAAGCCATTTTTTGAACAATTGTTTGGTGGTGTCTTTGTTGATCGCCGCTATGGAGGTCGTCAGCGGAATACCTTTCGGACAGGCGCGCACACAGTTCTGCGAGTTGCCGCAGCCCTCGATACCGCCATCCTCCATCAAGGTTTCCAAACGCTCCGCCTGATTCATCTCGCCGGTTGGATGCGCATTGAACAGCCGCACCTGCGAGATTGCCGCAGGTCCGATAAAGCTGTTGCGCTCATTGACGTTCGGACAGGCTTCCAGACATACGCCGCAGGTCATGCATTTGGACAGCTCGTACGCCCACTGGCGCTTGGTTTCC
This sequence comes from Paenibacillus sp. JT31N17, assembly GCF_056269255.1. Lineage (NCBI taxonomy): Bacteria > Bacillati > Bacillota > Bacilli > Caryophanales > Paenibacillaceae > Paenibacillus > Paenibacillus sp. JT31N17. Next base: position 119,094 of record NZ_JBWDNP010000014.1, read on the forward strand.
GCCATCCGCGGACCAGGACCCAGATCGTAGGTGCCGTCAATGGGAATCCAGGCTTTCACCCGTTTGAGCGCATTGAACATCCGCTCGCGGTTGATGACCAAATCGCGCACAACGGGGAATGTGCTCATCGGAGCGAGTGAAATCGGCTGCTCCAGCTTGTCAATCAGGGCGCTGCACGCTTGACGCGGCTTGCCGTTGATTACCATGGAGCATGCGCCGCACACTTCTTCCAGACAGTTGGATTCCCAGCATACCGGGGCCGTATTTTGTCCATCCTGCTTCTTCGGATTACGCTGAATTTCCATTAACGCGCTGATTACGTTCATATTCGGGCGATACGGAATTTCAAAATGCTCCGTGTACGGCTGAGAATCCGGAGAATCCTGACGCGTAATGTTCAGCTTTACTGTTTTTGCTGCAACAGTCGTTTCAGCCATTGTTCATTCTCCTTTCTATTTTTCTTTCGAGTAATCGCGTTTACGCGGTTTGATCAGGGAGACATCCACATCTTCATACGAAATTGTCGGACCTTCAACCGTCCACGTCGCTTTGGTCGTTTTCAGATAATCGTCATTGCGGTCCGGGAATTCCGGCTTGTAATGCGCGCCGCGGCTCTCGTTGCGCATAAGAGCGCCCAGCGTCATCGCCTCGGACAGCTCCAGCATATTCCACAGCTGACGGGTGAACGCCACGCCTGCATTATTCCAACGCGAAGTATCATTGATATTGATGTTGCGGTAGCGCTGCTTCAGTTCCTTGATTTTCCCGATTGTCTCTTCCAGCTTCTTGTTGAAACGAACGACCGTCATATTGTTGGTCATCCACTCGCCAAGCTCCTTGTGCAGCACATATGCGTTCTCTGTGCCGTTCATGGCCAAAATGCCTTCATATTTATCGGTTTGGCGCTTCTTCTCGCGATCGTATACGGTAGATGAAATATCATCCGCCGATTTCTTCAAGCCCTTGATATATTCTACGACCTTCGGTCCTGTGATCATGCCGCCATAAATCGCCGAGAGCAGCGAGTTCGCGCCCAGACGGTTCGCGCCATGGTATTGATATTCGCATTCTCCGCAGGCAAACAAGCCGGGAATATTGGTCATTTGGTTGAAATCAACCCATAATCCGCCCATGGAATAATGAACCGCCGGGAAGATTTTCATCGGAATTTTACGCGGGTCATCACCCATGAACTTCTCGTAAATCTCAATGATTCCGCCGAGCTTGACATCGAGCTCCTTCGGATCCTTATGGGACAGATCCAGATAAACCATGTTCTCGCCATTGATGCCCAGCTTCTCGTCAACGCAGACGTGGAAGATTTCCCGGGTCGCAATGTCACGGGGAACCAGGTTGCCGTAGGCAGGATATTTCTCTTCAAGGAAATACCATGGCTTGCCATCTTTATAAGTCCAGATCCGGCCGCCTTCGCCGCGGGCCGATTCCGACATCAGGCGCAGCTTGTCATCGCCGGGGATGGCTGTGGGATGGATTTGGATAAATTCGCCGTTGGCGTAATGCACGCCCTGCTGATACACAGCGCTTGCTGCGGTACCTGTGTTGATGACCGAGTTGGTCGTTTTGCCGAAAATGATGCCTGGGCCGCCGGATGCCAGAATAACCGCATCGCCCGCAATGGTATGCACTTCCATGGAGCGCAGATCCTGCGCGGTTATGCCGCGGCAGACGCCATCGTCATCCAATACGGCGCCCATGAATTCCCAGTGTTCGAATTTCGTAACGAGCCCGGCTGTTTCCCAGCGGCGCACCTGCTCATCCAGCGCATACAGCAGCTGCTGGCCGGTTGTTGCGCCTGCGAAAGCCGTGCGGTGATACTGAGTGCCGCCAAAACGGCGGAAATCAAGCAGTCCCTCAGGTGTACGGTTGAACATAACGCCCATCCGGTCCATCAAGTGGATAATACCCGGCGCCGCATCGCACATCGCTTTAACCGGCGGTTGGTTCGCAAGGAAGTCGCCGCCGTATACCGTATCGTCAAAATGCTCCCAGGTGGAGTCGCCCTCCCCCTTCGTATTCACCGCGCCGTTAATACCGCCCTGCGCGCATACGGAGTGAGACCGTTTAACAGGAACAACCGAGAAGAGATCGACATGAAGTCCGGCTTCCGCCGCTTTAATTGTAGCCATCAGACCGGCGAGTCCGCCTCCGACGACAATAACTTTATTCTTAGCCATATTTATTCGCTCCTTGTCCTAAAGCTAAACGAGATTCGTCATATATGAAGCAAGAGAAGCCGCTTCCTTGAACTCATCCCCACGGAAGGAGAAGAGCGATAGCAGAAACAACAGCGATACGAGAACGAATACACCCATCCATATTCTGGAGGAGATGCGCTGCGCACGAGGTCCGACCGTAATGCCCCAACTCACAAGGAAAGCCCACATTCCGTTGCTAAAATGGAATGTCGCCGCAACGACGCCGATAATGTAAAAAACAAGATAGAAGCCGTTGTTGGTAATATCGTGCATCAGACCGCCCAGCTGTTCATGAGTGACTTCGCCGATCATAACCTGGTAGCGCGTTTGATACAGATGCCAGAAAACGAAGATAAATGTGATAACCCCCGAAATCCGTTGTGCCGCAAACGCCCAGTTGCGTCCATACTGAAACCGCCCGGTGTTAATATTGGACTGGTACGCAACGTACAGGCCGTACACGCCATGGAACAGCAGCGGCAGCCAGATGCCGAACAGCTCCAGGAAGAAAACAAGCGGCAGGTCATTCAGAAACTTGACACTGTCCTTAAATCCCTGCGGGCCGCCCTCAAAAGCTGCATAATTGGTCAGCATATGTTCAACAATGAACAAGCTGAGCGGTATCACTCCAAGCAAAGAGTGAATCTTGCGCGATAAATACGAATTTCCTTTCATAACGTGTGCGTTCTCCTTTCGCAACTGTGAGTTGCTAACATTCGCCAATCTTCGCCAAAACCATTCTCCATTGTAACTCCCGCCCAATTATGCGTCAACAATTAGCATGACACATTTTATTCACAGTTCACATAATACTCCTTTTACACTTATAATGGAATTGCTTATTATTCATTAAAACTTATAACAAATACACATATGTAAGGAAAGGGTTGAGGAAATGCTTGAAGAATTGAATGTGTTTGCCATCATTGTAGAGCAATCCAGCATGAACAAGGCTTCAACCGCGCTTAATTTATCCCAGCCCGCTCTGTCGCGGAAAATTTCCAAGCTTGAGCAGGACTTGGGAGTCGAGCTGTTCAAGCGGGTCGGCAAAAGATTGGAGCTGACGCGGATCGGCCGGCTTACCTATGATTACGCCATCGAGACCAGACAGCAGCATCTCAGGTTCCTGAAGATGCTTGCCGAATACAAGACTGCGGGCCGCTCCTCCCTGACGATCGGCGCGAGCCTGACCACCCTGCAGACGACGCTGCCCGATCTGATTCAGGCGCTGACGCAGCAAAGCTCGGAGCTGGATATCAAGGCCATCACCGGCAAAACGCATGAGATTGTTTCGCTTGTCCGCGACCGCAAAGCGGATCTCGGCATTGTTGCTTCTCAAATCGACGATCCGGGGCTGCGCTGCGTCCCCCTATTCGAGGATCACCTGGTGCTGGTGCTGCCGCGCAATCATTTTGTAATGGACAAGGGCGAGCCCGTCATTGGCGATTTGAACGGCATGCCGATGATCCTGTTCTCCAAAGGCACCTGGTACCGTATTCTTACGGACGAGCTGTTTGAAAAATATCATCTCCTGCCCGACGTCAGAATGGAAATTGACTCCTTCGAAGCGATATTGCGCCTGCTCCACACATGCCGCGCCGGAACGCTTCTGCCCAAATCATATTTGCGCGAGCAGATGCTGAGCGACAATGACCTGATCAGTGTCACGATCCGCGAGCTCAAGGAATCCAAGCGCACCACCTCCCTGATTCATGCCGAGACGGACAGCTTGAGTCCTGCCGTCCGCTTGTGGATTGATGAGATTGCCAAGCTCTACAATCCGAGAAGAAACGGCTGATGCTGCCCCGATGCTCCTACGATAATTGAGAACATAGATCGTGGAGCGGACCTGGTCAATAAGTTAAATAAAACAAAAGGAGAAGGCAGCTTCGGCGCCCTCTCCTTATTATTTGCCAATTTCCGCTTCCGAATCCATTCCGAGCTTTCGGGCCACCCAGGCAGTGGTGCTTGCCTGTAGCAGAATCGTCAGCATAATGGCCATAAAGGTTACCGATGCAATAATATCGGCGTGCTTGACCCCCATTCCCGCCAGCATGCCGGATAAAGCGGCCGGTATAACGCCAGTCTCCCGCACCCACATCATGAAGGTCATTTCCTTCAGGCTCCACCGGGACTTGCGGTCCGGCAGCGCGGAAGCAAGCACGGTCGCTGGACGGGCAATGAACATCAGCACAAGCACCGCAAGCAGGCTCTGCCACCAATAATCGGCCAGCAGCCTGAAATCCACCTGGCTGCCAAGCAGGATAAAGATCAGCATCCGCATCATAACGGTTATATTATTGGAAAAATGATTGATTTCTTCCTTTTTGCCCGCCATATCCATTCCGAAGGATTTCGAATTCCCCCAGATCAGTCCCGCTACAAAGGTAGCCATAAATCCGCTCACATGCAGCATGTCGCCAATCAGATACGCGCCAAGCGCAGTAGCGATCATGGCGATGGTTGTGTAATCGCGCAGCACACCAATGCGGATGTGGGCAACCAGACCGACTATAATAATCCCCAAAGCCAATCCAACGGCAATGCCGCCGAATGCCGTCCGGATAAAATCCCATGTTATGACGCCGGCAGAAAGCGCTGAATCCCCTACAGCCGCACTCAGGAGAGCGAACGTAATAATCGATCCTGTCGCATCATTAAAGGCTGATTCACTCTCAACCGTTTCGCGTAGCCGATTGCGAATCGTCACTTGCCGGAACACAGGTATGATAGAAGCAGGATCTGTGGAAGCGATGACCGATGCGGCAAGCAGCGCATACAGCCAATCAATGCCAAACAGCAAATGCACCGCCGCCCCGACAATGCCAACTGTGATCAGCACGCCGGGTACGCTGAGCAGACCAACCGTCCAGCCCACCTGCTTCAGACCCTTCAAACCGATATTTCTCCCGCCGTCGAACAAAATGATGGAAGAACCGGCTACAAGGATCAATTGATTAATCAGCGAGCCGCTTGACTCATTAATCCAGTGGAAACCCTGTCCGATTGCCATTCCCACGATTATATACATGGCAACATCCGGTAGCCGCAGTCTGGATGCCAGCGTTCCTGCGATCATGCCAGCCGTCACAATCGTGAGCAGCAGTAAAAACAAGTGATGAATTGTTTCTGTAGTTGATGTCTCCATTTGCCGCTTTCACGCCCGTTTCATAATGAAGCAGTCGCTGATTTCCCCTAACGGGTAACGGACTCCTCGAATTGTTCAATCTGTTGGTTGGTCCCGATGACAACCATGACATCCTTCTCAGCGAGCACATCGGTTGCAGTAGGAGCAATAATGATTCCTCTGGGCTTATTGATTGCAACAATGCTGCAGCCGAATTTAGCTCTGGGATTAAGATCCTGCAGGGATACGCCGTTAAGACATTTTGGCACCGCCAGCTCGGCAATCGTATAATCCTTTGACAATTCAATATAATCAAGCAGATTAGGCGACACCAGCTGATGCGCGACACGAATGCCCATATCCCGCTCCGGATAGACTACGCGGTCCACCCCGATTTTCTCCAGCACCCGACCATGCAGCTCGCTCATCGCCTTGGCCACGACCTTCTTCACGCCCAGGTCCTTAAGCAAAATAGTCGTCAGAATGCTCGCTTGAATATCATCGCCGATAGCGACAACACCACAGTCAAAATTGCGTACGCCAAGCGACCGCAGCACTTCCTCGTCCGTTGATTCCGCCACGACGGTATGCGTCAGATGCTGACTCATATCCTGAACGGCTTCCTCGTCCTTATCAATGCCGAGCACTTCATATCCAAGCTCCACTAATTCCCTGGCCAAACTTGAACCGAAGCGGCCAAGTCCGATAATGACGAACTGATGATTCTTCATCGTGTAATAATTTCCCCTATCCAATAATAATTTTGCCTTCCGGATGACGATATAATTCTTTCTCCGAACGCGGCCCAAGCGCATAGGCGAGTGTCAGAGGACCCAGCCTGCCGGCAAACATGGTCAAGCAGATAATAATCTTGCCGACCGTGGAGAGCTCCGGTGTAATGCCAAGCGTCAAGCCTACTGTCCCGAAGGCTGAGGTAGTCTCGAACAGGATTTTCAAGAAGGCCTGATCCTCAGTCGTGGAGAGCACCATGGTGACGACAATGACAAGGGAAAGCGATAACAAGGTAATGGTCAATGCTTTGAAAATGCGCTCACGGGCAAGACGGTAGCGAAACAGCACAATATCTTCCCTGCCCCGGATCATGGCAATAACCGCACCGATTAGAGTCGTGAAGGTTGTGGTCTTGATTCCGCCTCCTGTAGAACCCGGCGAAGCGCCGATGAACATCAGGATAATGGTCAGGAACTGTGTGGCCTGCCTGAGTGAGGCAAGGTCAAGCGTATTGGCGCCAGCTGTACGCGGAGTAACCGACTGGAAGAAGGAAGCCAATATTTTGCCGCCCCAATGAAGGGAACCGAGTGTCCTGGCATTGGTGAACTCGAATATAAAAACAACAACCGTTCCGAATACAATCAAAAAGCCGGTCATAGACAGTACTACTTTGGAATGAAGCGAAAGTTTCTTATTATTGCGATATTCTACGAGATCCGAGATAACAATAAAACCGATCCCGCCTGTTATGATCAGCAGCATCGTCACGATATTGACCAAAGGATCATTAACATACTCCGTAAGGCTTACATACGGAACCCCGAACTGGCCGAATAAATCGATGCCCGCATTATTAAAGAATGAAATCGCGTGAAAAATGCCAAAATAAACTGCCTTGCCAAGCGGCATATCAAACGACCAGCGGATGGCAAAAAGGACAGCGCCAACGAGCTCAATGGTCAACGAGTACAAAATCACTTTGCGTATGAGACGCACAATGCCTTCCATGCTGGTCTGGTTCATCGCCTCCTGCAGAATGAGCCGTTCCTTCAGGGATATGCGCTTGCGCAGAACAAGAGCAAACAAAGTGGCCATGGTCATAAAGCCGAGACCGCCAAGCTGAATCAGCATCATAATAATGATTTGGCCGGGAACCGAATAGTGGCTGCCTGTATCCACAGTCACGAGCCCCGTCACGCACGTTGCCGTTGTTGCTGTAAATACCGCGTCGATAAATGGCGTCGGTAAGCCATCCCGCGAGGCAAAGGGCATGGAGAGCAGCAAGCCTCCAAGCAAAATAATGAGCGCAAAGCCCGTTACCAATATACGGGGCGGCGACCATTTGGAAATATTGAAAAAAGATAGCATCGTAGGATTTGTCCCACCCCTCCTGGCTGTTTGCGCGCACAAAAAAAGCACTGGAAGCCCAAGTGCCAATGCGTTTGAGTCCTGTTCCACGAAGCCTGCGAGGTTAGCTGACGGATTCGGGCTTGAACAGCTGCCCTATTCACAAGCAGTTCAAAATTACGCTGCTTGTTGAAATTCACCCCGTGCTGTCCTTTAATGAAATCGCATAAGCTTAAGCGACCCGTTCAAGACAGCTGTATGGTTCCCCCGTTTTCATTTCGAAATTCGGCTTTTCATATGCAATTGATACACATTATAATTGCATTGTTCTGGAAAAAACAAACGACAATTAAGGAGGAAAGGAACCGTTTTCAGGCAAAAAAGACGACCCTCGGGCCCAAATCGGCACATCCTGTTCATTATTGTCCATTTAACTCGACCACAAAACGTATTTGCGAGCATTCGCATGGAAATTATCGAGACAACTATGATAAGGTAGATGTATGCGGTTTACTGCTTGTATATTGAGATTAGAGGTGCAAACATGAATGTTTATCAGCTGCGGCCCAACTGGAAATTCTATGCATGGTTAGGCGTCATTGGCATTGTTATTTATTTGCTCGTACAAGTTGTACCGCAAACCTCGGAGTCTTTTTTTGACTCGGGCAGCAAGAAGGTAATCGCCAAAAGCAAAGCCGAGCAGATTGCTGAGGATTTTGCCCTGCAGCAATTCAAGCAGCTGCCGGAGAGCATCCATGCGGTTCACCAATCCGATTCGATGCTTTACGGTTATCTGTCCAAGGAAAAGCAGACCGAGACCTACGACAAGAAATATGACAGCCGCTTCCCCACCGACACATTCCAGGTCACGGCGGCGATGCCTGACGGCAGCCAGATTTTTATTTATGTGCATATGCAGGAAGCCAAGGTTGTCGGCTGGAACCAATACAAGGAGATCCATACCACTATCCCGCAAGCGACCCAGATAAGCGACGCTGCTATGAAATATGCCGTCTCCCAAGGATTTAAAGCGAATGAACTAAGCATGACCAAGGCAGACCCGGAAACAGGCAGGATCTCGTACAAGGTTAACGGCTATACGATCGGAGAATCGCAGCTGATGCTTGCGATGAGAACAGAGAAAACAAGCGATGGAACGCTCATCATTGCCGAATACAAGCCCGGCTTCACGGTTCCGGCCAGTTATTCGAGCTATGTCCAGGCCCAGCAGAAGCTTGCTTCTTTCCTGTCCCTCCTCGGCAGCATTCTGCTTTCCTTTGTCCTGTTCGTCATTGCAATCGTCTATGCCGCGCTTTACCGCAAGCATTCCTCGTTTACACGCGGTATTGTACTGACTCTGCTGTTCCTCGTCATGTATTTGGCGAATGACTTCAATCTCATGGACGGTCTGCTGGCGAGTGCCGGCGAGGACCCTAATGCGATGGCCTACGCGGCCATTAATGTCGGCATTACCTGTGTCGTCACGATTGTGATGGGCATTGCCGTTTATTTCTCCCTTGTCGGCGGCGACGCCCTGTGGAACTCAATGGGCAAACGGATGTGGCCGCGAATGGGAGAGGAGGGTTATGGCGATCATGTATGGCGCAGCATGTGGCTCGGTTATCTGATTGCTTTCCTGCTGCTGGGACTGCAGACCGTCATCTTCATCGTGCTGGTGAATGTTACCGGCGCATGGTCAACCTCGGATGTCACGCAGTCTCCATACAACCTGGGCATTTTGTGGATCTTCCCCATGCTGGCCTGGTGCGCCGCCATTTCGGAGGAGGCTTTGTACCGTTTTTTCGGAATCGGCCTTTTCAAAAAATGGTTCAACAATACGTTCGTCGCTTCGCTTATTCCCACTATTATATGGGCGCTTGGCCATGTTACATATCCCATTTTCCCTTCCACCACACGGCTGCTTGAATTGACCGTTATCGGGCTTATCTTCAGCTTCATGTTTCTGCGGTACGGTTTTCTCACGGTCGTATTCGCCCATGCCGTATTCGACAGCATCATGATGGCTATTTCCCTGATCTTCACGGGAACGCCGGGCAATATCATCATGGGCATCGTCTACATCCTGCTGCCTATTCCCATCGCATGGGGACTGCGCTACCTGCATGACAAGAAAAAAAGGACGAGACCGCTTATTGCGGCTCCTCCCTCAACGCTTCAATGATTTGTGCGGCGAGCTTTTCGCCGATGGACAGAGGCCGGAAATCTTCAATTCCGGCTTCTTTTATTTTTTTGATCGAGCCAAAATGCTTGAGCAGCAGCTTGCGCCGTTTCTCCCCGATACCGGGGATGGAGTCCAGCTTGGACGCGATCATGGACTTGCCCCGCTGCTCCCGGTGGAAGGATATGGCGAAGCGGTGAACTTCATCCTGAATGCGCTGCAGCAGATAAAACTCCTGGCTGTCGCGCGCAAGGGGCACAATCTCCGCAGGGTCCCCCATCATCAGCTGAGCCGTCTTATGCTTGACATCCTTCACCAGGCCGCAGACCGGCACGTACAGGCCAAGCTCGTTCTCCAGCACATCGAGCGCCGCCGATATCTGGCCTTTGCCGCCGTCTATAACGATCAGGTCGGGAAGCTGCAGCCCTTCCTTGAGCACCCGCTCATAACGCCGCCTGACCACCTCGCGCATCGTTTCGTAATCATCCGGCCCCTGGACCGTTTTCACCTTGTATTTGCGGTATTCCTTCTTATCCGGTTTCCCGTCCGTGAACACGATCATTGCAGAAACCGGATTCGTGCCCTGGATGTTGGAATTGTCGAACGCCTCAATGCGGCGTATCTCAGAAAGTCCAAGCGCGGCGGCCAGACTCTCGGAAGCCTTCAGGGTGCGCTCTTCATCCCGCTCAATCAACCGGAATTTCTCATCCAGCGTGACCTTGGCATTGTTGACAGCCATCGCGACAACATCGCGCTTGCGCCCGCGCCGGGGAACGAATACTTTGACCTTGAGCCATTTCTGCAGAGATGAGCCGACCTCATCGGCCACGGTTGCCGGCAGCGCTTCGTCTTCCTCAGCCTCTCCCGACGTCTGCAATGAGGTGCCCGTCACATCTCTTACGGATGCCGGCAAAGCCTCATCATTATCGTCTTTGCCAGTCTGCTCCGGAGCTGTATCAGGCATCTCTCCATCCCCGTTCAGAGTGTCCTGCTCCTGTGGGGCGTCAATCTTGTCAAATTGCGGCGGTTCCTGCATTAGAGCCGCCACTTCAGGAGCGGGCAGCAGGATTTCCTTCGGCAGCGCCGGATTATCGCTGTAATATTGAGTCACGAATGTCATAAAGTCATCATAAGCCTCGCCATAATAAGGAAATGAGGTCGCTCTGCGCTCAATCAGCTTGCCCTGGCGCATATACATGATCTGCACACACATCCAGCCCTTGTCGGTGAAATAACCGAACACATCGCGGTCCATGGCGTCTGCTAATGTGATTTTCTGTTTCTCCATGACCGCATCGATCGCCACCAGCTGATCGCGGAATTCTTTGGCCCGCTCAAATTCCAGCTCCTCGGCGGCTGCGGCCATTTTGGCCTGAAGCGTCTTCTTCACCTCATCGTGGCCGCCGTTCAAAAAACGCGTAATTTCCTGGGTCATCGCCTCATAGGTTCCGGGAGCGATATCGTACTCGCATGGCGCTATGCATTGGCCCAAATGATAATATAAGCATACCTTGTCAGGCAGCGTATTGCACTTGCGCAGCGGATACAGCCGGTCAAGCAGCTTCTTCGTTTCCTGCGCGGCATAAGCGTTGGGATACGGCCCGAAATATTTTCCCTTATCCTTCACGACGCGGCGCGTGACTTCGAGCTTGGGATGCTTTTCATTGGTTATTTTAATATAAGGAAAGGTCTTATCATCCTTAAGCAGAACATTATAACGGGGATGATATTGTTTGATTAAATTGCATTCAAGGATAAGAGCTTCCATATTGGTGGAAGTCACAATATATTCAAAATCGCGGATTTCCGATACAAGCTTCTGCGTCTTTCCGTCATGGCTGCCGTTAAAATACGAGCGGACGCGGTTTTTGAGCACCTTCGCTTTACCAACATAAATTATGATGCCGTCGGCATTCTTCATCAAATAGCAGCCGGACTGATCCGGCAGCAGCGCAAGCTTACTGCGGATTCGTTCATCCGCCAGCCGCCGCTCCACGGCAGACTCGGCTTTCAATTGTTCTTCCATCCCGTACTCCTCCTGGCCATTTCTTCACTCCTCTATTGTAGCACATCTGTTCCCACGATGCGGCTATGTTGATTTTCTCCTCCGCTGCGCCGTTCGTCCCAATCCTGCAAGTTGCCTCACAATTGTCACGAACGGCGGCTTTACAATTATTCTGAAAGTTGGGTATACTAAGAGGAGCAATCGTCGCCCTTCAAGGAGGAGTTACACAAATGGAAAATGTCAGAGATCCGCGCGATCATGTAAACGAAGAACCCCGCGACGACTTTATGGATACCGCAATGGGCTTTGCCGGTTTTTTCGGTGTAATGACCATCATTTTTATCGTTGCGGTCATTATTAAATTCATGATTTCGTAATGGTTAAGGCTTCATGCCGGCGAGCTTCGCCGCATGGAGCCTTTTTACTTTCTATCCTTGACTAATGGCTCGTCTACACCGTAGCATTAACGCCATTGGCATTCTCTGCTTGACAACAGCCAGTTCTACACTATAGAATGACAATTACGAAAAAGGAAAGGAGACTGATGTGATATGGTGACTATAATCGTTCGAAATGTTCGTTTCCAAGTTGCATGCGCATCAGTCTCTACGGATCCTTATTCAAGTTAACACAGAAGCGTCATCATTGCGGGAAGCCGCGCGCTTTTGTCCAAATATCGGAAAAGCTGCATGTCACACATGACTATTCTGATATTTTGCGGGAAGAAACTTGCAGGTGCTAGACAAACGCAGCCTTTCTTCTTTGGTTTTATTTGAATCAGGCACACAAACCGTTAGAGACCCCCGGAGGGTACTGACGGTTTTTTTGTGCTGTTTTTTACTGATGCGCATTGTCCATTGTCCTGTCACACGAGCCAACCCAATTGTAAAAACAAAGGAGAACAACCAATTTGAACCTGAATGAAAATGAACAAATGCAGGCATTTGGCTGGAATGAACATTGGCAGACACGATTCCTTGCCGATGAGTATAAGGAAATGATTCCAGCGCGCGTCATTGCGCAGTTCGCCAACCAGTACCGCGTTATTACGCAGCATGGCGAATGTATGGCTGCGGTAAGCGGCAAATTTCAGTTTGAGGCAACCAGGCGCAGCGACTTTCCTGGAGTGGGGGATTGGACAGCGGTCCAACCGCTCGCCGGTGAGAAGCGGGTCGTTATTCAAGCCGTTCTGCCCAGAACGACGGTGATGCTTCGAAAAGCGGCTGGAAGCATCCCCGAGGAGCAGGTCATTGGCGCCAATATCGATACGCTGCTGATCGTCAACGCTCTGAACGAGGATTTCAATATCCGCAAGATTGAGCGGTATTTGATTGTGGCCTGGGAGAGCGGCGCTGTTCCTGTCGTTCTGCTCACCAAAGCCGATTTATGCGATGACGTAGCCGTGAAGATTGCGGTTGTTGAAGCAGCGGCTCCCGGCGTATTTGTCCATGCGGTCAGCGCCCTGCAGGATATGGGAAGAGATGGGATTTCTCCCTACCTGCAGCCCGGCTGTACCGTTGCGCTGACCGGATCCTCCGGTGTAGGCAAGTCCACCCTGCTCAACTGGCTGGCCGGCGGGGATCTGCAGCGTGTCCAGGGCATCCGCGAGGATGATGCGCGCGGCCGCCATACGACCACTCACCGCGAATTATTTCCGCTGCCCGGCGGAGCCGTTATGATGGATACGCCCGGTATGCGGGAGCTCCAGCTGTGGGATGCCGGGGAAGGCAGACAGGAAGCATTTGCGGATATTGAAGCGGTAGCGGCTTCATGCCGGTTTCGCGATTGCCGGCATGAAGCCGAGGACGGCTGTGCCGTGAAGCAGGCTATCGCAGACGGGACGCTTGATGCGCGAAGATTCGCCAGCTACCGCAAAACAGGGCGCGAGCTCGAATACATGAACCGCAAGGAGCAAACGGTCAGCAAACGGCTCAAGAAAAGTGCAGAGAAGCGGCTGGGTACAAACAGCGACAGAAGAAAGTATAGCCAGCTGGATGAATAGGTCATTTCAAATCCGCACGCATTGTCGATTCCCTTAATCCGTATAAATCTCATATCCGGTCACGGTCTGAGCCTCATTCATATCAATAAGCAGCCATTGCCTGTTGAGACTGATGTAAGCTCCCTCCTGACCCAATTCATACACCATTTGGTTATCGGCTTGATAAGGAGAATTCGCATCGGGGAGACCGATCCGTTCAATGACCTCCGCCTTCGTTAAGCCTTGCAGCTCGTTGTGCCGGAGCAAATCGTCAACCATTCTGCCCCGGCTTTGCGGCTGGCTGACCCATATGTTGTAGTCAAAATGAGAGCGGCGCTCATTTCTCTCCAGCTTATATACGCATAGGGAAGCGATCAATGCGCCGATAATGACCGCGTTAATCATAAACGCCTTGGACATGTATCCAAGCAAGCCTTTCCTGTAGCAAATGATAACAAATAACACCCAGCAGGTCACAGGTATCAAAGCCAAAATCAGGCTTCCCGCCGAAAGCACAATGGCATAATAATCGATTCCAAAGTTCATAACCACATAAATCACAATATAAGCCATCATGCTGGATGCATAAACCATCCCCTGCCATATCGCAGGCACAGGCCGATCTCTCTTTTCCATAATCGTCCCCCCTTTATCTGCGGGCAGTTGATCTCCTGCTTATAAAGACGGAGTAAACCGGAAATAGTTACGCATTTTGGAAGAATCAGGGCTGGCTATCCCGATAAAAAAACCCGCTATGACTGCAATAGCAATCGTAGCGGATCCCATAATAGATCAGATGCTTCCAAACTGAGCCCGGTGAAGCCGGCTGTACACGCCGCCGGCGGTAACCAGCTCCTGATGGCGGCCCTGCTCGCTGATGCCTTCCTCCGTCACGACAACGATCCGGTCCGCATTCTTGATTGTCGCCAGGCGATGGGCAATGATCAGCGTGGTGCGGCCTTCCGATAACTCGGCCAGCGCCTGCTGAATCGCCATTTCCGTTTCGGTATCCAGAGCCGACGTCGCTTCGTCGAGAATCAGGATTGGCGGATTTTTGAGGAACATGCGGGCAATCGCCAGACGCTGCTTCTGACCGCCAGACAGCTTGACGCCGCGCTCCCCGATCATGGTATCCATCCCGTCAGGCTGAGAACGAATCAGCTCCTCCAGCTTCGCGCGCCTTGCAGCCTCCCAGACTTCCTCTTCGGAAGCACCCAGCTTGCCGTAAGATATATTATCCCGGATCGAGCCGTTAAACAGAAATACATCCTGCTGCACAATGCCGATCTGCCTGCGCAGCGATGCCAGCTTCATATCGCGGATATCGATGCCGTCAATGGAAATGCCGCCCGATTCGATTTCGTAGAAACGCGGGAGCAGGCTGCATAATGTTGTTTTGCCAGCACCTGAAGGTCCGACGAAAGCGATGGTTTCACCTGCGTTAATGTTCAGATCAATATTTTGCAGTACCCTGGCCTCATTCTCGTAGCCGAAGGTTACCTTGCTGAAACGGATCTCCCCCTGCAGATGCGCAACTTCAATGGCTCCTGGCGTATCCGCGACATCCGGGGCGGTTTCCAAAATTTCAATATAGCGTTTGAAGCCTGCAATACCCTTCGGGTAGGTTTCGATAACGGAATTGATTTTTTGAATCGGGCTCAGAAACACATTGGAGAGCAGCAGAAACGCGATAAATTCACCATAGGTGAGCTGCTCATGAAGAACGAACCAGGTTCCGCAGATCATTACGAACAAAGAGACCAGTCTCATCAGCAAATAGCTGACGGAGATGTTTTTCGCCATGATTTTGTACGACAGCAGCTTCGTCATCCGGTACCGTCCGTTATTGACGGCGAACTGCTCCTTCTCATACTCCTCGTTGGCGAAGGCTTGAACGACGCGGATCCCACCGACATTGTCTTCCACGCGGGCGTTGAAATCCGCTATGTCCGAAAACATCTGGCGGAAGGCGGACGTCATTTTGCGGTTAAAGTAAATCGCCAGATAGATCATCAAGGGCACGATAACGCATGTCAGCACAGCCAGCTTCCAGTTGATCAGCATCATCATAATGAAAGCCCCGATCAGGGTCATAACCGCGATGAACACATCCTCCGGCCCATGATGGGCCACTTCGCCGATTTCATTGAGATCATTGGTAATCCGCGACATCAGATGGCCTGTCTTGTTATTGTCGAAGAAACGGAAGGATAGCTTCTGAATATGATTAAACAGCTGCCTGCGCATATCGGTCTCGATATTGATGCCAAGCTTATGTCCCCAATATGTAACGACATATTGAAGCCCCGTATTCAGACAGTAGATGAACAGCAGCCCGAAGCAGGCTAGGACAATCAAGGTCCAGTCTCCGCTCGGCAGCAGTTTATCGATGAACTGATTGACGACAAGCGGGAATCCCAGCTCCAGCAGCCCCGCAACAACCGCACATGTAAAATCAAGAATAAACAATCCTTTATAAGGCCGATAGTAGGAAAAAAAACGACGCAGCATCTGAAAATGACCTCCTGATTCCTTGCTTGCAAATCGTTATGCTTTGGAACGGGCCAGCAAATAGAGAAAATATGGCGCCCCCAGGACGGCTACCACAATGCCCGTCGGGATTTCCGAGGGCTGCACAACTACACGGGCTACCGTGTCGGCTACGACAAGCAGCAGCGCACCGGCAAGCGCCGCGGTCGGCAGCAGCAGCTGGTGCTTGGGCCCGACAAGGCGGCGCGCCAGATGGGGAGCAACGAGTCCCACGAAGCCGATACCGCCGCTCACCGCGACGCAGGAACCTGCAAGACCTACCGCCGCGGCCAGCAGCAGCACACGCTCCTTCTCGACGGGAGTACCCAGGCCGGTTGCCATCTGGTCGCCCAGATTCAGCACATTAAGCACTCTGGCCTTCATAATGACATAAGGGAGCAGAACCACAATCCATGGCAGCAGGGCGAGAACAAATTTCCAGTTGGACCCCCAGATACTGCCTGCCATCCAGTTCGCCACGAACTGGTAGTTCTCCGGATCAAGCCGGAGGGTAAGCACGATCGTCACTGCGCTAATCCCTGCGGCAACCGCAATCCCCACCAGCAGGAGCCGTATGGGCGAGATGCCCTCATGCCTTTTAAAGGAAAGCGTATAGATTAAAGCGGCGGTTAAACCGGCCCCGAACAGGGCCAGAAAAGGCAGCATAAAGATGGGTGCAGCCGTTGTGCTCGGGAAAAACGAAATAAACAGCATGACCATAAGTCCCGCTCCGGCATTAATCCCCAGAATTCCCGGATCTGCCAGCGCATTCCGGGATAAGCCCTGCAGGATGCAGCCTGAAACAGCGAGCCCCACACCAACCAGAATCGAGATCACGATCCGGGGCAGGCGGAAATCAAAGAGAATCAGGCTTTGCTTCGCATCTCCTGCGCCAAACAAAGTCTTGAGAACCTGAATGGGCGTCAGGCGTGTATAACCTGTATTCATACTAATAATAAAAGTGGCGATTATCAATAACACAAATATAAAAATTACGAGAACGCCTCGTCTGTTCCGTGCTTGCTCATTGTTCAGATGGTTTGTTTTCATCTACAGTTCTCTCCTCTCTTTCCGGGCCAGATAGAGGAAGAACGGAACGCCGATCAAGGCGATCAAGGCGCCGATAGGCGTTTCATATGGCGGATTGATCATCCTCGCCGCAATATCCGCCAGTACGATAAGCAGACTCCCCAGCACGGCGGAGCAGGGAATGATCCAGCGGTAATCAACCCCTACCAGATAGCGCGTCAGATGCGGAATTATCAGTCCGACGAAGCTGACGGCCCCAACAGCCGAAACCGCGGCTCCAGCCAGTACAAGCACAATAATCATGGCGGCGAACTTTACCAAGCGTATGCGCTGGCCCAGGCTGGTGGCAATATCCTCGCCCAGACTGAGCAGCGTGATGGATCTGGACAGGATCATGGAACCAACCATTGCTGCTGCAATCCAGGGGAACATAATTTTAATCTGCGACCATTTGACTCCGGCTACACCGCCTGCCGTCCAGAACGCCAGATCCTGTCCGATTCTGAAGTAGAGGGCAATCCCCTCGCTCAAGGCGTACAGCAGGGCCGAGACTGCCGCACCTGCAAGAGCAAGTCTGACGGGCGTGAGCCCGTTCTTCGCCAGCGATCCAACGCCGAATACAAGCAGAGCGCCGACCCCGGCACCAAGGAAGGAATAGAGGATAAGGCTCATATAGGACATGCCCGGAAAGAAAGCGAAGCATAAGGCAAGCACGAAGCCCGCTCCCGCGTTGAGACCGAGCAGACCCGAATCGGCCAGCGGATTGCGGGTCATGCCCTGCATAAGGGCTCCGGAAATGGCGAAACAGGCTCCGACCATGGCCCCCATAATCGCGCGCGGCAGCCGAAGCTCCTGAATAATCTGATGAGGCGTCAAATCGGGATTGAAATGAAAGATCGCATTCCATACGGTAGCCAGCTTAATATCGGCTGCCCCGACAGAAACGGAGAGCGCCAGACTGAATGCCAGGGCGATAATCCCAGCAATCAGGATGACGGAAGCTGCCAGCGGTCTTGTGCGAATTTTGGTTTCTGTGGTATCGGCGGTTTTCTGGGGGGATGTTGTCGAATTCGTCATTACAGGTCAGCCTGCTCCTTTTTTATGTACATCCTGCACATATCATGATAGTGATAATCATTATCAACAATCATAACGTGATTGCTCCAGCAATTCAATAGTTTACATGGATTTTTTTCTGTCATTCTCTCAAATTAAAATTCGCTGGACATGAAAAGACCCCTGCTGCTCCTTTTGCAAAGAGTAAGCACGGGCCTATAGAGTTCATACATCCGGATTCGCTCATCAGTTAACCGTTCACAGCCTTCAGCTTGTCACTGCTGTTCTGCTGCTGTGATTGCTGCTGTTGTGGCTGCTGCGTCTGTCCTGTCTGCTGCTTCGCGCTTGCGGCATCAAACCTCCGCCGCTCGGTACGGTCGATCTGTACGACACGGCCGTCATGCACAGTGATGAGAACCGAACCATATTCCAAGCCGTTCACCTGTGCTGAAATGCGGTCCAGCCACTCCTGGTCAAGTACGATAGGCTTTGCCATTATCCATTCCTCCTAATTCTTTTATACAATCAACTGCCGGCCGTTAAATATGAACCGGCAGCGGATCAATTTTAAGCGGATTCTCCACCATGACGGCTGAATGCTCCGAAACGACATATAAACGGTGGATGAGAACAGATACTTCATCTCCGGGCTGCAGCGGCTCCTGATCCAGCGAACGATGAGCAAGCAGCCGGTTGCCGCCAACCTGTATTTCAAGCTCCAGATGCGCCCCGCGGAAGAAAACATGGCGCACATTTCCTGTCTCCGCCGCGGAAGGAAAAGCGATCTCGCGCTCATATCCGACCTCTACGAATTCCGGGCGGACAATGGCGCGGGAGCCTTCCGGAACCTGCGCCAAATTAAAGCCCCTCAGCAGCGCAGGCTGCTCCACCAAGGTGGAATGCCCGATAAATCCGGCAACAAAAGCAGTCTGCGGGTTCGTATAGATATCGATTGGCGAGCCCTGCTGCTCCAGCTTTCCCTGCTGTACGATCAGCATCTCATCGGCCACCTCGACAGCCTCATCCTGATCATGTGTAACGAAGATCGATGTGATGCCTAGAGTGTTTATCAGCTGCTTGAGCCAGGTGCGCAGTTCCTTGCGCACCTTGGCGTCAATCGCCGCGAAGGGTTCATCGAGCAGCAGCAGCTCCGGCCGCGGGGCCAATGCGCGGGCGAATGCCACCCGCTGCCTCTGGCCCCCTGACAATTGATGGGGATACCGTTTCTCGAAGCCACGGAGTCCCGTCAGATCCAGAAGCTCATTGACGCGGCTCTTGATCTGAGTCTTATCGGAACGGCCGATCGTGAGCCCGAACGCAATATTGTCAAACACCGTCATATGCTTGAACAATGCATAGTTCTGAAAGACAAAGCCGATTCCCCGGTTCTGCGGCGCGACGTCATTGACCCGCTGTCCGTTGATGAAGATGTCGCCGGAATCCGGCGTCTCAAGTCCTGCCAGCATGCGCAGCAGCGTTGATTTGCCGCCGCCGCTTGGTCCAAGCAGACCGATCAGCTTGCCGCGGTTGATCGAGAAGCTGACATTCGATACAGCCTCATAAGAGCCGAAGGTTTTGGTTAAATGGCGGACTTCAATATTCATATCGTACCCTCCCCATCGGACTGCTCTCTGGCTGCTCTCCATTCAATGAAGCTCTTCACGACCAGCGTGACCAGCGCAAGGAGGAGCAGCAGAGACGCAACTGCAAAGGACGCCGAGAAGTGGTACTCATTATACAAAATTTCAATATGCAGCGGCAGCGTATTGGTCTCGCCCCGTATATGGCCGGACACGACGGAAACCGCTCCGAATTCGCCCATCGCTCTGGCATTGCAGAGAATGATGCCATACAGCAGCCCCCACTTGATATTGGGCAGCGTAATGCGCCAGAAGATCTGCCAGCCTTTGGCCCCGAGACTCGCCGCCGCTTCCTCCTCCTGCACGCCTTGAGCCTGCATAAGCGGAATCAGCTCTCTGGCCACGAAGGGAAAGGTGACGAACGTTGTCGCAAGAACGATACCCGGCAGCGCGAATATAATCTGCAGGTTATGATCGTCCAGCCAGGGACCGAACCATCCCCTGGCTCCAAACAGCAGGACGAAGATCAATCCGGAAATAACCGGGGAAATCGCAAAGGGCAAATCGATCAGCGTAATCAGCACATTTTTCCCGCGGAAACGGAACTTGCTGATAGCCCATGCCGCAGCGATGCCGAATATCGTGTTAAGCGGTACGGCAATGAGCGCCGTTAAGACGGTCAGCCTGATCGCCGACAAGGCGTCCGGATCATTGATGGAAGCGAAATACACTCCGGCGCCTTTTTTGAAGGCCTCAACAAATATCGTGACCAGCGGCAGCAGAACAATAAGAGCCAGAAACAATAATGCGATGCTGATCAGGATCCACCGGACAACCGGCGGCTCGTTGATATGCTTCGGACGAACGGACGCTTTATCCGACAAATGCGCGGTAACGACTCCTGCCATTTTCCCATCCCCCTTATGCTGCCGTAACGTGGCGGTTGCTGCGCCACTGCAGGTAGTTGATCAGCAGCAGCAGCAGGAACGAGGCGACGAGCATCACCAGTGCAATTGCGGTTGCTCCTGTATAATCATGCTGCTCCAGCTTCGTCATGATCAGAAGCGGCGCGATTTCGGTCTTGAGCGGCATATTGCCGGAGATGAATACGACCGACCCATATTCCCCGATGCCTCTTGCAAATGCCAGCGCAAAGCCCGTCAGCATCGGCGGCACCAATTCAGGCAATATGATCCTTCTGAAGGTTCTGAATCGGTGGGCGCCCAGCATTACGGCCGCCTCCTCCGTATCCTTCTCCATATCCTGCAATACCGGCTGAACGGTTCTGACGACAAAGGGCAAGCCAATGAAGATCAGCGCAATCGTAATACCGATCGGCGTGTAGGCCACCTTAATGCCCAAAGGCCCAAGGAGAGAGCCGATCCAGCCGTTCGGAGCATAGATCGTGGTCAGAGCGATGCCCGCAACAGCGGTCGGCAGGGCGAACGGAAGATCCAGGAGGCTGTCGATCAGCTTTTTTCCCGGAAAACGATACCGTACCAGCACCCAGGCCACAAGCAGGCCAAAAACAAGATTAATCAGGGCTGCGAAAAAAGCGGTGAAGAAGCTGATCTTATAGGAAGCAACCACCCTTGGATTCGTCACCGTTTGCCAGAACTCGCCCAAGCTTAGACCCGAAGTCTTGATAAAGATGCTCGCCAGCGGAATCAGCACAATAATGCTTAAGTAAAGGATCGTGAAGCCGAGCGATAGTCCAAAGCCCGGCAGCACGCTTCTCGATTTCGTTCTTCTCCTGGAACCTTTCATGTGAAGTCAGCTCCTGTCATGCGGCTTATGAGCCCGGTGTATATATTTGATCGAATACACCGCCGTCGGCAAAATATTTCTTCTGTGCTTCATCCCATCCGCCGAAATCGTTGTCGATCGTCAGCATTTCAATTGCAGGGAAATTATCCTTGAACTGCTCGGCAACGGAAGCCATGCGAGGGCGATAGTAGTTCTCGGCAACCAGCTTCTGAGCCTCTTCGGTGTACAGATATTTCAGATAGGCCTCCGATACTTCGCGTGTTCCGTGGTCATCGACTACTTTGTCTACGATGGCGACCGGCGGTTCGGCCAGAATACTGAGAGATGGATAGACGATTTCGAATTTGTCATCGCCGAATTCTTTTTTGGAGAGCTGCGCTTCATTCTCCCAGGCCAGCAGAACGTCTCCGATTTCGCGCTCAACGAAGGTTGTGGTCGATCCGCGGGCGCCGGAATCCAATACCGGAACATTTTTGAACAATTTGGTTACGAATTCCTTCGCTTTGGCTTCATCGCCATTGTTTTGTTTCAGCGCATAGCCCCATGCTGCAAGGAAGTTCCAGCGTGCGCCACCGCTTGTTTTCGGGTTCGGTGTGATAACGGAGACGCCGTCCTTAACAAGATCGTTCCAATCCTTGATCCCCTTCGGGTTGCCTTTGCGAACCAGGAATACAATCGTGGAGGTGTATGGTGAGCTGTTTTCTTCGAATTCCTTCTGCCAGTCGGGCTGGATGAGTCCGGCACCCTGAATAGCGGTAATATCATAGCCAAGAGCAAGTGTAACGACATCGGCTTTCAGCCCATCGACTACGGAGCGGCTTTGTGTGCCTGAACCGCCATGCGACTGCTTGATCGTCACGACCTGGCCGGTTTCCTGTTTCCAGTGATCGGCGAATAATTTATTATAAGCTTCATAAAGCTCGCGGGTAGGGTCGTAGGAGACATTCAATAATTCTACAGGCTCTTTGGGCTCAGCAGCCGCGGTGTCTGTATTGCCAGGAGCTGCGCTCGTGTTGTCAGGGGTATTTGCTGCCGGAGTGTTTGTATTATTCTCTGTATTCCCCGTGTTGGAGTTGCCTCCGCAGCCAGCCAGCGCAACCGCCAGAATGACCAAAATAAATAATAGCTGTACCGGTAAACGTTTTTTCTTTGTCATGTTCGTCATGTTAAAGCACTCCCCTTGGTTTCAAACTGACAGATAAATGAAAAAGGCGTTTCACTCCGGTTGTTCCGGTCGCAAAATCAAATCTATTCCTACCTGTTTAGTTGGTTATGAATGAAATGATAACAACGGACACCCTTATGTGTCAAGACTAATTTTCTGTTCTTCTGATATGATCGATAATATTTGCTTATACCTGTCTAAGCGTCCAAACTTTTGGTTCCCTGCCCTAATGGAAACGAAAAAAGACTTCAATACCTGATTAATGGGTAATTGAAGTCTCTTCTGGATCATGAAGTTATGGAAGGCTCCAGAATCCTGCGCGCTTGTTCTCAAGTATTCAGACGGGAGCCTAACGCAAATCCTGACGTTCTCCCCTCTTCCATTCATAAACCGGGACGACCCCGCACTCAGCTGCCGAATCAATGGAATACACAAGATCCTTCAGCGTTCTCTCCTCCAGCCGGTAAATCACCAGTTTCATCCGCTGTATGCTTTGATCCCCCCCGCTGTCCATAGGAATTCGGATCACTTCGCGTCCAACCGCCTCCATAATGGCATCCTCAATCTCATTGGCGCGGCTGCTTCTGATCCACATCATACGGGTATACATGGAACGATGCGAACGCGGATAGGACAGCAGGAATACTACCGTGAACAACAATGCCCAGCCAGGATCAAAAAACATTATCTGCAGCTTTGCTGTTATGGCCGTTATACTGATGAATATTCCCATGGCGGCGGCAGTCAGCTGAATGTTGTCCTGCCGGATGGTCTTTTTTTCCCCGCATCTCATCGTTACCGTCTCATGTCTCATTCTTGTTTCCTCCCTATTAAGGTGGTTAAGAAAAATGTTCACACGGGCAGATTGAAAGATTAACGTGATTGCGTGGTTCTTTTCTTGGTTCTTTCTTTACCCAGGCGAATGCCGAATAGCTTAAACGTCCGTTCCAGCAGGCCGTATATCCATTTGGTTTCTTTCGTCAGCAGCGGTCCCAGAACCGCTAATATCAGCACATATAACGCTGCGAACGGCTGCAGGATGGGCAGCAGTCCCCCTGCCTTCGCCAGATTCGCCATTATAATAGAAAACTCGCCGCGCGCCACAATCGTAAGACCGATATTCACCGAGGCCTTGGGTGAGAGTCCCGCGCTGTATCCCGCCCACATGCCGGCTGCGAAATTCCCGGCGAGCGTCACCAGAACCGCTCCCAGCGACAACCAGAATGCCCCGCCCAATGAGAGAGGATCAATCGTAAGACCGAAGCTGAAGAAGAAGATGGCGCCAAAGAAATCGCGGAAAGGCAAAATCATGTGCTCTATCCGCTTCATATGCTCCGTCTCCGCAAGCACCAGACCGACAAGCAGTGCGCCGATCGCTTCCGCCACATGGATCGTCTCGGAGAAACCCGCGACCAGGAACAGAATGGCGAAGATAACAAGCAGGAATACCTCGTTGGAGCGGATATTCAGCAGCTTGTTCAGCAGCGGAACCGCCTTGCGTCCCACCACCAATACAAGCAGCATAAAACCAAGCGCGATCAGGGCAGAGAGTGCAATGCCGCCGATTGAAGACGAGTCGCTGAGTACAAGGCCCGATAATATCGAAATATAAACCGCCAGAAAAATATCCTCGAACATAATAATTCCCAGAATCATTTCGGTCTCGGGGTTGGCCGTCCGTTTCAAATCGACCAGCACCTTGGCCACAATGGCGCTGGAGGAAATCGTCGTAATCCCGGCGATTATCAGCACCTCAAGAAGCGGCATACCCGCCGCCCAGCCAAACAGCAGACCAAGCGTAAAGTTGATCAGTATATAGATCGTTCCACCGATTGCAATCGATTTGCCCGATTTAACCAGGCGTCCCACGGAAAATTCAAGCCCCAGGTAAAACAGCAGAAACAGGACGCCGATACGCCCTAAAAATTCAATCAAGGGCGCACTTGAAATAAAGGTTAAA
This sequence comes from Paenibacillus sp. JT31N17, assembly GCF_056269255.1. Lineage (NCBI taxonomy): Bacteria > Bacillati > Bacillota > Bacilli > Caryophanales > Paenibacillaceae > Paenibacillus > Paenibacillus sp. JT31N17. The sequence goes on from NZ_JBWDNP010000014.1 coordinate 143,767, forward strand.
TCAATATGCCAGAATTGAATGGCATGGGGGCCGACTGCCATACCTACCAAAATATAAAAAGGAATCACCGAGAACCGCAGCTTCGCAGACAATAATCCCGCCGACGCAATGAGCGCAATCGCGACTCCTACCTCAAATACCAGATGGTTCATAGGTTCATTCACATCCATTCTTTATCATTTTTTTGAATAATTTCTGCTGCCCCCTCTCTCCTGCCACAACGAGCATGGATTCGGCTTGAAGTACGATATCCGGTCCGGGATTCACATATTTTGCACGGTTTTTCCCGACGATTGCAAGGATGGTTGCACCCGAGTTCTGGCGCACGTTCAGTTCACCTATCGATTTGCCAACACATTTGTGGTCGTGCTCTATCCGGTACCATTCAATGATCAGATCATCCAATGCCATTTCCATCGTCTCGACTGCTGTCGGCTTATAAGTCACCCCGCCGATGATCGCCGCAACCAGTCGCGCTTCGTCATCATCGAGCGTTATCAGGGAATGCGCTTCATCCCTATTTCCACCTTGAAAATGGTAACATTCTCTTCTTCCGTCATCGTGCACGATAATAATCATTTGATCTCCGTCACGGGTGGACAATTGAAATTTCTTCCCTATACCGGGAAGATCGGTTTCACGTATATTCATAATCGATGGGCCCCTCCTGTTAATTTGATCAAAATGCTTATCGGAAAGCGGCACTCTTGCCGCTGAATGTTATGGTCCTGGTTTTGGGCATGAGCAAACACGCCCCCGGTCACCGTTTTTTAATAAACGGACAAGCAAAGGGAAGAAATTGCTTCCTGTGAAATGGAGTGATTTCCGGGCACAGCAAATAATACGGCATGATGCAGCCATTTTTTTAACATGTTGGACACTGATTGAACAGGCTGAAGAATTCCATCGTTAATAGGGGGATATACTTGGGGCTGCCTTACGCAATAAGCGATGTCTTTTTGATGGGGAACTGCAGCATGCGGGTTAAATATCGAGCAATCAGAGGGTGGAAGGAGACATGTGTCCCGAGGGGTACGCGAACGGTCGATTTGAGGAACAAGCTCACAGCAAAGAACAAGGCGGATACAAGCGCAGAAAGACGCATTTTCTCCCCTAAGGAGATATGATTATGGCTGACCGAGATCCGGTTTGTTTTATTCTCCATGCCTGCGGATACAACTGTTCGCGTCGTTTCCCCTGCCGTGGATTCCGTGATGGTGGTAGGCATTGAAAAAATGGTGAAAATAACGAGGAAAATTAGTGAAATCCAGCGTTTCATCGAGATATATTGAGAGAACATACAACTTCACCTCCTTTTATTCAGAATACAGCGTAATTATAGCATAAATCAGTCAAATTTTCAAATTTTGAAGCTTTATTGATATTGATAACTTTTCAAAACTATGCTATATATTTTTCTTATTATCGACAGGTTGTGCCGCCTGATATCACTATAATAAAAAGCCGGAAAACGGTTTGGCCCGCTTTCCGGCTTACTTAGATTTATTTTGCCCGCTTGTTATGGCCCTTGACATGAACAATTTGAACATAATGCCTGATCCGGTCCATGATCCGCTGTCCCTTATGCAGCTCATCGCCATCCTTGTTGGTGAAGCTGAAATGCTGCTCCAGCGCGTCCAGATTATAATTGGAGGTATAGAAAGTCGGCTTTCTGTCCATCCGGTAGTTGAGAATAGCCCCCATCACATGGTCCCTGACCCATGGATTCAGATTCTCCGCCCCGATATCATCGAAGATCAGCAGGTCCGTCTCCTTCATCACGTCGACCGTTTCCTTGAGCTTGCCGGGCTCATGCATCAGCGACTTCAAATCCTCGACAAATTCAGGCATATAGACGATGACTCCGGAGTAGCCCGCCTTGGCCAGCTCATACAGCATGTAGCACATGAGAAAGGTTTTCCCGGTGCCGAACATGCCTGCCAAATATAATCCTTCTTTCTGCAGACCCTGCTCCTTGGTCAGATCGATATATTTCATCAGCTGGCCGACAGCTTTCATCCGCTCCAGATCATTGGTTAGTATCTCGTCAGCGGAGTAGCCGCGCGACAAGGCTGTCTGGTCCACATAGAAGCTGCGGACCCGGCTGCGGATCAAATCCTGGCTTTGCTTCGCCAGCAGCTTCTTGCAGGTTACCTTGCGTTCGTTCAGCTGTACCAGATTCCCGGCTGTTTCGCAGGAAAGCAGTGTATAATGCCCTTCAAAATCGTTCGGGCAGCGTTCAAGTCCCGGGCAATTCGAGCAGTTCCGGTATTCCGTCGTATATTGATATACCTTGTTCAGGTTAAGCCGCAGCACCTCGCGGCTGAGCTCCGGATATTTGCTTTGCAGCCGCTGCACCAGAGGCTCCTCCAGCAGATCGTTCATCAACCGGTCCGCCTGCTGCAGCGCCTCATTTCCGCCGGGCCACTGGCCCAGCAGGTCGCCTAGCGATTCCATTGCCATTGTCTACTCACCTCTTCACTTACGTTTTGCCGTCCAGCTTCCGCGCAAGCTTCCGCATCTCCTCAAGCTCCTCTTGCGATATAGCCTCAGAATCCGGCGTGTCCTGAATAATCGATATCGAGGGCTTACGCCTTCCCCCTCCGCGTATCCCGGTCTGCGAACCGCCCCGTGCGCCGCCCGAAGGCGCGCCTGCGCCATTATCCCGCCTGCGTTCCTTGTCCGCTTCCAGCTTGATCTGCTCCTGCACGTAACGAACCGCCTTCTCGAATGAATCGACATGTTTCATCAGCATATTCGAAGCGACGGCGTCTATGTAGGTCTTCGTAACCCGCTGGGAATCGTTCATTCCCAGTACATAATGAATGAGGACATTAATGACTGATCCGTGCAGCCGATAATTCAGATCGATTACCTCAAAAACGCGAATAATCCATTCCGGCACCGCCCCGGGGAAGAAGCGGGCAATAAAGCGGGTATGCGGCTCATTACGCATCAGCATATTATATTGATGGATATCGCAGCGGCCTTCCAGCTGCACCGGCACTTCCATATAAAACTCTGCCAGGACGCCGATTTCATCCGGCGGCTCATCTCCAGCCGCATCGTCGCCCGTTTGTCTGCTTTGCTCCGTTTCTGCCGCCTCCGAGGGCTGGGAACGTCCGAAAATACGCTGACGCTCCTCATTGCGCTTGCGGTCCTGGCGGTACATCTGGTTCGCCCGCAGCTGCAGCTCATCGATCATCAGTTCGCCGCGCTGGCCGAACACATCGTCCTCATCCAGCAGCCTGCACAGATCTACCACAGTCAAGCCATATTTGTAGGCGATGTAGTTCAGCTGCGCCAGCTTCTCCTCATCTCCGCGCAGGCGCTCCACGAAGCCCCTGTTGGAGGAGTTGCGGGGGAATCTCATGATAATTTCCCCGTACTGGATGCCCGCCGTTTCCGGAGCGGCCTTGGGCTGCGCCTGCCGGGTCGGCGCCACTTCCGTAAGCGCCTGCTCCAGCTCCAGATCAATACCCTGTGTATTTAAACGAAACAGCTCGTAAAAGGGAACCGTCAAATTCTCTCTTTGCAGCTCCGTTCCCGCCAGCTCGTCCGCTTCCTTGGCGTAAAACGACTCGCGCAGAGCAATAACGGAATGCTTCCCGACCTTGTCGCGCAGCAGCATCGTCAGATGGGGACTTCCGAAAAACTCATCCGGCGACAAAGGCTTGATCAGCTCATATTCATATACCACATCGTCGTTGTCCACAACGCCCAGCTGAGAGGTTTGAAGAAGTCCGACCGCCTCCAGGCGAGAGGAGTGAATGACCAGTTCCTGGCGTCCGCGTTCATTCATATCCAGTCCCAGGCCCAGAAACAGCTTGCGCTGCGGCTCAAGGGGCGAATAGCCGACGCGATCGTCGGCTACCTGCTGATAGAGCTGTTGATAGAGACCTGCAGCAAATGCGCCGATCATCGGCTGATAGATCAGGCCGATCATTTTGCGATCCACCGCGCTCAGTGAAAAATCGCGAAAAATGTAATAGCGATGATGCTCCGTAAATTGATGTAAGCTTCCCATCCGCATTTTTTTCGACTCCATCCGAGTTATAGTGCGAGTTCAAAATCTTTTTGAACATCACTAGTAGACTTTCATTTATTTTAACACATCTAAGGACCGGTTTAGGGACGCTAAAAAAAGAAAATTCCCCCGAATGAGGGAATTCTAGAACATTTTATATCCGCCCCGCCGCAGCGCCCTGATCGTTGCACCGCTCACATAAGCGCCGATGAGCGCCCCGATTGCGGGCAGGATATCGACGAAGGTAAAGGCGGAAAAGTTGCCTGCAAACGACTTCGTATCATCCCAGGTCTGCCAGATAAAGATCGGAATGAGCACGATCACATACATGTAAATGGGAAACCATGTCGTCTTGAGCAGCATATTTAAAATGAATCCGATTCCGAACATCATTACAAGGAATAATACGGTTGCAATGACGAGCTGAAGAATATCCACATCTGTGTTCATATAAGTCGTCTTCCCCTTTCGCTACGATTAGTGTAGTAGATGGCCCGCAGGAAGTCAATTTGATTCGCCATGTTGTCACAAGTCCGTCATTTGCGCTCCTTTGATGCGGTACGATACAATGAACACGACTATTTATTGAAGTTATAGACAACCTTTGAGGGAGTGGATAGACGATGAGTGAAGTAGCCCAAACGCTGGAAGGCTGGTATGCGCTGCATGATTTCCGTTCGATCGACTGGACGGCCTGGGAAGCTGCGGATGAGAGCGTGCGCCAAGTGGCAATGGACGAGCTGCATTCGTATATGAAGGAATGGCAGGCTCTGGAGGATGCCCAAACAGGCAGCACCGCTTTCTATTCCGTTATCGGACAGAAGGCCGATCTGGTATTTATGCATCTCCGCGAGACGCTGGAAGAGCTGAACACTATTGAGACGGCGTTCAACAAATCAATTTTTGCCCAGTTTACGTACCCTGCGTATTCGTATGTCAGCGTTGTCGAGCTGAGCAACTACATGGCGCCTCCGGGCACTGATCCTATGCAAAATCCTGACATTATGGCGCGCCTCAAGCCCATTCTGCCCAAATGGAACCACATCTGCTTCTATCCGATGAACAAACGCCGCGAAGGCAATGACAACTGGTACATGCTTGGCATGGATGAGCGGCGCACGATGATGCGCAGCCATGGCATGATCGGCCGCCAGTACGCCGGGAAGGTCAAGCAGATCATTACCGGTTCTGTCGGCTTCGACAACTGGGAATGGGGTGTGACGCTGTTCGCGGAAGATCCGCTGCAGTTCAAGAAGCTGGTCTACGAAATGCGTTTCGACGAGGTCAGCGCGCGCTACGGCGACTTTGGCGATTTCTATGTCGGCAACCTGCTCACTGAAGAAAAACTGGGCCAGCTGCTCAAATAGCGGCCAGAGGAGCGATAAGAGCAGGCGACCGCCGCCCCTATCGCCTTTGCAAGCCTTGTCCTTAAACCATTATAAAAGCGGCCAGCTGCATCAAGTAGATGCACTGGCCGCTTTGCTGTTTCAATATTCATCAGACCTTGTACGCTATGCGGTCACCTGGGTCAATCCTCGTCATTGTCCTCTTCGAGAATCCGCTTCGCCTCCAGATAAGCCTCTGTCTGCCGGTCGCGTTCCCGCCCCTTCTCCTTCAGCCGTTCAATGGCCGGAAGAATCAGCAGGTCCACTTCTTTCTGCACCGTATAGGACAAATCATGCCGGCTCTGCGATTCCAGAAAAGAACCGACCTCCATCAGCGCGTTGTAACGATCCAGCTCCTCACGCGTCAACAGCCCGCGAACCTGTACGCTGCAGTGGCGCATTACAGAAACTTCCCTTTGCGGAGAACAAGAGGAATTCCGCCGATTATATACAAGTATCGGATATCGATCATCTTTTTCAGCCAAGCTGCATAGGAGCCTTTGTACTTCTTGCCGAAAGCGATGCCGACAGCCTCGCCCTTGCCAAGCGATGCGACAGTTCCCTTGTTCTTGAACTCAAACTTCTTGAGCGGCTGGTTGCGGATGGAGGCAACCAGATTATGCGCGCAGGCAACTCCCTGCTGCATCGCAATTTGGGCGGTTGGCGGATAAGGACGGCCTTCCTCGTTAAATATCAAGGAATTATCGCCGATCACATAAATATTCTCATGGCTCACGACACGCAGGGACTCGTCCACCTTCACGCGTCCGCGCATGGTCTCGATGCCGGCTTCCTCGATCAGCCGGTTGCCTCTTACGCCTGCGGCCCAAATGACCGTTGCCGCACGGATTTCTTCGCCCTCGCCGACAATGACGCCATCAGCCGTACATTCCTTGATCGGCGTACCGATCCGGAAGGTGACCCCTTTCTTCGTCAGCACTTCCATTGCGTACTCCACCAGCTCCGGATCAAAGCCCGGCAGCGCGGTAGGAGCCGCTTCGATATTGTACAGCTTCACAAGCGACGGGTCGACATCGTTCTGCTTGCACAGCTCCGGCAGCCTGTCCGCAAGCTCGCCGACAAATTCGATCCCGGTAAAACCTGCTCCGCCGACAACAAACGTCAAATAATCGGTGCGGTGCGGCTCCCGTTTGTAGCGTGCAAACTGATATTCGATATGTTCGCGGATCAGACGAACCGAGTTGATGCTGCGGATATTCATGGCATACTCAAGCATGCCTGGGATCCCGAAGGTCTCCGGCTCTCCGCCGAGACCGATGACCAGATAGTCGTACGACAAGGTCCCGTCCTCGAGAATTACTTTTTTATCCTGTGTGCGAATTTGCACGACAGTCGATTTTACGAAATCGATCTTGAATTCATCAATAAGCTTGGAGATGCTCACGCGCGCGTTCTCCGTTTTGTCCGTTCCGGCAGCCGGCATATGCAGATGCGTTGTAAAATAGTGATAGTCATGCTTGTTCACAAGCGTAACGTCAGCTTCATTATAATTTAATTCTTTCTGAAGACGCAGAGCGGTCAAAATCCCACCATACCCCGCCCCCAGAATCACAATCTTAGGTATGTTACTCATCGCAAAATCCCATCCATTCTTATTTCTCTTTACTTTGTGAAAAATCACACAAACCCAGTCAAAAGTTAAAATTTCTTCCTGCTTTAGTTTGCTGACTGAGAGACGCTTTTATGACAGTTTTCATGAATTCGACAATTCGTTTATTAATACCTCACATGATACAAATTATTTAACAAGTTTTCAAGGGTAAAATATACGAAAAACTTTAGAATAACATACAATTTTTTTATTTCCATCCTTCTTTACGAAAAGCTATAATGATTGAATGGACAAACTAAATCTGGAGGTGACAAACATTGTCTCAAGCTATTGAAACCGAACAAATGAACGATATCGTCATCATTGGCGGCGGTCCGGCGGGTATGTTCGCAGCGTTCTATGCCGGAATGCGCCAGGCATCAGTCAAAATCATTGAGAGCATGCCACAGCTCGGCGGCCAGCTCGCTGCGCTTTATCCTGAGAAATATATATATGATGTTGCCGGATTTCCCAAAATTACGGCGGGAGAGCTCGTCGAGCAGCTCAAAAGGCAAATGAGCCATTTCAGTTCCTCTGTTTGTCTGGAGGAGAAAGTGCTGGAAGTGATCAAACGCGAGGAGCGGCTGTTTGAAATTGTCACGGACAAAACAACCCATTTCGCCAAAGCCGTCATCATTACAGCGGGAGTCGGAGCATTCGAACCACGCCGGCTGGAACTGCCTGAAGCGGCTAAATATGAAAAAAATAATCTTCATTACTTCATCAGCGACTTAAACCAGTTCAAGGGACATCATGTGCTGATCAGCGGCGGCGGCGACTCTGCTGTGGATTGGTCGCTCATGCTGAAGCCGGTCGCAGCCAGCGTTACACTCATTCACCGCCGCGACAAATTCCGAGCCCATGAGCATAGTGTGGACAATCTGATGAATTCGACAGTCAAGGTGCTGACTCCTTATGAAATTACCGCTCTGCACGGCGCAGACAGAATTGAGCGCATTACACTGCAGGATGTGAAATCCAAGGAAATCAGAGAACTGCCTGTCGATTCCGTTATTGTCAATTTCGGCTTTATTTCCTCGCTGGGCCCCATTGCAAATTGGGGCATCGACATCGAGGGCGGCTCGATTGTCGTCGATTCCCGCATGGAAACGAGCGTCCCCGGCATCTTTGCCGCAGGCGATGTGACTACCTATCCCGGCAAGCTCAAATTGATCGCGGTAGGCTTCGGAGAAGCCCCCACAGCCATTAACAATGCGAAGGTGTACATTGATCCGAACGCGAAGCTTTCGCCTGGCCACAGCAGCAACATGAAGTTGTAGAGCCTTCAAATCCTTGTATAAGGGTATCCGGACTTAAGCGGGCGGCATCGTATGCGATGGTTCCCGGGATAAGAGGGATACCCTTTTTTGCTGCGTCCGGCCTGCAATAAACGGCTTGCTTGACTTTGTCGTATGTCATGGCTATTAAATAGAGGAGCTTGCTATTTAAGAAATTGTAGTGTGAGAGTAGCCTCTGAGGTATGGAAAAATGAAATATTTCATTCACGAGGATGTACTGGGACTTTCGGGAAGTCAAGCGGTTATTCGGTATGTTTCAGGATTAATCTGTCTGCGTATCATTTCAACAGTCAACAGCTTGATAAATTCCGGATCTAGGTTGAATTGAATGGCCGAAAGATAGGCATCCACAAGAAGTTCATCAGACAGCATATCCATTGTCCACCCTCCTTTCCTAAATTCTTCCTTGTCATCTTAGCATGTCCCAATAGGCAGAACAAGCGTTCCGATTATCCACAGATAGTTGTGGACAGCATGTGTGTAACTTGTGGGTAAACGTCGAAAAAACAGGAATATCAACGAGGATAATGTGGATAGGGTTATACACAGCCCTCATTCACAAAACCTCAATAAAAAAGTTTGATGGTACTCTATAAACCTATTAACCAATTATATTAAATCCTGTTAACCATTTTGGACAGAAGCAACCGCCCCGAAGGCGATTGATTATTCGGGGCGTGTATTCACTTCGAAAATCCATATTTTACCATTCTTATCAATGCCGTAATCAAAGCCAAGCTGGCCGATTCCTGGAAATTGTCTTTCCAGCACTTCCGTCGCCAACCGGGTTAACCTTCTCATTTGCTGCTTCTTGACTGCTACCGCATTCGAGGAGACGGATAACCGGATTCCTTCCGAACCATTCAAGCGCGTGCCTCCGCGGCATAAATTGGTCACGAACAGTCCTTGACGCGCCAACCGGCCCACAATAGCGGTAATGGCCCAGCTTCCATCGGCCTGTTTCACATGTTTCACTCTGTAATCAATTGGCCGGCCTTTAATAGTTGCCAGCCGTATCCCTTTCTGAATCAAATATCTGCGGCCTTTACGCATCCCGTTAAGAGAATGATAGAGTCCGTCGAAGGAGCCGAAATGTCTTTTTTTCGCATAATACGTATACGCGTAGCCGCTGCCTTCTCTTGTTACCTTGATGACGCCGTGCCCTCCCGCCCCGACGACGGGCTTAATGACGACCATTCCGTGCGCCTGCAGCATGCTTCTCAGATTGTCTGAAGAAAACATGCGGGTCGGCGGAATATGCGATGCAATTTCATTTTGCGAGAGCAGTGCCGAAGTCTTGGCCCACTTGCTGGCTAACTGCCTTCCCTGACCTTCACCCATAAAGCCATCTCCTTTTCTGTTGTGAGTCTACTAACAATATATGCCTCAAAGACAGGTCTCTCTTGGATGATTGAACGGGGCAACTCGCCTTATTTAATAGCCTGATAGAAAAAGAGGCTGCCGGGAGGCCCCCTGATAAAGGGATCCTCACGGCAGCCGCAGGCTGATTATAGATAAAGTTCGCGCATATTCGCGGATATTGGCTTCTGCTTTTTACTAAACAGCGGGATTCAGCATCCGCTTCGTATAACCGGAGCAGGCCACCGAAAAATATATGCTCTGCATGATGACATAGATCCCGATTACAGTCCCGGCATAAATCCAGATATCCGCCTGCATCAGCGTACTGAGCGCCTTCATCGCAAAGCACATGTGAATGATGCCGACGACGACGGGCACATAGAAAATAATGCCTACCTGCGTAGCTACGATTCTTCTGATTTCGCCCGCTGTCATTCCGATTCTCGTGAGCGCGCGGAATTGGAGCTGATCCTCTTTCATTTCCGTGAACAGCTTGAAGTACAGCACGCTTCCGGAAGCGATAAAGAACAGCAGGCTGACAAACAATCCTACGAATAAGGTCAAGGATGAAGATTGATGGGTCTGAAGGAACGAACTGACGCGATAGGTCATGGCATGATCCGACTCCGATTTCGGTATAAGCTTCTCGATCTTTTCCACCGTCGGCAGCGCGGTTTGCCAGTCCTTGATTTCGAAGCCGTAGTTGACAATTTGCCTGGATTCCGGAGTCGCTGCGAGCAATGTCCCATACTGCGTATCATCCACGACGATCAGTGTAGTGAAATAATCAATCGGGCTAATAATGGCTCCGAACAGATAGCCGTCAACGCTGAACGACTGCTCTGTGCCGTTGACCTGCATGGTTACCGAAGGGCCTTCAAAAGGAGGCAGCGTCTCCTGCTCGATATAGGGGAAAACAACCCTCGCATGACCTGTATCAATGGAAAGCCGCGGCCTGTTCATCAGTCCCGCCACCTGGTTGTAGTCGGATTCGGACACGATAGCGGAGTCGTATTGGGCCCGCAATGTCTTATGCCCTTCTGCCGGAGTCACCTCTTCGCCGGGTATACCGACAACTCTGGTCTCATAGGCAAGCTTCCGTCCATCCTGTTTAAGAATGCTTTTGAGCTTGGCCGGATCCAGCACATTACGGGCATTCAGTCCATTTTCCACAAAGCCGATCGTTTGCGGGGTATGGGAAAGAAGCTGCTTCTCCCCTTCCTGCTGGAAGGCGTAGACCGTACCGGAGGCCGTCAGAATAACCGCGCTGAGGATCGATACCATAAACAGGATACGGGCATTATCCTTCAGCTTGTAAGCAACCTGCGAGAATATAATCATGTTGGTACGGTTATAAAAAATCGATTTGCTCCGCTGCACCATCCGGACAAGGGCAACACTGCACTGCGTAAACAGAAAATACGTTCCAATAACGACAAGTCCCAGAATCGGGAACATCACGAGCAAAAAATTTGACGTATCCATGACATAGGCCAGCATGTAGCCCAAAACAAGGCAGAGGACCGACAGAATAGTCAGCCACATGGAATATAAGGGCTGGCGCTTCGGCTGGTTGGCTTCCTTCAGCAGCTCAATGATCTCCGAACGTCCGACGCGAATGCTTGTAAGCCAGGTCAATACATTAAACAGAGCAAAGTAGCCTATTGCCGTCAGCAGTACGGCTTTCAGCGGCACAGCAAAACGGATGGGGCTCTCAACGCCAAGCAGCGAGGCCATCGCCATGAAAAAAAGCTTGCTGAGCAGCATTCCGATCCCTAATCCTGCCGCAATTGCGAGGACAGCGATAATGACACTTTCGATGATGAGCATGCGGCGCAGTTGATTTCCCGTCATGCCGAACAGGGTATACAGGCCAAATTCCTTCTTGCGGGTTTTCAGAAAAGCCGAATTGGCATACAGCACGAAGAAGAAAGAAAAAATCACGACAATGTACTGGCAGGCTTCCATTCCCGATCTTACCTTCTCCGCTGCCTCGATATGGCCGTTCACAACATCGGGATGAAAGATAAACGCGCCATACATATAAAAGACAATGACCGAAAATACGCTGCTCAGAAAGAAGGCATTGTAAGCCCGCCAATTTCCCCGGATGCTGCTAATCGCGAGCGAGCGGAATGTCATCGAAGTTCCCTCCCAGCAGACTGAGCGAGTCCAGAATTTGCTGAAAGAACATCTGGCGGCTGGCGCCGCGCCGGATTTCCGAATAAAATTTGCCGTCCTTGATAAACACAATCCGCTTGCAGTAGCTGGCGGCAAACGGATCATGCGTAACCATCGCAATCGTGGCGCCTGCATTTTCATTCAGATCCTTCAAGGATTCCATGACATCCTTGGCCGCTTTGGAATCGAGGTTTCCCGTTAATTCATCGGCAAGCAGTATCGAGGGCTGATGAATCATTGCCCGGGCAATAGCCGCCCTCTGCTTCTGGCCTCCCGATATTTCATAAGTCCGTTTGCCAAGAATATCTGTTATGCCCAGAAGCTCGGCATAAGGAGCCAGTGCTTCTTCAATTTTGCGCGGCGCAAGTCCCTCCAGCACAAGCGGCAGAACGATATTTTCCTTGATCGACAAGGTGTCGAGCAGGTTGAAGTCCTGGAACACGAAGCCCAGCTGCCGGCGCCTGAACAAGGCAAGCTCTTTATTCCCAAGACGGGCCGGCTCCGTGCCGTTGATCACAATCCGGCCGGAGGTGGGTTTGTCGATGGTGGCGAGCAGGTTGAGAAGCGTCGTTTTGCCGCTGCCCGAAGGACCCATAATACCGACAAACTCCCCCTTCGCCACTTCAAAATCAATGTCTTCCAGCGCTTTATAGGTCACGTTTCCTTTGGAGCTGTATGTTTTGCTCAAGTTTTCCGTCTTCAATACACTCATAGCCGTTCCCTCCAAAAACATATTCGATGATAGTCCAAGTATAAAGCTATTGGAGGCACGCTCTCCATCGATTTCGCTTTCAAAGTCCGGCCTATTCTTACAATAATGTCACTTTCCATTGAACTTGAACAAGCTTTGCGAAGCAAAAGAGATCGTCAGGGTCGTCCCACCGCCTCCCGGCACGGATTCGACCGCAAGTCCATGTCCAAGCTTGCCGCATACGCTCTTGGCCAGAAACAGCCCCATTCCCGTAGACTCTTCCACCAATCTGCCGTTATCGCCCGTAAAAAAAGGATCGAACACCCGCGGCAAATCATGTGCCGGAATGCCGATGCCCTCATCCTTCACCTTCAGCGCGGTCTTCCCGTTCTCCGTCTCAATGAGCAGCAGCAGCTTCTTTGTACTCTGCTTGTGCTTGCTGTATTTAATCGCGTTCCCTACCAGCTGATTAATGACAAATGCGATCCACTTCTCATCGGTCTGAACAAGCGCTTCCCCCGTAATCTGCGGATAAATGGAATATTTGATGCATAGACGCTTGTAGGAATTCACGACCCGTCTAGCAATTTCATGAAGCGGCACGGTGCGAATGCGGACATCCAGCTCGAATTTATCCAGTCTTGCCGTGTAGAGCATCATATCAAGCCCTCTGGTCAAACGTTCCGTTTCCTCCCGGATGCTGCTGAGGCTTGGAGTGGACGATGGGCGGTTATTTTCTTCCTGCGCCTGCTCCTCATACTGAATCATCAGATCAATGACTGAAATTGGCGTCTTCATCTGATGCACCCATTGATGGATAAAATGCTGATGAATCTCCTGCTGCTTGCGGTAACGGCTCAGCTCATTCATGTATGCCTCATGCTGTGCCTGCAGGAGACGCTGCACGGCGAGCTGGTCCCCTGTCACGCCCGAGCGGACCCGCAGCGCGGCATCAAGCTCCGAGGCATGCAGAATTGCTTCATCCAGCTGGCGATAATAGGCACGCTGCCGGATGTAATCCAGCAATAGCCATACGGACAAGCAGCATAAAACAAGCACCCCCGCATAAACGACGGTAGCCGGATCCAAATGGGTCGGATAAAAAATTTGACCAAGAACAAGAGCCGCTCCTGCAAGGAATAAAGAAACAATGAAGGCGGCTATATAGGACAAGCGGTCGCGGAAATAACGCAGCGGTGAAGCCGCGGACATAAGAGCGCCGGCAGATTGATAAGAATGCTTCCCTTGTTCATGGCCGCCTGTTATCTCTTCCTCCTCATGCATAATGTTATCCCTCATTCCTGGACTGATTCCTGACGGGCGGCTTTCAGCTCGAATTTATAACCCTGTCCCCTGACCGTTTCTATAACGCCAATCAGCCCTAGTTCCTCGAGCTTCTTGCGCAGTCTTGTCACATTGACACTAAGCGTATTATCATCGACAAACTGTACGTCATCCCATAAGGTTTCGAGCAGTCGCTCCCGGGCTACAATCCGTCCGGCTTGACCGATCAGAATTTCGGCCAGCTGGCATTCGTTTTTGGTAAGCGGGGACAGCTTCCCCTGCCACTCCAGCTCGCCTCTGCTTATATGCAGCTTTAGTCCGCCGGCTTCCAATTCCATACTGGGCACGGCCGCCATCGCATATTCACCATAGGTCCTGCGCAGCAGGCTTTTGATTTTGGCCAGCAGCAGATCCAGCGGAATCGGCTTGGTCACATAATCATCGCCGCCATTCTCAATCGCCATCACCTGGTCCATTTCACCGGCACGGGCTGAGACGAATATGATGGGCGCGCTTGTGACCGTACGGAATTGCCTGCACCAATAATAACCGTCAAAATGAGGGAGATGGATATCAAGCAGAATCAGATCCGGCTGCGCCTCGGCCATTTCCCGCTTTAAATCATGGAACCGCTCGGCGCGCACCGCACCGAAGCCATATTTTACAAGCGACTGCATGAGCAGACCGCTGATTTTGTCATCGTCCTCAACAATGAATATATTGTACATTCATGAGCTCCTCCTTCCACCCGGTATTTACTGCAAATCCTATCACAGGCAGGAGCATTCGTCATCTTGGGTATATATAATGTAAATTCAAAAAGATCAGGTTTTCAGCATCGAGAATATTGAATAAAGCTAGGGAAAGAGGAGCGGAGCGTAGGCCAAACCTACGTGAGCGCCGGAAGTCCCGGCTGAATTCAATATTCGATGTCGATTATGCTTCTTGAACTGCTTCATGATCAAATATGGCTTTTTGAACAACCTACATAAAAAAAGCACCACCGACGAGAGATACTATCATCTCTGCCCAGAGGTGCGCTTCTTTAACCGTTTGAGAAATTAATGCGTTTATCTTTAATTGCAGCAGGCTTGCTGAACATTTCAACATTTTTCTTGTGAACTCTCGATACGGGCGCGTTGGGCGCATCCTTGGAGGCCGGGTGCTGCTCGAAAAACACGCAGGACCGCTCTTCATCAAAATATTCGATTTTGTTCATCTGCACGAGATAACCGCGTTCGACTTTCTGGAACCCGTTAGTCATTAAGAAGCGCTCTTGTTCCTCCAGTGTCGAAATCTGGCTGTACGTCTCTTCCTTTGTTTGGTACATCAATGTGCGGTCTTGTATGAAGGTGTAGAGAACGTCTGCTACGTCGATCATTTCAATCTCGTACTCTTTCCTGTTCAACCGCTTTACTACGGGAATTTGCATTTAAACTCCCTTCCTTCTAAGTTCTTCTGGAATTGGCGGGTTGTACAAATAGAAAAGACAGCCCGTAAAAACAAAAAGCGACGCAGCTGAAACAATAATAGCTCCCAATAATTTATAAGCCCGCTTTTTCATTTATTTTTTTCACCCCCTTTAATTGGTAAAAGGATGGACTGGGTCGCAAAGGTGAGAGCAAGCAAATCGGAGCCGATAAAAAAGTTTGATGCCACAATGGCGGAAGCCACTACCTTCAATAGAGGATAATACCGCTCTGGGATTCTGGCGTGCTGATCATAGTTGGAGGGAGCAAATAATACCATCATGACAAATGCCGCTGCAGTAATGAGATAGACCCATAAGCTGGCTACATGAATGTGCGGGATCGCGGCGAGTACGATCGAAGAAGCGGCAATGCAGCCGAGGCTGGTTGGAAGGTGATAACCTCCGGTCAGAAACCGGATGACCGCCAATAAGACAATAACAACCGACGTTTTTGCAGGCTCCCCTGTAACAATTCCCAGTACGGAAGCCAGCAGAATTATTGAAACCGTATTCACCAGAATATGCAGTACATAAGAAATAACAGGGACCGATGGCGGCTCGTTGCCGCTGGCTGCTATCCGTGCATGCAATTGCTCGGCTGCTTTATGAAGCATCCTCATGATCCTTTCTGAATGAATAATATAAAAATAAAGGTACCGAAATAATAAATATGGCATTGGAGAGTATGATGTAATCCTTGAACTCATTTTTAAATAAGAAGGCGGTTAAACATGCGGCAACAGCGGCAATGACGATAATGACAAGCAGTAAAGCATTCACGCCGGAAATTCTTACATATGCGCGATGTGAGGTCGGAACATAATCAAATCCCCAGTTTTTGATAAAAATCAAACGGCTGAACCCGATGACAAGCAGAGCGGATAGCGCTTGTGTCGCTGCGCTGGCTAAAGCATTATCTTGTATCGTTCCAAGCGGCGTTCCTGACTGCCAAAGAAATAATATGACCAGCCCCTGCACCGCAAATCCGAATACAAATCCCGCACCGTTCATGACGATTGAATAGTATAAAGGAACCCGGAACAGAACCCACATCGCGATAATTAATAAAGTAAGCTGAATGTACGAGGACAATTCGCCGATTTCGGGATTAAGCCGTGTAAAATAGGAAACCTGACTCATGATAAAGGATACAAAAACGAGATAAAACATGCGATCTCTGAACCGGAAACGAAACAAGGCGAACATAAAGATGAAATAAGAGAAGTACTCAATGATAGACCCTGCTACAAACAGCGCATAGGACACGCACTAACGCCCCTTTGGATGATAAATTCTACAATGATGAATGATTCATCCCTCATTAAGACGAACCTGAACGTTATTTGTCTATTTTTACCTCAGTATAGCAGAGATTTTCAATATAAAAAATATAAACTTTCATATATAGAAGACGCCAAAAAAAAGCATTTCCCGCTCCGAGTGTCAGCGTTTTCTTTGCTGTTAGGCCTGCGCTTTAGTAAACCTCAGGTAACTAGGTAATAATATTTTCAGTTCTTCTCCTATTCTATTTGTTTAACTATACTATGGATAAGGAAGCAGGTAGAAACAGCCGTGCCTGCCGTTAAGATTGATGACTAATTTAAAGGAGTGACCATTTGTGAAATACCGCAAGTTGGGCAAGAATGGCCCCGACATTTCCGTAATCGGCTTTGGGTCATGGGCAATCGGCGGTGGAGGCTGGGCCAGCGCCTGGGGAAGCCAGGACGATCAGTCCTCCATCGACAGCGTCCGCGCCGCGCTGGATGCAGGGGTCACTTTTTTTGATACGGCAGCCGTATACGGACTGGGTCATTCGGAGGAAGTGCTGGGTCAAGCGTTGAAATCCGACCGCAGCCGTATTGTTCTTGCGACCAAATGCGGCCTTGTCTGGGATGAGAACCGCAATCCTGCACGGAGCGCTGCCTACGATTCCGTCCTGCAGGAAGCAGAAGCCTCCTTGCGCCGCCTCGGAACCGATTATATCGATTTATATCAGGTTCATTGGCCGGATGCCGAGGTTCCCGCCGAAGAGACGATGCGTGCCCTGGACAAGCTTGTACAGGACGGCAAAGTCCGTTATGTCGGTGTAAGCAATTATGATGTTCCCCTGCTCAAGCAGTCGCTTGCCGTCCGTCATGTCGATTCCCTTCAGCCGCCTTATTCCATTCTGCGGCCGGCAGCCGAAAAAGAACTGCTGCCTTTCTGTCTGGAGAACGGCATCGGCGTTGTCGCTTACAGTCCTCTAACCTCGGGGTTGCTGTCAGGCAATTATACGTACGATACAACCTTTGAGGAAGGAGATTGGCGCTCCCGCAACAAAGCCCATACCGGCGAGGGCCTGCGCAGCAATGTGGACAAGGCGGAGAAGCTGAAAGCGGTTGCCGAACGCTGCGGGATTACGCTTCCGCAGCTGGCTGTCGCTTACGATCTCGCTCATCCCGCCATTACCAGTGCAATCGTAGGAGTCCGCAAGCCAAGCCATATTCTCGGTGTGCTTCCCGCAGCGGATGTTGCGCTGGATGATGCAACTCTGGCGGAAATCCGCGCTATTGCCTCCGCCGAATCATAATATTTCAATCAGGAAAGGTGACGAGAATCTCATGCAAATTGATTTATCCAATAAAACAGCGCTTGTAACAGGCGCGACCGGAGAGCTCGGAAGAGTGATCGCAGGCACTCTGGCACAATGCGGTGCGGACATCCTTGTTCATTATCATCAAAATGCCGCCAAAGCCGAGCAGCTCAAGCAGCAGATCGAAGCTCTTGGCCGTAGAGCCATTACCGTCCAGGCGGATGTGGCGGATTTGAATTCAGTCAAACAAATGCAGCAAACTGCTCTGGATGCCGGATTCGGCTCCCCTGATATCGTGGTTGCAAACGCTGTGTCCCAATACTCCTGGACATCCGTCCTGGAGCAGGATTCCAGTGATTATGTCGATCAATTTAATTCCTGCGTCCTGCAGGCCGTCCATCTGTCCAAAGTTTTCGTTCCTGCCATGATTGAGCGCAAGGCTGGCCGGGTTGTCGCCATTAATACGGAATGCGCCATGCAGAATTTCCCTAACCAATCGGCTTATGTAGCCGGCAAGCGCGGCATGGATGGCGTCTACCGGGTGCTGGCAAAAGAAATTGGCGAGCATCAAATCACCGTAAATCAGGTCGCACCCGGATGGACCATCAGCGAGAAAGACCGCTTGAACAATACCGAACGCAGCGAAAGCTACGAAAGCACGGTGCCGCTCAAACGCCGGGGCACGGATCAGGAAATCGCCAATGTGGTTGCCTTCCTTGCTTCCGATTTGTCCAGCTTCATCACCGGAGCATATATTCCGGTAGCAGGCGGCAATGTAATGGCGACGATATAATCTTTACCAGCATACAAAAACAGCCCTGCACGTATTGTGCAGGGCTGTTTTCCTTGTATTGAAGTCTCGCTGCAAGCATTATACCTCCGCAGCCCTTGTGCTAATGACGCGATTTCCCAAGCTGGATATGCTGGAGATTGGGAAAGCGTGTCAGGCGGAATTTTCCGGTCCGGTGGTTTTGCGGAGTTAAAGTATATTCATCGGCGTTTTGCTTTTGCAATTCATCATTTTGCTGGGTTGGAATAGATACGATCCCGCTGGAAATAAATTCGAGCATCCGTTCCTTGTCAAGATCAAGAGCCTGAGCAATATGCAGAATGTCTAATTCAAAAGGTGAATTCACATTAAGAACAGTCAAAGTATATTTCCTCCTTACTCCTATATATCTATACCTAAATTATAGGCGATCAGGCCAAAGGAGGCTGTCGAAACCTGTAACATTAAAGAAATTTTAGAATCCCGGGTTTTAGGGATTCTTTTTGTCGACAATTATAAGAAATAAGGAACATTTTTGTAAGGTATTTATCACTTTTGGAGTCGCATTCAAAACCGTCCCAAATGCTTGATAATTCTGAGAAATTGAAGATCACCCGAATTGAAAAAAAGAAATTATGAGAAAAATGAGAAATAAAAAGAGGTTGGAAGTGGTACATAGGACAGAAAAATGAGGGATCAGTAAAGATCTAGGCGAAGGAGACTAAATTATAGCATATCGTAGTCATCAAGCATTAAATGGTCCCGGGACTACTTCTTACAAAAACCTTACAAAAATCATCTCTCCGATATGAAGGATGTCGTCTTAATAGTTGGACATTAAATACAATCAGATTTGATTAGAGGAACATATTTCGCATAAAAACCTTCCAGAATTATGTATGGAATCTACATAACCCCAGAAGGTTGATGATAGCTCTTTAGAAAAATGAACTCAGCTTAGCAATCGCCGGGCTTACCTGCCGCCACTGCCGTGCGGAAAGAAGATCCGCAGCCGCATGTAGCCGATGCATTGGGATTGTTGATGGTGAAGCCTCCGCCCATGGCCGACTCCTTGAAGTCGATTTCAAGGCCGTTCAGATATTGCATGCTTTCATTATCGACCACAACTTTAAGTCCGCTGTATTCGATCACTTTGTCGTCGTCATGCTGCTCGTCGTCAAAGCCCATGCCATATGAGAATCCGCTGCAGCCGCCTTCCTTCACACCGATGCGCAGAAACAGATTCGGCGTTTCCTCGGAGCTGAGCATTTCTTTTATTTTTTCATTTGCAGTTTCGCTAATGTTAATCATTCATAATCCCTCCCAATCCAAAATAGTCGGTACAACTCTTGTGTTACTTACTTATTTAGTATACTCCACTTTACGCTGCGGCTCAATATGCAGCCATCCCTTTTAATGAGGCAGAATATAGAGAATGGCGAAAAAATGAAGCACCGATCCGCCTAGTACAAACAAATGCCACACCGCATGGTGATAAGGGAAACTCCGCCACATGTAGAAGATTGTGCCGAAGCTGTACAAGAGCCCGCCGATGATCAGCAGATGCAGGCCTCCCGGCGCGAAATGCTCTTTGAGCGGCCCCCAGGCGAATACGATCATCCACCCCATCAGCAAATAGAGAATCGTCGAGGTAAACAGGAATCTGGAAGCGAAAAACGATTTGAATACAACCCCGCAAATCGCTACTCCCCAAATGATGCCAAAAAATGTCCAGCCCTCTGCTCCCTTCACCAGGTGAAGCAGAATGGGGGTGTAAGTTCCCGCTATAAATAAATAGATGCAGGCATGGTCCATTTTCTCAAAAACATTCTTCGCTCTGCCGGCCGGAAAGCTGTGCAGCAGCGTCGAACAGGTATATAACAGCAGCATCATTGTACCGTAAATCGTGAAACTAACCACATGGGATGCCTGCCCCTTGAGCGCGGCAAAAACAATAAGCAGCACGAGCGCCGCCACACTCAGCACGGCCCCAACACCATGGGTCAGCGCGTTGGCCATTTCTTCCCTGCGTGAATACGTATGCGTATTTGCCAATTCAACACCTCTTTTCCTTCTTCTATTATACCCCAACATCCGTCAAGACGATAATAAGACCAGAGCGGTTTGCAGGATAATTTAACAACCTCAGGCGTACCTCGCTTGACTTTGTGGTTGCCGCTCGACGGATGTAGGTTTATAATAAGGTCAGTTAATGTTCGATTGGGGTCACTACAGTATGCGTAAGTGACTTTTTTCACAAAGTATCTTTTCATGTCTTACCCATATCATCCGGACCTATGCAAACAGCGCCCGGCGGACTAGGAGGAAGCCGTCATGAATGTAGCCGTACCTACAGAAGACAAGCAGATGCAAGATATTATTGAGAAAGTTCGCTCCGGCGAACGCCTTTCCCGGGAAGATGGGGAATTTCTTTACAGTTCCGATGATCTCTTGACCATTGGGCAGTTGGCGAATGAAGTCAACATGAAGAAAAATGGCCGCAAGGTTTATTTTATTGAGAATATGAGTCTGTACTTCACCAATGTTTGCGAAGCGCACTGCGCTTTTTGCAATTTCCGCAAGGATGAAGGCGAAGAAGGCTCGTACACACTTTCCGGGGCCGAAATGATCGCTTATGTGGAGCAGCATTTTCACCCGGGTGTCCGGGAATTTCACATTGTCGGCGGTCATAATCCCCATGTGCCGTTTCAATATTACGTGGATTCGTTAAAAGCATTACATGAGCGTTTTCCAGAAGTGACGCTCAAAGCCTACACGGCCGCCGAAATTGATTTCTTCTCGCGAATCAGCGGACTGAGCTACCGCGAGGTACTTGAAGAGCTGATGAAAGCAGGTCTGAAAAGCCTGACCGGCGGCGGAGCGGAAATTCTCTCCGATGAATACCGCAAAAAAATGCGCGTGGAAAAAGCGGATGTATCGCAATATCTTGAGGTTCACCGTACCGCCCACAACCTTGGACTCCGCACACATACAACGATGCTTTACGGCTCCGTTGAGAAGCATGCAGACCGGATCAATCATATGCTGCAAATCCGCGAGCTGCAGGATGAGACGAACGGCTTTTTGGTGTTTATTCCCCTTTCCATGCAGCCCATCAGCCCGCGGGCCGGCATACGCCGCCGCAACTCGGCTTTTGAGGATTTGAAGACCATCGCGATCAGCCGGCTCATGCTGGATAACTTTCAGCATATAAAAGCTTATTTTATAAATATTGGCACACAGCTGACTCAAGTGTCTCTTACGATGGGCGCTTCGGATGTTCACGGCACGATACTCAAAGAGCGCATCAGTCATGCTGCCGGCGCGCTTACTCCCGAGGGCATTACGCGCGAGGATCTGATCTGGCTGGTTAAAGGGGCTGGACGTATTCCCATTGAACGGGATACTTTCTATAACGAAGTAAAGGTTTATGAGTAAGGAAGAGGACATTCACGCGCATACTAAGCATCATCAGAATTGCAGATGATAAAGAAGGTTGGGGTTGCCAATGAAACGTTTTGTTATCCTCGGCGGCGGCTACGGAGGCTTAACCGTTGCCCATGAATTGTTAGAGGGCGAGCTGCCCGACGACACCATTATTGTTATGATCGACCGCATGCCCTACCAGGGACTCAAGACGGAATATTATTCACTCGTCGCCGGAACGGTTGCGGACATTGATCTACGGGTCGATTTTCCCTCCGATCCGAGATTGCTGGTCATGTACGGCGAAGTGATGTCGGTTGATCTGGAGGCTAAACAGGTCGGTATTGCCGGACAGGATCCGCTTGATTACGAGTGGCTGGTCATTGCTCTTGGCTGTACCGACAAATACCACAGCATCGAAGGGGCCGAGCTGTATTCCAACAGCATCCAAACCTTCGGAGCGGCGCGCAAGACGTACCAGGCTGTCAATGATGTCAAGCCTTACGGTCAGGTGACGATCGTCGGCGGCGGGCTCAGCGGCGTTGAAATCGCCTCAGAGCTGAGAGAAGGCCGGCCCGATATCAACATCCGTATTGTAGACCGGGGACCGAGTATTTTATCAGCCTTTCCCAATAAGCTGCAGCAGTATGTTTCTTCCTGGTTTATTGAGCATGAGGTGGAGATGCGCGGAAATGTGTCCATCCACAAGGTGGAGCAGGGGGTCTTGTACGATCAGAACAATACAAGCCCCCTGCTGACGGATGTCATCGTGTGGACTGCCGGAATTCAGCCCGTATCGCTGGTCCAGAAGATTAATCTTCCCAAGGATCCCACAGGACGGCTGATTGTGAATGAGTACCATCAGCTGCCAAGCCATACGGATGTATTCATTGTTGGCGACTGCTCTTCCATACCTTTCGCACCCAGTGCCCAAGCAGCGGAAGCGCAGGGCAAACAGGTTGCGGAGGTCATGCAGGCGCAGTGGAACGGCAAGACACCGAAGCTGTCCAAAATCAAGCTCAAGGGCGTTCTCGGTTCGCTTGGCAAAAAATCAGGCTTTGGCCTGATGGGCCGTACACCGATTATGGGCCGTGTGCCGCGTGTGCTCAAAAGCGGCGTGCTATGGATGTCCAAGCATCATTTGGGTTAGCACGCCAAGACTTTTTTTATTTATAAATCGTCAATCAGCCGGTCGAGCGCTTCCCGCTCAGCATCCTGCTCACCGACAGCTTTCATGATTTCATCAAACAATTCATCTGCTGATGGAGCCGCGACGATTTCACCATTAACCATACCGAACGGAAACAGATAACATTCGCCGCAGTTGCCGAGGCAGCCGTATTCAATAATTTCCAGCTCCTGATTCTCTTCAAGCTGTTTCATAACACGATCGGTGCCATGATGCATATTGCTCGCGCAAAATTCAATAATTGGTTTTAACATGATGTTTTCACCTTACCTTGATGATATCGGATGATATCCATTTTCAATTGTTCTACTTTGTATTATAATAGGGGAGAAAGGAGTGGATTGCAATGAGTGATACACAAAGCACCACAATGTATGATGAAGTGTTGGACGTTCTTGATAAGCTTCGCCCTTTCCTCCAGCGCGATGGCGGCGACGTCGAACTCGTTGATGTAGAGGACGGAATCGTTAAGCTTCGCCTGATGGGAGCTTGCGGCAGCTGCCCAAGTTCGACAATCACGCTCAAAGCGGGTATCGAACGTGCCCTGCTTGAAGAAGTTGAAGGCGTACAAGAGGTTATGCAGGTATTCTAAGTTATAACCCAAGCCAAAGTCTTAAAGAAGAACGTCCGCGTTTCTTCTGCAATAAAGAGTCTTGCCGCTATCATCGCCTTATGGGCAGATGAGGGTCCGGCAAGACTCTTTTTCTGATTAAATGAAGGTTATATCCGAAAGCATAAAGAATCGAAAAATATGGCTGCTGCCGCCAGTTCAACCCGCTTGCCTGGACCTCATCTTTAAATTATGTACTGGGAATACTGTTTTTAATGGGATCGAAGCCACCGGTGACAT
The DNA here is from genome assembly GCF_056269255.1 of Paenibacillus sp. JT31N17. Lineage (NCBI taxonomy): Bacteria > Bacillati > Bacillota > Bacilli > Caryophanales > Paenibacillaceae > Paenibacillus > Paenibacillus sp. JT31N17. The sequence continues at coordinate 167,884 of NZ_JBWDNP010000014.1, forward strand.
CAATGATATTTCCAGTCAAATAATCCGAAGCCGGCAAACAAAGAAATCCAATGACACGGGCAATATCTTCCCCGCTTCCCGGCCGGCCGCGCGGCGACTCTTCATCGCGCTCATGAAGCACCTCCGCGATGGTACGTTCCTTGTTAAGCCCTTTAATATCGCCGGGACAAATCATATGGACCGTAATTCCATCCCCTGCTTCCTCAACGGCAAGCGTCTTGGTGAAGGAAACAAGACCTGTCTTGGCAGACGCATACACGGATCTGTGCGGCCAGGCCCTGCCTTCTCCGGCATGCCCAAAGCCAAAGTGGATAATACGTCCCCACTGCCTTCTTCGCATCCCCGGAAGCAATTTATGGTCCAGGAGCATAACGCCGAGCAGATTGCCGTTGACCAGATTGATAATATCCTCAACCCCATAATCGGCAAAGCGTTTGCGTTCCCTGATAAAGGGTCCGGCGTTATTGATCAAAATATCCACACAGCCGCTGGATGACCAGCTTTGCGCCTGCTCTGCCAACCGTTCTACATCGCAGCGCAGCGAAATATCGGCCTGAAAAGCTGCAGCGCGCACGCCGAGCAGTTCGATCTCGGCAGCAAGCTGCAAAGCCTCATCCCTGCTGTTGACGTAGTTCAGCACAAGATCGCAGCCCATGCGGGCCAAAGTTAGTGCGGTCATTTTGCCCAAGCCTTTGGCGCTGCCTGTTATTAAAGCTGTTTTTCCGATAAGATCCATGGGTAACCCTCCCATGTGCAGTATAGCATATTAAATTCGTTTCCTCATATGTTTGCAAGCATGATCAAAAGCAAGCAGCAGGGTATCGTATATTAATTCCATTCCTTGAGTCAAATCATCACAGCGCTCCTGCAAATTTTCCAATCGGTGATGTTCGCCGTATGACAGATAGCTCTGCTGCAAATCATCCTGCATTTCTGAATTCATGTAATGAATCTCAGTGTTGCGCCGTTTCCGCAGTCTTCCAAGCGGTTCTTTGTATTGTTCTTTAAGGGCGTCAAGTCTGGATATAAGCAAAGGATGAAGATTACGCTGGCGCATGCCGCGCAAGACCGTAAAATAAGAAAAATGTACTTTAATCCGCTCCGTTTGCAGATTAAGAAATTCATTCATCAGGGTCCCCAGCTTGTCGAGCAGTGCAAACAAACGGATAAAGGCATTTTTGTCAAAATAAACATGCCGGTGATAATCGAGCAATTCATCCGGAGACATACTCTCCATGGAAGTGGATTTCACCTTATTTGCGAATTTTCTCGCTGCATATTGGCTCTGCTCCAATTCATCAAGCGATACAATTAGGCCAAGGGTCCATATTTCATATTTCCGCAGCTTTTGCTCGCTGTCTTTGCCTTTGGAAATGGAATCGTGAAGCATTGAAGCAAAGCGCTTCATTAGCAGCATCGATTCGTGAAGCTTTCCCTCCGCTTTCCGTGGAGGGTCATCAAACAGCATCCGCAGCATGATTTGAATCCTCCTAGAGTAGTTCAATTGCCGGAGTCAGTAGGTTTCCCCGAAAATGCTCTGCTCAAGCAGCCAACTTATGAGCGGAAATACTCTTTCCACCTGCGGTCCACGAGCTCCACAATATCCTCACGCGCCACAAGCTCATCCGGATATCCCGGCTTCATACGCGCATCAATAACAAGCGGCAGCTCATATCCGATATGATGCCGCCGAACAACTGTCCCAGCGTAGATGTCGTCTGCCGGATTGAAGCGCGTGAATACCGTCCAGAGGAACGGTGTTTGGGCAGTGGCGATAGCGGCATCGTCAGCCAAAATGACCAGGGGCCACCTCGTTCCGCGCTCCCGAAGCCGCTCCAGCAGCCGCTCGGCGAGCTTCGGCTCTTCCACGAACGACGCGCCTGATACGACCAGGCAGCCACGGCAGTATACCTCGATGCCATCAATCTCATCCAGAGGACCTTCATCATAATCCCCGGGCAGCTCCCTTACAGGATCGCCAACGCCCAGCATGACGGCTTTACTGCCGTGGTTGAGCTGGCCGCCCGTATAATCCAGCGTATCATGCGAGGTTTTATCAAAGATGTACAAATCCGTCTCCGGCCTGAACCGTTCCAGCACAGTCTCGAGAAGAAGGTCGAATTGAGCCAGATCAAGCGGCCGATCCGTTACCATCAGAAATTTGGTCAAAGTAAGCTGTCCTTCTCCGAGTATGCGGAACGCCGTTGTCAGAGCCTCGCGTGAATAACTCTCCCGTACCACCGCTGCAGCCAGCGCATGGAATCCTGTTTCCGCATAGGTCCACAAATCCTTCACGCCCGGCATCGCCAGCGGAAAAGCCGGTGAGAGCAGACGCTGCAGGAAATCACCCAGATAATAATCTTCCTGACGCGGCTTGCCTACAATTGTTGCCGGGTATATGGCATCCTTCCGATGCCACATGTGACTGACATCGAACACCGGGAAATCATGAGTCCAGGAATAATAGCCATAATGATCGCCAAACGGCCCCTCCGGCCGTCTGGTGTGCGGGGCAACGCTTCCACTAATGACAAATTCAGCATTCGCCGGAATACGATGACTGCCATAAGGATCCTGCACAACCGGCAGCTTGCTCCCTGTAATCAAAGAAGCCAGCAGAAGCTCAGGCAAATGCTCGGGCACCGGAGCGATAGCCGACGCAATCAATGCCGGCGGTCCGCCAAGGAAAACAGAGACAGGCAGCGCTTCTCCGCGCTTCTCCGCCTCATGATAATGAAATCCGCCGCCCTTATGAATTTGCCAGTGCATGCCTGTTGTCGAATCATCGAATATTTGCATCCGGTACATACCCAGATTATGCTGCTTGCGATGCTCGGGATGCTCCGTATACACCAGAGGAAGCGTGACGAAAGGCCCTCCGTCAAGCTGCCAGCTTGTCAGCGCCGGCAATCCCTCAAGCGGTCTTTCCCGCCTGCATGCACCCAGCACGGGAGCGGATGATGCCGGGGTCGGCTTGAGACCAACCTTCATCGCATCCCAGATCAGCGAACGTTCGCCCCAGATGGCTTTGGGCGTTGGAGGCAGCACTCGGTCCAAAGCCCCTACGGCCTGCTTCATAAAAGCCTCCGGGCGAGGGCCAAAAGCAAGATCCACCCTTCGGATCGTACCGAATAAATTGGTCACAACGGGAAAAGCGCTGCCTTTCACATTTGTGAAAAGCAGCGCTGGACCGCCCTGATCAATCACGCGGCGGTGAATTTCAGCAATTTCCAGATAGGGATCAACTGGCGCATCGATCACCGCCAAATCATTTTCCCGGCGCAGCGTCTCAATTAAGCCTCTTAAGTCAGCAAAACTCATTTTTTAGCCACGTCCTTCCCGCCATTTCCAAGCACGAATCATCAAGTCGGCCAATATGCCGAACAAGAAGGAAACAATAATATTATGAAGGATACTCGTAAACACCAATAAATCCGCGTTCGTCAGGGTAACCGTCAATACTGCGCCGCTGACGACTTGCGCGCAAATCAAAACGAAAGCCCATGTGGCCGAACGGCGGAGCTCCGGATTTCTGGAACAAGCCTGGCTCACGTATCTCCACAGCCACACAATTAAAATCAGCAGCACGAGTGCTCCCAGGCGGTGGATAAATACTATCCGGGTCGCCCCCTCCATCGCAGGGATAAATTCTCCATTACATAGCGGCCACCCCTGACAGCCTCCTGAAGAGTCCGTATGCCGGACAAAGGCGCCCAGATACACGACAACATAGCTGTAGACAAGCACAGTAAGCACGAACCGGAAAACCAAACGGGGCACCGCTGCAAGCGGCCTGTCCTCAATCGTGCCACGCCGAACTCTGCCTGTCCAAAATACCAGCAGCAGCGTACTGACAAAAGCCAGAATGGAAAATCCGAAATGCATCGCCAGTACGGCTGCGGACTGCTCCCACACAACCGCAATAGCCCCAAGAACAGCCTGCAGCAGCGTAAAGAATCCAGCCAGACTGGCATAAATAACAGCCTCTGTTCTTCGGCGGTAAAGCATCAATGTGGCGATAAAGACGGCCAGCACCAGCAAGCCCACCAGACCGCTGATCAGCCGATGTGAATATTCAATTAATGATTCCAATGTATAAGCCGGAATAAACTTGCCGTTGCATAGTGGAAAATCCGTTCCGCAGCCTCTCCCGGAATCCGTATTGGTTACCAAAGAACCTGCGATCAGTACAAGAAACATTCCAATGCACGCCGCGATAGCAATTGCACGGTAACGGTTTGGGGTCAATCTCATCACCTTGCTTCCAAAAGAATTCAATCAACTTCCCAATTATAGCGGACTCATTGGCCAAATACCATGTTGAAAATGTGACCGTTTTGGTCCGACATCATTTATGCAAAACCAATTATGTATCGTGCTTCACAGGGTTATTATTCACCTTTTGCCGGCCGTGCTTCATTTATTGAATCACACAACGAAATGAAGCTATTAACAGGCTTTACAAAGCTTAACCAGAATAATCCGAATCAGCACAGCAAGGCAAGAAAAACAAATAAGTCATGATTCGAGGACGATTTCACCCCTCTTCTTGGGTGCCCAGGCAGCAACACTGCTTCCCGTGGCGACAGGGGTGAAAGCGGACAAAGAAAAAGCCCGCAAGCCGCCGGATAATCCGGCTAGCTTGCGGGCAATGTTTGTTACGCTTGTGAGCTGTTCAAGGCTCCTGCCACCTGTAGTGCACGGTCCAGAAACTGCTCGATCTCCTCACGCGATTTGCGGAGCTTATTAACAAAACGCACGAGTTCGCGATTATTCTGAAAAGCAATAAAGCTCGGAATGCCAAGAATATTCAATTCCCCGCACAAATCGGGCAGCTCGTCGCGGTCAATCTGTATAAAGTGAATGCTGTCCGCATACTTTTGCTCGATATCCGGCATGAAAGGCTCGATATAATGGCAATCCGGGCACCAGGTCGTCTTGAACACAGCCACAGTGATCGGGGCTGTTGAAGCAACAGCCTCTCGGAACGCCCCATCGGTTTTTATGATCTCCATTGTTTAAGCACACCTTTCTTCATGCAAGCATAACCTTTATGGCTCGCGGTTAATAACCAGCATGTCATTATCTTCGTACCAGCTTTGCCAGCTCAACTCTCCGCCCAAGGCCTTCACAAGATCACGGGCTGATACATAAGTGACCCCTTGGATGACTGTTGCCGGAAAAGCCCATTTTAACGTTTTTCCATTCACGACGGCTTGATTGCTTCCTACTTTCAAAATCACTGTGGTTTGGGTCGCATCGTCGTATACAGTAATTTTACCTGTCGCAGCGTCTTTAGTCAAAGTCGCTCCCAGCTCCGACGCTGTATCGCGCAGTGGTATGATTGTCACACCGGCAGGAGTCCTGATGGCAAGATTATCACTGTAATCCGGATTGAATTCTACGGTTTGTCTGGTTATATGCGCACTATTGCGAAGCAGATCATACATGACGGACTTGTTGTCAAATTGACGGAGCAACTGATAGCCTTCCATTTCTCCCAGGTCCGTTTCACTGATCGCAGTATCGGAATCCACAGGAGCAGCAGGCGTTACCGTTCCATTGACATTCCACGTTTCACCCGACATCTTGATCCAGATTCCTTTCAGAGGAGAACCGGCAAGTTCGTCCTCAACGCCCGCAAGCTCGTCGTTAGTCTGTGTATCAGCTGCAGCAGGACTGCTAAAATGCGGGACAATTGAAGCCTCCATGGTTGATTTACGGATATCAAGCTTGGTGTCCACGAACAGATCGGTTTTGATATAGGTCTCTTCATTGAGAATCTCCGCCAGCATTTCCGGATCAGCCTGATCCATTTCATCCTTCAATTCAGTGAGCAGATCAAGGATACCTGCCGACGCTTCCTCGACAGCCGTTGTCTTCTCATCTTCCTCCGGAAGGCTTCCAAATATGCTCTCTCCGGCTTGCGATTCCAGAAGATCCGTCTGCTCCGCGAGCGTATCCAGCACGCCCGTAATCATCGTGTTCAGACCTTCCTCGTCATTCAACAAGGCGTCAACGTAGGATTTAGCCCAGCTCCACAATTCTTTGCCGTTCAATTCGGCGTGGACGCGCATGCCGCTTACGGTTTCACCATTCACCTGCTCCTGGCCTGGATCTACCGTCAGCGAGCTTGGATTGGGCAAATTATCAATGGCATAACCGCTGAAAATATCAATAATTTGTTTGCCCGTCTCTGCCAGAGCCTCTTTGTCAGCCGGAGTGCCGGATACCTGCGAATCAAGTTCAGTACCGGTAAATTCACTCAGCAGTTCACCATCCAAGTGAATGACGAACGGCTGCTTGGCACCTTCGAGATCCAGTTCAACAAGCTTCTCGTCGGCTTTAAGCGAGAAGCCTATGCTTTTGCTGTTCAGTATAAGCTTACCTTCTGCGGACATACGGCCGTTGTCCGATATTTTTATATCATCCAGTTGAAGATTAATTTGCGAAATCCATTTCAGCAGCTCCGTTTCATCTTCGTCCGCACCATCCAGGGCGCCGTCGGCAAGAAGCAGCTTGAATTCAATATTTTGCTTGCCTTCCATGGTAGAGACTTTAATAGATTGCTTGAGCATTTGATTGAAATCCACACCGCCAAGCGCTTGGCAGCCCGCTACGATGACCAATGTCAGCGCAAGCATAGCCAAACCTATTGCTTTCCCACTCCACTTCCACTTTTTCAACTCAAAAAACCCCTCTCCATGGGTAAAAAGACTAATGCCTATTCTACCATGGAGAGGGGAATAATGGAAGATTATTTCACTTGCTTCCAACACTCTTGGAGCGCGCCATTATGCGCATTAGCGGGTTTAACAGCTTGCGCAGCGGCCCAGGAAATTGACGGACATCCTCAGCTGTTACCACACGCAGCAGAACCAGCAAAACAACATAAAGACCGAGCGACACAACTCCTGCGGCTCCAGCCGAAATCAGATACATCAGCTTCGCAGGAAGGGCATCCAGCAGATGTCTGCCGCCGAAATCGACAAGCCACCCCGCTGCTGCCGACAGGACAATTGTGATGCTGTAGCCTGTCCAGCTGCTGCCCAGAACCTTGAGCGGAACATCCTTGCGGATTGCTCTCAGGTTGAGATATGCAATCACGACAAAGCATAACGTGGAGGACAGAATCAATCCATACGCCCCCATAAGAGGCGCAAGCAGCAGACTGGCCACCACCTTCAATGCCAATCCGATCAGGGTATGGCGCATAGGCAAACGCGGTTTTCCCAGGCCGAACAGGACCGAGTTGCTCGTCATCATCGTAATTTGAAAAATCGTACCCGCTGTCAGAGCCGCTACGAGCCCGCTTCCGCCCGTACCGTCAAACAGAAAGCCTGTTACTGAAATGGATGCTATCGTCAGCATCAGCGCTGCCGGTACGCCGGTAAATACAACAATGCGCATAACCAGTGAGGTTTGACGCTGCACTTCATTCATGTTACGGATGGAATAAGCCGAGGAGATGACCGGAATAATCGATGAGCTCAGGGCAATGGCAAGAATCGGCGGTATGCCGGCAATCCCTTGCGCCCTGAAGCCCAGCCATTTGCTGGCCAGCTTCCCCACATCATCCGATGCATAGAAAGCATCCGTCAGCCGGCTGAACAACAAAATATCAAAGTTATAAATAAACTGGACGGTCATAGCTGCAATTACGATCGGCACCGAAATCGAAAACAGCTCTTTATAAATGGATCGGTAAGACAGCATCGCGCCGTTTGAGGCTTTGCCGGGCGCCTTCCGTGATTGGTTCGACCGGTCGGAACTTTCTGCGGCATCCTGCTTCCTGAGCCTTCCGGCGTAAAACAGCATGACCAGAAAAGCCCCTACGCTGCCCAGTACGCTGCCGAAAGTAGCCGCTCCGGCAACCCAGCGGTCGCTCCAGCCCCAAGCCAGCAGCAGCACGACAAGTCCAATTGCCGTCAATACCCGCATAAACTGCTCCACGATTTGCGATATTCCGCCGGCCATCATAAATTGGCGGCCCTGAAAATAACCACGCATCATCGCAATAACAGGAAACAGCAGCAGTGCAGGGGCAATTGCCCGAATGGAAATATCCGCTCCGGGATGCTGTGATATCTGGGTAGCAATAAAAGGTGCGAATATATACAGCAGACTGGCGACCACCAGTCCTGTTACAGCCCCGAACCATAACGCCGCCCGGTATATGCGCTGCGCATCGGCTGGACGCCCCAGTGCATAACGCTCCGAAACCATCTTGCTGATGGCGCTGGGTATTCCGCCTGTCGCGATAATAAGAAGCATCAGGTAAATGTTATTGGCGACGTTGAAATAGTTTCCCCCGTCAACGGTGAGCATATTATCCAGCGGGATACGCTGGAATATCCCCAGAAAACGGGCTACCAGCGCAGCGGCCGCCAGAATAATGGTTCCTTTGATCAAGGAGTCTTTTTTAACCATGAGCTGCTCTCAAATCTCCCCGCAAGTAAAAATTTATTTCGCTTTAATTTCCTCGAGCGGCTTGTGGTTGCCCCGGATCGGCGCTGCTGCATGGGTAGGCGCAGCCCAGCGGACTCCATTCCGGATAACCTGAAGCACATTCTCATTGTAATAGGTCGGATATGTCTCATGCCCAGGACGGAAATAGAAAATCTTGCCTTGTCCGCGGAAAAACGTGCAGCCGCTGCGGAATACTTCTCCGCCTTCGAACCAGCTGACAAGCACGAGCTCATCCGGCGCGGGAATATCAAAATGCTCCCCGTACATCTCTTCGCGTTCAAGCACAAACTGCTCGGGAATTCCGGCAGCGATCGGATGAGCCGGATTGACAACCCAGATACGCTCTTTCTCATCGGCTTCGCGCCATTTCAGATTGCAGCCTGTTCCCATGAGCTTCTTGAAGATTTTCGAGAAATGCCCGGAATGCAGCACGATCAGTCCCATGCCGCCAAGTACGCGCGCCTGTACGCGGTCAACAATGTGATCGGCCACTTGATCATGTCCCTTATGGCCCCACCAGACCAGCACGTCCGTTCCGGCCAACACCTCTTCCGTCAGCCCATGCTCCGGCTGATCCATGGTAGCGGTGCGGACTTCGAAGCCGTCCGTTCCTATTCCCTGCGCGATCGCATTATGTATGCCATCCGGATAAACCGACCTTACCTCTTCGCTTTCCTTCTCATGCAGAAACTCATTCCAAACCGTTACTTTCAACATTCCTCTCGCCTCCCAAATGTTTTAGATCCAGATAAAGAACAAGATAATCATGGCAAGCTGCAAAATGATTTTGACAACCATGCTGGAGAACAGCCCCACGACTGCACCGAATCCGACCTTCAAGCTTTTATTGAAGGTGGATCCGACAATCAGCTCTCCGATGACGGCCCCAAGCAAAGGACCAAGAAGCAGTCCGAAAGCCGGAATAACGAAGGGCCCGGCAATAATGCCAATCGTGCTGCCGATGACGGATGCCTTCGAGCCCCCGTATTTCTTCACGCCCCAGGCGCTGACCGCATAATCCGCCAGAATCAATGCGGCCAGAATCAGTGTTTGGATCGTCCAGAACCAGAACCCGAAGGGCTCAAAGGAAAGGAAGAAGCCGTACACGAAAAAAGCTGCATAGATCGCGAGCACGCCAGGCAGGATGGGAAAAATGGCACCGGCCATCCCCACCACAAACAAAATGATTACGATTATCCAACCGGCGATGTCCACAGCTTGTCACCCCTTCAGCACATAATCCCGAATGAGATGCGCTACGGCATGCTCATTGTTAGTCACCGTAACGGCGTCAGCCGCGTCTTTGACAACATCCTGTGCATTTCCCATGGCCACACCCAGACCCGCCTCGCGGATCATGGCAATATCATTCAAGCTGTCCCCCATTGCAGCCACCTGCGACATGTCAATGCCCAGAACGCCGCACAGCTCGCGGAGCGCGCTGGCTTTGGTCACGCCTTCCGGATTAAGCTCCCAGTTGGAGGGTGAGGAATTGGTAATCTCCATGCCGCCCCATGAGGAAACCTCCTTATAAATCCGGTCCAGCATTTCCGCATCCTCGGTAAAATAGCCGAATTTGAGCCAGTGCTGACTGTCATAGCTGTCCGCCGGTTCGATCCACCGCTCTTTATTGAAAATCCCTTCTACGGCATAGGCCCAAAACCAGGTTTCCTCATGGCGCAGCGCGACTTCATGGAGCTTCCTGATTGTCGCTGCCGGCATAAGCGAGCGCTTGTGAAGCACATGCGGCCTGCGCCATATTTCACCGCCGTTGACCGTAATCATCGGCATATCGAGCTTGAGCTGCTCCGCATAAGGCAGCGCGCTCTGGAAGCCGCGGCCGGTGGCGAAGCACACCATGATGTCCGCATTCAGCGCTTTTTGGATCCATTCCGCATTCTCATTGCTTATTTCCTGCATTTCGTTAAGCAGCGTACCGTCCATATCCAGCGCAATCAGTTTGATTGTTCCCATCCTTACCTCCTAAACCATCTGCATCCCAACCATCGGGGGGCCTGCCGGCGCCCCTTGTAAAAATACCCGCAATATTCATTATAACGTGTTCAAGGCATGACTGCGCTATTCTTTCTTGTACAGTTGTTGTTGCATCTTGTTAATCTTTTGTTGTATCTGTCGTGTTGCTTTGTTTCTTGGGGACACCATCCAGACCAATCGCTTCATCATACGCGTCAAAAATCTTGCGGGCGATCGGCGCCGCTCCTGCGGACCCGAATCCGCCTTCCGGCACGACGACCGCAACAGCCAGAACAGGATCCTCGGCCGGGGCGTAGGCGATAAATACCGCGTTATCGACTACTTTCCCCCCGCTGACCTGCTGCTCGGACGTACCGGTTTTTCTCATGACCTTGTAGGGAGTATCCTTGAAGACGGGAACATCGACATTTGCCATGCCCCGTTCCACTTCGTCCCAATACGCTTTAGGAATGTCAATCGTGTTCAACACTTCCGGTTTAAACCCCTGCACCTGCTTGCCTTCGCTGTCAGTGATCTTGTTTACAAACTGCGGCTTCATCCGTTTGCCGTGGCTGGCAAGGGTTGCCGTATACTGTGCCAGCTGCAGCGTTGTGTAACGTCCCATCTGGCCAAAGGAAGCAAAAATCAAAGCCGATTGGGCACTTGCCGCCTCAAGCTCGTGATAATACCCGATAACGCCGGTGTTCTCATTCAGCAATCCGCTTCCTGTAGACACGCCAAGCCCGAACTGCTTCACGTAGCTGTCCCATATATCGACGCCCTTCTTGCCGTCCTTTTCATATAAGGCATTCCCGACCATCTTGGCCATGAAAGGGTTGGAAGATCTGGTAATGGCAAGCGCAGGATCCAGCGTTCCGTAGGCGTGACCATGGGCATTACCAATTTTCCGCCGGTACTTGCCCTCCTGGCCGTAATAGAATGCCCCCGTATCCTGATAAGTAGATGAGGTCGTAAACAGCTTCTCATTAAGTCCGATCAGGATGGATAACGGTTTCTGGGTGGAACCCAGGAAGACGACCGAGGACGGATGCTTGTTCTGCTCCTTCTTATCCTTGTAAGGCCCGATGACCGGACTGATCGTTCCATTCTGAAGCACTGCGCTGATCTTGTCGTAATCGTCGGTTCCTATCCGTCCGCCCTCCCATATGTTGGGATCGTAATCCGGCATGCTGGCCATGGAGATGACCTTGCCCGTCTTTACCTCCATCGCCACCGCATAGCCGGTCTTGGCGTTAGCTGCATGTTCAGAGGAAGAAGTCGTTTGAAGATAATGCAGCTGATCCATAATCGCCTGCTCGGTCTTCTCCTGCACGTCCCGGTTGATCGTCAAATAGAGATCGTCGCCTTTCTCAGGCTTGGTAATGGTAGGCGGACCGATAATTCGTCTGGCTGCATTGATGGGATACAGCTTCAGGCCGTTCTTGCCGCGCAGCTCATCCTGGTACATATATTCCAACCCGTCAAAACCAACATCCTCCTGCGGCAGATATTCCAGCAGCGGATCGGTGATGTCTCCTTTGTCTTTGTACAAATTATTTTCCGCTCCGCCGCTGAACTTCTTCAAATAGCCCACAAGCTGAACGGCAAAGGTTGAAGTATCGTAATGACGGATGCTTTCCTCGAGAATATCGATTCCGGGATACTTGTCTTTATTCTCCAGAAACATAGCGATTTCTTCATTGGTTAAACCGGCCTTAATCCGTCTTGGCACTGCATAGGTGTTCTTCTTGTGGTCCAGATCCATGTTTTCCTCGATTTGAGCAAGTGTCATGGCCACCTTGGGATCCCCATGTTCATTGAACACCTTCAGCATTTCTTTGGCCGAGGCAATCGCCTTCTCCTTGACCTTCTTCTCATCGCCCGACTCAATGGTGTAGTAGAGCGACTGGGTGGAGGTCGAATAGGCGATAGGCGCTCCGCCGGAATCATAGATATTGCCCCGGATAGGCGGGATTTTGACCTCAGTCGTCTCTCCGCTGGTCTCTACTTCTTTCAGCGAAGGTCCTTCCACGAACTGCAGAATAGCCAACCGCACAATAAGTACACTGAACAGGAAAAAAGTAGCAAAAAAGAATAAGTTCAACCGGAAGGCAAAATGCCGCCGGTTCGAAATCGCCCGCTTCTTCGGATCTTCTTGCATGGCCGTTATGCCTCCTCTCAAGGTTGTTTAAACATCGCGAATATGGGTGCTTGCGAAATCGTCCGGATTAAACCAATCGCCTGACGAGGCCCATGTTGCGTCAAGCGGAATCCATGCTCCGCCCTGATCCGCGAGTCTGACCTCATTCCAGGCATGCGGTCCATAGCCAGCGCCGGTAGCGCCCTGACCGGTGACAACATGCACCTCGAGACCTACTGAGCGGGCCATGACCGCGTACAGGCGAGCTACATCGATGCATACCCCGAGACGGCTGTTAAAGGTCTCAACGGGCGTCTGCTCCTTCCATACGCCGTTCTGCTCGTAGTTGTCCGCTTTGTCCCAGTCATAAGCTATCCGCGAGCCAACCCAATCGTATAAGGCCCGTGCCTTGTCCCGGTCCGTCCTGGCCTCTGCCGTGACGGCTGCCGCCGCCTGTTCGATATTGGCCGGTACATTGGAGTCGATTACCTCGTACTTGCGCTGCAGAATACGGCGAAACTCCACCCCTACCGCTTCTGTGAAGACCGGTCCCCTGCGGAGCACATCGCCGGCTACGGGATCAAGCAGCTCGTCTGCGGTCTTGTTATAGAATGCCGACGCGCGGATGGATTCGGTCAGCGGCCCCCCGGGAATCGCGGTTACATATACGAAAAGCGCTGCGATAATAATAAATGCCCGGCCTGCTCCAAGCAGCGTTCCAATCGCCGCTCCCGTGGTACGGCTTGCCGTCTTCGAGAGCAGCTTCTCCCCTCTGTCGTCCGGGTGCTCCCGGGAGTCCGAGAGCTTATGGAAAACAAGGCCGTATACAGGCTCCAGCCATCCCAGCATCGTGCGGAACACCAGATAGCACACCAGGAAAAGCACTCCGAAGCGCAGAAGTTCAAAATCCCGGAGGCTGGTCACCATGGTGTACCACAGCTGCTTCCAGGAGCTGAGCTCCCCCTGCGGCACCTGAATCCCGCTTTGGACCAACCATTCCTTTACCACGGGAGAGAGCCAGTTGGCGGCCCTCCCGGCGAGCAGTAAAGACAAAACGACAGCCGCCGCCTGCCATATAAAAAAGAAAAGGCGCCTCGCAGAACCGGACGCACCTCTCCTCATGCCTTGAATTAGCGAGCCGAGCAAAACGAGCAGAACCATGATAGCCACCGGTTCCGGCTCCAACAAGGCGTGAACCCATGTGTTCATGAGCTTCCTCCTAAAGCGTTTTGAAACAACGCTGCTTCATAAGCATATTCAAAAACATTTTGAAATAACGCAGCTTTATGTGCAACATTCAGCGTTTTTTGCAAATAGCATAGACTCAATAATTCGGTATGCAGCACACATGCTAAGCGTTTTTCTTTGCTGTCTCAATTAATGTCTGAATGGTTTCATCGATTTTCCAGGTGCCAAGCGGAGCCCCTCTGAAGGACACCTTCACTTCGTTGTCGCCAGGCTTGCCGTCCATCCTTAAATTCTTCGTGGTGATGGTAAATGTGCCGTCGCTATTGGACGTATAGGTCGCGTCCTTGGCTTCTCCGGCCATCGCCGTAATGGCTTCCTGCTTGACATTCTCGGTCACTGTCGTGCCAATTGACTTCAGATCCTCCAGCGAATAGCCGCTGTACACGACCAGGCCCACTAAAATCACCACTACAATCAGCCATTTGACCACGGTCTTGACGATACGAACAACGATAAATAATACCACAAGCCCGATCAGAAGAATGACCCAGTTATCCTTCAAAAATTGGATCCATGTATCCGTATCGTAATTAAAATCAAACGCCATACGCCGATTCCCCCATTATATACCTTGAAAAGTCCGAACATAAAATATTATACCCTATGCGTATATAGGCGTAAACCTGAGTATTTACAATGGATTTCCCATCATCGGCACGGTTGTTCCATCTTTAGTTTAAGACGAATAATACCGAAAAAAGTTTCAAATCAAGCCCTCCTCCCTGCTTCTGACATAACGAGGCTTATCCAAGCGTACAAGTAGTAACATATGGTTACGCACGCGCGACTCGAAGGAGGGTAACAATTTGAAAACCGCAATATGGCTTTATCTGTTTTTGTTCGTCGCTTTTTTCGATCTGCATGCCCAATATCCAATCCTGACTCCATTTGCCGTATCCATTGGCGCAGCGCCTTCCTTTATCGGGCTGATGATGGGAATGTATTCGCTCACGCATCTTCCGGGCAATGTGATTGCAGGCTATGGCGTCGACCGGTACGGGAGCCGGCTGTTCATTGTATTCAGCCTTGCGGCGGCGGGAGGCATTCTGCTGCTTCAATCAAAGGTCACCGATCCCTGGCAGCTGCTCGTCCTGCGGTCTATAAGCGGTTTTGTGCTCGCGTTTCTTTCACCTGCCTGCATGTCCCTGCTTGCGAGGATCGCAACCGACCGGGTCAAGCAGGGCAAACTGATGGCCGGCAATGGGCTGGTCCATACCCTGGCTTCCGTCATCTCACCGGCAGTGGGGGCATATCTGGTCGCACAAATCGGCTTTACGACCGCCTTTTATGTACTCGGGTGGATCCTGATCGGAACTGCCACCTGCGCTCTGATATTCATACGCGAGCTGCCTTCAAGCTGGAAAAAGGCTTCTTCGCCTCCGGATTCCTCTCCTTCTGCAGTAACGGCAGGAACAGATGAACCTCTCATGACGCCGGTCCCCTGGCTGATCTACACACTCCCGGTTGCCATGGCATGCGCTCAGGGGATTCTTTCATTCGAACTGCCGCTAATGGGAACGACGAAGGAAGCGATGATGACAACGGGCCTGCTGTTCTCCGTTGTGAGTCTGGGGGCGTTAATTACGCTCAGCATGCTTTTTCTGAACCGTTTATCACCGTTTATGCGCTCTTTATGGGGAGCCTTTGCACTGGCTCTGGTTTATTTCGCCATAGCAGCCGGTGCGCCGTTGCCTTTCTTCATGCTGCTTCTGCTGCTGGGAATGGCTAAAGGGGTTATATTTCCGGCCATCTCCTCTCTTCTCATCGAGCTGAGCGGCGGTGTGAGATACGGGCGCACCTTTTCCATTTTGTCGATTGCCTTCTCCGTCGGCGCATTTCTCGGTCCTATGCTTGCCGGTCAGCTTCGGAGCTATGTATCCCCGTATTACATCGCCTTCATTGCCTTGATGATCGCTGTGTCCGTGCTGCCTTTCTATACATTGCGAATGGGGAAGAACCCTGCCCATTTTTCAAGAACTGGGTAAAGGCACAGAGCCCGTAAAGACCATAGGCATAAGATACATCGTGGCAGATGGCTTACGTCCTTTCACCCAGGCGAAGCCGATCTCCTAAGGATATGAACTGAAAGAGGGGTGACTTCTCAATGTCTGAAAACTTGGAACGCGGATACGTCGGCGGCGCATTTACCTCAACCGGCATTATTCTTGTCCTTTTCATCCTGCTTGTCATTATCATCTGCGGTTCTTGGTACTAGAACTGCCATTTGCCCTTTCAGATCACTTCCCATTAGAAGAAACGTAACTTCGCCGTCCTTTGGCGCAGCAAGTTTCTTCCTTTGGAAGTTTAAGCAAGGTATGGTGGAGAATTTCATGAATTCTTATATATTATAAAAAAAGGCTTGCCAGCCAGGCAAAGCCTTCTTTTTATTTTCCATCAAGAATCGGTTACAATGTCGGAAGAGGTGATGTTCGCCGCATGCATATCGCGATCATTGTAGAAGGAAAAAACGACCGCAGCCGGATCCGCCGGGTGCTTAACCCGGACGTCCCCATATACTGCACCTATGGCACCCCGGGAACCGGTCAATTAGAAAAGCTGCGCCGCCAGGTGGGGGACAAGCAGCCTTATATTTTCACCGATAACGACTCCTCCGGCAAACGTATACGGGGCATGCTGCGGGACGCATTTCCCGATGCCGAACATATTCACACCCGCAGAGGCTACCACGGTGTCGAGAAAACCCCAGAGGAATATTTGATCGAGCAATTCGAAAAAGCGGGATTGGAGGCGTACATTCACTACCCTGCCCCAAACCCCGCTCCCTGGCGAAAAGAAGACCAATGATTGCATGTATCAAATATGCAGCATAAAGATAACAAATGTCACGGTGATGATGCTCAGGACAGTGGAAACAAACACGACCTGCGAAGCGAACTCCGGCTCATTATCGAATTCGACGGCAAGCAGGACACTTGAAAGCGAGGTCGGAACAGCCGAGGATACAATGAGCGCCTTTGCCATAATGCCATCTATTCCGAGCATCCATACCACCAGTAAAGCGAGCAAAGGCCCGATAAGCAGCCTTACGCCGCAGGAAAGCAGAACATCCTTAAGCATCAGATCCTTGTAGGACCATCGCATGCTGCCAATCTGAACGCCAAGCGTAATAAGCGCCGTTCCTGTAAACGCGTTAGCCAAATAATCAAGCGGCGTTTGCAGAAATCCGGCCAATGGAATATCGAAGCCGCGCATAAGAAAGGCAAGCGGAATCGCATAAATAACCGGCTGCCTGATTATCGTTTTCACAATCTTGCGGCCGCTGCTCCTATGGGCATTAACGCTGTATATCCCCCATGTATTGGGCAGCAGGGACTGCATCATCATAATGAGCACCTGCACCGAGAGCGTAAACGGATTGGCGGCAAAAGCGAGCTGATTCAGCGGAATACCATAATTCGCGCTGTTATAGAACAGAACGCTGTTGCGCATCGCCCCCCGCATGCCGCCCTTAAGTCCTCGAAGACGCACTACGGCCTCCACGACAGCAAACATCAGCGCCATAAAAATGACAAAAAAAAGCAGAACCGTACCGATTACCCCAAGCGAAATTTCCGTAGTATATAATAATTTGAAGATAATGGCGGGCGAGAACAGATAGAAGTTAAGTCTGGAGAGCGTCTTGATATCCAAAGAAAAAGCCCGCTGCAGCGTGACGCCAATGGCAATCATGACCGACAGCGGGAGCACATTGTTTCCTAATACGGACCAGAAAATTGTCATGGCGCCTAGCCTTTCACAAGCGCGTTGACAATTTTAACAACATCGTCTGCCTGCGTGTCCGTGATGGATCCCGTAATGGCTTTGCGCACGTTGCCTGTACGGTCCACGAAGGTAATGGCATCCGCATGCGTGAAATAACCGTTCTCATCTTTCACCAGACCAAGACCAAAATCCTTCATCAGCTGCTTGGTATCTTCCTCGCTGTCCTCGCGCAGGAATTTCCAGCCGGCTGCATCCACGTCGAATTTACCTGCAAACTTCCTGATGGTCTCCGTTGTATCCCGCACCGGGTCGAACGTAATCGACAGAAACTCGACATCGCTGCCGAATGTCCCTTTCTTCTTCAGCTCGTTCTGGGCCTCGCTCATGAGATAGGTCGTCGGCGGACAAACATCCGGACAATTGGAGTAAAAGAAATAAATAACCCGTACCTTGCCGTTGGTGTTCTCAAGCGACACTTTATTGCCATCCAGATCCGTGAGCTCAAAGCTCGGCGCTTTATAGTTCTGATCCAGATTAGGTCCGGCTTCTTTATTGGAAGAGACATATAAATAAATGCCCATCGCCGCGCAAAGCGCCAGCACCGCAATCTTGAAGGCATGTTTTCGTACAAAATCCATCCGCTTACGTTCCCCCTTGTTTACGCAATCCCAGGACGTGTTATCCGATGCCGTTGGTATCCAGGATCATCACAAAAAAGATAATCATTAAATAATTGATGGAAATAAAGAAATTCGTCTTGGCCCACTTCGTGTCGTCCTTCGCTGTAAGTCCCATTACCGTATGCACTGTCCAGAGGACACCCCCGGCGATGGAAATAACAAGCAGAAAATAACCGGCGTAATCGTAGGTGAACATCAGGATGCCCGTTGGAATCAGCAGCAGCGTATAAGGAATCATCTGCAGCTTGGTGCGGCGGATTCCCTTCAAAACCGGCAGCAGCGGAAAACCGGCGGCCCGGTATTCGTCAACGCGCCTGATGGCAAGCGACCAGAAATGCGCAGGCTGCCACAGGAACAGCAGGGCAAACAGCAGCCAGGCTCCCGCATCGACCTGCTCCGTAACGGCACAATAGCCGATAACAGGAGGCATAGCCCCGGATATCCCCCCAATGGAGGTACTCCAGGTTGAGGTGCGTTTCAGCCACATGGTGTACACAATCACGTAAACAAAGAACCCAAGCAGCCCAAGCCAGCCGGTAAGCGGATTAACAAGCGTGAACAGCACCGCAATCCCGATAATCCCCAGCACGATCCCATAGATGAGCACCTTGGTCGGATTCATCCGCTGCATGGGAAGTGTCCGGTTCCGGGTACGTTCCATTTTCTTGTCCAGCTCGCGGTCCCAATAATTGTTAATGACACAAGCCGACGCCATCGTGAGCGCCGAGCCGATCAGCATATAAATCAGAAGCAACCAATCAATATGATCCCATTTGGAAGCGACCCAAAACCCACCGAACGCCGCAAACGCATTAAGGCGAATGATGCCCGGTTTTGTTAAGGCCACATATTCTTTAAGCACAGCCTGCCTCCCCGTTCCGATCCCATTATGGGCGTATACTACCCATCATCTGTGTTTTAAAACCGTCCTAATCATACCGAAAAAACAAGCAGTTGACAATGTTCGCGGCCCTTGTTCATTATATTGACACCGCTTGACAAAACGCCTCATCGATTCTCTCACAGAGGCTTGCCCTTTTCGAAAAAAATGGAACCCTTTCGCCTTTTGCTCAATACACTGTGATTGTGGTTAAACGCCCAGCTCTTGCGAAAGGAAGTGGGATGGTTCAGATATGGCAGTCATTAAAACGAATTCCTCAGATGCCAGGCTGCTGGCCCGGCTAATACGCGCAGAAGCGGAGGGTGAAGGCGACCTTGGCATGCTGATGGTCGGCAATGTCGGAGTCAATCGAATTTTAGGCAATTGCATCGATTTTCGAAATATTCGCACAATGTCCCAGATGGTGTACCAAAGTCCGGGGGGATTTGAAGCGACCCAAAAAGGATATTTCTACCAGAAGGCCCGCGACAGCGAAATCAGGCTGGCCCAGCGCGTGATCAACGGCGAACGCCGGTGGCCGGCGACAAATGCCCTCTGGTATTTTCGTCCTGCCGCAGACTGTCCAAACACCTGGTATGATCAGCAACACGTCGGCAGGTTCAAGGCGCACTGTTTTTATGCCCCAACCCCCGAGAATTGTCCATCCGTTTATTGATGAAGATTTGACGGAGCGAAAGATGCTCCTGAATGGTTTGAAGAAGTGATGAAAGCGAGGAAAATGAGACATGTCCTACGGTTACGACTATAATAATGCTGTAAGTCCCGCCAGCACAGGCGGCTACGGCAGCACGGCGGTTAGCCCAGCCAGCACAGGCGGTTATGGCGGCACGGCGGTTAGCCCAGCCAGCACAGGCGGCTACGGCAGCACGGCGGTTAGCCCAGCCAGCACAGGCGGCTACCCCGGCTATAACTATAATTATCCTTACCAACCAAGTACACAAACCATGCCGGTTTCCGGCCAAATGCAAATGCCCATGATGCCCATGACTGCAGGCCAGATGCAAATGCCGATGATGCCCATGACCACCGGCCAAATGCAAATGCCGATGGCTCCCATGACCGCCCAGATGCAAATGGCATCTGCGCCAACGACTCCCAATGTCCCCAGCGGATCAATTGTGACACCGGCCGGAGGTAATATAATAACGGTTCCGATTAATGAGGAATCCTATGTAGAAAACATTATTAGGATGAACCGCGGCAAAATGGCGACCATCTACATGACCTATGAAAACAACTCGGAATGGAACGCAAAGATTTTCAAAGGCATTATCGAGGCGGCTGGCCGCGATCATATCATTATTAGCGATCCCGCAACGGGTATGCGTTACTTGCTCCTGACGCTCAATCTCGACTACGTTACCTTTGACGGTCCCATAAATTATGCCTATACCTTCCAGGGTCAGACCATTACGAACACCACTCCCGCAACGGCTACAAGAATCGAAACATCGTCCGGCACCCTTACAGGCGACCGTTAACAGGCCGAAACGTCCATGCGTGGATACGGGCAGCTCCGCCTTGTACCCATTGCGACATTGTAAACCATGAAGAACGCTCACTGCAGCGTTCTTTTTTTATGGCAAGCGCAGCCTCCTCGTTCGGAGCCTCCCACACTTCCACAAACAGCAGCGGCTGATCCGTACCCTCATACAGCTGAAAATCATTGAATTCCGCTTGTTGAACGGCTGCCCATGACCGGTAGTCCGTAATAAATTCTTCAGAAATCTGATACTCCACGAAACAAATATGCATAAAATTTCGTCCCTTCGTTATAAGAACTACAGATTCAGAAAATACTAATACGTACAATATAGAAGTATACCACTTCTCAAAGAAGAAACAGCGGATTCCGTACTTTGGCGGCTAAACCAGGTTTCTTCATTTCATAAATATAAGCAACGTATATTACTTATATTTAAAAAGCATCCGCCTTCCGCTGTCGCCCAATTTGCCAGGGGATAGATGCATTTGCTGGAAACTTAGTGTATGCTACAGGGGAGTAGACGCCTAAACCTTCTTGTCTTTGGAATTCACAATGACCATTCAATAATGATGAAATGAGTGACCTGGAAGTCACGCAGAAACTTTAGTTTATGCTTCCGATGCCAGTTTTCTGCTCACAGAGATGAAATGACCTGGAAGTCACGCAGAAACCTTAGTTTATGCTTCCGATGTAGTTTTCTGCTCTTACAAAGTTTGCCACCCTGGAAGTCACGCAGAAACCTTTTAGGAGGAATGTTCATGGATAGTGGGACGCATTTGGTCATGGGACTCGGACTTGCCGGGCTCGCTTCCATCGACCCGGTCGTCGCCTCCGATCATACGATTTATGCCGCCGTTCTCATCGGTACGGTAGTCGGGTCGCAAGCACCGGATTTCGATGGATTTCTCAGACTCAAAAACAATGCCACTTATATTAAAAATCATCGCGGAATGTCCCATTCCCTGCCGGCGATCGCGATTTGGACGATTCTCATTACCCTGTTGATACAATCATTCTTCAGCTTCAACATCCCATGGCTTCATCTGGGAGGCTGGGTGCTGCTGGCTGTTGTAGTCCATGTTTTTGTAGATTTGTTTAATACGTACGGCACGCAGGCGATGCGTCCGTTTACGGAAAAATGGATATCATGGAACATCATCCATATATTCGATCCATTTATTTTCACAACGCATGTCATCGCTATTCTGATCTGGGCGCTGCAGTTGGCCGATCCCGCTTATATTTTCCCCTTTCTTTACGGGGTTCTGATTATTTACTACATTTGGCGTACCGTAGCCCATCGCCTTCTCACGAAACGAATGCGGCAAATCGATACCGATTGTCATGAAGGCGATCGTTTCACCCTGATTCCAACGGTTTCCATACATGAATGGAATGTGGTCAAGAAAAGGGCTGACGGCTGTTACATGATCGGCGACTTCCGCCGCGGCCAGCTCCGTTGGGTTGACCGGGCCAAGGGTACCGAGCATCCGGCGGTTGACGCTTCGCGGAACGATCCGTCCATTGATGCTTTCCTTTACTTCACCTCTTACGCATGTGCAGAGGTGAAGGAGCACTCCTGGGGGTATGAAGTACGCTGGTGCGATGTTCGTTACCGCCATCGCAAACAATATCCTTTTGTCGGCGTTTTGCTGATGGACAATGATTATCGCACACTGGGCTCCTATGTGGGCTGGCTTAGCGAAGAGCGCCTGCAAAAGCGGCTGCGGATGAACACGTATTGACGGGACGGACCCCTTCTTGCACAATAGGAGGGGTCCTTGTTTTGCGGGACGCTGATGTTCGAGGAAAGAAACACAAAAGAAAAAGCTCAAGGTTTCCCTTGAGCTTGATACTTTGTGGAGATCGAAATCAGCTAAGACCTTTCGGACCTAGCGGCCTTGACCACCAGACAGTTGTTGTTCAGCGATTTGCACAAGCTTGCGGGTGATGTAGCCACCCAGCGAACCAGCGTCACGAGTCGCCATGTTGCCATAGTAACCGTCTTGCGGGATTTGGATGCCAAGCTCTTGCGCTACCTCATATTTCATTTGATCCAAAGCTGCGCTTGCTTGAGGTACGACCAATGTATTGCTGCTGCGAGATTGTCCTGCCATGTGAATTTCTCCTTTCGTCCTCTAACAATGGTGTGTTGCAAACTTATTATGATACGATAGTGAGAAGAATATGCTTACTTTTAAGAATTTCTTTTTTTCCAAGGAGAATGACACAATGCCCAAATCGCTAGCCCTTTTTTTTGCCGTCTTTTCGGTGCTGCTTATGAGCGCTACCGCTATCGCCATCAGCTATAATGGATGGATAGCCGCTCTCTTGTTTGTCCTGATGATTGGCAGTATCGGCCTCGGATTCGTCGTCAGCGCCAAAATGAAACGCCGCAAGCAAGGGTGAGAGCCCTGGCTGGCGGCGTTATCTGTCTTTATCTTCTTCCCTTATTGCCTGCTTCCTTCAGCGGGGCAGAAGGAAACCCATCCGCTGCTTCACATCGCGCACTGTCTGGTTCGCGATCACCGATACCTGCTCTGCTCCCTGCTTCAGAATATCGTGAATCGCTCCCGAGCTGCGGATCTCCGCATACTTCTTCTGGAGCGGTTCAAGCTTCGCAACCACATGCTCGGCCAGATCCTTCTTGAAGGCTCCATACCCTTGTCCTTCGTAGCGCGCTTCGATATCATCAAGTGAAATGTCCGCACAATAGGAGTAAATCGTCATCAGATTGCTCACTTCCGGCTTCTCGGCCGGGTTGAACTGCACCTCGCGGCCGGAATCTGTTGTAGCCCGGCTGAATTTTTTGCGGATCACATCCGGAGGATCCAGCAAAGCGATATAGCTGGCCGGATTCGGATTGCTTTTGCTCATTTTTTTCGATACGTCGTCAAGCGACATCACGCGGGCGCCAAGTTTTGGAATATACGGCTCCGGAATTGTAAAATAATCTCCGAAACGCCCATTAAAGCGGTGGGCCAAGTCGCGTGTCAGCTCCAAATGCTGCTTCTGGTCATCGCCCACCGGTACAAGATCGGCATTATACACCAGAATATCGGCCGCCATCAGCGCCGGGTAAACAAACAGCCCCGCTCCAACCGATTCCTTGCCGGCCGATTTGTCCTTGAACTGGGTCATCCGCTCCAGCTCGCCCATCGAGACCAGCGTCGTCATCAACCAGCCCAGCTCGGCATGGGCGGGCACTTGCGATTGCGCAAAAATGCTCGCTTTGGACGGATCAATCCCGGCCGCAACAAACAGCGATGCTACGGATTCAATATGCTCGCGAAGCGCAGCTGGCTCCTGCGGTACCGTAATGGCATGCAGATCGACGACCATGAAGAAACATTCATGGGTCTCCTGCAGCTTCACAAAATTTTGTATGGCGCCAATGTAGTTTCCGAGCGTTAATTGGCCGCTCGGCTGAATACCTGATAGGACTCGCGGCATCGTTATACCCTCCTGTTATTTCAAATCAGCGCTGCTATGCGCTCCTTCATTGTTTTATCAACTTATTCATGGGTCGGCAGCCTCAAAATGAACACAAAAAAGACCCTACGCCGAAAGGGACGAAGGACCGTGGTGCCACCCTAATTTGCTTGTAAGCGCCTGAAAATATCCGCGCAGAACAAGCCTTCAAGTTCCCTAACGCGGAACGACACGGAGATGCATACGGACGATCGTACGCTCGCTTTCCTCATCTCGGCTCCAGGACCCATTCGACACAGACGCTTGCACCGGTTCGCACCACCCACCGGCTCTCTGAAGCGCTCATCTCATGCTTACTTGTTCCCTTCATTGCATTTATGATGATTATACTCTTCCCTTAATGAATGTCAATCCCCCCTAAATCCCCCTGAGGGGGACCCCAGAGAGGGCCGCCCCTCTGGACTCCCGGAATGGAATAACGTGGGAGGCGAAGAGGAACGTTGTTTAGCTGCTTTTTGCGTAGGAGCGTTTTCGTCCCTCGCGGGACACACTTCCTTGCCACGCTCGCGTGGTACCTGGTGGACTTCATCCCTGAATAACGTTGACGGATCAGAGATCCGTCTTCAGTCACTGCCAGCAACAATATTTGCGTTTATGTCCCGTAGGGATGAACACGAGCTTAGCACGAATGAGCTAACGCGCTGCTGTGTCCCTCCCACGTTGTTCCGGCCCCGAAGGGGCATCTGGTGCCACGGGTGCGCCAGTATTAGAGTGTGTCCCGTAGGGACGAAAACGAGCTTAGCATGAATCAACTAACGCGCGGCTGTGTCCATCCCACGTTATTCCGGCCCCGAAGGGGCATCTGGTGCCACGGGTGCGCCAATATTAGAGTGTGTCCCGTAGGGACGAAAACGAGCTTAGCACAAATGAGCTAACGCGCTGCTGTGTCCCTCCCACGTTGTTCCGGCCCCGAAGGGGCATCTGGTGCCACGGGTGCACCAGTATTAGAGTGTGTCCCGTAGGGACGAAAACGAGCTTAGCATGAATCAACTAACGCGCGGCTGTGTCCCTCCCACGTTATTCCGGCCCCGAAGGGGCATCTGGTGCCACGGGTGCGCCAATATTAGAGTGTGTCCCGTAGGGACGAAAACGAGCTTAGCACAAATGAGCTAACGCGCGGCTGTGTCGCTCCCACGTTATTCCGGCCCCGAAGGGGCATCTGGTGCCACGGTGCACCAGTATTAGAGTGTGTCCCGTAGGGACGAAAACGAGCTTAGCATGAATCAACTAACGCGCGGCTGTGTCCCTCCCACGTTATTCCGGCCCCGAAGGGGCATCTG
>NZ_JBWDNP010000031.1:0-21715 GCF_056269255.1 Paenibacillus sp. JT31N17
TAACGAAGAACGGATTCAATTAAAACTAAACAAACTGACGCCGGTTGAGTACCGACGCCAGCTCATAGCCTAGGGCTTTTTTCATTGTCTACAAATTTGGGGCTTGACCAAAGCAAGCCCCCTTTCGAAAGGGGTCTTTTACTTTTCTTCAGGAGGATATCTTTGTTGGACTGACGGACGATAGCTGCCGCACGGCCGAGTACGCCGAGCGGCTCGACATCATTATTCTATAAGGACAAGCAAATATATGTTTTCTTGACTATTCTGTCCCTTTAGCCGGGCAGACACAGATAACGGCTGTTATTTGGTGTTGATCAGGTATCGTACCCGTAAGTTGAAGAAAGATTTTTAAGATGCTTTTGTCTGAAACAACTTTATTCCTAATCCGATGAAAAGGATGCCTGTTATTTTATTCAATATAAATTCTACTTTTGGATTATTTCTCAATTTTTTAGTTGCATATGAAGAAAAAATAGCTACTAACAAGCACCAAACAGTTCCCGTCATAACAAAAGAAAGTCCTAAAATAATAAAGGGTAAAGGACCATAAGTATTATCCCCTGAAATAAACTGAGGAAGAAAGGAAATGAAAAACAAAGCCACTTTTGGATTAGTAACATTAGTCAGAAGACCTTGAGTATATATCTTTTTTAATGACATACTTTTTGTATCCTTAAGTTCTACATTTGATGATTTTTGTATTAACATTCGAACACCAAGATAAATCAGATATCCTGCACCTATGATTTTAATAATAGTAAATAAGACAACTGATGTTGTAAGAATTACAGATAAACCAACAGCAGCTAGAAAGGTATGCACTAATGAACCCGTGGAAATGCCAAGAACAGAATAAATTCCTGCTTTTTTCCCTTGCGATACACTTCTGCTAACGATGTACATTGTATCTGTACCAGGAGTTATATTCATCAATAAGGCAGTTAATAAGAAAAGTCCGAAACTTGTTATTCCAACCAATATGACCCACTCCAATCAACCATTCTATCCACGGCGGTGGAAGGGCAAATCAGCCAGGTCGGCTGGCTGGCGAGCGAGGTGTCTACCCTTCCGATCAGCACCTTTGCTTCCAATGTGTTTACGCTTCGAAGAATCGCCCTCGGCAGCCGTGCTCACTTCTAAGCCGTGAACCGGGTGATGGATATCCATCGGATCAGACCCGTCATTGATCGCGTCTTTCCTTTCGAAGAAACATTGGATGCCTTCCGGTACTATAAGGACCAATCTCAATTGGGCAAAGTCATTATCAGCCTATCCTAACCACATATCTATGCGCATCGTCTGAAATTCGTCCTACTTGTGGTACGGTTCTCCGCGTAGTCTGTAACGGCAAGCTCAAGGCCATCCTAAGCGGATGGCCCTTTCATCTGCCTTTTAATAATTTTTATCATGCTCTGGCCAGTAGCAATAATTGCTTCTTCCGCCGAACGTGGTGTCCATCCAAGTAATTGTTTGGCCTTTTGATTGCTTGTTGACATATCTTGACCCAAGAGTGTTGCAATCATTCTTAATTTGGGATTGAAAATCGCCGCAATACGTACAGCAATATTTGGAAGTTCCTTATCTGGCACGTTTTCAGCATCTTCCCCTAAATGTTTCCTCAGAATTTTTGCAATATCTAACATCGAGAGATTTTCTGCACTAGAGGCTATAAAACGCTCTCCGCTTGCTTCGGGACGCAACATGGCCAAAATATGCAAATCGGCAACATCTCGAACATCTACATAATCAGAATAAATTTTAGGGACAGACTTTAGCTTGCCTTCTATCATTTGGCGAACAGAATCATTTGAATGCGAGTAATCATTGCCTAAAATGGGCCCCATCACCCCAACGGGATTTACTGTTGCCAGTTCTAACCCATTTCCTTCTTGGCGGATAAATTCCCAAGCGGCTTTTTCAGCGATTGTTTTAGATTTTTGATAGGGATGAATGTTTGCGTCTGTATTGGACCAATCTTCTTCGGTATATGGTCCTTTATGATGCTGATGTCCTACGCCAATCGCTCCGAAAGCAGAGGTTAAAACAACACGTTTGACACCTGCATCACGCGCTGCTCTCAACACACGTAAAACACCTTCACGTGCCGGTTGAATCATTTCATTTTCATCTTTATAAATTTTATTGGGTGTTGGAGAAGCAACATGGATGACATAATTCGCCTCTTTAACAGCCTCGTCCCAGTTACGATCAGATGATAAATCTGTTTGAATAAATGACAAGCCTTCAAAATTTGTTACTCCGCCTGACATTAACATGGCTTTTACTTCATCTTGCCTACTCATTGTACGAAGTGTTGCCCGCACCCGATACTGTTTCTTTAGTAATTTCAAAATTATATGAACAGCGATAAATCCTGAGCCTCCGGTCACAAGCACTAAGGGGTTGTTGTTTTCTGACATAATGAATACTCCTTTCCGTTGACGTTACATCTGTAACGGTTTACACTATTCTAATACTGAACATTATCTAAAACAAGTAGAAAACAAGCATCTGTGACAGATTGGAGGAAGTGTCATGGCAGCAACTGAGCACGCCCAAAACATAAAAAAAGACACAAGAGAATGGATTGCTGTTGCATTGCTGGAACTTTTACAGACAAAACAACTAACAAAATTAACAATTTCGGAAGTCGTCAAAAAAGCTGGCGTCAGTCGAATGGCGTTTTATAGAAATTACGAAAGTCTTGAACAAGTATTGAAGGAGTACTACGAACCTAAATTTGCAGATATATTTAATAAAACTGCCTTTCAAAATAGTCACGAACAGAAAATAGCAGATTTGACGAATTTTTTTCTTGCACTATCCAATGATTTTAAAATGGCCATTGAAGGAGAATACACAGAGCTGCTGTATCAAGTTTTTAAATACCATATTGCTCAATTATATGATGAGATCATTCCCTTTCCAGACTGGACAGGTGCGAAACGAAGCTATTGGATTGACTTTATGAGCGCCGGTGTTTTTGAAGTTTGGGTGATGTGGATAAAAAATGGTCAAAAAGAAACTATAGAAGAAATCAAAGGGCTCATTCGACTTTTTCATAAATAAAAACTTGCTCTTACTTGTGGTACGGTTCACCGTAATACACCTAAGCACAAAATTAGGTTTGACCACAAAGTATGCATGATGTGCGCCTAAAAAAATAACGCCGCGTCCGACAAGGCACGCCTTGCTCGGTCGCGGCGTTATCATTTCAGAATCAGCTTCATTAACCGTCGACTTCGTTCTGCCAATCGCCGTAGTGCCGGGGGCACCCTGCACCGGTCGGGCGAATAGCTCTTCAACATTTGTTTCGTCTGCATGAAGTAACTCTTGTGGCATGGCTTACGTCATGAGTCAGAAATACGTCAACAGCTGAACGTTATACCGGCAAGAGCAGCATTTCGCGCGTCTTGGATATACATTATCTCGTTAGACGATGGCCAATTCGGCGAAGGAAAACGGACTTCTTCCGTTTCAATATTTAAAGTACCTGTTCGAGCAGCTCCCGCAGCTTCCGGATCCATAAAATCCAGAGGCCCTCGAGCCTTATTTGCCATGGTCATCTTCGCTTCCGATTACTTGTCGTGTAATGGGATAGGCATGATCAAGTTGGAGTTATGGGACGCTTACAAATCGCTTTGGATACTGGCAGTGATAATTAATTCGTCACGTTTAAAGAGCGTTACTCGGATAGATTAGTTTCTACGCGGAAGAATCGCCTCATTGATTAAAAGCACTTACTTTTTATAAACAAACAAATGGGAGAAACCAATTGACGGCCTCTCCCATTTGTTTGT
The DNA here is from genome assembly GCF_056269255.1 of Paenibacillus sp. JT31N17. NCBI lineage: Bacteria > Bacillati > Bacillota > Bacilli > Caryophanales > Paenibacillaceae > Paenibacillus > Paenibacillus sp. JT31N17. The sequence goes on from NZ_JBWDNP010000031.1 coordinate 3,801, forward strand.
TTATAAGTGTTACTTAGAACCTTTGTAAGTCAAATTGATATGCTGAAGGTCAGTGTTGCTGTTAAAAATAAATTCAAGTTGGTAATTCCCACGGATATAAACAAATTTTTTCTGAGCGATTTTACCGGCTTTTATAGTTGTTGTAGCGTTTGGCATACCCCATTGCTTCATCAACATGTTTTGAGTAATGCCACCAAGATTGTTTTGGCGCTCTACGCTCGTACCAAAATAGCGCATTTCTTGAATTTTGTTCGATTTGTAGGAAAATGCAAATCCTGCTTGACCCATCGACCCTTCATATTCATCAAATGCATTAGCGCCAGTGCCAACTTGAATTGGCTGACCGAATTTTTTGATAATATCTTGACGTGTAGTTTCTCCAACTGCTAGTCCTTTTATTAGTCCTTGCACATCTCCAGGGAATTGACCTTTAAGAGCTGGCTTATAGAAGCTGTTCAAGAAGCTGTTTGCTGTTTGAAGAGCTTTAGAGTATGTCAAATTGACATGCTGAAGGTCAGTGCTGCTGTTAAAAATAAATTCAAGTTGGTAATTCCCACGGATATAAACAAATTTTTTCTGAGCGATTTTACCGGCTTTTATAGTTGTAGTAGAGTTTGGCATACCCCATTGCTTCATCAACATGTTTTGAGTAATGCCACCAAGATTGTTTTGGCGCTCTACGCTCGTACCAAAATAGCGCATTTCTTGAATTTTGTTCGATTTATAGGAAAAGGCAAATCCTGCTTGACCCATCGACCCTTCATATTCATCAAATGCATTAGCGCCAGTGCCAACTTTAATTGGCTGACCGAATTTTTTGATAATATCTTGACGTGTAGTTTCTCCAACTGCTAGTCCTTTTATTAGTCCTTGTACATCTCCAGGGAATTGACCTTTAAGAGCTGGCTTATAGAAGCTGTTCAAGAAGCTATTAGCTGTTTGAAGAGCTTTAGATTGTGTCGCAGTTGAAGTCGCTGCTTGCGTTGCAGCAGCTGATGCTGGTGCCAGGCTGTTCGTTATCCCAACGATTCCGAGAATTGCAGCACCCGAGATCAAAAATGCCGCAGTTATATTTTTTGCAGATTGTTTATTATTCATGATGATTCCTCCTGTTGTCTAGCACTCGATGATAAGTGCTTATCAATATCAATTTTGTACTACGGTTCTTAAACGAGAGTTGTTTTAAAAATGTTTCTGGAAAATAGGCCCAACGCAAACACCAAAACCAGTGCTTGCCAGGCATTAGCGATAGTAAGAATGGTTACATATGACGTTCGCGCGGAGATCTTCGACAAATTTACCCTGACATAGCTACAATTGATTCCAAAACGTTTACCACTTTGTGCATCAAATTTTGCTTTCAACTTTACGATCTTTTCCTAATTCAATTGCTAAGTAGTCTCCTCAAGGGTAGCGTAAAACCCTACACACCTTCAAGAAGTCAAATTTACGACAGCCCGTATCGCGGACTACAAAGCAAGTGGGCTACAATGTCGGCGTGGTGCGATGCTCATCATGTTACAAAAGAGCAGTTGAAGTATTGGCTCCGCAAACTTAAAAGTAGTTCCTTCCAAGGTCGTAACTACCCCTACACACTCGTTCTTGCCCATAAAACCGATTAGCAGCTTCGAATGATTGAAACCATGAACTTTTTGTTGCTGTTGACGCAAATGTACCAATCGTTATTATGAACTACTTTACCGATGTTCCTTCCTTTTTTATAATCCCAGATCATCAAAAATACCTCCGGAGTGAATGTGACAATTAATTATTTGTCCACTTATTTTTTCCATCCACGTTTTATGTATCCATAATTGGTGAACGTTTTATAAAAAATAATCCTCGCTTCATAGGAGGATTAACGGTTAGGAGTTACCCAAAGGTATTGTATGACACAAGGATATTATTGTTCCGCAAAATCAGGTTTTTTGAGAATTTGTTAGCAGGGTGCGTTCAAAGAACCAGCTCCATGGGAGGTGCCCGTGCCGCCGAGCATCCCCGCGGCATTCTGGGAGAAGTATCGGTGGCGGACATCCGCGTACAGGTTGCCTTGTCGCTATTCACCTATTTCGAAAATGGGGCCGTCTTCAAGCCGCCGGCCGATCTGCATCTTGTGAACCTGAACGCGATGCTCGATCAGGTGCTTGCCTGGAGCGGCGCGTTCAAGATGCTTAGCGCATAAGAACAAGTACTTATAAAAACGCCTCATCCCAGCGGATGCGGGGGAGAGACGCCGTTCTAAAAACGATTACGCACAAAGCATAGCTATGGATGCATCGGCTATTTGGTGGAGTCTCTTTTTATCTGCGGATGTTCGTGTTAAGACTCTTATTCCAATCATTGTTGTTTGGAGACTTGCCGCAAGAATTTTTGCGTCCTTGTGAGCCGGAAATTCTCCAGCTTGCTGACCTTTTTGAATGAGATCTGCCAGAAATTGCTCTTCTCTACTAAAGCTTTCGTTTGTTTTTTTACATACTACTGAATCTCTGGAAGCAAGCTCGGTGGCTGAATTCACGAATAAGCACCCTACCGGTCGATCAACGTTACCTTCTATCACACAATCGAAGATGAATCCAATGGCTTCTTTAGCCGTACGACCGCGTTGTGCTTCGGCTTTAATGTTTTTCGTAAACTCTTGGTATTTCTCCATTGCTTTTAAAAATAGTGTATGCTTGTCGCCGAAAGTATCGTACAGGCTTCTGCGATGAATGCCCATATGCTTTACAAGGTCCTGAAGCGAGGTCTTTTCATAGCCTTGTTCCCAAAATAAATTCATGGCCTTAAGGAGTACTTCGCTTTCCTCGAATTCTTTATGTCTTGGCATCGTTTTCACCCCTCCGGGATAATCTTATCATAATGAGAACAATCGGTAAAAGTTGTTGGGAGAATTTTCAACGGCCTCTAAGTTGCCTTAGGTTTATTGTTTTAATAACATAAGCCACGAATTATTAATTTTATATTTTGGTAAGTTGACAAATTCGGAATGAGTTATTAATATGAGAACGATCGATTTAATATACTGATCAGGTAATCGATTTAATATACTGATCAGGTATTAGAAATTTAAATCGCACCAAGAGGAGACAAACAAAATGATGAAGAGCAACCCAAGCAAAGCCGGTATGATGCATCGGAATCCCAACAAAGAAAATACATTCCTATTCCTTACAGACATTAATTCAATATTGGTAAGTGGTGAGGACACAAACGGGGAGTTTTGTGTCGTGCATTGTTCGGTCAATGAAAATGATGGTCCGCCACTCCATATCCATAGAGATGAAGACGAATCTTTTTACGTGTTGGATGGAGAATTAGAAATGACACTTGGCAATGAAACTCTTCTGGTTAAAAGTGGAGATTATGTCTTCGCTCCTCGCGGCATTCCACATACCTTTAAGGTAAGGTCAAAAAAAGCTAATTTCCTGGTTACGGCTTACCCTGCAGGATTCGATTCATTCGTAAAGGAGCTGGGCGTTCCTTACGTGGAAGGAATGGAAGTCCACATTGAGCCCCCCACTCCTGAGGCGATACAGAAACTAATGCAAGTATCCCAAAAATATAATATTAGTTATCCTGGCCTTTAAAATCTTCAAGAAGGGACGGCTTTTTATCTTTAGCGCTCAATTTTGATGAATGGAGCTAGACGCTAATGAGTCAAACCTTATCCCCATTTACGTTGTTTTACAATGGCTATGCAGGTAATGGAGAGTCCATGAGAAAATAGATCGGTCAAAACTTGATCTGCCCGTTTATTTTAACGGTTACTTAGCAAAAGGTGACTTTTTAACCAAATAATTTGCTCTAAAAGAGGTTCTATTATGACAAAAATTATCATTCCCATTACACCTGTGTATGGACACGTCGCTCCTATGCTGTCCATAACAAAAGACCTTATACGCCGCGGTCATAAGGTGACTATTATTACAGGATCCGTATTCAAGGAGGCTGTCGAAAAGACAGGCGCCGCATTCGTATCATTTACTGGTGCAGCCGATTGGAAGCCCGAGGAATTATTAGACCCCGAGCGACTCGCCCTCGAAGGGCCGGCTCAGGTCAACTATGACCTGCAGCGCTATTTCGTTAGCGCTATTCCGAACCAATATGCAGCACTGCAACAAGAACTGGAGAAGTATGGTAACGATCAAGCGATTGTGATGGCAGAATCATTTGGATTCCCAATCTCGCCAGCATTGCACGGTGCCCCAGGTGTACGAGCGAAGGGATATATAGTCGTAGGTGTTATACCACTTGCAATTTCTAGCATTGACGCTGCGCCATTTGGTATGGGACTTGAACCGGATAGCTCAGAAGAGGGCCGTGCACGAAACATCGACCTTAATGGCTTAATGAAAAATACCATATTCGGGGATGCACAGAAGCTCTATGAAAAGGTGTTAACGGATCTGGGAGCGATCGGGGAAATGTCATACCTTCTTGACAGTTGCGTACGTGCGGACAGCTATCTTCAGTTGTCTGTAGAGGAACTGAGCTATAAGCGATCAGACCTGCCCGAAAGCGTCCGCTTCATCGGTGCGCTTCCTACCCCGCCTTCCGTAGATGCTAAATTGCCAGTATAGTGGTCGGATGTGTTAGAAGCTGAAAAGGTTGTCGTTGTAACACAGGGAACAGTAGCAAACGGTGACTTCAGTCATCTAATTGAGCCAACACTAGAAGCGCTAGCTGACTTGCCCGTTCTAGTTATTGCGGCGACAGGCAGCAAGAATGAAGTCAAAAATGTACCAGCCAATGCAGGTGTCGTGGAATTCATTCCTTTCGTCGATCTCCTTCCGCATACCAATGTTCTCGTCACAAACGGTGGATTTGGCGGGACGCAGCAGGCGTTGAGTTTCGGAGTGCCGATGGTATTGGCTGGCATTTCCGAAGATAAGATTGAGGGTAACGCTCGCACGGCCCATACTGGTGCCGCAATCAATCTCAAAACCCAAATACCGACGCCAGAGGCGATTCGGGAGGCAGTCCTTAACGTACTCACTAAGAAGGAATTCTTAGCGAATGCAGAAAGATTGAAGGCGGAATATGCTGCCCTTGATCCGTACACAGCTATCGCGAATGTCGTCGCCGAGTTAGATGCCCAATAATATTATCCTTGTCAACCTATATTGATGACCGGGGAGATAAGGAGTTATTGTTTACCTGCTCGGGAGTGGTCGAGAGATGAACGTTTCATTCACTTAAGATTGCGTCCATGGCGTAAAGCATTATAGATATTTTTTAAGGCCGTTCTGCGTTTATGGCATATAAAGGTGACACACAAGTTTAATAGCTAAGCAAGAAAGAAGGAATTTAGTAATGAATCAATCTAATCAAGATTTCAAACACCCATTGGCAGCTGGAGAACATGAAATCTTCATCGATGGTGTGCGTCAAGTTTATCACGTAGCTGGCAACGGCCCCATTTGTTTGGTCCATTCGGGCGGACCAGGATTTCACTGGAAGTATCTGCAGATGCCTGAGCTGGAGAAAACAATGACAATGGTGTATCTGGAACCTGTAGGAACAGGTAAATCAGATACGCTGCCAGACGGAGACTATAGTATGCCTCGGTATGCGCATTTCGCACATAAAGTAGCCGGGCATATCGGTGCACAGAAGTATTACTTCCTGGGTCATGCTCATGGCGGTGGTGTTGGCATTCAATACGCTCTGGATTATCCGAACGAACTTGGCGGTCTGATCCTCCAATCCAGTGCTCCTTCTATGGGACTTGATCTATATAAGGAGCAATTCAAACAAATCGAGAACTTTGCTCAACGTTGGCCAGATAACGCGGAAGCTCAAGATGCGAAGCAAGCTATGATGGATTCGAAAAACGTAGGATGTCCGAGATGTCCTAAACACTATCACCACGCCAACGCTCATTCTAGTCGGTGAATATGATGTCAACTGCGGACCAAGGTGGTCCTATGAAATGGGGGAAAAAATTCCTGGATCTCACCTCGTAGTGTTTGAGCGGGGCGGTCATATGGAGCACGTTGAGCATACCGAGCCATTTACGCAAGCTGTTAATGAATTCGTTGCTCAAACAAAGTGACTAATACGTAACAAGCGCACCGCCACGGTGGTGTGAGAGGACGGAGGCTAGGACGCCTCCTCCCGCCAACCCCCGTTCGGGATTTTCACTCTAGAGATGACGCCCATACTGGACGTACAGCACAAAAGCCAACCGAATGAATTCGGTTGGCTTTTCGACTGAACGCAGTCACCCTTAACGGTATCGGATTCGACGATCGTTTCCCGGTACCCGTCGTATTATGAGTTCAGCCAAGCTGGTTGGGACGATGATCCCGCATAATGTCTTGGCCAGTTTCGATTCCGGACCAATTGATAAATAAGACCAAATTCTGGCCATTATGATCTGCGAATGGCCAGAACTTGATCCCAAAATGTTGAACGTTGCTTCTACTCGGTAAGTGTGAAGCCCATTCGAATAGCTGGTATAGCCGAACCCGGATGGTCTGTACCGTAGGTTAATTGCGGCGCAACGTACACGTCCGGATTGGCCTGCTTGCCCCGGTAAATGCCCGGATACAGATCGAGGATATGATAACCGGGCTCGCCAGTAGCCGTGACCGTGAACGTTACGGTGCCCTGAGTGTTGAACCCGCACATGTACCCCAGATAGGCATTATCGTAATCCAGGTAATACGCGTTGTCGTATTCCGTCCACCCAACGCCTTTGATCTGGATTGTGATCTGGGTCCCTGCCGGCCCGGAAGATGGCGTAATTTGAGCGATCGATGGCGTAATCGACAAGTATGCCTCCGCATACGTGACGCCTCCAATCTTCAGTTCAATCCGGTGCGGCACGCCTCCGAGATCGTCCGGGATCGGAAAGTCATAGCTCAAACTGCCGCTAGCGTCCGTGCGATCCGTACCGAGCGTCCTCGACTTCTCTGCGAAGCCCTCGCCCGTAATCCGGCTGCCTTCCATTGTATGCCAGACCACATCTGCTTGCTTGCCTGCAGGCAGTCCGCTTCCCTTAAGCGTCACCGAATCCCCGACTTGACCACTGGTTCGGCTCAGCGTCGCATTGACGCCTTGCTTGTTCACTGGAGGCGGCATTTGCACGCCCCCCCCAGCGGCTATCGGCTGCGCTTCTACTTCGTTTCGGACGATCGGCACTTCATCCGTAACGGTAAACGTAAAGTTTGGCACTGGCAGATAGGAATTCGGCGCTTCCGTATAATTCAAATACGGCATACCTAAGTAACCATGCCAGATCGTGATCGAATGCTTACCTGCGGGACCTGCTGCTCTTATTCTCGCAGTCGCGCTCCCGTCTGTGGATACGGCGGAGATCAGCCCTGTCATCTTGTTGTCGTAGGACAACTGCCAGTTGCTCTCCATGGTCGCGTAGCTGATACCCTCTGCCTGCACCGTGATTTCCGAGCCGACAGGACCGGACTCCGGGAACAAACGGAAGGTCGGAGCAATGAACACATTCGATTGGGCAACTTTTTTGTTGTTCTGTCTTACGTATATCGTATGGTCGCCTCCAAAGCCTTTCGGCACGACAAAGCTTCCATCCCAGTTGCCCGTACTGTCGGTCGTGCCCATCGTCATCGTATACTCTTCTAGCTTGTAGGACGGGCCGATTAAGCTATAAATACCTTGAATGTCATAACTGCCATGCTCTGTTTCCCACTGCAGCTTGACCGGCATGTTTGGTTCCAGACCCTTGGACGAGAAATGAACGATAGCCCCTACTGTGCTGTTGTTTTCCTCGATCATTACGGTCGGCGTAACGGACGCCTCTTTCTTTTCTGCCGAAGCAGGCGACACGAAAAAGACGGAAGAAAGCAAAAGTAGCGAACTTAGGATCGTGTATGGATTGACCATTCGTATCATTGGATGCAATGAATTTAACCTCTTTCATCTGTTGTTCATAGCTGTGCGTTATTTGGTCGAGGCTCCCGTTGGGGCGGGCTCGGTGTCGACGATCGTAATGAGTGAAGGCATAACTTGGAACGGCTTGTATTCGCCTTTCATGGAAGCCGTTTGCGCGGTAATGTAATAGCCGAGAGTTCCCTTCGGCGTTTTATCCGTTACTTTGTAGTTCACGGTCCAAAATTTCTCGCCGTCCGGCACGCCCGGCGGGTGCAGCCCCAGCTGCATGTCAAGCACTTCGCCCGTGGCGAGATGAACTTGCAGTTTCGCATCTTCGGCCAGCTTGCCCGTAACCGGGTTAAATGCTTTCATGCGGAAGACGATACCGTCACCAACGGTGAAGCGGTTCTGCAGCACGCAACCTGCCAATTCGGAAACAGTATCCCCATATATGACCAGTTTGGATGCGAAGGAAAGCTGCGCCGTTTTGGTTTTTTCGCTCCAGGAGAGACTGTTCGCGCCTACCGCGTTCGCTAGGTCTTTAATGGCCACCGTCGGCGTGCCCTTCGTTTCCACCGCCTTGACTTCTTTTCCATTTATGATTGCGGAATGCTTTTGGTTGTCATAAGAGAAAGTAAATCCAGTGAAAGCAGAGAAGTTCTTTAGATCCACGTAGACCCTGCCGTCTGCAACATGATTGGCGGACGATACCAATTTCGTTCCATTAATAGAGATCGTGAGTTCCCCTCCGCTTGCGGATACGACCGCCGGCAGACAGGCTGTGACGACAGCGGCCACCATCAACGATGCCGCCTTCTTTTTAAAACCAATATTCATCTTCTTATCCCTCCAAGTGTCTTCGCATCGATGCGTGTTTCGTAAATAGCATTTTGCTGCATGATATTATAGTCTTCAAAAAGGACTTTCTCGAGTTCGAATTGCTACCGTAAAATCACTGCCACAATACGCAGCATACTGGCCATACGCCAGCTTTGTTGGTTTTGAATATTAAATGTTACCCGTTTCAATCAGCTGTTCCAATAAGCTAGCCGCGTTGACCGGTCCGTCATAATTCGCGAACTCCGCCTGAAGCTCTTGCGCGCGCGCTCGGTATTTACCGTTCGAAAGCATTTCCTGAACCGCTTGATGGACCTGTTCGGCCGATGGGTTACCGGTCTGCAGGTTAATTCCTACGCCAGACCAGGATACACGTTGGCCAATCTCAGGCTTATCTTCCGTATCGCCAGCCACGACCAACGGTATGCCGTGAGATAGTGCATATTGTACGCCGCCATATCCACCGTTAGTGACCATAATATCAACCTTCGGAAGGAATTGATCGTATGGCAAAAACTCGGAAACCCGCACATTGGCTGGAAGATCTATAGAAAGGGCGGATTGTGGTCGTCCGCCTAACGAAGCTATGACAAGCACATCCTCTTCGGCAAGAGCTTGAATCGTAGGCACGACAAGCCGATTAAAATCACTGATGTCCAGAGTTCCTTGCGTCACATGGATGACTGGGCGATCGCCGTCCAACTCCTCCCACCAGTCAGGAAGCTTCTGAGTGCCTGAACTCGCGTTTTTGGACAACATTGGTCCAACAAAACGAACGCTTTTCGGCATATCGGAACGCGGGTATTCAAAGGATGGAACCGTAAATTGAAGGTAAAGATCGCTTAGCTTGGTCGGCGCATCCATTATGTAGCCATCAATTTGAGCCATGCCGTGATCGGCTAGCAGTTTATTAAAATACTCCCGCAAATCGGCAAACATGACGTTTTGGATTTGATTGTTCAAATCGATATTTCGAGCGCGTTCATCCACGCCGGGGGTGACGGGAATCCCAGGGCCGAACGGCGGAGTATCCACGCTCGACACTGTCAATCCGGTAAAACCGGTAACAGCATATTTCAAGCCTTTATGTCCACCGGATTCGATCATCGGTAAAATGAACAAACATGAAGGATCACAAACTATAACCTCCGCGGGAAACGTCTCCAGAATACGCGACACTTCCTCGTAATAAACGGGAGTCGGCGCCATGAAAATATTTCTTAGGTCGAATTTGAGTTTGTCCAAGCCTTCATGATTACGACGCTCGGGAAATTCCTCTTCCAGCTTTCGATCATCGTAATCGAATCCCATAACTACGTGTCTTGCCCCGACGGCTTCGACGGTTTCCTTAAACCGTTTGCCTGTATACCACACAACTTCGTGGCCTCGTTCCACTAACTTTTTGGCAAGCAGCAAATTCGCGCTCACATGGCCGTGAATCGGCGTGTTGCTAAATAAAATCCGAGCCATTTTTCAACTATCCTCCAAGTCGATTCTAAGATGTCTATGTAACGCCTTCCTATGCTATAAAAAGATTTTTACCATGTCAAATAACAATCTCCTTAGTATTACAAATATTGCGTTTTATATTTAACCCCGTGTTGTCCCTCCCCGACTCGATTCTCTTGTTTTCTCTGACTTGCATGTACTTCTGAATTTAAATATTAAGATTTAGTTAAGGTGAGTTTTTCAGGAAAAAAGGAGCAATAAATATATGGCCGACGGTATTCCTTGGGACATAGTCGGTTATTCGGTCTGTCGTTTCGTTCAAGAGAGCCAATTTTCATTTCTCATGGGTGTTAGCTTACCGATCAATAAAAAAGAAGGTTCTCGCATTTATGCGAAAACCTTCTTTAATTATTATGTAAGCAGAGAATTTTTATAACTACCCTTGAATATTCAAACCATCCAAAAGTACTCTCGCAGGTATAAATACTTGGCCTTGCTTAATTACGGGCACTGTGTCAATTTGAGTAACTTTTCCATTATACGATACGTTTTCTGAATTAAGATAAGCTGCGTTCTCCTTACCATTACATCAACATGATACCATCAAATGTCTTCAATTTGTTGTGCAATTCTTCCCGTTAGCGGGGCGGTGGGGGTGCCGTCGCGGCACCCCTTCGGCGTTGTACTAACGCACCCGTTTGCTTAATCCTTTGTGGATGAATTTCCTGTTCCCCTCATTTGTACATCACCCAGGAGATTGAAAAAGCAACCTGTTCTTGATAACTGTTTTATGGGGCCATTGTAATCTTACTTGCATTTAATAAAAATTCTTTAATATAGTTAATTGATAGTCCACTATGAAACCTTCTAATTTCAAATAATGGACAATCTTCAATATGTTTTATTTTTGCTAAATAAGTTCGGTTTCCTTTGTGTTGCTCCTTTAAAAAAAGATTATACTTATCAACTTTCTCTTGTGCATCGCCTTCCATTATTTCTTTGATATTTTTTTCATAGAAGTTACTTGTCCTGTCCGCCCATGATATTAGTTCGCTTCGTGGTGTTGTTGAACACCGGATTTCTTCTTTACCATTGTAATAAAAGGTACAATCATTTATATCGTATTCAGACAAAAACAGCAGATTTAATAAGCTCCAAAAATATTCTGCTTCATGTTTAATATCCCATCTTGAACAATATTTAGGATGTAGTGTAACATGAGTAGAGATAAACCCGGCATAAAGTAAATTTAAATCATTAATGTTCTTAAACGAATTGGGAATTTGATCTTTATTTCCCAGAAAAGTAACAACTTCATTCGTAAGTATAATTTGTTTTATATCAGTGATTATTTCTTTTTTAACGTTAATGAATGTATCTGTCGAAGAACTAAATTTATCTGTTAGTAAAATCTCTCCTTTTAAATTTGGGTTTTTATCTTTGAAGTCAATTAACAAATAATGTACAACTTCCTCGAAAACTTGAAAACCTTCTATTATTTCTTCAAAACGATCTAAGGTGTACGGAGGAGATACGACTTCTATTAAGGCGTTGGAATATTCAGGATGTACCTCCCAGCCTTTAGCAAACAAATAACCCATTTTTTTTACTGGATTTTCATGAATATCCGCCATAGACTTTATTTTATTTACGATCTGTTGTGATGCTAATAAGTAACTTATGAAGTCACGTTCTTTATAAACTATTGCATATTCTTTTTCGATTCCAAACTCAAACTTGCTTGGATCAATTTTCATTGTTATTCCCCCATTTTGATCAACATCCATGCCAGCCTTGTTGTGCTATCGTGATCCGTTAGCGTAATAACTCTCCGCTAATTCAACACGATTCCGAACCCCATACTCAAAAGGACCACGGACACCAGACCTAAGATAACTCCCAGTGCCAACGATTTAAGCGTAAACCAGCGGAATTGCCCCGGCTCTGTTTTATCGATTTTGTGAATGCGGTATAGGATGGAAGCGTTGCCCACTAAGGTAATGATTAAAACTAGAATAGCCATAATCGTCCAAAACCCGGACACATCCCGAATCTGCATGGGATCGTCATTCCTTATGCGAGTAAAGGCCACTAATTGATTCCCCAGCAACAACGTAAAGGCAAATAGTCTCACGATCCGCCCTTTTCGATCTTGCTTCTTGCCTAACTTTTCCCGTTCATATTCCGCAATTTCACGCATAAACCGGGGGCCATGCATGAAGAGCAGATGCTTCGGAAAAAAGAGGCTCCAAATTTCAAAAAGCAACAAGGCCCCATACAAAAAAACCCCTACAAGATAAATGTCCGAAGGCGGCGGCTCTAGAACAAGCAGGAGACCGCCGGTTAATGGGATGAGGATGCAAACACATGCATTGATGAAAATGATTTGTTTCACGCGCAAGGATTTAAGTCTACTCGTGTCCATGGCTGGCACACTCCTATCCGGTCCATTTTACAGCACCGCCCCAGTTTACCATATGAAGGAATTTTGGGGGATAGGAGATTAGTCGGGGCCTGATGGAGGATCGCGAGCTACTTCTCCCAAAAGTGTAACTTTGCCGCAACAACTTCGCCTCACTCGACCCCTCAGGACGCAACAACTACGTACCCACTCGCACCTTTTTACTGGTTGACAATAACTTTATCCCATTCCCGACTTGCCCCCTTGGGCGTCCATAAATTCCCAAAAACCAACATGCATTCATTGGTGGCTATCTTAAAAATCTTGTTGGGCAAATCTGCCCGTTTGCGTAACACGGCTGCCGATCACTGACCGGCAGCCGCTTCTTCGTTTTTTATTAAGCTATCGTGCCCGTATATGTAACATTACAGCCGTACCCAACGTTTGTTTCCCTCGTCTGAAGATCAATACTACGTTCTACCAAGCTGCTTCCTCCGCCAAGATACCTTGAAACAACTTGACTGCATCCGCCTTGGTTTCTTCCCCTAGATCATCCCTGATCCACACGTTTCGAGCACACTCAATTAGATCCTGAAGGACCCTTTCCAAGCGGTAATAGGCGAGCGCCTTCTCATCAACTTCTACGGCTCCGTACCCCTGAAAAAATGCATGGGCATGTGGATGACTGACAAAGATGAAATCACGCTCTTTGGGAGCGAACATCACCTCGTCCCAATCGATTACAAACACTTGCCCAGCCTGATCCCGGATCAAATTGGCTGGATGCAGATCCGCGTGACATATTACATACGGAATTGTTCGCGATCGGAGCAACCCTGCCAGCTTTTCCAATGAGCTCAACTTCGTGTGTATCATCAACCTATGTTCTACCCAAGAAGCATGAAGGGTACGCTCCAATGTACTTCCGCCTTCAAAGAGTGCAAGTTGATCCTCAAAGGTTCTTATCCATCGAACATATTCCGTCGGATCAAAGGTCTCCTGACGGATCGACTTAAATCGTTCAGGCGGCAAAATGATCTGGTGAATCCGTTTAAAGATGGTCCCCAACTTATTCCACTGCTCGGCTGACATTCCCTTGAAGCTTGAGTCCCCGTTGATAAAGGGATAGACAACGACAGTCCAATCCTCTAGATGGGTCCACAGGATACCGCTTCTGGTAGAAATGGGAGCCACGACACATGTAATCCCCTGATCGTTGAGATATCGAGGAACCAGGTATTGTGGTTCGTATAAAGGCCTGGACGTGACTTTGAGCAGATAGGCAGTTCCCTGCTCGCTAACCACATGATACACGGCGGAGCTGTAATCAAGTCCCAGCGGAAGAAACTCAAGCGTGGCGGGAGTCAAATCATACTGCTCCTTTAGACAGGATCGAAGGTGCTCCTCTGAAATCCTCGGTGAATTACGCATAGCTCCATTCATCCCTTACTGTATATAGTTAAATATCTCATAGCACTTAAATCCTTGGTCTAAAAAACTCCTCAGCCTAATTAATCATTACTCAACCTAATTTCAAATGATTCCTACTTAAACATTAAAGCATATTAAACATGTCCGTTCCATGATTGGCAAGTAAGCGGCAAATGGCCGCTCCGATCCCTGTTGTTCGAGGAAAATAACGTTTTAAACTGCTGCTTTCTCATTCAACTTTATCCCATAAATATGGAATTATCCAGTTTAGGCAAATCAGGCATTCCCGGACGACTCCTTCGATTTGGTTGTTGTATGCAACATAATTAGAGTTTCGGCGTTCGATCTGTCATTACATTTTTAAATACTTCTTCCCTTACGGAGGCGGGCTTTCTGCGCACAAAAAAAGCCGCCTCTTTCGGCGGCTCTCCGGTCAATATGCAACTGTCATCTTGCGATGGCTGGTTAGAGATTAAGTACTAGGCTCTGATCCTGAGCATCCGGACGATAGCCGACGCAGCTTCCGCTCGGGTGGACAATACCTGCGGCGCGAATTTGTTGTCCGCAATGCTCCCGGCAGCGATGATGCCGTTTTCTCCAGCCGTGGCTGCAGCGGCTTTCGCCCAATCCGGAATGTCTGCATCGTCGGCGTAACCGGTGTGCTGCGTAGGGCTCATTGGGAGACCGGAAGCGCGCATGACCATTGCAATCATCTCCGCGTGCGTAATATTCGCGTTCGGCCGGAACGTGCCGTCCTCATAGCCGCTTATGATGCCGAGCTGCACTGCCTGAGCGACCGGTCGGGCTGCCCAGACTCCGATATCTTCCTTATCCGCAAAGAAAAGCGGCGAACCTTCCTCTGCCGGTATCAACCCATTCATAAGCATGACCGCAAATTCGGCACGGGTTACGCGGTTGTCCGGCCGGAACGTGTCGTCCGGATACCCGTTCACGATTCCGAGCGCCGCCGCTTCGGCGATTTCCGCACTCGCCCAATGCCCCGAAATATCGGTAAATCCCGGAGCGACGACAGGTTCTTCCCCAGCCGGAGGCTTACTTTCCGGTCTTGCGGTTACCGTCACGATGCAGTCGAAGGTAAATCCTCCATCCTCCGTCTTGACGGTTATTTTCACCGTGCCCGGTCCGATTCCCGTCACCTTCCCCGCTTGATCCACCGCAGCCACCGTATCGTCGCCGCTGCTCCATTGCACCCGCTTGTTTACGGCGTCTTCCGGGACGACGTTTGCCGTCAACGTCGCGCTGTCGCCCGCCTGCAGAGTCATAGTCCGCTCGCTTAGTCCTACGCTGCTTGCGGCGACGGTACCGAACGCGAACAAAGAATCAAACGATGCCGTATAAACTGTGTTGTCGCTTCCGACAGTAGGATCGAACGCTCCGAAACCGTTCGCATTTTTTTCCCACTTTAATTTCCCCGAAGAATCCACCGCGTACAGCATCGAGTTGTCGGCTCCCGCATAAATCGTGCCGTCCGCGCCGATCGCCGGAGTCGTTCTGACTTTATTATTGCCGGTCCCCAACGCCCATTTGATCGTCCCGTCCGAATGGATGGCCATCAGCTGCTTGTAGTTGCCGGCATACAGCGTGCCGTCCGCTCCGATGGCCGGAGAGCTGTACAGCTCGTAATTGTAGCTCCAATTTTTCGTACCGTTGGGACTGATGCTGTAAAGCATAGCTCCGTAAAAATTTTTAAACGAATTCACATAAATCGTTCCATCGTCTCCGATTACGGGACCTTGATATATGGGCTGATTTGTTTGATAGCTCCATTTCTTCAAGCCATTCGGTTTGATCGCATAAAGATTGCCGTCTGTCGTTCCCGCATAAATCGTCCCGTCTGGTCCTACCGCGGGGGAGGCTACGGAGCCTCCCGTAACAAATTCCCATTTCTTCGTCCCATCCGGATTGACGGCATACAGCTTCGTATCGTCGGATCCGCCTACAAAGACCGTGCCATCCGCCCCGATTGCCGGCGCGGAAAACGATCGTGAAAGTAGGGGAACAAGACCCGATCCTCCTCTTATGAATTCCCATTTCTTCGTCCCGGCGGGATCAATGGCGTACAATTTATGAATATTGTTTGCATTCACGTAGATTGTGCTGTCCGATTCGGAGACGGAGATGTCTTTCGGATAGTCCTCCAGTTGAATCTCCCACTTTTGCGTTCCGTCCGGGCCGATTGCGTACAATTTATAGTCGTTTGTGCCCGCATAGATCGTTTTGTCCGGACCGAGGACCGGAGAAGCGGTCAGGTTGCTGCCCATTTTCTTTTCCCATCTGACGATGCCCTGAGGATTGCCGTTTAACAAGGAAGGATACGGTTTGGTGATGGATTCGATCAAATTGGGTTCAGCCCGTTCAGACTTTACCTGGAGCTTCTCCTCCGCCGCTGCAGCGGAGGGGAGCGATCCGGCAATCGATGCCGCAGCCGACAAGAGGAGCAGCCATCTTAACTGCTTGACCTTCATGCAGATTCATCCTTCCGTCATGTATTGAACAGCCGACCGTACAGACAACACATCAAGCTTGGCGATTGTATTCGGACTAAATAAAAAAATCCCCCTTTTGATTCATCCTAAAGAAGGGAGCGCTTCAAAAGCGTTTCAAGCCGTATAATTAATGATCAATCTTTTCCAGCATTTTCGGATTCAGGGACCTGAATCGCGAGATTATTACCTGCTCAGGTCGGCTGAAATCAAAAGGCAGACCCTCTTAAGGATCTGCCTTTTCTCTGTTTCGATGACCAGCCCAAACGACAAGAACGTGGTTGCATCTGCAACAACATCAATAGTTTAACGTCGCTTCATCGTTGCCTAGATCGAAGTTCTCCCGATCATTTGATAGCAAATTTTGAAGCTGCTTCTTCGGCTTCTTTATATGCTTTCTGTAAGACTTCATCTTTATCTAATATAGAGGTTCCTTGAACCCGAAGTATTTCATAATCCTCAATGCCAAGAAAATTAAACATCGACTTCAAGTACTTATGTGAGTATTCAACTTCGTTATACCAGTCATTATTGGTATAAATTGCCCCACTTCCTTGTATGACAATGATACTGCGTCCATCCTTAAGAAGACCCACTGACCCATTTTCGGTGTACTTGAACGTTTCCCTTGCAATCATAATATTATCCATATAATCTTTTAATTTTGACGGAATATTAAAGTTATGCATTGGATATGCGATTACATATTTATTTGCGCTTTTAAATTGTTGTAATACCTCGTTCATACGCCCGGTTACTTCTTGCTCTTCGCTTGTTAACTCTTCTCCATTTCTTTGTCCCCATGCGCTTAAAACAGTTTTGTCTATCATGGGTATAACGTCATTGTATACGTTTATTTGTTCAATAACCTCGTCATTAGAATGATGCTCTTTATAGATTTTCAAGAAGTAATTTAATACATTTAGACTGAATGAAGAAGCAGAGTCCACTTCTGGGTGTGCATTAATGACTAGCAGTTTGCTCAACGGATGGTTCCTCCCTTTATTTTTGGTTTGTACATCAAAGAAGACAACTGAAGGAACATATCTGTGACAATGATCTATAAAAAATGCCTTTCGAATAAACGGGCAGCACCTTGAAGTTTGTCCGGATTCATCATGACATATACACGAGAAATGGCCAAACCGTCAGGATTTAAAGCGAGGGAGTAAACCAATGGCGGCGATATCTCCAGCGCGAAAAGCTGCGCTGAACGATGCACTAAGTGCCTGGAATTCAGGTTTTAATGCCGAAATCGGCACCCCGGCTCTAAATTTATCCGTACCCTATGTTGTAAACTTAAGAATAAAGAAGGTGGCAATTGGATTTCCAATTGATCTGGACCCCATGTCAAGAACACTTTAAAAAAGAAGGCTCTTAGGCAGCCGACAAAAGATGATTCCTGTATTGAACAGGAGTCATCTTTTTTAATCCCCATTGATACC
>NZ_JBWDNP010000013.1:0-228440 GCF_056269255.1 Paenibacillus sp. JT31N17
GATTTAGGGAGGAGCTGTACGAAGTCCACCAAGCTACATGGAAGCATTGCATGCTCCGCATGGAAGTGTGTCCCGAGAGGGACGAAAAACGATCCATGCAGGGAGCATCAACCAAGCGTATCTCTGCAACACCAACGTTATTCAAATTCCGGGTGTCCAGAGGGCCGGCGGCCCTTTGGGGTCCCTCCTATGGAGGGATTTAGGGAGGAGCTACACATTTTTACGGAATTTCTCAACCTCTGAAGTCAGCTTATAGTCATGTTCCGCCACGACATCCATGAAATTCTTCAGCAGCGTCAAATACCCGCTGGAAGCCGGATCGTTCCATTTCAGAACATTGGTATAACCGATCTTGGCGTTTGCCTGCATTTTTTTGTTTTCATAATCAAACAGCGGCGTGTTGTTGGAACCGAAGAACGTAAGCGTCTTATATTCAGCAAATAAATTTTTGATTTGCGCGGTCCGGTTGGAGTTTGGATACTGCTTCACGAATCGTTCTGCCGCAAGAGCGCGGTTGACGAGCTCCTGATAGCCGATCGTGAGGGCGGCATCCTTCAATTTCGCTTTCTCCGATTCAACGGTCATGATATCGACATATGCCCGGATATCCGGATTAATCCCTTTGGTGAAGGGCTGCAGGGCTTTGTAGCTGACCACGGGGAAGAACATGCCTTCTGCCGTCTCCAGTCTGTAGCCGCTCGCGCTGGCTTCCTTCAGCAGTGCTTTCAGCTTGTTGTCTTTGGTCCGATTGAGGACAGTGGTCAGGCTGTCTCCGATTTTATACACTTTGCCAATAGCGGCTTGAATGGATTCCGGATAAAACTTCTTCTCAATAACCGGCAGCTCTTTCTTGATCCCGTTCTCCAGGAACAGCACCATCAAGGAAGCCTGATAGGGAGACACTTCATCGATATGCTCGCTCAAATAAGCGAAGGCTTGGGGCAGCTGCCCTGATTTCTTCAGCATAGCCTGGAAATTATTGAAGACCTTGGTTGCTGTACCTGTATTCAGAGCTGAAGCTTGCGCGGCCAGCTTCTGGGGAGCAATGGATGAATTCTGCAGCGGTGCTGCCCCGGCTTGAGTGGACAAGGTCAATGCTGCGAGCGCGGCTAAAGTGAGAACCTTCGTGCTTTTAGAAAAAGTAGTCATAATTGTAATCCTCCATCATTCTAGTTTTTCGGGCTAGATATAGATTACCCGAACAATGTTTCAGTGGAATCACAACTTGTTTCCGACTTGCAAAACTTTGCGGTTCTGCCGCCGCTTGCGCCAGGCAAAACGTCGAATCGGCCGATACAAATGTCCATTGCATCAATGACATCCTATGACATCCTGCCGGCTCTCATTCATCTGCATGCCGTTTCACCCGAAATTTTCATTCGAGGTCCCTGCCAATCTGGCTTCATGTTTGGCTGCCATGAATTGGCTCACGATCTCTCGTTCGTTAAAAGGCAGTTCCAGGCTGCCCAGAATTTGCGTCGTTTCATGGCCTTTGCCGGCGATCAGTACAACGTCGCCTTTCCGGCACTCCCGGAGAGCGAATAGAATCGCTTCCTTGCGGTCAACGAACGAGCGGTATTCGCCTCCGGCCTGCCGGATTCCATTGACGATCTCTTGTATGATGCGCTGCGGATTCTGATTTTTGGGATTATCCGACGTGACAACGGACAAGTCGGAATAGGTCGCCGCAATCTTGCCCATGGCGTACCGCTTGCGTTGGCCATGGATGCCTTCGGCGCCGTAAACCCCGAACACAAGAATGATTCTGGAGCGTACGAATGGCCGAATCGTCTTAAGCGCCTTCTCCAGTCCGTCCTCGGTATGGGCGAAATCGACGATTACCTTGTTGTCGTCATCCTGATAAACGGTTTCCAGTCTGCCGCGGACGCCTTTTACGCTGTCAATGCCGGCTTGAATGTCATTCAGGCCAATGCCGCAGCCGATTGCGCAGGCAACCGCCGCAAGCGCGTTATAGATATAAATTATGCCGGGCAGGTGTACCCGCACCGGTATGGATCCAGCGGGTGTATGGGCAGTGAAGGATACCGCATTCTCAAAATACCGGATATCGGCAGCATAGACATCGCAGTTATTGCGGATGCCATAAGTAATCAGTTTCACCGGCCGCATTTTCAGCTTGCCGATCAGCAATTGGCCGTATGGATCATCGGCGTTGATAATATTGGCGCGGCTGGTTCTTTCGAACAATTGGGATTTTACCCTGAAATATTCGTCCATGGTCTGGTGAAACTCCAGATGATCGGGTGTCAAATTGGTAAATATGCCGACCTTGAAGCGGGAGTGGGCAGTGCGCCCCAGACTGAGCGCATGGGAGGATACCTCCATTACGCAATCGTCAATCCCGGCTTCCCGCATTTTCGCAAACAACTGCTGAAGATGAAGCGATTCGGGTGTCGTGTTTCTGCTTTTGACCGCCATGCCGTTAATCAGCGCACCCATGCTGCCGATCAGACCCACGGAGCGGCCTGCCTGCTCCAGAATGGATTGTATGAAATAGGTGATGGAGGTTTTGCCATTCGTGCCGGTAACGCCGATCAGATTAATCTGTTTGGTCGGGTCATCATAGAAGGCGGCCGACAGATGGGCAAGCGCATAACGTGAATCGGCAACCTTCAAGACTGTGATTGGAGCGTTCACGTCCAGCTCCTTCTCTACAATGACGGCAACCGCTCCCCGTTCAATGGCATTGCCGATATACCGGTGGCCGTCCGTCTCGAATCCGGATATCGCAACGAAGACGCTTCCCGCTGTCACGCTCCGGGAGTCGAATGCAATGGCATTGACTTCAATTTCGAGATCTCCTTTCATCTTGACGAATTCAAGGCCGGTAGCAATGGACGACAACCACATCGTTTTGCCCCCTTTCAATGGAGTATCATACTGGTTCAATCATGGCAGTCAGATAAAACCGTCCCGTATCGGCGTCTTTCTGATCACGATCACGGTAAAGCTCTTCCACATAATATGTCCGGGAAATACGGCGCCAATGTCATACAGCTCCAGCTTGCTTTTGCATGGGCTGTAAAATCGGCACCGGAGGCAGCGGCGGACTGCCCTATGGTTCACGTTCAGCCCGTCTGATTAAAAGAGTTATAGTGTGGAAATCCAAGCAATCCGATTGTCTTCATTGCCGAGGCATTATCATTCAAGATTAGCCCGACAATGTTTCCGCGCCAATACGGATTGTTTCCAACTTGCAAATTTTTGCATGATTTGATCAAAAAACTGATTTAAATTCAACCCAGGGTTAATGGATTCATGCTGAGGAATAATAAAAGGAATGGAATTTTCGGGCATGCGGCATATCAGGCAAAAGGAGGACAACATGATTAGAAGTCCATATGAATGCATCATTATTGGCGGGGGAATTGCCGGTTTGCAGGCAGCAATCCAGTTAGGCAGGTATCAGCACCGGGTCCTGCTGCTGGATGGGGGCAAAGGCCGCTCCACCATATGCCGCCGTTATCATAATCTTATGGGTTGGCCGGAAGGAATCAGCGGGGAAGCGCTCCTCCGATCGGGGAGGGCCCAGGCAGAAAAGCTTGGCATCGAGCTGGCGAAGGACACAGTGGTGATGACACAAATCCGGAATGGCGGGTTTAGGGTCGATACAGCCGCGGGAGCCATGTATGAGGCGAAAAGACTGCTGCTGGCGACAGGAGTTTCGGACCGGCTGCCGGCCGATCTGGATCTGAAACCCTGCATCGGCACCAGCCTGTATATTTGCCCGGACTGCGATGGCTATGAAATCAGAGGCAAGCGCACGCTGGTGCTCGGCTCGGGCAATGCCGGCGCATCGATGGCCCTGGTGCTGCGTTATTGGACAGAGGAGATCATATATATCAACCATGAGCGGCAGGAGCTGGATGCAGACTTGCATGAGCAGCTCAAGCAAAAGGGAATTGCATATATGGAAGAAGCGGTGGCAGCAGTGGATCATACGGACGGTAAAATGGCGGGTGTGAGGCTTTCAGACGGAGCTTGCATTGAAGCGGATTGCGGGTTCGTCGCTTTTGGAAAAAATAAGGTTCAATCCGATTTGGCCGAGCAGCTCGGCGTCAAGCTGATGGACAACCGTCATATAATCGTGGACGCCCGCACGAAAATGACGAGCGTAAGCCATGTATGGGCGGCTGGCGATGTGACAGTGCATTCCGAACAAGCGGCGATTGCCATGGGGGATGGTGCGCAGGCTGCTATTTGGATACATAAGAGTCTGATCGGGTCTTGAAAATGGATCATATTGATCATTCCCCGGTTTAAAGGTATATTTAAATGAAACTTATTTTGCAGGCAATAGTCGCCAATTTGTACAACGAAAGGTTGATCGATGTGGAGAATGCGAAAACTCCCCCCAATTTTATTAAAAATATCATGACTGAGGATCTGGGAAGCGGCAAGACAAAGCAAGTGGTTACGCGTTTTCCACCCGAGCCGAATGGATATTTGCATATTGGACATGCCCGGGCTATCTGGATTAACTTCAGCCTGGCGGACGAGTTTGGCGGCAGGACCCATCTGCGCTTCGATGACACCAACCCGTTAAAGGAAGATGTCGAGTATGTGAATTCCATTAAGGAAGATGTAAAATGGCTTGGCTATGACTGGGAAAGCCTGTTCTTCGCTTCCGATTATTTCGAGGAAATTTACAACCGGGCCGAGAAGCTGATCGGGAAGGGCAAGGCTTATGTCGATGACCTCAGCGCTGCGGAAATCCGTGAAATGCGCGGTACGCTAACCGAACCGGGCAAGAACAGTCCATACCGGGACCGCAGTGTTCAGGAGAACCTGGAGCTGTTCCGGAAAATGCGCAGCGGGGAATTGAAGGATGGGGAAAAGGTGCTGCGCGCCAAAATCGACATGGCTTCGCCGAATATCAACTTGCGCGACCCTGTCATTTACCGCATTGCTCATGCTTCCCATCACAACACAGGGGATAAATGGTGCATTTATCCCATGTACACCTTTGCCCATCCGCTTGAGGATGCCATTGAGGGCGTGACGCATTCGCTTTGTTCGCTGGAGTTTGAGGATCAGCGTCCATTCTACGACTGGGTTGTCGCGGAATGCGAGATGGCGGCCACACCCCGCCAATACGAATTCGGACGGCTCAATCTGGCCCAGACTGTGACCAGCAAGCGCAAGCTGAAGCTGCTTGTCGACGAGAAGCATGTGGACGGCTGGGATGACCCGCGCATGCCGACGATATCGGGCCTAAGACGCCGCGGCTTCACGCCTGAGGCGATCCGCAATTTCATCTATGAGACCGGGATATCCAGAAGCCAGGGCCTTGTGGAGCTGCAGATGCTGGAGCATTTTGTCCGGGAGGACCTCAAGCTGAAGGCTCCAAGAACAATGGCTGTCGTTCAACCGCTCAAGGTGGTCATCACCAATTACCCCGAAGGCCAGGTAGAGTGGCTGGAAGCGGAAAACAACAGCGAGAATCCGGAAATGGGCAATCGCCAAATTCCGTTCTCGCGGGAAATCTATATTGAGCAGGACGATTTCATGGAAAATCCGCCGAACAAATATTTCCGGCTGTTCCCGGGCAACGAGGTACGGCTCAAGAATGCTTACTTTATCAAGTGCAATGAGATGATCAAGGATGCGGACGGCAAGGTCATCGAGATTCACTGCACGTATGACCCTGAGACCAAGAGCGGCAGCGGATTTACCGGCCGCAAGGTGAAGGGCACGATTCACTGGGTGGAAGCGAGCCAGGCGGTTGAGGCGGAATTCAGGCTGTACGAGCCGCTGATCAGCGCGGAAGCGCCTGAGGATGAGCTGCTTGGCGAAGAGGATGGATTGGATGCGGCAGCGGTTGAGAAGCCGGCCAAGACGTTCCTTGATCAACTCAATCCGAACTCGCTGACCATCAAGCGGGGGTTTGTCGAAGCGGAGATGAAGGAAGCCAAGCCGCAGGACAAATTCCAGTTTTTCCGTCATGGTTATTTTAACGTGGATACGAAATACTCGAAGCCGGGAGCGCCGGTATTCAATCAAGTGGTTTCTCTGAAAAGCTCGTTTCAGCTGCCGGCTGCCGAGTAGCCAAAACTTCACGCTGCCGACCGCATCCGCAAGCTGTCAGCTGTAAAAGCGTCTGTGGCCGTGTACGGATGCGGACGGCAAGGACAACAAAGAAAGGCCGTCGATTGCAATCGACGGCCTTTCTTATGAGTATTGATTCTTAATGAATGAAATTAATGGCCCATCATCATGGCTGGATCCGGAGCATCTTCTTCCCGCTCATGATCCGCTTTAACCCGCGGTTTGCGGAGGATGATGCTTAATAATACGCCCGCAAGCGCGACGAAGGCTGTTACAAAGAAAGTATCGTCAAAGGCAGAAGTAGCGCTTATCAATGGATCCCCGCCTGCGCCGGCTTCCTTCATATGAACGGATATTTGGGAAGTTAAATATCCTGTCAAACCGGCAATCGCGAATGAAGTAACGACCTGCTGGCTGGCCGTTGTCAAAGGCGTTACCCGGCTTACAAGCCTGCGTGGAGCCGAGTTCAGCACATGCGTATTCAACGACATCATGGACAATCCCATGCCGGCCCCCATCATGGCGATTGGAATCATGACCAAAGCCATCTTGGTATCTACATTGACCTGGGAGAGAGTAAACAGAGCGACAGCTATGATCGTCAGACCGGTGAATGCCAGGGGACGCGCGCCTAATTTATCGAACAGACGTCCGCCGATCGGCATGAAGATCATCGAGCAAATGGCCATAGGCAAAGTGGTCAATCCACTCTCGAGTGCCGTGAAGCCTCTGACATTCTGCAGGTACAGCGGAATCATCAGGATCGCACCGAACAACGCCACTTGCGAAATCCATAGAATAATAACACCGCGTGTGAAATCCGATGAACCGAATACACGCAGCTCCAGCAGCGGCTGCTTCTGGCGAAGCTCTACAATAATGAACAGAATCAGGGCGACGCCGCCTACGATCAGACCGGTCAAGGTCTTGGTGGAGCCCCAGTCCGTTCCACCTTCGCTCACGCCGTAAGCCAGCATGGAGAAGGCGATGGGAGCAAGGATCATCCCGAGAATATCAAGGGCAGGCGCTTTTTGACGCTCAACGTTAGGCAGATATTTGATTCCTACAAGCAGCGCGGCAATCCCGATTGGCAGGTTGATCAGGAAGATCCAGTGCCAGGACGCGAAGCCGATCAACCAACCCGACAGGATCGGCCCGACAGCGGGAGCAAGCAGCATCGGAATACCGAGCATGCCCATTACAGCTCCCCTTTTCTCGGTTGGAGCGAGCTTGAATATCATCGCCATGCCGATTGGGGACACCATACCGCCGCCAACCCCTTGAATGATGCGGAAAAGAACGAGCTGTTCCGGCGTTTGCGCCAATGCGCAGAGCACAGAACCGAGTGTGAACAGCGCGATGGTAATCAGGAAAATCCGCTTCGCGCCGAATTTATCCGTCATCCAGCCGGCAAGCGGAATGACCGCCGATAGGGCAAGGGTGTATCCAGTGATCGTCCACTGAATGGTTTTGAGCGAGCTGTTGAAGTATTCCTGCAAGTTAGGAACGGCGACATTGACGACTGTACTGTCCAGAATAACCATGATCATTCCAATAATGACGGCAAGAAGCGGCGCAATTATGGATTTGATCGAAAATTCCGGCTCTGACGCAGAAGTTGATGCATTTTGCGTGGACATGAGTTTGTTCCTCTCCATCTCTATATATTTGTCTCTTTCTCTATACCGTGCCTGACACAATATGCAGCATGTTCAAGCTCTCCTTGACGGGAGTTGAATAACCTCCTATTATTGACTTATGGTTTTTATAAAAAACCTATCGGTCACGGTAGGCTTAATTTTACCGATATTCTTGTGAAAGTCAAATCATTTTTTTGAAAAGAGGGAGTAAAGTGAGCCTTATCAAGGACAGAATTATTGAGTCCGCTGTTCGTCATTTCTCGGAAAAAGGATATCTGGCCACATCGATCCAGGATATTTCCGATGATTGTGGAATCGCCAAAGGTTCTTTATATAAATACTTTCAGTCCAAAGAGGATTTATTCAGGGAAGTTCATGTGAGCAGGATACAGAATCTGCGTGAGCAGCTTGAGACTATCAGAGAGCATTCGGAGCTTTCCCCGCGCGAGATTTTTATCCGGGAAACGGAAATTCAATTTGAGTTTTTTATGGTCAACCGGTTTATTATGCAGGAAATCAAAGAGCTGACGAAGTCCGACGGGCAAATGACGACGTTCTTCCTGCAGTTGAAATCCAGCTTGCTTAACTTCCATAAGGAAGGCTTGATCAGGTTGGTGGGTGACGAAATCATTCCGAACATATGGGATCTGGTCGTTATGTATAACGGCATTGTACGGGAATATATCTTCCTGCTGGTCTTCGAGGATAAACCGCTGATTATCAGAGATATCACCTCATTCATTGTAGACCGCATTGAGGAAATGGCTGCGAGCATCCTGCAAAAGAAACCGCTTCCGGTATTAAGCGACTCGCTTATGAATGAATGCGTGAAATGCGGCATGGAAGGGATTGCGGTCTCTGCTGACGATCATCGGAACGCTCTGCTGGCGGTGCTGCTGACAACCGTGAAGGAGCTGTCCGTCACCAATGCAAAAAGAACGCAGCTGAAAGAGGCGGTTGAGGCGCTTCAGGATGAATTCAGACAGGAACGACCCAAACTGGTCGTGATGCAGGCGCTGCTCGTACTGCTGGAGCAGGAGCATGAGCTCAAATATTTTGTTTGGCAGCTGAACAGGCATCTGATCAGGTACAGGCATAAGCTGGACGGGATTGGTTGACTAAGGATCCGCTTATCCGCTATACTACTTCACAATAAGCAAAATGACGACCAAAGCGATGACAGGGACGAGTACAAGGCACAGGTTGCAGCCAGCGAGCCGGGGATTTGGTGAAAGCCCGGACTTCAACCGCCGTTGGAAAATCACCCTTGAGTATCTCTTGAACCTTATACAGGCTTAGAGAGTATCGGCAGATCCCGTTAACGATCACCAGAGTGAAGCATTGGCGCTGCCGGTATGTTCCTGACATGCCGCTGCCGCCAGGCTTAATCAGGGTGGTACCGCGAGACTTCTCGTCCCTTTTTTCAGGGATGAGAGGTCTTTTTTATATTTATTTATCTAACACCGACAAGGAGTGAGACGGATGGATTATGGAAAAACGTTGAACCTGCTGCAAACCGATTTTCCCATGCGCGGCAATCTGCCGCAGGCAGAGCCCAAGCTGCAGCAGCAGTGGGAAGAGCAGGATATCTATGCCCAGGTGCGCAGCAGCCGCAGGGGCAAGCCGAAATTTATTTTGCATGACGGACCGCCGTATGCCAATGGCAACATCCATATCGGCCATGCGATGAACAAGATTTTGAAGGATATGATTGTCCGCTTCAAGACGATGCAGGGCTTCGATGCCCCTTATGTTCCCGGCTGGGATACGCATGGGCTGCCTATCGAGCAGGCGATTGCCAACGGGGGCAAGGTGGACCGCAAGAAAATGACGGTCTCTGAGTTCCGTGATTATTGCAAAGAGTATGCCTTGGAGTGGGTGGAGAAGCAGAAGGTGCAGTTCAAGCGGCTGGGTATCCGGGGCGACTGGAGCAACCCGTATATTACGCTTCAGCCCAAGTATGAGGCACAGCAAATCCGCGTGTTCGGCGGAATGGTCAACAAAGGCTACATCTATAAAGGCTTGAAGCCGGTTTACTGGTCCCCGTCCTCGGAGAGCGCGCTGGCTGAAGCGGAGATCGAATACCAGGATAAGACTTCAACCTCCGTATACGTTGCTTTTGACGTGAAGGACGGAAAGGGGAAGCTTCCGCCGGACTCCTCGATCGTTATCTGGACGACAACCCCCTGGACGCTGCCGGCGAACCTTGGGATTTCCCTGAACCCGGACTTTGACTATGTTCTGGTTGAAACGGGAGGGAAGAAATTCGTGGTTGCCGGAGGGCTGCTGGAAGCCGTCTCGCGGGAAGTCGGCTGGAAGGACGTTAATACGCTCTCGTCCTTCAAGGGAAGCGAGCTTGAGGGCGCGCTGTGCCAGCATCCCTTCTATGATCGAACTTCACTTGTGATGACTGGCGGCCATGTCACGCTTGAAGCAGGAACAGGCTGCGTTCATACCGCTCCGGGACATGGTGAGGACGACTTTGCGATCGGGCAGAGATATAATCTGGGCGTGCTCTGTCCGGTGG
Source organism: Paenibacillus sp. JT31N17 (assembly GCF_056269255.1). Lineage (NCBI taxonomy): Bacteria > Bacillati > Bacillota > Bacilli > Caryophanales > Paenibacillaceae > Paenibacillus > Paenibacillus sp. JT31N17. Next base: position 10,237 of record NZ_JBWDNP010000013.1, read on the forward strand.
ACGATCAGGGGCATTTCACCGCGGAAGCACCGGGATTCGAAGGCATGTTCTATGAGAAGGGCGGCAAATTGGTCACGCAGATGCTGGAGGAATCTGGCCATCTGCTGCATCAGAACACCATTACACATCCCTATCCGCATGATTGGCGAACGAAGAAGCCTGTAATCTTCCGGGCTACCGAGCAGTGGTTCGCTTCCGTGGACGGTTTCCGCCAGCAGATGCTGGATGAGATCAAGCACGTGTCCTGGACCCCGGAATGGGGGGAAATCCGGCTGCATAATATGATTGCCGACCGCGGCGACTGGTGTATTTCCAGGCAGCGGGCATGGGGCGTGCCCATTCCGATTTTTTACTGCCGCAGCTGCAATGAGCCGCTTGTGAATGGAGAGACCATCGAGCATGTAGCGGGAATATTCGAGCAGGAAGGCTCCAACAGCTGGTTTCAGCGCAATGAGACGGAGCTGCTTCCGGCAGGTACCGCATGCGCCAAATGCGGACATGATCAATTCCGCAAGGAAACGGACATTATGGATGTATGGTTTGATTCCGGCTCCAGCCATGTCGCTGTGCTGGATTCACGGGAGGATCTGCAGTGGCCGGCGGATCTTTACCTGGAGGGCTCCGATCAATACCGCGGCTGGTTCAACTCCTCTTTGATCACGGGAACCGCAGTGAAAGGGCAGGCTCCATACAAGGCCGTACTCAGCCATGGATTCACGCTGGACGGCGAGGGACGTAAAATGTCCAAATCGCTTGGCAATACCGTTGATCCCAATCAAGTGTGCGACAAGCTGGGCGCGGATATTCTCCGTCTGTGGGTTTCTTCTGCGGACTATCAGTCCGATGTCAGAATCTCGGATAACATTCTGGGCCAAACGACGGAGGTCTACCGGAAAATACGAAATACTTTGCGGTTCCTGCTCGGCAATCTGTTCGATTATGATCCTGCCAGGCACCGGGTTCCTGTAGATCGGCTGAGCGAGCTGGACCGTTTCGCGCTGCTGCGGCTGCACCGGACGATTGAGCGGGTGACGAAGGCATATGACGCCTATGAGTTCCACTTGGTTTACCAATCGGTGCATCATTTCTGTGCGGTCGATCTGAGTGCATTTTATCTGGATATCCTGAAAGACCGTCTCTACGCCGATGCGCCGGATGACGTCTCCAGACGGGCAGCGCAAACTGTTCTGTATGAGGCTCTTACAGCAATCACGAGGCTGATTGCGCCAATCCTGCCCCATACGGCCGATGAGGTATGGACCTACATCCCGGGTACGGAGCTGCCGAGCGTGCAGCTGGCCGACCTGCCCGCTGTGGATGCAGGCTTGTTCGACCAGGCGCTGGAGACCAAGTGGGAGCGGTTCATCGGGCTGCGCGATGATGTACTCAAAGCATTGGAGGATGCGCGCAAAGCCAAAGTCATCGGAAATTCATTGAGCGCCGCCGTACATCTCTATCCGAGTGAAGAAGATTATGCGCGGCTTCAGGAATTCCGGCAGCTGGAGCAGCTTTTCATCGTGTCAGCGGTACAGGTGCATCCCCCCGGCACTCCGGTTCCGGATGAGACTCAGGCAAGCCAACAGCTTCCCGTGAAGGTGGTTGTGGCCGAAGGGGAAAAATGCGAGCGCTGCTGGAATGTCACGCCTCTAGTTGGACTGGATGCCGATCATCCCACCTTATGTCCGCGCTGTGCGGCTGTTATGAAGAAGCTGTCGTAAAGAACATGTTCGTTCCAGTCTTGAGAGGTCGGCTTCACAGATCAATAATAAGCCAAAACAACCGTCCCCATTGGAGGACGGTTGTTTTAGTAATCATGATAATTTGAGCCCGCCAACATTTTCTTCAGGTTTTCCTCGATAAGCACAGAATTCCTTAGAAGCCAATAGCTCTTTTGCGCCTTCGCCACCTATTGTCCTGAGTTGCTTGCTTTCCCCTGCTGCTAACTGAGAAATCGACCTATAGACAGCATTCCGTCAAGCTTGGCGATGATGGGTCTTTTGAGGCATTGGAAAAGGATTATTGAGGGAGGGACGACGAGGAATAATTAGCACATCCGGAGTGAACCTTAAACTTGTTAACATCTCATTAAACGAACCAAGGAGGTTGGAAAGTGATCAAGTTTATCGTATTTGCCGTGTTATTGCTGGTAACGGGCTGTACAGCCAACAACAATGTGGCCCATAAGCAATCGGTTCCCAAGCAGACACGAATTCTAACTCATACGCATACCGCTGCTCCGGCAACTACCGTAACAAAAGCATCATCAACAGCTACATCAGTGGGGTCCAGTGCAAATCAACCGTCTGTCACCGCCAAGGAAGCGCCAAATGGAATTGCTTCGGATTTATTGGATCTGATCGGAACTCCGGTTGGAAACCCGGCTAATCAGGCACCTGCAGGAAACGCAAGGGAACAGATGCCTACAGGGAATCCAAACGGCGTACCGGCAGGGAATCCGGCCAACCAGATGCCGACAGGCAATCCTGGAACCCAGACTCCGACCGGAAATACAGGTGAGCAGACACCGACAGGGAACCCGGCAGATCAGACGGGCACAGAAAGCCCGGGAAATCAAGTGCCGACCGGACCGGCAGGACAGGCGCCCGAAAGCAAAACGGATTCATCGCAATTCGCACAGCAGGTTCTGGAGCTGGTCAATCAGGAAAGATCCAAAGCAGGATTGGGTTCACTGAGTATGAGCAGCGAATTGTCGAATATGGCCATGGTCAAAGCACAGGATATGTATAATAACCATTACTTTGATCATAATTCTCCTACGCATGGATCCCCATTCGATATGATGAAGGAGTTCGGGATCACGTATAATTCGGCAGGCGAAAATATTGCAAATGGTCAGACCACCCCGACCCAGGTTATGAAGGATTGGATGAACAGTCCGGGGCATAAAGCCAACATACTGAATAAGAGCTATACCCAAATCGGCATTGCCTTTTATAACAATGAATGGGTTCAGGAGTTTACCGGATAATCAGTCTTTACCTTTAATTGGGCTGTGCATAACGCTGCCTCCAACATCAAATAGCACTCCACGCATGGATGTGGAGTGCTGTTTGATGTTAAGAAGAGAATAGGTCATGAAGCCACAATGAGTTGCGACTGGCGGAATTTCCACTGAGGTATTCTTCCACAAAAAATGTAGAAGGTGAGCCGTTCCTGTTTCCTGTGTTCTCGGGTTTAGATCGACATTCCGCCCGAGACCTCGATGCGCTGTGCGTTGATCCAGCTGTTCTCATCGGAAAGAAGCGAGGCGATCATCGGTCCGATGTCATCGGGTTGTCCAACCCGGCCGAGCGCTGTCATCTCCGCAACGCGTTTGTTCAGGTCGGGGTTGTCGCGGACCATGCCGCCGCTGAAATCGGTCGCGATGGCCCCGGGGGCGACCGTATTGACCGCGATCCCGCGTGCGCCAAGCTCTTTTGCCTGATACTTGGTCAGAATCTCGATTGCCCCCTTCATGGATGCGTAGGCGCCGCTCCCCGGCGTGATGATGCGGGTCAGGCCCGTCGAGATATTCACGACACGCCCGCCATCGTTGATGAGCGGAAGGAGCTTTTGGGTCAGGAAGAATACGCCCTTGAAGTGGATGTCATATAGACTGTCCAGCTCTTCCTCGGTCGTTTGGTCGAATGTGTTGTGGTGAGAGGTACCGGCGTTGTTGACGAGATAGTCGAAGCGCTCTGCACCCAGCTCTGTGAGCGCCTCGCGCACGCTCTGCACGAAAGAACCGAAGGAGCCGACATTGCCGGTGTCGAGCTGCAGGGCGATGGCCTTTTGCCCCGTCTCGCGAACCAGACAGACGACCTTCCCGGCTTCAGCTTGATTGGAATGGTAGGTGAAGATCGAATCGACGCCACGCTTGGCGAGGCTCAGCACGGTGCTGCGGCCCAGGCCGCGGCTTCCGCCTGTGACGATGGCGATCTTGGCGCTTGTTTTCCCGGAGTTTTGCTGTGTCATTAAGCATTCCTTCTTTCTGTAAGATGCCAGTTCATAGGTAATTGACTAACTGGTTAGATAAAATATAAACCTAACTGACCGGTTTGTCAAATCATTATGGTCATGATATATTTGTAGCCAAAATGCAAGAAACAAGGAGGAACAGTCATGCGAAACGCCGAAGCGACCAGAGAACGGATACTGGAGGCTGCTATGGCGGAGTTCTCCGCCTATGGCATTGCAGGGGCGCGGGTCGACCGCATCGCCAAGAACGCCGGGTGCAACAAGAATATGATCTATATCTACTTTGAAAATAAGGAAACGCTCTTCACCACAATCCTTCAGAAGCACCTCGCGCGTGTCTACGAGGAGCTAACCTTCACGCCTGACGATCTCGCCGGTTACGCGGCGCGCGTGTTCGATTTCACGATGAAGCAGCCCGATTTGATGCGGCTGATGGCATGGTTCAGTCTGGAACAGAAGGCGGATAGCCCTGCCGTACGCGTGGCCGTTCACGACGCCAAAGTTGCGGCATTGCTGAAGGCGCAAAGCGCCGGTCAGGTAGGAACGACTTTTCCCCCGGGCTTCCTGCTGACCGCCATCATGACGCTCGCCACAGCCTGGACGCCGGCGAACCCCTTTGGCCCGTCGCTTGATCCGTATGCCGCGAAGGATCCGGCTGCTCTGCGAAACGCAATCGCCGAGGCGGTCAGGCTAATCGCTCAAGGTAATGAGGGAACCCGCAGCTGACAACCAAGGATATCCGAGGCATTCTTGACAGGCAAGCCTGAATGCTTGCCATCGAGATGTTCGCCCGGTCAACCATTCTGGCTGTCAGAAGCTATAGCGAAAGCGGTGGATAGCGCTGCATCTGCCCTGATAACTTATACGGCCGCAGGGCGTATTTCATCCTAAACTCTATTATTTCTCGAAACCGTTTAAACTAGTCGTCTGCGTTTGCTACAAACGTTTTGCAGGCGCACGCAAAGCTCAAGCGGCGAAGCAAGGAGCTGCTCTTAAGTGCTCTCACAAGTTGGAAAGCCCCGATTTCCACATAATAGAACCTCCAATTCCGCGTTTAAACAGGGAAAGAGGTTTTTTTAGTTTGCATGAATGCAATGCGAACCGCGGGCTCCAAGAGGTAAAGTGAAGCTGTCCCCGCATGCCCTTGAAATTTACACGCATCCGCATAAAATCAATTGTCATTTCGCGCAACATTTGTTAATCTGGTATTGTGGTACTACCGCAAGTTTATTATTGCCAGCTAATGCACTTCATTTATGAAATCGGTTTATGTCTCATTTTATTTAAGAAGTTATTCATATTATTGGTACTACCATAATACCAAAAAAGGGAGAGCAAACAATTGAGTATTCTGCTAAAAGGAATGACATGGAACCATACCCGCGGATACCTGCCTATGGTTGCAACCAGCCAGCGCTATTCGGAGCTCCACCCGGAGGTTCAGATCCAATGGGAAAAAAGATCCCTGCAGCAGTTTGCCGATATGCCCCTGCAGCAGCTGGTGGACGCTTATGATCTCTTGGTCATCGATCATCCCTGGGCCGGCTATGCAGCGGAGCAGGGGGTGCTTCTTCCGCTCAATCTATCCCTGTCTGAGTCTTATATGCAGGATCAGGCGGAAGGCACGGTCGGCGCTTCGCATGCCAGCTATCAGTTCCATGACCGGCAGACTGCTCTGGCCATTGATGCGGCAACGCCGGTAGCGTCCTGGCGGCCGGATCTGCTCGCTGCATCGGATATCGGCGTGCCTGAAACCTGGGAGGATGTGCTTGCGCTTGCCGGGACCGGGAAGGTTGCTTTTCCCGCTATCGCCATCGACAGCCTGATGAATTTTTATATGTTCTGCCTGGCATTGGGGGAGACTCCTTTTCTGGATAAGGAAAACATTGTGAGCCGGGATACCGGAATGATGGCGTTGGATAAGCTGCGGGAGCTTGCAGCGCTTTGCAGCGGGGAAATCTTTGGGCGAAATCCGATTGCAACCTACGAAGCCATGGCAGCGGACGGAACCGAATTGGCGTACTGCCCGTTTGCCTACGGGTATTCCAATTATTCGCGCCGCGGCTATGCGGCCAATCTGCTGGAGTTCGGGGATCTGGCCGAATACGAGGGGAAGCGGCTGCAGTCGACGCTTGGCGGGACCGGACTTGCCGTTTCCAGCAGCACCAGGCATAAGGAGCATGCGCTGGCTTACACGGCTTTTGCCGCAGACCCGCTGACGCAGCGTACGCTGTTTACGGAGAGCGGCGGGCAGCCCGGGCACCGCTCGGCATGGCTGGATGAGGACAACAACAAGCGTTGCCTGAATTATTTTAGACAGACGCTTCCGGCCCTTGACCGGGCATTCGTGCGTCCGCGTTATAACGGCTATCTGGCGTTTCAGGATCATGCCGGCGACGATGTCCGGGATTATATGATGAATGGCGGCAATGCGGCCGCGATATTGGAGAAGATGAACGGGCTGTACCGGGATTCGCAAAAAAGACAGGGGGAGCACTCTTAATGTTTAAACCGCTCGAAGGCTTGCTGGTGCTCGATTTCAGTCAATTTTTATCCGGTCCGTCGGCCGCGCTGCGTTTTGCCGATCTGGGCGCGAGGGTGATCAAGGTGGAACGCCCCGATGGCGGGGATTTATGCAGACGGCTGTATATCTCCAATCTGGAGCTGGACGGCGACAGCACGCTGTTTCATTCCATTAACCGCAATAAAGAGAGCGTGTCCGCGAATTTGAAGGATCCGGAAGATCTTAAATTCGTCCGTTCTTTGATTGAGAAGGCGGATGTGATGATTCAGAATTTCCGTCCGGGCGTGATGGAGAAGATTGGCCTCGCCTACGAGACGGTCAGGGAGTGGAACCCGCGTCTGGTCTATGGCGTGGTTACGGGTTATGGCCGGAGCGGCCCCTGGGTGAACAAGCCGGGTCAGGATCTGCTCGTTCAATCGCTGTCGGGACTGGCCTGGCTCAACGGCGATGCCGATCAGCCGCCTGTCCCGTTTGGTCTGGCGGTTGCCGATATGATGGCTGGCGGACATCTTGTCCAAGGGATATTGGCTTGTCTGGTGCGGCGGGGCATAACGGGCCATGGCGGACTGGTGGAGGTCAGCCTGCTGGAATCGACGCTTGATTTTCAATTCGAGGTGCTGACGACGCATTTGAACGATGGGGGCAAAGCGCCGCAGCGCAGCGCGGTGAACAATGCCCATGCGTATCTGGGCGCGCCTTATGGCATCTACAAGACAAAAGACGGCTATATTTCGCTTGCCATGGGCTCTGTCATCACACTTGGCAGTCTGCTGGATTGCCAGCCGCTGGCGGAATACTCCGATCCTGCGGCCTGGTTTACATCAAGAGATGAAATCAAGGCGCATCTGAGGGAGCATCTGCTGAAGGAGAGCACCTCATATTGGCTGGGAAAGCTGGAGCCGGCCGATTATTGGTGCTCCGATGTGCTCACCTGGGAACGGCTGCTTGAGCATGAAGCCTTCAAGGAGCTTCAGATGACGCAGCAAGTCCGCAGGGACAACGGGGCAGAGCTGGTCACGACACGCTGTCCCATCCGCATCGACGGCCAAATCTACCAATCTGACATAGGTTCTCCCAGAATCGGCCAGCATAATGATAAAATCAAACGGGAATTTGGAGGCGTGGGCATACAATGATAAACTCTGTGTATTATGAGCAGTATGAGCTGGGAGCCGAGCGGCATACCGGCGGACGGACGATTACGGAGACGGATATAATTATGCATGCAGGCCAAACCGGGGATTTCTATCCGCATCATATGGATGCAGAGTGGTGCAAGACCCAGCCCTTCGGGCAGCGCATGGCCCATGGCACTCTGATATTCAGCGTAGCAGTCGGGATGACCGCAGGGGTCATCAATCCCGAGGCTTTCTCGTACGGCTATGAGCGGATGCGCTTTATCAAGCCGGTGTTTATCGGGGATACCATCCGGGTGAAGGTCACCATCAAGGAGAAGCGGGATCACCCCAAACGGACCGCCGAAGGGATTGTCAGCGAGCTGTGCGAGGTCCTGAACCAGCGGGGTGAGGTTGTGCTGGTCTGCGAGCATCTGCTTCTGGTCAGGAAGAACGGGGAAGCGGTGCAGCCTGTTTAAACGATCCAGAGAATTATCCCCTATCAATTACAGCTGTTCCAGCAGAGGAAGGAGCGCGAATTCATGAGCAAGCATCCATCGCCGGATGGAATAGAGCTGAATTACAAGCCGAAGCTGCCGCGCAATAAGGACTTCGGAATCGGTATCGTTGGTGCCGGGGACATCGTATTGAATGCCCATCTTCCGGCATATCGGCTGGCTGGCTTCCGTGTGGCGGGAATCTATGATATTAATCGCAGCAGGGCGGCAGAAGCTGCGCACCGGTATGGCATCGGCAAAGTCTACGACAGTCTGGAACAGCTTCTCAAGGACCCGGATATCGATGTGGTGGACATCGCCGTTCCCGCCAAATATCAATGGGATGTGGTCCGGGCCACCGCTGCCAGCGGCAAGCATCTGCTCTGTCAGAAGCCGCTGGCGGAATCCTACCAAATCGCATCGCAAATTGTGGAGCTGTGCGGCAGGTCAGGGGTCAAAGCCGCCTCCAACCAGCAAATGCGCTGGGCGCCGGGTATCCGCGCTTGCAGGGATTTGACCGGTCGCGGATTGATCGGAGCTCCGCTGCAGGCGACAATACAGGTGAATGTCCATACGCCATGGGAGATTTGGCCATGGATAGCTGGTATTGAAACGCTGGAGATTATGTATCACAGCATTCATTATCTGGACTCGATCCGCAGCGTAATGGGCATGATTCCGGAATATATTTATGCCGATGGAGCCAGATACCCCGGACAAGGGGTCACAGGCGAGACACGGACCATGATTCATATCAAATTCCCCGGCGACGCCCGCGGGCTTATCCACGATAATCATAATAACGGCATGCCTCAGGATGACTGGTATGCGACGTTCCGGTTCGAAGGGACGGAGGGAATCGTCAAGGGGACGAACGGGGCGCTTTATAATTATCCCAACGGCCAGGGCGATACGATAGGCTATTACAGCAAGCTTCTTGAACCAGGCCGTTTGTATGCGCCGAAGCTTGAAGGTCTATGGTTCCCGCATGCTTTCATGGGAACGATGGGGGAATTGCTGTGCGCCATCGAGGAAGAACGAGAGCCGGAGAACAGCGTCAGGGATAATCTGGTGACGATGCAAATGATGTTTGCGGCGTACCGCTCCATGGCGGAGAATCGTCCGGTCTATCTGCAGGAAATCGCCGCTTCCGTCTCATAACGAATAACAATGGCAGTCCAGCGCATGAATTCATGCCGGGCTGCTATTTCTTTTGCCTGAAATCATAGAATCCATCCGGCATGATGGCCGGTTGGTCTCACATGTTATATTATAATGGAAATGGTTTCTGGCAGGTTCAGACGAAAGGATAGAATGAATATGAGAGAAGTCCTTCTATATATCGAAGATGATCGGGAGATTGGCAGCTGGACGAGCCGGCATTTGCAGGAATGCGGCTATGCCGTGAAATGGCTGCAGAGCGGGGAAAAAGCGCTGGAGGAGGCGCCGGGCTGCGGGCTTGTCATTCTCGATGTCATGCTGCCCGGACTGGACGGGTTCACCGTCGGACAGCGGCTTAAGAAAGCGGAGCCGGGCATTCCCATCCTCATGCTCTCGGCCCGGACCGCGATAGACGACAAGCTGGCTGGCCTGCAGTTCGCCGATGATTATTTGACCAAGCCGTTTCATCCCGATGAATTGGTGGCGCGGATTGAAGTGCTGCTCCGGCGCTTCGGCGCTCATCCCGTGGAGCCTGTGGCGATCAAGCATCTGCTTGTCTACGAGAAGGAGAAAAGGATCGAGAACACCGAGACAGGAGAGGAGATTTTGCTGACTGGCAAGCAGTTTCAGATCTTCTCCTACCTGCTGCGCCATCTCGGCCAAATTATGACCAAGGAACAAATCTATGAAGCCGTGTGGGGGGAACCGTATTTCGATGGGGACAAGACGCTCATGGTTCACATTCGTTATTTGCGCGAGCGCATTGAACGCGACCCGGCCGCTCCGGAAGTGATCGAAACGCTGCGCGGTATCGGCTACCGGGTGAGGCTGTGAGGAACAAGCGCAGCGGCGCCGGGTTTCGCCGGTCTCTAATGTCCCGTTATTTGTTGATTGTTCTGCTGGCCTTATTGTTTATTCCAGTGATGTTCGGGCTGGCTTCCCTTGCCCTGGTGATCTCGGCTCCGGTAACCCGCAGCCACGATACGAATACGTCTCAATACGGAAGCGCAGCCGATCTGGAATCAGCCTGGCATCAAGAGGCTGCCATGCTGGCAAATCAGAGCGCCGATCAAATCGATCAGCGCCTGAAGGAGTTAAAGGGGAAGTATCCGGATGCATCCTTGTTCTGGGTGGACGTCGACGGCGGCACCCGGCTTCAGCTGCCGCAGCAGGCGGGGCTTCCACTGCATTGGACAGCGTATTCCGCTATCCGGTTCATGAAGGAAAGCGTTAACCGGGATCCGTTTACCGTAATAGCTCTTCTCGGCAAGGATGACAGCGCAAAAGCGTTCATGGTACTGCAACTACCAAGATCCCTGCTGCGGCATACGGCTCCTTTAGGGTATAGCACAACCTATCTGGTCGGATTTATGGTGCTGATGTTCGTCCTGTTTATCCTGCTGTCCTGGCTGTTCTTCAGACAGATCCGCGAGCGTCTGCTCGGCCTGCAATCCGCTATGGCGCTGCCGGCGGACAATAGTCTTCCGCTTCCCATTGTGCAGCATAAGGAGGATGAAATCGGTCAGCTTGAGAGCGCTTTTAACGAGATGGTAGTCCAGCTGAGGGACAGCCGCCAAAGGGAGAGGGAAGAGGAGGAGCTGCGCAAGCGGCTGATTTCCAATCTGTCCCATGACCTGAGAACGCCGCTCACGATTATAAGCAGCCAAATCTATTCGCTCCGCAGAGATGTGCCCGGTCAGTCCGCCCAGAAGGCATTAAGCCAAATTGAAGGCAAAATAGGCGATATGGGCAGTCAGATCGAGAATCTGCTGTCCTACACGCTAATGGCGAGCGGCCGGTATACGCTGCAAACTGAGCGGCAGGATGTGCTGCGGCTTGTTCGGGAAAGCGCGGCTGCCTGGTATCCCCACTGGGAGAAAGAGGGAATTGATGCTGATGTTCAGCTGCCGGAGCAGCCCCTGATCTGGAATGTGGACAAGGAAGCTTTCAGACGGGTATTGGACAATCTGTTCCAAAATGTCGTCAGACATGCGGGCGGTGGAGCCTATATCGGGATTTATATGGAGGAGCATGAAGGGACGATCGCCCTTGTTATTGCCGACCGGGGTGAGGGAATGGATACGGATTCCCCCGGCAAAGGGGCGGGTATCGGCCTTGCCATTGTCGATTATCTGCTCCGGGAGATGGGGCTTTGCCGCCAGACGGCCGGTTCTATGGAAGGCACGCGTGTATATATTTATCCCCACGCAATGTATTCTAATTTTTAAACCAAATTTAATCTAAGGGGATCCTTTGTTTTAAACTTCATGCGCTATCATCGTTTAGGAGGTGAAAGACATGAATCAATGGGTGATCCAAACAAATGGACTATGCAAGAAATACCGCGGACGCTACGCGGTGTCGAACCTGAATTTGAAGATCGGCCGAGGGGAAATCTACGGCTTTCTCGGGCCCAACGGGGCAGGCAAAACGACCGCGATCAAAATGATGCTGGGACTAATCAAACCCTCGAAAGGCTCGGTCAATCTGTTCGGTCTGGAGCTGCGGAAAGAGCGGCTCCGCATTCTGCGGAAGGTGGGATCGCTTGTTGAATATCCCTCCTATTACGGGCATCTGAGCGCGGTGCAGAACTTGGAGGCGGTGCGGCGCATATTGGATATTCCGGGACCCAAAATAGCCGAGGTGCTGGAAATTGTCGGTTTGACGAAGGAGTCGGCCCGTCCGGTCAAAGGATTTTCGCTCGGGATGAAGCAGCGCCTGGGTATCGCAAGCGCACTGCTTGGCAGCCCGGAGCTGCTCATTCTGGACGAGCCCACGAATGGACTGGACCCTTCCGGGATACTGGAAATCCGCGAATTGATCAAAAGCATGCCGAAGCAGCATGGGATTACCGTCCTGGTCTCCAGCCATATGCTGAGCGAGGTGGAGCAGATGGTCAATACTGTCGGAATAATCCGGCAGGGTGAACTGGTTTTCCAGGACACGATCGGGAATTTGCGGCAGCAGGCGAAGGGCGCGATTACGCTGGTGGTGTCGGAGCCGGACAAGGCGCTGGTGGCCATGCATGAGCAGGGCGTGCGCGCCAGACTCACGGATAGCGGAATCGTCATGGAGCAGGCAGGCGACGATACGGTTGCAGTGATGGTCAGATGCCTGGTGGAGCGGGAGCATGACGTATACCGTGTGGAGGAAAGAAAGAAATCGCTTGAAGATCTCTTCCTGCAAATTGTGGGGGAGGTTCAAACATGATGATAGCCAAAGCGTTCTCGGCCGACCTGTTGAAAATACGCGGCAAAGGGATCTGGCTGCTCGCTGTTGTGGGACCGGCAGGGCTGATCGCCATGCAGGCGGTTAATTTTGGCCTTCGTTATGATTACCTTACCAAGCAGCATGCGGATGATCTCTGGGGCGGACTGCTGAATAATATTCTGGCCTTTGTGCCGGTTTCTCTGTTCATGGGCATTACGCTCATCTGCTCGCTTACCGCGAATATCGAGCATGGCATGAGCTCGTGGAAGCAGCTGCTGGCCCTGCCGATATCAAGAACGGCGGTATTCGCCGCCAAATTCGCCGTCGTGCTCCTTGTACTCAGCTTGTCCTGTGCGCTGCTCGCAATTGGAACGCTCATTCTTGGGGTTCTGCTGGGGTTCGGTTACGATTTTCCGGTTGGCGCTTTGTTAAAGCTGTGTTTCTTCCCGTTTATCGCCTCATTCCCGGCACTGGCGCTTTTTCTGTGGATGACGTTAACCTTCCGGAATCAGGCTTTGCCGGTTTCCATCGGGTTACTGATGGCGGTGGCTTCATTATTCTCCATGTATTTTACGGAATGGGCGCCCATCAGCTGGCCGCTTCTGGGGTATACGGGACCTCACCGGCTGCTGTTTGTCGGTGCGGGACTGGCGCTTGGATTTGTTCTTTTGTTTGCGGGCAGTCTCCATTTCGAGAGAAAGGATGTGGAGTAAAATGTCATCCTTCCTCAGAGCGCTGGCTGCGGAACGTCTGAAGCTGGTCAAATCCCGCATCTGGCTGCTGCTGCCGCTCAGTCCGCTGATCTCCGCGTTGATTGGAATCATGATCACCTTCAGGGCCGAAGATGCCGGAGCTCCTTATCAGGCACTATTAATGGGGATGACACCTGTCCCCCACGCCATGCTGCTGCTGCCTATCCTTACCGGCATATTCTCCGCATTCGTCTGCCGATATGAGCATGCAGGGGGCTGGAAGCTGATGCTGTCGCTGCCAATATCGCGATCGGGTCTGTTCTTTGCAAAATTTGTTGTTGTGGCACTGATGCTGGCTGTGGTGCAGCTGCTCTTACTGGCTGCCATACTGGCTGCCGCCTTGTATCATGGAATAGAAGCCGGGGTTCCCTGGTCCATGCTGCTGCGGTGCGTGACCGGAGGATGGGTGGCCTGTCTGCCTCTTGCCGCCGCCCAGCTGGGGGTATCGATTGCCTGGACCAGCTTTGCTGCCCCTCTTGTCCTTAACGTGATGCTCACTCTGCCCAATATCCTGATCGTTAATTCCGCTAGATTTGCCCCTTTCTACCCATGGGCGCAGCCGCTGCTGGCGATGACGCCTTCCGGTTACGGCTCCGGCGGCATCGGTGGATTCATGATCCCTTATGAAAGTCTGATGATCACGGTTCTGGGCAGCTTTATGATCTTCTTCATGGCAGGCTTGATTTATTTGAACCGCAAGGAAATCTGACCGGTCATCAAACAGACCCAATAGAGCCGCTTTAGGGTGGCTCTTTTGGGTCTGTTTGATGTTTCTTGCCATAAATAACAACCGGTTCTTCTTACTGCAACAAGCTGCAGCTTGTTGTATAATAACGATCAACAATCGGCGGGAGGGTTGATCATGGATGCGGCGTTGGAACGATATGATGTTGAAGACCAAGATGTTCATCACCTTTTCTGTTGTTTTCCTGCTCACGGTGCTTCTGGCATGCACAATTTTGTACTTCAAAAATGTAAGCGATACCAAAAATCAAACCTATGCCTTATCCAGCACGATTACGAAGCAGTTCAGCCGTACGGTAGAGCTGTACATCCACGAGATGGAGGCGATGTCCGTCTCAATCTTCGGGGATCCTCTCGTGCAGCGCAATCTGCTCGATCACTATGAGACGGATAATCCGGTGGAGCAAAACCGCATCGAGCTTTCACTGTCGAGCAGGCTCTACACGCTGATGCATCCGCAGCCGAAGGTGCAGAGCATATACTTGTTCACTTTGGACCGGTATGCCTATTATGTATCGCGCTCCAGCGGGCCGAAGCTGACGGACAGCCTGGAGAAAGAAGACTGGTATACCGGGCATGACTACGACTACAAGAAGAAATTTCTGCTTCTGCCCACCGTAGTGGAGGACATCCATGATATCGAGTCGCCGAAGGTCATTTCTTTTGTCCGCAGCATCAACCGCATTCCTTCGCGCAGCAGCATCGCCTTTATGAAAATCAACATCAACATCGATGCATTCCGCGATATGCTGGTCCAGTCGGACAGCAATGAGATGGAGAAGAATATGCGGGTGTTTATTCTAAACGATGAAGGAACGGTCGTATATGATAACAAGAATGAGCTGACAAGCGGCACGCTGCAGAATCTGAGCGCTGCGATGCTGCCGGGAGGGAAGGCTTCTTCGGAGCTGACGTGGAACGGCAGGAAATATCTGTATACGGTCGACAGGTCCGCCTATACGGGCTGGAGAACCGCTGTATTGATCCCCAATGAGTATCTGCTTGCCCAGATCAAGCGCACACAGCTGATTTTGATCCTGGTCGGGCTCGCGGCGGTTATGATTATCGCGCTTGTTTCCTATATTCTGTCTTATCACATTACAATACCGCTCCATAATCTGATGAAGAAGATGATCCGGGTCGAGCAGGGCGACTTCTCGCAGCGGATGGAGGTCAGAAGCAATAACGAAATCGGCCGCCTGAGCCGGATTTATAACGACATGCTGGGCAGCATATCCCGCTTGATCAACGAAGCGTACCAGTCCAGGCTGGCTGAGAAGGATGCCCAATTATCGGCCCTGCAGGCCCAGATTAATCCGCATTTTCTGTACAATACCTTGAACATTATGAAATCCATCAGCCGCATCAAAGGGATTGAGGAAGTGGCGGAAATGTCGGAATCGCTGGCGGAATTGTTCCAGTACAGCATGAAGAATCTGCAGCATCCTGTTGCGCTCAAGGATGAGCTGGAGCATATCCGCTGTTATATGAACATCCAGCAGCACCGATTCTTTGACCGGTTCGAGCTCCACTGCGATATTCCCGACGAGCTTCTGCAGGCATCCATCTTGAAGCTTACAATTCAGCCGCTCATAGAGAATGCGATCATTCACGGTCTTGGTAAAACGAAGTCAGGAGGCGTCATCAGACTCCGGGCGCACCGAAGCAGCGGGTTACTTCAGATCGAAGTGACAGACAACGGCAGGGGGATGGACGGGGAGAAGCAGCAGGAGCTGCGCAGCATGCTGCGCACCCCCATTCTGTCGGGAGAGCTTGATCACGACACACGCGGAATCGGCTTACTGAACATTCAGCAGCGGATTCAATTATTTTATGGCGGGAATTACGGATTACACATCATGAGCCTTCCAGGCGAAGGGACAACCGTCAAGCTGGAAATTCCATACCTTATACCTGCAGATGGAAAGGGAAGGGACGCGCATGAATATATTTCTCGTCGAGGATGAGCGCTGGGCGCTGGAGGAATTGAAAACCTTATTTCAGAGCTATGAAGAGGAGCACCGTATTTTTGCCTTCGGGAACGGGGAGGACGCTTTGGCTGGAGCAGCCAGGACGCAGCCGCATCTGGTGCTGACCGATATCAATATGCCCGGGATGGACGGACTGGAACTGATCAGCGAGCTGAGCAAAGCCGATCCCGCGGTCAAAGGGATTATCCTGAGCGTTCATGATGAATTCGAGTATGCCCGGCAGGGGGTGAAGATCGGCGTTGTGGACTATTTGCTCAAGCCCGTCAAGAAGGATGCCTTGTACTTGAGCATCGATAAAGCGATAAGCGGCATCCGGAACGAGCAGAGACAGCGGGAAGAGCGGATGAACTGGTCCATTAGCCGGATGCTGTTTGCTTCGTGTCCGGTGGAGGAAGAGATGGCTGCGCCGTTCTATGGACATGGATATTTGATGGCGCTGCTTCTGCTGGGAAACTGGGGAGCGCACAGAGGCTGGCAGGATACCGGTATCCGCAATAGCGAGCTGAGGACCCAGATCGTTTACGGGAGCGTCCGGGAGGAGGATATTCATTGTCTGGATCTGGATTCCCGGCGGAAAATCATCCTCGTTCCGGTTGCCGCCGATTCCGGCAAATGCGGCATGGAATCCAGACTGATCGCGCTTTTTCAGCGGATGGATGAGAATGTTCAGCTCAGCTATGTTTTCAAGAACGGGAATGAGCGGCTCAGCAAATGCTTTGCCCTCCTTAACCGGAGGCTGGAAGAAAACATGCGGCTCGGCATGCCGACCTGGATTGCCCCCGATGCCCGGACAATGGACGCGGATATCAGCGGCATCTGGGATAAGGTGCGGATGATGGAAACGCTGTTCAGCCAGGGAGATCTCCGCAGGGGAACGGAAATGATCCACAAAATTACTGCGGAGCTGAAGCGGAAAAAAATCACCATGCGGCAGCTGCAAGGTTTTATCCGTGATTTGCTTTACTCCCTGCAGTTCAAATGGCGCCTATCTCAGCAGGGCCGGGTCGATCCGCCCAAGATGCAGGATGAGCTGCTGTCGAGTCTGAATGAGCTGACAAGCTACGAGGAGCTGAATGGATGGCTGAGCGCGAAAATTATGAATCTCCATCCAGGCCGGGAAAGCAAGGATATGAAGCCGAAAAGCATGATCCCTCTGCTCATGCAGTGGATACACCGCCATTATCAGCATAATATCTGCCTGCAGCAGTTTGCAGCGGATCATCATGTCAGCCTTGGCTATTTGTCCAAGCTCTTCAAGAATCAGACTGGCTGCACCTTCTCCGACTATCTGATTCATTACCGCATCGGCAAGGCGAAGATCCTGCTCACCGAAGGGATGGAACGGCTCTCGGATGTGAGCGGTCTGGTCGGTTATGAAGATGCGAAGCATTTCAGTCATGTGTTCAAAAAAATCGTGGGCGAATCGCCGCAGGCTTACGCCAAACGAACGAAATAAGGCTGAAAAGCAAAATCACCCTCCCAAAATAGCCAATCTACAGGTAGGCGGAGCATGGCAATCCCTCTAAACTTAATTCATACGGACTGCCATTCATACATGAATGCGCATACAAAAAGGGAGGACCAAAAAAACATGCGAAAAAGAAGAAGCGTCATGACCATTTTTGCGGCCTGCATCTCGCTTATGATCATCCTGACAACCGGCTGTGGAACAAGCGGCACCACAAACAATGAGAATCCTGGCAACAGCAAGCCTGCCGGTACGAATGCAGCTGATGAAGGCGGCGGAAGCAGCGCGGAAGCGCCTGCCGCCAAGAAAGTAACGTTAACGCTGATGGTCGGCAATACCGGAACGACGCTTGATGCGCTAAAGGTCGTGGCGGCAGAGGCTGAGAAGAAACTGAACATTGCCATTGAATTCGATATCAAGCCGGACGGCACAGAGGGCGACAATCTGGTTAAAACCCGTCTGGCTACAGGCGATATGGACGATTTGCTGGTGTACAATTCCGGATCGCTGCTGCAGGCGCTGAGCCCTGAGGAGAACTTTGCCGATCTGAGCGGCGAACCCTTCATGGCGAATGTGCTGGACTCCTTCAAAACGACGGTTACGGCAAGCGGCAAGGTGTTTGGCGTTCCGGTCGGCACGACGGTTGTCGGCGCCGTTCTGTACAACAAGAAGGTGTATGCCGACCTGGGACTTGAGATTCCGCGAACATGGGATGAATTTATGGCCAACAATGAGAAGATCAAGGCGGCGGGCAAGACGGCGGTAATCGGCACTTACAAGGACACCTGGACCTCCCAGCTGCTCATACTCGGAGATTATTACAACGTCCAGTCGCAAAATGCATCTTTTGCGGACGATTATACGGCCAACAAGGCCAAATATGCGACCACGCCGGCAGCGCTCAGAGGCTTCGAGAAAATCGAGGACGTATACAAGCGCGGATATATGAACAAAGATTTCCTGGCTACCACCTATGATGCGGGACTCAAAATGCTCGCGGAGGGCGACGGTGTGCATTATCCGATGTTAACCTCGGCGCTTGACTCGATATTCCAGAACTTCCCCGACAAAATCAACGATATCGGCGTGTTCCCGGAGCCAAGCGACAGCGCGGACATCAATGGACTGACGGTGTGGATGCCAAGCGCGCTCTATCTCAACAAGGACAGCAAGAATCTGGAAGCCGCCAAAAAGTGGACGGAATATTTCCTGTCGCCTGAAGGCCAGTCCGTCCTGTCATCCAAGCTCAAAGCATCCGGACCCTACCTGATTACCGGTATTGATCTTCCCGAAGACACCTATGCAGGGGTTAAAGAAATGCAGTCTTACTTTGACGAAGGAAAAACAGCGCCGGCGCTGGAATTTCTGTCCCCGGTCAAAGGCCCCAACCTGGAGAATATTACGGTTGCTGTAGGCAGCGGGATCAACACCGCGGCGCAGGGGGCCAAGGATTACGACAAGGACGTCGAGAAGCAGGCGCAGCAGCTGGCGCTCCCCGGCTGGTGATGAAGCCATAGGCTAAAACGTATTCATACCCTGCAACTTCTGCTGCAGGGTATGTCTGTTCAATCGGAGCGCGCCGCAAGTGAAGGCCTTCCGGCGGCTTCTACTGTCCAAGAGAAAGGATGAGCGCATGATGAATACCGCCTCCAAGCGGATGTATTCGTATCTTTTTTTTCTGCTGCCTGCAGGTGTGATCTATTTTACCTTCTATTTGCTGCCGACGCTCCTGTCCTTCTTCTTCAGCACGACGAGATGGACGCTCACGAAATGGGATTTTATCGGCATGGACAACTACGTCACCTTCTTCTCCGAAACGGCGCTCAGCATCGGGTTTCGCAACACGCTGATCTTTGCGGTTGTCACCTGTGGATTGAAGGTGCTGCTGGGTTTGCTGCTCGGCGCTTTTCTGACTTCAAGAATTATCGCCAAAAATTATTTGCGCTCCGTTGTTTTCTTCCCCACGCTGCTCAGCACCATCGCCGTCGGCATTACCTTCTCCACGATGATGCATCCGTCACAGGGGATTATTAATGTGGCGCTGGGCGCGCTTGGCATCGCAGGTCCAGACTGGCTCGGCAACACCCATATCGCTCTTTTGTCGGTTGCCCTGGTTGATGTATGGAAGGGAGTGGGAATCGCGACCGTCATCTTCATCGCCGGGATAACGGCCATTCCCCAGGTCTATTACGAAGCGCTCAAGATCGACGGCGGCAGCAATCTCGCAGCCTTCCGCCATATTACGCTGCCCCTGTCCCGTCCGGCCATGAACTCCGTCATTATTCTGGCTTTTATCGGGGGTCTGCGGACCTTCGATCTGATCTGGGCGATGACCAAGGGCGGGCCGGGCTTCACCACCGACCTGATCGCCTCCATTATCTACAAGCAGTATCAGGCCGGCTTCTACGGCCTTGCTACGGCGGGGAATGTCATCTTGTTCATCGGGGTATCGGTGCTTGCTTTCCCGTTATACAAGTTTCTGACCAAAAGCGAGGTAGACCTATGAGCGAGCGTGCCAAACGGATTTCTGTCGGCTTTATTGCAGTTGTGGTGACCACGATTATATTCTGGGTGCCCTTTTACTTCGTTATTATCAATTCCTTCAAGAACCAGCAGGATGCGGCGCTGATGTCGATGACCTGGCCGAAATCCTTTGAAATTTTCAGCAATTACAAAGCCGTTCTCACGGCTGCCGACAATATGCTGCTGCGCGCCTTCTATAACAGTACGCTGCTCACGGTACTGTCGATCGTTATTCTCGTCTTCGTCAGCGCCATGGCCGGCTTTGTGCTTCAGCGCAGGGAAGGGGGCAGGGGATCGTCCCTGCTGAATTTCATCGTGCTGGCCGGGCTGATGATTCCGCCTGCTATCGTTCCGACGATCTGGGTGCTGGATTCGATCGGTCTGTTCAAAACATTGGCCGGCATTACGCTGGTTGAGGTCGCGCTGCATTTTCCGTTCTCGGCGATTCTCTACAAGGCCTTCGTGGCCACGCTGCCCAAAGAAATCGACGAGAGCGCATTTATCGACGGCTGCGGCGGCATACGCCTGTTTTTCCATATTATTTTCCCGCTATTGAAGCCGGTTACCTCAACGGTTGTAGTCCTGACCTCCATTAACGTGTTCAATGATTTCGTCAATCCCTTGTATTTCTTCCCGGGGGCGGACAATGCGACGGTGCAGCTGACGCTTTATAACTTTACCAGCCGGTTCACGTCCTCCTGGAATTTGCTGTTTGCCGATATCGTGCTGATATCCATTCCGCCGCTCATTCTGTTTATCTTCTTCAATAAGAAAATAGTCGCGGGGATGACGGCCGGCGCTGTAAAAGGGTAAAACCTGCAAGCGCTTACCCTTGTTCGCTGCAAATGGTCTCGATCGCATTAGTTATTGTCCCGATACGCCAAGATTTTTGGAGTGCGGTTGATTATGATGAGTACAAGAAACCGTTCTCATATCCATGTTGAACCTAAGGAGGCGATGCAGAATCAAGCCGATTGGTGTAGGGATTCTCGGATTTGCCCATGGGCATGTCCATGCGTACTGCGAGGAGTGGAAGAAGCCGGAATACGGGATAAGCGTATTGGCGGGCTGGGATCACGATCCTGCGAGACTGGAAACGGCAAGAAGCGCATTCGGGCTAGAAGTCTATGCGAATGCGGATGAATTATTGAAGCGTGACGATATCCAGGCGGTGGTGATCGGCTCGGAAACCTCGAAGCACGCCGGGCTTGCAGAGCTTGCAGCATCGAGCGGCAAAGCAATAGTGCTTCAAAAGCCGATGGCGCTGACGATGGATGAAGCCAGGCGTATCGCGGATGCGGTTCAGACATGCAGGGTTCCGTTCACACTGGCCTGGCAGATGCGGGTCGATCCGCAGAATATGCAGATGAAAGAGTGGCTTCAGAGCGGCGAGCTTGGACGTGTGTTCATGGTCCGCCGCCGTCACGGCCTGCCCATGGGTCTAAGTCCGGATTTTGCCGACAGCTGGCATGTCAATCCCGCTCTTAACCGCGACATCTGGGCGGATGATTCCTCGCACCCGATCGATTTTATTCACTGGCTGCTGGGTGTGCCGGAGACCGTCACCGCCGAACTGGAGTCCTTATATAATCCGCGTATACCGAATGACAACGGGATTGCTATTTTCCGCTATCCCGGCGGCCCGATAGCCGAGGTGAGCTGCTCCTTCACCTGCACGGCGGCGGAGAATACGACGGAGATCATTTGCGAGAAAGGCAGCATTATCCAAAATTATGGCGATGTGCCCAGCTGCAACGTAGCCCGCACCGCAGGCGCGGCAGGCTTGAAACGATACAGCGCCGGGAGCGGCAGCTGGATTGAAAGCAATATACCTTCTCCAGACAATCATAGTCACCGCATCCGCGGACTGGCAAAGCCGCTGGCTGAATTTCTCCGGGGCGAGCGCGCTCCGCTGGCGACTGCCGAGGATGGAATGACGTCGCTGCGAATGGTTCTGGCTACTTATGTATCGTCGCGGGAAGGACGCCGTGTCGCATTAAGCGATAACGCCTTCCAGAATGCGTAGATCTCAAAAAACCAAATAGGAGGCAACTGAAAAATGGCCGTTAAAATTGGCATTGTAGGGATGAATGGGATTGGCAACAACCATGCGAATTGTTATAGAGAGGATGACCTTGCTGATCTGGTAGCAGTCTGTGATGTGGTGAAGGAGCGCGCCGATGCCGCAGCCGAGAAACATGGCGTAAAGGCTTATTACAGCCTGAAGGATATGGTCGAGAATGAGCCGGATATCGAAGTGATCGATATTACGACAGGCGGCATCGACAACGGCAGCTGGCATTTTGAGCCGGCTATGGAAGCCATCGGCTACGGCAAGCATGTTCTGGTTGAGAAGCCGCTGTGCCACGACATCCGCGAAGGGCGGGAACTGGTCGCTTTTGCCGAGAAGCAGAAGGTGTATCTGGGCTGCAATCTGAATCACTATTTCACCCCGCCGGCTGAAAAAGCCAAGGCATACATGGAGAGCGGCGATATCGGCGAATTGGTATACTGCATGGCGAAGATGGGCTTCAACGGGGGAGATCTGAATTATGGACTTGCGGGATCGCCGAAGATCAAGGGCCATCCATATTTTCATATGAAAGCGTTTCTTACTCATCCGCTCAGCGTTATGCGTCATTTCTGCGGCGATATTACGCATATTCAAACCTTCTCCGACCGTCCCGGCTTCCGCCGCAGCGCGGGAGACGTTATGGTATCGATCAACAGCATTCATATGAAATTCGCCAATGGCGGCGTAGGCTATCTGCTCAGTCAGAGAGGAGACGCGGTATACGGACTTGGCGGCTGGTGGAGCCTGGAGGTTGCCGGCTCGAAGGGTACCTTCTGCATCGAGAATTGCGTCGAGAAAATCTCCTACTGGAAAGCGGAGAAGGGCATTCCGGCGATAAGCGTTCAGCCTGAAGCCATCGTGACGGATTATGGCACCAATGATTTCAACCGCACCTTCAACAACCGGCTTCACGCGTTCCTTGAGGATGTGTCCAACCGTGTATCGTTCGATCAGCTTCGCGCCAACGGAAGAGACGCGCTTGCCGTTCTGGAATATACCTTTGCCGTCATTGAATCCTATGAGAGCGGCGGAGAGGTTGTTCGTCCGCATCCGCTGCCGCCGCTGCACGGAGATCCGATGTTCATGAAATAGCATCATCCATCCATATATTACTGAGGGAGTGTTCAATACTTATGGTCAAATTAGGCGTAAACTCTGTACTTTTCAAATCGTTCAGCTTCGCCGAGGCGGCAGCTGCAATTGCGCGCTCCGGCTATGACGGCGTGGAAATATCGGCTATCAAAGGCATGTGCGAGCATCTTGATCTTGACCGCTGGCAGGAGCAGAAGGATGAGCTGCAGGCCATCGTGAAGGAGAACGGACTAAAGTTCCTGTCCATGGAGGTCGCTTCGCTGGACGAGGAAAGATTGACCAAGGCATTCGAGGCCGGTGCGGCCATCGGAATTCCGGTCATCAACGTTGGACCCGGCGGAAAATCCGGCAATAAGGAGGATCTTGCCGCATCGATCGCTAAATTGACCCATCTGGCGGAGAAAGCCGCCTCTTATGGAGTCACGCTGTGCGTGAAGGCTCATGTCGGCAATGCGATTGACAATACGCCGACGACGCTTGCTGCCATGGAGGCTATATCCTCACCGGCTTTCGGGATAGATATGGACCCGAGCCATATCCACCGTTCCGGCGAAAACGCCGAGGAAGCACTGCCGGCTGTGCTCAGCCGTGTGAAGCATGTACACATACGCGACTGCAAAGGCCGCGCGCAAGGACCCGGCCCGATTGAGCTGCAGGCTTGCGGACGGGGCGATATCGATCTGTTCGGCTACTGCAAGGCGATGGTAGACGGCGGCTATGACGGCCCCGTCGTACTGGAGGTCATCGGTGCCGGACCGGACCACACGATCGATCAGGTGTCGATCGTGGCGGCGGAATCGTACGGGTATTTGAATGCATGCCTGAAGAAGCTGGGCGGCAGATAAGGAGCCGCAAACGCAAGTACCAAAAAGCGTAAATAACGGTTAGAAAAGCAGAGCCGCTTCAGGAGTCCTTTGATCTTCCGATTGCTGTTGTACCCCTGAATTTTTTTATTTTGGATACCTTTATCTGTTAAATTCGGGGTACAAAGGCAAACGCTTCGCTTCTCCAGATTCAAGTGACGCCTTCCGCTCTCGTTTTTCCTTTGGATGACTTATTGTCGCAAACCTGTTCCAGGCTTTTGCTTACGAAGCGAGTTCTTGCTTGATGCTGCTGAATACCGGCAGATCAGGTAAAGCCTCGCAAAAAACTTTCAGGAGGTAATCATGAAATGACAGCTAAAAAACCGAATGTGGTTATTTTCGGTATCGATAGTTTACGGCGCGA
This sequence comes from Paenibacillus sp. JT31N17, assembly GCF_056269255.1. Lineage (NCBI taxonomy): Bacteria > Bacillati > Bacillota > Bacilli > Caryophanales > Paenibacillaceae > Paenibacillus > Paenibacillus sp. JT31N17. The sequence goes on from NZ_JBWDNP010000013.1 coordinate 34,593, forward strand.
TCATATGAGCTCATATGGATATTCGCGTCTGACAACACCTTTTATGGACCGGGTTGCAGCGGATGGCGTGCTGTTCGAGAAGCATTTCAGCCCAAGCATTCCGACAACTCCGGCTTATGCTTCCATGCTGACAGGTATGGATGTATTCGGAACCGATGTCGTCGCTCTTCGTCATCAGGGTCCGCTTGGCGGGCATGTGAAGACGCTGGCCGAGACGCTGGGCGAGAACGGCTATAACACGACCTGTATCGGCTTCACCGGCAATCCGTCCTCACGCGGCTTCCAGACCTATATTGACTACGAATCCTGGGTTCCCGACGAGACCGGACGTACGCCCAAAGCGCAAAATCTGAACAATGTCGCCGTGCCAGAGCTGGAACGCCTTGCAGCGGAAGACAAACCGTTTCTGCTGTTTCTGCGGCATATGGACCCGCATTCTCCTTACCTGCCGCCCGTTCCGTTCGAGCGCATTTTCTACGGCGACAACGAGAAGGATGAGAGCAACCGGTCGATGGAGCCGGTTTACGGCTTCAAGCCCTTCGCGAATTTCCTGAAATCCTGGATACCCGAGGGCGTCACCGATGAGCAGTACGTGGAGGCGCAATACGATGGGGCAATCGCCTATATGGACGCCTGCATCCAAACCTTGTTCGCCAAGCTGGAAGCGATGGGGATTGAAGAAGAAACATTGATTGTCATTACATCCGATCATGGGGAAACGCTTTATGAGCATGATTGTTTCTTCGACCATCATGGGCTGTATGATTGTACGCTGGTTGTTCCCCTCATTATCAAATTCCCCGGACGTGTTCCGGCGGGAAAACGGGTTTCCGGCGTAAGCCTGATCTCCGATATTATGCCGACGGTGCTGGAGCTGCTGGATATCAAGACCGATACGGCATTTGACGGCCAAAGCTTGACAGGCCTGATCCAGGGCGACGATGCAAAGCGGGTCAGCGAGTTCTATATAACGGAATGCACATGGATGCGCAAGCATGGCTGGCGTACGCCGGAGTGGAAGCTGATCTGCGCGCTGGAGCCGGATTTCCACTTCAAGCCGGAAGTGGAGCTGTATAACCTGATTCAGGATCCGCTGGAGAATGAAAATGTCGCAGAGCGCGAGCCGGAGGTCGTAGCCTTCCTGCAGAAACGGATGAACGACTACATCGCCAAACGCGAGCAGGAAGTGGGCCGCACCAATCCGATCTATACGAATCTGAACTGGCATGGACAGGGCAAGACCTTCACTTCCTCCCAGGAAGCGTATGATTCGCTCCATATCGGCTCCATCGTCAGCGCCCGCTCGCTTCAAGAGAAGGAGAAGGATGATCCGGCGTCTAAAGGCAAGACAAAAGGCAAAGGCAAGGCCAAGGGTAAAGAAAAGGACAAGGAAAAAAATAAGGCCAAAGAAGAAATTGCGGCAGCAGCGGAGTCCAAGGACGAGTAATAGGTCCACAAAAAACCTGTCATAAACAGACTTGTTTTCTTATATCGACCCATGCTTTTTGCAGGTAGCAAGCTCGAAAGGAAGGGACTGCAAATGATCAGAGTAGCTGTTGTCGGCGTCAACAATATCGGTAAAATCCACTGCCGCGCGTATCGAAGCCATCCGGGCACCGAGCTCGCTGCCGTCTGCGATCTGATGCCGGAGCGGGCCGAGGCGGCGGGGCGCGAGCATTCGGTTCCCCATTATACGGATTTGCGGGAGCTGCTGAGCAAGGAAACGATTGATGCCGTTATCGTGGCGACTGCGGGCGTAGAGAAAGGCAGCCATCACTTTGAGCCGGCCATGATCGCGATTGAAGCAGGCAAGGCGGTGTTCGTGGAGAAGCCGATATCCAATAATATCGAAGAGGCGCGGAAGATGGTTGCTTTTGCCCGGGAGAATGGCGTGCGGCTTGCCTGCAACCTCAATCACCGCTTCACCCCTGCGGCGTACAAGGCGAAGGAGCTGGTCGCGGAAGGGAAGCTGGGCTCCCTGCTGTTCCTGAATATGAGGCTGACGATCCGCAATCCGCAGGAGGATACGGAGTGGCTTCATATGCGGGCCCTCCATCCGCATTCCATCGATGTTATGCGGTATTTTGCCGGGGACGTGAAGCGGGTGCAGTCCTTTATGACCAAAGCTCCCGGGCGGACGTCCTGGTCCACTGTTTCCGTCAATATGGAGTTTGTCAGCGGCGCGGTCGGGCATTTGACGGGAAGCTATGATATGTCCATGCGGCATCCCATTGAATACTGCGAGGTTGCCGGTCACGAGGGCCGGCTTGTTATTGACAATGTATATGAGAGTATGACTTATTATCCGCATCATTCCGATGAGCTGACGGTTGTCCGCAATCCGTTGTTCGGAGGGATGAAGGGCTTTGACGACACGTTCGGGCATCGGATCAACCGGTTCATCGAGGAGATTCAGACAGGGGTAAAACCGGAGGATATTGCCGCATCCGGGGCAGATGCGCTCGCGGCGCAGGAAGTCATTGAAGCTGCTATACGTTCGCATCAGCTGGGCGGAGCTCCTGTAGAGGTTGCGGCTAACGAATGATACAGGGGACGTGGAGGGAAATGGATATGAATAATAACGGGCATGGCTCGGTATTATGGTTTACCGGTCTATCCGGAGCCGGCAAGACAACAACGGCCAAATTCTTGGAAGAGAAGCTGCGGAAGCAGGGACGGCGCGTTGAACTGCTCGATGGCGACGAGCTGCGCGATACGATATGCAAAGGACTCGGCTTCAGCCGCGAAGAGCGCTTCGAGAACATTAAACGGGTTACGTATCTCGCCAGGCTGCTCTCGCGAAACGGGGTGGATGTGCTGGTATCCGCCATCACGCCTTACACGGAGATGAGGGAGCACGCCAGGGCGCAGCTGCCAGGTTATGTTGAGATTTATGTGAAATGTCCCCTTCATGTATGCGAGATGAGAGATGTCAAAGGCTTGTACGCCAAAGCGAGAAGCGGAGCGATTGCCCAATTCACGGGCATCTCCGATTCCTATGACGAGCCAAGCAATCCGGACATCACACTATGCACATCCACTGCGACGCTGGAGCAAAATGGAGATACGATTCTTGCATGGCTCGGCCATGCCGCACCACTGGAGAAGTCAACTTCTCGGAGGGATTAGAAGCACGATGAAAATAATTATGATCTCGCTGGATACGCTTCGCGCCTCGCGTCTCGGCTGTTATGGCTACCATAAAGCCACAAGCCCGCATCTGGACCGGATAGCCCGTGAGGGAGTCCTGTTCGAAAAAGCTTATGCGGCGGATATTCCGACCGAGGTCGCGCATACTGGGATTTTTACCGGCAAAATCGGTCTGACCACAGGCGTTGTATCTCACGGCTCGGAGCTGACGCATTTGCCCAAGTCAACCGAATGGCTGCCTTCCATGCTGCGCTCCGCCGGCTTCACAACAGCGGCTGTGGACAATTTGTACCAGCTGAAGGAGTGGTTTGCCCGCGGCTACCGGTATTATATGAACAGCGTCGGGGGCAACCGCTGGATTGACGGACGCACGGTCAATGAATTGGCGATGCCCTGGATCGGGCAGCACAGGGAAGAGAACTTCTTCCTGTTCCTGCATTATTGGGATGCGCATACGCCTTACCTGCCGCCGGATTCCTACATTCCGGAGTTCTACGAGCCTGGCAGGGACCCGTTCGATCCACGAAACAAAAGCATGGAAGGCGCGTATAATCATCCAGCTTACCCTTTCTTCAAGCATCACCATTATGATCTGGTCGGCGAGGTTACGGACAGTGATTATTACGATGCGCTTTATGATGCGGAAATCCGCTATCTGGATGACCGGTTGAAGGAGCTGGATGATCATCTTGAAAGGCTCGGGATCCAAGAGGAGACCATGATCATTCTGTTTGGCGATCATGGTGAAAGCCTGACGGAGCACGACATCTACTGGGACCACTGCGGCTTGTATGAGCCGACCGTCCATGTCCCGATGATTATCCGTTGGCCGGGAAGAATTCCCGCCGGCCGGAGGGTTCCGGGGCTTGTGCAGCAGGTCGATCTGCTGCCGACTATTCTGGATGCCGCGCGCATGGAGGCTGTATCCGGAATTGACCAGGCGAAGCTTAAGAATCCCGCGGGTCTCGACGGGCGCAGCTTATGGCCATCGATCAGCGGCGAAGCAGAAGGCACGAACGATGCGCTGCTGTTGAGCGAATGTGCCTGGCAGGCGGCAAGGGCGATTCGAACGGACCGCTACAAGTTCATCCGCACCTATGACTCTGGGCCGTTCACACGTCCGCCGAGAGAATTATTCGATTTGACCGATGATCCTGCGGAAACGGTCAATCTTGCAGAGAGGCTGCCGGACGTTGCGGAGCGTTTGGAAACCCGGCTGAATGAATGGGTGGAGCGCAAGCTGGCAGGAAGAGCGGACCCCATGCAGCGACAGCTTCAGGAAGCAGGACTGCCCTTCCGGAGAAGAATCGAGCAGATTCTCGGTTCGGCGTCGTTGACCTGGGAGGAATGGTACCAGAACCCGCAGCGGGAGCGTTTCGACAACGCGGTGCTTCACCGCGGCTGACGGCTAGTTTTTCCCGCACGACCGTACAATCGGAGTCTTTTGCAAAGGGTGAATAGAGGCATGCAGGATATTCTGAGCAGAAACAATTATATGAAGGATGAATTTCCGTTCTGGATTACCCGGACTGTACAGGGCTCGATCTCCGAGCATGGGCACGAGTTCGTCGAGCTGGTCTATGTCGTTCGGGGCAAGGGCATGCATATCTTCCAGGGTTCCCCGTATGAGGTTCATGCGGGGGATGTGTTTATTATTAATCCCGGTGAAACCCACGCCTATTATGTCGAGGCCAGCGAGCAGATTGATATTATCAACTGCTTGTTTATGCCGTCCTTTATCTCCGATGCGCTGCTCAGCGAGCTTGAAATTACAGGCTCGATGGACTATTTCTACGTTCACCCGTTTCTGAAGCATGACGTGAGGTTCAATCACCGGCTTAATCTGCACGGGCAGGATGCGGACTCCGTTCAGCAGCTCCTGGACAGCATGATCCGTGAGCTGGACAGCCGCGTACCCGGCTATAAGACGCTGATCCGGCTGCAAATGATCGAGCTGCTTGTGCTGCTCTCCCGCTATTACGCGATGATGCAGCAGCAGCGGGTTCACCCTTCTCCCCGTCAGCTGGAGCGGGAGATGACCGCACGCCGGATTTACGGCTATCTGGAGCGGAGCTTCGAGAAAAAAATCACGCTTCAGTCCTTGTCCGTCTTATTCAATGTAAGCACGCGGCAGTTGAACCGGCTGATGCGCGAGGAGTTCAACCGCAGCGTATTCGATGTGCTGCACGAGATCCGCATGGAGCGCGCCAAGCACCTGCTGCTGGAGACGGACGACAAGGTCATCAATGTGGCGACTACGGTGGGCTATGAGGATCAATCGTTCTTCAACCGGTTGTTTCTCCGGCATGTGGGCTGCTCGCCCAGCCAATACCGGACAGGTGTGGAGATCGAGTAATCCCAGGCCGTAAGAGTATTTCTGGAGAGAGAGGAGCTGACGCATCTCCTATGCAAAAGCGTTCGCCTAACGTGCTGTTAATTACGGCAGATCAGCTTCGTCATGATTGTGTCGGCTATAGCGGCCAATATCCTGTACGAACCCCCCATCTTGACCGTTTTGCCGCGCAAAGCACCGTATTCGACCAAGCCTATTCGCATGTGCCGCTGTGCTGTCCGGCCAGGCAGTCCCTGCTGCATGGAAGAAGGCCGGAGACCTTCGGCTCCTTATGGAACTATAATGCTTTTCTTCCTGTGGGCTCTCTTCAGCCGGAGCATTTCACCTGGTCCCGACTGCTCTCGGATAATGGCTACCGGTCCGCTTATATCGGCAAGTGGGGTGTGAATCCGGAGCATGATGCAACAGCCTTCGGCTACGATTCATATGTAAGCGAGGCGGATTACCAGGTCTTCCGGAAGCAGCGGTATCCGGACATTGAATTTAAGAACGGATATTTTGGCGAAGCAAGTCCGGTTCCGCTCGGGGATTCGCAGACTCACTGGATGGCGGATCGGGCGGTCAGCACGCTCAGACAGCTGGAATCGGAAGGCAAGCCCTGGCATTTGGCTGTTCATTTTCCCGAGCCGCATCTGCCATGCCGTCCTTCGGGGAAGTTTGCGGAAATGTACGATCCTGCTGCGATACCGGAGTGGGCGGGATTCCGGGAGACCTTCCAGGGGAAGCCCTACATTCAAAGGCAGCAGCTGCTGAACTGGGGAGTCGAGGATTATACCTGGGCCGATTGGGCGCCTATTGTGGCCAGGTATTACGGAATTATCAGCCAGCTCGATGAAGCGATTGGCAAAATATTGACTGAGCTGGACGCGCTTGATGCGTCTGCCGATACGCTTGTTATTTTTACCGCTGACCATGGCGACATGTGCGGTTCGCACGGAATGATGGATAAGCATTATATTCTCTATGACGATGTCGTCCGCGTCCCCCTCGCCATCCGGCTGCCCGGCAAGGATCAGACTGGCCGGGTAGACAGCCGGTTTGTCTACAACCTGCTGGATATGGCGCCGACGCTTATTGATTTGCTGGAGCTTGCGACGAAGAATTCCCCGCAGCTGCAGGGCCGATCCTTGAAGCCGCTCCTGACGGGCGGACCGGAAGCTGCTGACTGGAGAGACTCCATTGTCGCCTCTTATAACGGCCAGCAGTTCGGGTTGTACACCCAACGAATGATCCGTACGCGGACCTGGAAATACATTTGGAATTTGACGGATGTGGATGAGTGTTACGATCTTACGGCCGATCCCGGGGAACTGGTGAATTTGATCGCGCAGCCGGAATCCGCCCCGATTATCAAAAAATTGCGGACCAAGCTGTATGAGCAGCTGGCCCTGGACGGCGATCCCGTCATTAACAATGAATGGATGTCGCATCAGCTGCTGGATGGGGCGAAGCTTGCGTCCAGATAGAACCGGAATCTGAATGATAAATGTGTGATCCCGCATAGGCTGCGGGATTTGTTGTTTCTAACGGGTATACGCTATATACCCTGTTCCCTGTATTACTACATCAGCAGGATCGGTGTCACAGCAATCGATCTTGGCGAGCTTCCCGCAGGGAGGCTCGCTACGACCGTGTTGCTTGCCGTCTCAATAACCGTGATCCCGTTATTAACCTGGGAGGAGACATACGCAAATACGCCGTCGGGAGTAATCGCAACGGATACCGGTCTGCCGGGTGTTGGTATATCGATCAATACCGTATTCGTTGCCACATTGATGACGGTAACGCTGTTATTGACATTGCTGGCAACGTAGGCTCTGGAACCGTCAGGAGATATCGTAACGCCAAATGGAATGGAGCCCGCCGGCAATGGAACCGTTGTTATAATTATATTGCTGCCGGTATCAATGACCGAAACCGTATCGTCACCCTGATTCGTGACGTAAGCGCGAGTGCCATCAGGAGTAATCGCAACGGCGTCCGGGAGAATTCCGGCAGGAATTGTGGCAATGACGGCATTGGTTAGCGTATCTATCACTGAAATCGTGTTGCTGCCGACATTGGCGACATATGCGCGTGTACCGTCAGGGGTGATCGCGATTCCGAGTGGACTGCTGACCGGAGAAATTGGTATCGTAGTTTGAACGGTATTCGTAACCGTATCCAGTACAATGACCGATCCCTGAAAGTCGGTCACATAAGCGCGGAAGCTGTCGGGAGTAATTGCAATTGATGTTGGCTGGCTTCCGGGAGGCGTAGGAATCGTTGTAACTACACTGTTGTTTGCTGTGCTGATGACCGAAACCGTAGAGTTGCCGAAATTCGCGATATACACGCGAGTACCGTCCGGCGTAACCGCAACTCCAATTGGACTGCTTCCGGCAGGCAAGGCGATGGTGGATGCGATTGTATTGTTTTCCGTACTAACGACCGTTACAGTATCTTGATCGATATTGGCATTGTAAGCAAAAAGGAGGGTGCCGATAATTGAATCTTCACCTCTTAAAATATGCTTCTCAACCACTTGTCCGCCGCCGTCTATTTCCGAGATTGTCACTGAAATATTGCTGCCGCCCAGGCCGCTTGTAATAACCCTCACTCCGTAAACGTCAAGATCGGCAAATATATGATCAAGCAGAAACACGCTGCCATCCGATCCTAACGGGGACAACGATACCAGATATAAGGTATAGAATGTGGTTGAATGAAATCCGGATGTGGCGGGAGTCACTGTATAAGCCTGGATCGAAGCAATAGCGGGATCCCGTCCTCCGTTAGACAGCCAGACAGCAAGCCGGCTCGTGCGAGGGAATGCCCGGTTATCGATTGGCCCTGTATCATACACACTCATTTTGTATCACCCTGCTTTTCACATTTGATATAAGACATCATATGTGAAATGAACAGCGGGTAACTGTACGTGTGCTGAACGGCTGTTGTTTTTTTTGGCCAATTGCCATGGCCCATTCAGCGCCGGCTATCCCGAAACAGCAGCACGAGCATATACAAGCATAAGCAAGCTGCTGAACCGGCCTTGTCATGCAATGAGGGCACAGTCAATGACTAACGGCTTGCATTCCCCGGTTTCGCGAGCGAGGTGAGTCAGACACCCTTGCCACCCAGCGTCTGCAATTGAATCTGCTCAATTCCTGCAATTAAAGGCCTTGCCTGCGCGATCAGCGTCTGAGCCTCTTCGCCTAACAGCGAGGCCTGATGGGCAGCCGCATCCGTCCAGACCTCCGTGACCCATATCGTTTCCGGCTCGTTCTCCGTAACATTGATGACATACAGCAGGCAATCCTCGATCACATCCATCTGAGATGCCGCTTCCAGCAGTATTTTCGCAAGCTCATCGCGCTTGCCCGCCTGTGCAGTAAATTTGCCATATAACCCGTATTGGTTCATTTCCGATCATTCCCTTCGATTATGTGTCCACATTCATAATAACCCATCTTGGCTGACATATTCAGTCAGTGAAGCCTGACACATATTTGCTGAAAATTTACTTTCGCAATCGGTTTCAAAGTTAGCGATTATGGTGAATAACAAGTAGTTTTTTGCAATCTGACCTGTAAAACGGACAAGACATAATATTTTGAGTTAAAATCAAAAAGACCGTACATATTTTTCACCTTAATAAGGGAGTTTTCAGCTTTAGAAGCGAGCATCAGTAAAGAATTTCCAGGAAGCTTCAACGAACGCAAGTTTATGCTTGCTGCGCGAGTTTGCAGCTCGCTTGAAGTGCCCCGGAGGATCTCACTAATAAACTCTCAGGAGGAACCTGCATGTCTGAAGTTAAGCTTAGCATTGATTACGACCAGTATGAGGCTGGCCAAAAAGTCGAAGAATGGATTGAAAAGCTCGCGGACAGTCCGGAGAGTCAGGGGCTGACCAGCCTCATTATCGGAGATTGGGGCGGAGCGTACGAGAATGATTCCAGCGGAATCGTTGAAACGCTGGTCCGTCTCAAGGACCGTTTTCCCGCCTTGCGCCGGCTGTTTATCGGCGATATGGGCTTTGAGGAATGCGAAGTATCCTGGATTATGCAGTCCAATATAGCTCCCGTGCTGGACGCTTATCCGGAGCTGACCTCCCTTACCATCAAGGGAAGTACAGAACTTGAGCTTGATCCCGCCCGCCATGGGAAGCTTGAAGAGCTGATTATTATTTGCGGCGGCTTGGGCAAAAATGTGCTGAACAGCATTAAGGACAGCCATTTGCCATTGCTGAACAAGCTGGAGCTGTATTTGGGCGTGGAGGATTACGGCTTTGACGGGGGGCTGGAGGATGTTCTGCCGCTTATTGAGGCAGGACGGTTTCCGAACCTTACGTATCTGGGCCTGAAAAATAGCGAAATTCAGAACGAAATCGCCCTTGCGGTTGCCGGTGCGCCTATTCTGGACCAGCTTCATACCCTTGATCTGTCGATGGGGACGCTCACGGACGCAGGCGCGGAGGCGCTCATTAACAGCGAAAAAGTGAAGAAGCTGCAGAAGCTTGATCTGAGCTATCATTATATGAGTGACGGAATGCTGCAGCGCTGGGTACAGACGGGGTTGAATGTCGATACAAGCGAACAGCAGGATCTGGATGATGATGAAGATTATCGTTATCCGGCCTTGACGGAATAACGATGCGGCCGATGATACTGATCGGGAACCCTGGCAACCGCCGGACGTCCTCTCTGCAGGAGGCCAGAAGAAGGCTTCATCTGGCGCCCGCAGTGCTGGTGCCGTATTTGGATCTGCTGCGCGGAACGAAGCGGCTGGAGGAAGCTTTCAAGGAAGCCCGCGCCCATTCGCAAAAGCCACCGGTTGTACGAATTGACGCGCCGGGCGAGGACTTCGAGGTCGAGCGCCAGTTGATTGCCCTGGGCGCGCCCGATGCCGCGGAGTATGCGGATGACCGGCTGCTCCCAGTACAGGGGAGAAGCGATCCGCATCCCTTATCTCAAAAATCAGCCCTGGCGCTGAAGGAGCAAAGAGGACGGCTCTATCATCCCTCCCAGTGGTTTCGCGGGTTTACACGCCTGCTGGCCAAGCTGGAAACGGAAGTCGGGCAAATCTGCCCGGACGTTCAATGGACCAACGCACCGGCAGATATTGCCGGCATGTTCGACAAGCGGCATACTCATCGCCTATTATCCGCGGCGGGCGTATCTGTGCCGCGTCTGCTGGAAATACCGGAGGCAATCCCTGATTATGGGGCTCTGCACGAGACGATGTGCCGCAAGCGGATGCACCGGGTATTTGTGAAGCTTGCTTCGGGGTCGGGAGCCTGCGGCATTATCGCGTACCAGATCAATCCGTCTACCGGCGAGGAGCTGGCGATTACGACGATAGGCGTCGATCACTTTATATCCCGTCCGCCGCAATTTTATAATGCGCTCAAGCTGCGGCGCTATACGGACACGGCAACGATCCGGCTTATTGTGAACTGGCTGCTCAGTCACGGTGCTCATATTGAGCAGTGGGTAGCCAAGGCCGCTTATGGCGACAGCACCTTTGATTTGAGGCAGCTGGTTGTCGGAGGTGCTGCTTGTCACTGTGTAGCCCGGGTGAGCCGCACGCCGATTACGAATCTGCATTTGCGCAGCAAGCGCATGTCGCCGGAAGATATGGGTTTATCCGAAGCGACGCTCGCGGCGGTCAGAGAATGCGCGGAGTCCGCGCTCGCCGCTTTCTCCGGGTCAAGCGTCGCCGGCGTTGATGTGGTAATCGGCAGCGGTTCGATGAAGCCGCATGTTGTCGATGTCAATCCTTTCGGGGATCTGCTCTATAATGTTCTCTATCAGGGCGTCGATCCTTATGAATGGGAAATGAGGCATCTGGAGGCGTCGTTTTCTCCGCTAATAGCTGACAACTCCGGCAAGGCGGCGCGTGCCCGCAGCGGGGTGGTACAGATTTGACCGATATGAACCGCATTGTCGGGAGTCATGACATCCTGATGATCACATTGGATACGCTTCGCTATGACGCCGCTGTTCTGGAGGAAGCGAACTGTCCGAATCTATGCGGCAGCGGATCATGGGAGAAGCGCCATACGCCGGGAAGCTTTACGTACGCGGCGCATCATGCCTTTTTCGGCGGATTTCTGCCTACTCCGGCTACAACCGACAAATCGGAACATATCCGCTTGTTTCATTCCAGGCATACGGGATTCAAGACGCATCCCCATACCTGGTTGTTTGACGCGCCGGATGTTGTCTCCGGCCTGCAGGCGGAGGATTACCGGACGATATGCATCGGCGGCGTTATTTTCTTCTCCAAGAAGGTGCCGCTGGCGCGCGTTCTCCCCGGGTATTTTCAGGAAAGCTACTGGCGGATGACGTTCGGGGTGACCAATTCCCGATCGACGGAGCACCAGGTAAATCATGCGTTAAAGCTGCTTGACCGGTCTTCGCCGGAGGAGCGGCTGTTCCTGTTTATGAATGTTTCCGCCATTCATGGTCCCAATCATTATTTTGTGCCTGGGGCGAGGAAGGACTCCGTTGACACGCAGCGGGCGGCATTGCGTTATGTGGATGGACAGCTTGGAAGATTGTTCGAGGCCATGCGCGCACATCAGCGTCCCGTGTTCTGCCTGGCTTTCTCGGACCACGGCACCGCCTACGGCGAGGATGGCTACGAAGGGCACAGGCTCGCGCATGAGGTGGTATGGAATGTGCCCTACCGCGAATTTTTGCTCTAGCAGCGGATTGAGCTTATATATAGAGAAAGGTTGTGACCACCGGATGACATACGATCTTTCTGCTAACGGCGCGGCTGCGGCTGGCGATCCGGGCAATGTCCGCAAATGGAAGGAGGAGCTGACCGCTTCGCCGTACCGCTCTTATTTGTATTCCTATCCCCACAAGACAGCTTACAGCGAGCTGGAACGGCCGATTCCGCTGTCCGGAATGTGGAAGGACGAACCGGCGGAGACGTTTTTCCTCTATATGCATATCCCGTTCTGCGGCGCGCGCTGCGGTTTTTGCAATTTGTTCACGCTGCCGGATAAACGCCAATCGGCGCATGAGCAGTATGTGGACGCGCTGGAGCGTCAGGCAAGGCAGTGGGCACCGCTTGTGAAGCATAAGCCGTTCGCAAGATTTGCCATTGGCGGCGGAACGCCTACGCTGCTTGCGCCCGCGCTGCTGATGCGCCTGTTCGCGATCGCCGGGGATACGATGGGCCTCGATTCGTCTCAGGCGTCGATTTCGGTTGAAGCCTCTCCCGAGACGGTGACGGAGGAGAGGCTGCATATCCTGAAGGAAAACCGGGTTGACCGGGTCAGCATGGGAATTCAAAGCTTCGTGGAATCTGAGGCTGCCGCGATCTACAGGCCGCAGATGCCGGAGGAAGCCGGGCGGGCCGCAGAGCTGCTGAAGCAGTTTGCGTTTCCGATTCTTAATCTTGACCTCATCTATGGGTTGCCGGGGCAAACGCTCGATTCCTGGATGTATTCACTGGGCCGCGCGATTTCATATAATCCGGAAGAGATCTTTGTTTATCCGCTCTACACGCGGGAGCATACCATCGTGAAGCCGGAGCAGATCAGGCAAAGCGGCGCCGATAACCGTCTGGCTTATTATGAAGCGGCGCGCAGCCGCCTGCTTGCCGAAGGCTATACGCAGTATTCCATGCGCAGATTTGCCCGCAGCGGCGCGCTTGCCGGCAAATCGCTGCTGCCTTACGGCTGCCAGGAAGAAGGTATGGTCGGACTCGGCTGCGGCGCCCGCTCATACACACGGAGCGTTCACTATGCCTCGCGGTACGGCGTCAGCCGCAGTGCGACAGCGAGTATTATCGCCGATTATGTAGCTGCAGAGCGGTATGATACGGCCAATTACGGATTTGTACTCATTGAATCCGAGCAGAAGCGCCGTTTCCTGTTAAAGGCGATTCTGCATGCGGAGGGCTTGCCGGTTGCGGATTATGCGCAGCGGTTCGGAAGTGAAGTGCTGGATGACCATCCCGAGCTGCAGCTGCTGCTGGATAGCGGATTGGGTCAGCTGCAGGATGGCATCCTGCAGCTGACGGATGAGGGCCTGGCCTACTCCGACGCCATCGGAGACTGGCTGATCTCACCGGAGGTGCGCCAGCGGATGGAAGGATTTGTTCTGGCATGAAGGCGACGCTGTATTTTCGGGGCAGCCTGACCTCCTGCAATTATGACTGCCCTTATTGCCCGTTCAGCAAAAATAAGGATAATGCGCTCACCCTTGCCAAGGACCGCCGTCAGGTGCAGGAGTTTGTGGAATGGGTGGGGAATCAGAGGGGAAATGGACACCGGCTGTCAGTGTTTTTTAATCCTTATGGCGAAGCTCTCACCCACAGCTGGTACCATCGGGCGATGATTGAGCTGTCGTATATGGAGCATGTCGACAAGGTAGCCATTCAGACGAATCTGTCCGCGAAGCTGGATTGGACGGAATCGCTCAATCCGCAGAAGGCGGCCTTATGGGCCACTTATCATCCCGGACAAACCGCGCAGATCCGGTTTGTCCAGCAGTCCGGGCAGCTTCGCAAGCGCGGTATACCGCACAGCATCGGCACGGTAGGGGTGAAGAGCGCCTTTGCGGAGATTTCGTCGCTGCGCCTCGCCATTCCATCCGACACCTACCTGTGGGTGAATGCGTTCAAGGACAAGCCGGATTATTATTCGGAGACGGATATCGCTTTCCTCACCGAAATCGATCCGCATTTTCAGCGGAATGCCGTGGATTATGAGAGTGCGGGCAGAGCCTGCAATGCGGGGTATGATGTCTTTTATGTGCAGGGTGCGGGACTGGTGAAACGCTGCTATAAGGACCGTCAGGTCATCGGGCATCTCTACCGCGACGGACTGGAAGGACTGTCGAAGCAGAGGACCTGCAAAATGTCCTGCTGCGATTGCTACATCGGCTATATCCATATGCCGGAGTTAAAGCTGGACCGGCTGTACGGCGAGAGCATCCTGGAACGGATTGCCGTAAGCCGTCCTTAGCGAAATAGTGTGGAAAACAGGAAGCTCCCCGCCGCAAGGCAGGAAAGCTTCCTGTTTCCATTCTAATATGAAGCGATGGAGCGTTTCTGTCTGATTCTTCGGGCGATTACGCCGTGTCGGGGAGAGAACAGCAGGGCGATCAGGAACAGCACTCCCGCACTGCAGATCATGCAACCGGCAATGGAGGCATCCAATAGAACCGCCGCATAATAACCGGTAACGGAGCTGACGCAGCCGATCAGTACGCTGTACACGATCATTTTGCCCAGTTTATCGGTCAGCAGGTAAGCGCTCGCGGGAGGAATGACCAGCATGCCGACGACCAGGATGACACCTACGCTTTCGAAGGAAGCTACCGTGCTGACAGATACAAGACCCATCAGCAGATAATGGAATAAGGCGACGGGAATGCCTACAGCCGCTGCCATCGTGGGATCGAAGGAACAGATTTTAAACTGCTTGTAGAAGGCAGCAATGACAATGACGGTCAGGAGAAGCGCAAATCCAACGCCCCACACCGCTTTGGGACCGATATTGATGCCCCCTATTTCGATGGTGTTCCAGGGAACATAGGCGATTTCGCCGTACAGGACACAGTCCAGATCAAGATCGATCCTGCTGGTATACATGCTGACGAGAACGACTCCGACTGCGAAGAGGGCGGTGAACACGACCCCGATGGAAGCGTCGGACTGCACACCGCTTTGCTGAAACAATTGAATCAGGAAAACGGTGATCAGGCCAAGCGCCGCAGCGCCAAGCAGCATAAATAAGGAATCCCGCGATCCGCTGACCAGAAAGGCGATGACGATACCCGGAAGAACGGAGTGGCTGATGGCGTCTCCAATCATGGCCATCCGCCTGAGTACGAGAAAGCAGCCAACAATGCCGCAGGTGCTGGCTACGAGCATGCCGGTGAGCAGAATCCAAAAGGTGCTCATCGTTATTTGTTCCTCCCTTCCAGCCTGAGAGCGGCATCCTCGCGTCTTACTTTACCCCGTACAGCAACAAATACCAGCAGCTTGGATATAATGCCCCTGCGGGGAGCCGCCAATAGCGAAACGACGAATAATAAAGTGGCTGCAAGAACAACTAAAGGACCGGTTGGCAGCTGGTTGACATTGGCGCTGACGAAGGTGCCAGCCAGGCCGCTGAATGCGCCGAACAGACCGGCGAGGATGACCATAATACCAAGGCGCTCGGTCCAATACCTGGCGGAGACGGCAGGGGTAATGAGCAGGGCTGCCATCAGCACGACGCCCACCGCCTGAATACCGACCACCACTGCGACTACAATAAGCAGCATCAGGAACTGGTCAAGCCAGGCGACGGGGTAGCCAAGTCCCCGGGCAAAATCGGGATCGAAGCTCATCAGCTTGAACTCCTTGAACAGGAGCGAGCAGATCCCGATCAATGCGAAGGAGATCACGGTCATGGTAATGACATCGGATTGCATCATGGATGCGGCCTGGCCGAACAGGAAAGTATCGAGTCCGCTCTGGTTGCCGCTCCCGCTGTGCTGGATTCTTGTAAGCAGTACGATTCCGAAGCCGAAAAACACGGAGAGCACGATGGCGAGAGCCGCATCCTGTTTTATCCGGGTGTGGCGGGTAATATAGCTGATGCCGAAGGTAGCCAAAACGCCGGCGGCTGCGGCACCGATCAGGAAGAACAGGATGGACTTCGATCCGCTTAGCATAAAAGCGATGCAAACGCCGGGAAGCGCCGCATGAGACAAGGCGTCGCCCATCAGCGCCTGCTTGCGCAAATAGGCGAAACTGCCGATGACGCCGCTTCCCAGTCCAAGCAGCATACAGCCGAAGAGAATCCATTGGGTATTGGGATCGAGAAATATATTAAACCAATCCAGCATCTCATTCACCTCAGTTCAGCATAAGTGCTGGCTCGTCGTTCTGTTTAAGCATGGTTAATCTTCCGCCGTAGGTTTCCTGCAGCTTGTCGGCTGTGAACGTTTCCTCGACCGGACCGTAAGCGATGATCTGTTCATTCAAAAGCATGACCGAATCAAAATATTCCTTGACGGTTGCCAGATCATGATGGACGACAAGGACGGTCTTGCCCTGGTTCTTGAGCTCATTCAGCAGCGTAATGATGGCTTGCTCGGTGGCTGCATCCACCCCCACGAACGGCTCATCCATGACGTACAGCCTGGCGTCCTGCGCCAGCGCGCGGGCCAGGAAGACACGCTGCTGCTGCCCGCCTGAGAGCTGGCTGATCTGCCTGCCGGCATAATCGGTCATATCGACCTTGGCCAGACATTCCATAGCCAGCTGCCGCTCGGCTTTTCCGGGACGTCTGAACCAGCCCAGATGCCCGTAACGTCCCATCATGACCACATCCAGCGCGTTAGTTGGAAAATCCCAGTCTACCGAACCTCTCTGAGGGACATAGCCCACCAGTCTCCGCTGCTCGGAATAGGGCTTTCCATAGATGGCCACATCACCGCTGAGACGGGGGATCAGGCCCAGCGCCGCTTTGATCAGGGTGGATTTGCCCGCTCCGTTGGGGCCAACGATACCAATCAGGCTTCCTTCGGTCACTTCAAAGGAAATGCTTCTGAGGACAGGCTTTTTCTGATATGCGACGGACATGTTATGGATAGTCAATGGCATGAGATGCATAATGGCAAATCTCCTCTACAATATTTATTTGAGCGCATTTACAATGGTTTCCACATTGTGGCGGACCATGCCGATATAGGTGCCTTCCGCAGTGCCTTCCTCTCCCATTGCATCAGAGAACAATTGGCCTCCATTATGAATGAGATGTCCTTTTTGACGGGCTCCTTCAATAACGGCGTCGATTGCTTTGCGGGAAACGCTGGATTCAATGAACACAGCCTTGATTTTGTTCGCCACCAAATAATCGCGCAGATCGGTCACATCCTTCGTCCCGGGCTCTGAAGCGGTGCTGATGCCCTGAAGCCCCATCACCTTAATGTTGTACGCATCCCCAAAATAGCCGAATGCGTCATGTGCCGTAACAAGCACGCGGCTTTCCTCCGGAATGGAGCTGATCTTCTCGGCTGTCTCCTGATGAAGCTGTTCCAGTTGGCTGAGATACGCGTCGGCATTGGCGCGGTATGCCGCTTCGTGCCCGCCGTCATATTTGATCAAGGTATCCCGGACGGCTTCCGTGGCCTCCATCCAATGCCTGACATCAAACCAGATATGGGGATCGAACTCTGTTCCGGTCTGATTGCCGCCTCTTAGCCTTGCGCGGTCAATACCGTCCGAAACAGCGACAATCGTTCGTTTCTTGGCCATTTTCTCCAGAATTTCGGTCATTTTCCCTTCCAGATGCAGGCCGTTGTAGAAGACGATATCTGCTTTATCCAGCTTGTTGATATCCCCCTGGGAGGCTTTGTACAGATGCGGGTCGACACCGGATTTCATAAGCCCTGTGACCTGGACATGCTCACCGCCTACCTGTCTGACAATATCGGCAATCATGCCGATGGTGGTCGTCACTTTCAAAGCCCCTTTCTCTCCGGATGCTGAAGTCGCCGCCGGATCGCTGCCGCCGCAAGCGGAAATGACAGCGATTGTGAACAAAGCCAGCATCGTGAGTATGAGCCGCTGCAGCGCCCGTTTTAATCTTGGATTCATCCATTTCTTCATCATTCAGACTCCTTTGGTATTTTTGTGATGAGTTTCTTCGATGCTGGCGGATAGGAAGCGGGAAGGGTGTGCGGGAAAGCAATCTTCTTTCTTGCTGGCAAATAACTTTACCTTATGCAACTTTTAATCCAAAAAAAATGGCGGACTGGTTTGTTTCCTTTTCTCTATAATATTATCCTATACCAAATTAATTGCCTGTACAACAAAAATTTGTACGGGTGCAAAAATCATAATTCTTTTTGTTTGCGACAATTCTGTTTAAAAATTTTGTTGACAGATAGCTTAAAATCATATATCTTTAATTCAAGATAATTAATTAAAAGATATCGAGGGGGTGAGGTGAGATGACAAAGAAGCTGGATGAGGAGCATCAGGCATCGCTGAAATTGTTCGTTGTTCTGTCCAAGGCCTACAAGGCTGTTATGGACAGGGCGGTGAAGGATATGAAGCAGCAGGGTCTTTCTCCTTCGGAATTTACCATTCTCGAAGTGCTGTATACCAAAGGGAGAATTCCGCTGCAGCAGATCGGGGAGAAGATTCTTGTTACCAGCGGCAGCATCACGTACAACATCGACAAGCTGGAGAAGAAGGCGCTGCTCAGACGCGTTCCGTGCGAGACGGACCGAAGAGTGATATTTGCCGAAATTACGGAAGCGGGCCATAAGCTGTTCGACCGTATTTTTCCCAAGCATGCGGATACCATTCATTCCGTTATGCATGCATTATCCCTTGAAGAGAAGCAGGAAACAATTGAAATCATCAAGAAGCTGGGCAAAGGCGCTTCGGAATAAAAAGGCGTAAGGATCAAATTTTTTTTTTTTTTTTTTGGCTAATATCTTTAAATAAAGATAATTAAATTAAAACTATATTGGAGGCTGTTTATAATGACTGCACTTGGTTTATTATTGGTACGTTTGGTTGTCGGATTGTTGTTTGTTGGCCACGGAACCCAAAAATTGTTTGGCTGGTTTGGCGGATACGGTCCGAAAGGAACGGGAGGCTGGATGGAGTCAATCGGTATCAAGCCGGGTGTCTTGATGGCGGTGTTGGCCGGACTCATGGAGCTGATCGGCGGACTGCTTCTGGCTTCGGGTCTGTTTACACCGATTGCCGGATTGCTGATCGTTCTTGTCATGCTCGGTGCGAGCTTCAAGGTTCACATCAAGAACGGGCTGTGGATAACGGCTAACGGTTATGAGTATCCGCTGGTCCTGATATCCATTGTAGTAGCCTTAGCCTTGATCGGCGCCGGTCCTTATTCCATTGATGCATGGATCAATTAATTCATATACTATTCATATTAGAGGAGTGTACGGGTCATGAATTCATTTACAGAGCTTGCAAACGCCAGAAGATCCGCTATGAAGTTTATTCCGGAAGTGAAAATCGGCAATGAGGAAATCGAGGATATTCTTCATGTCGTCAAGTCTGCTCCATCAGCATTCAATTTGCAGCATACCCGTTATCTTGTTGTCCGTGAACCGGAGTTAGTAAGCGGCATCTATGAAGCAGCCAACAAGCAGTACAAGGTCAAATCGGCATCGGCCGTTGTCATCGTGCTGGGCGATATGGACGCGTATCAGGAAATTGGGAATATTAATGAGGGACTGCTCAATCTGGGCGTAATGAACAAGCAGGAATATGACATGTCGGTAAACTCGGTATTGAACTTCTATGAATCGGGCGGAGAAGCCCTCAGACGGGATGAAGCCATCCGCAGCGCGAGTTTGTCGGCCATGCTGTTCATGCTGAGCGCTAAGGACAAAGGGTGGGACACCTGCCCGATGATCGGCTTTGATCCCGGGATGCTGAAGAATGCTCTGCAAATTCCGGATCGGTATGTGCCCGTCATGATGGTGACGATCGGCAAAGAGGACACGTCAAGACAGCGGCCGCGCGGCTACCGGAAGCCTCTTGGAGAATTTGTCAGCTACGACAGACTGTAAGGAATCATTTTCTCACCTACTTAAAAAAATTCGAAAACAGGGAGCTGGTACACATGTCACTGCAAACAACCGGAATTCACCATATTACCGCCTTTGCCCGCAATCCGCAGGAAAACGTCGATTTCTATGCCGGAGTGCTGGGTTTGAGACTGGTCAAAAAAACGATAAACTTTGACGCGCCTGAGGTATATCATCTGTATTTCGGCAATGAGACGGGAAGTCCGGGCACGATCATTACTTTCTTCCCATGGCCCGCATCGCGGAAAGGCCGTGTAGGCGGCGGCCAGGTCGGAATTACGACATTTGCCGTACCAGAGGGAACGCTCGGCTTCTGGGAAGCACGTCTGAGCAGCTTCAAAATACCGGTCACCCACGCGTCCCGGTTTGGCGAATCATTTCTTCAGTTTACCGATCATGAAGGGATGCGTCTGGAGCTCGTCGAACGCAGCGAGGGCTCCGCAAGCACCTGGTCCTTCGGCGGCATACCTGCAGATCATGCGATCAAAGGCTTCGGCGGCGCTGTTCTGTTCAGCACGAATGCTGCAAAAACAATGGAGGTTCTGGAGCATGTGCTTGGTTTGGCCAGAGAAGCCGAGGATGCCGGCTATGTCCGTTTCCGGGCAACGGGCGATACCGGCAGTGTCGTGGATATTGACAGCAGTGATCTGGAGTGGGGAGCGGGCGGTGCGGGAACCGTGCATCATATCGCATGGCGTGCGGCTGACTTTGCCCAGCACGAGCAGTGGCGCAGCGCCGTCGCAGAACATGGCTACCAGCCAACCGCCATTATTGACCGGCAGTATTTCAATGCGATTTACTTCCGCGAGAGCGGGGGCATCCTGTTCGAGATCGCAACCGATCCTCCAGGCTTTGCCAATGATGAAGAGGCCGACGCCCTGGGCCATCAATTGATGCTGCCGGAATGGCTGGAGTCCAAACGCCCGCAGATCGAAGCGAATTTACTGCCCATACAGGTGAGAGAGTTGGAGGTGAACTAAATGATGCATCATATTTTTGAGCAGGGAACGCGCCGCGATGCGCCAACATTGGTGCTTTTTCACGGGACCGGAGGCACCGAGCGTGATCTGATTCCGCTGGCCAGGCGGATTTCTCCCGAATCATCCGTGCTCAGTCTGCGGGGGAATGTGCTGGAGAATGGGATGCCAAGGTTTTTCAAACGTCTGGCGGAAGGCGTGTTTGATATTGAAGATCTGATTTTCCGGACGCAGGAGGTCAAGGCATTCCTCGATCAGTCTACCAGTCAATACGAGCTGGACCCCCGCAATCTGGTGGCCGTCGGTTATTCCAACGGGGCGAATATTGCCGGCAGCCTGCTGTTTCATTATGCGGATGCTTTCAAAGGGGCTGTTCTCCACCATCCTATGGTTCCTATCAGGGATATCAAATTGCCGGCTTTGGCGGGGACGCAGGTTTTTATAGGAGCGGGCAGCAATGATCCGCTTTGTTCTCCAGGCGAAACGGAAGAGCTGGAGCAGCTCCTGAGCGGGGCGGGCGCTTCGGTGACCCTGCACTGGGAGCGCGCGGGACATCAGCTGACGGCATCCGAGGTTGATGCCGCCGCCGCATGGTTCAAGGAGAAATTCGGGCAGCAATGAAGGTAAAATGACCTTGACTTAAATTGCGAATCAGATTACTCTGTAATTCAGAGTGATCTGATTTTTTTATTTATTAGGAGGCTGGTGTCTTGCAAAACGCTGTTGAGCTCCGTCAGGTTCACAAACAATATGGTTCTCATCCCGCCGTTCACGACATGACATTGCATATCCGCATGGGCGAGGTCTTCGGAATTGTAGGTCCCAACGGGGCCGGAAAAACAACCTTGATTGAAATGATCGAAGGGCTGCGTGCAGCCGACAGCGGGGATATTATCGTGCTGGGCCTGGATGTGCGAAAGCAGGCCAAGGCGGTCAAACAGCGGATCGGCGTTCTGCTGCAGTCTACCTCTATCCCGGACAAAGCCAGGGTAGGTGAAGTGCTTGCTCTATTCTCTTCCTTCTATCCGAGCCCCATGGATCGGGGGCAGCTCAGCCGGTTTCTGAACCTGGAGGATAAAATGAACGAGACGGTCAAGTCATTGTCTGGCGGATGGAAGCAGCGGGTATCGCTGGCGCTGGCCCTGATCAATAATCCGGACATTGTCTTTCTCGATGAGCCAAGCATGGGACTGGATCCCAATGCCAGAAATGAAATGTGGGCCATGATTCACCGGATGAAGGAGGAAGGCCGCACGATTGTGGTAACGACCCATTACATGGAGGAAGCGCAGACGCTGTGCGACCGGGTCGCGGTTATTAAGCAGGGTCGTCTGATTGCCGTCGATACCCCCAGAAAACTGATTGCCACGCTTGGCGGAACGAAGCGGATCAGCTTCAAAACCGCCAATCAAATGAGTAAAGAGGCTCTTGAAGCATTGGCGGGCGTTGTCAGCCTGGAATGGGGTGGCGATTATGCCGGGCTGAATTCGAATGACATGGATCAAACGCTTAAAGGGCTGTTTCAGCTGGCTGCAGATGGGGGCTGGACCGTCAGCGAGCTCAGGCTCGAAGACGGCTCGATGAATGAGGTTTTCACCCAATTAACCGACCAAGGGAAGAAGGTGTCCGTATGAATGCAGTGCTGAGACTGATTTCATTCGATTTTCGGCTGTATCTGAGAGATTGGCTGACGATCTTCTGGGTGCTGGTCTATCCTGTGCTCATGCTGGTTATCTTCGGCTCGATGTTCGGCAATCAACCGGGACTTACCGAGGGCAGCCGGTATATAGATTTTTATGTGCCTGCGCTTTGCGCTATGAATGTTCTCTCCGTCTCCGTCTTTACGCTTAATATCAACATCCTCATGCAGCGGGAGAAGGGAATTCTCCGGCGGTACCGGGTAAGTCCAATCGCAGCCCCTGCCGTTCTTGCCTCACATGCCGTACAGGGAGTATTCCTGATAGTGGCAGGGGCTCTGGAAATCATTATTATTGCTAAGCTTATATGGGGAATAGCCGTATCATGGCCCGCCCTGCTGCTCTTGCTGGTTTGTCTGCTGTTTGGCTGCATCGGCTTCTTCAGCCTGGGGTTTGCCCTGTCGGGACTTACCAATACGCCTGGTGCGGCAAGCGGCATCGCGATGGTCTTCTTTTTCCCCATGCTCTTCCTGTCCGGGATCGCAATGCCTCTGGATATCTTTCCGGCATTCATGCAGCGAATCAGCGACTGGATCCCCATGACTTATTTCGTCCAGCTGGTCCAGGGTGTCTGGCATGGTCAGGGTCTGTCCGCTTTTGGGATGGAGTTTGCCGTGATGGGCGGATTTGCCGTCGTTATGGTCATACTTGCCTTTCTGCTGTTTAGATGGGAAAATTAAGGGATGAAATGATTTTCACGAAAAAAGCTTCAAGCAGGGGAGTTGTAGCAATGGCCTCACACGAGCCGCAGCAGGCATTACAGGATATCGATTTTATTAAACGGCTGATTGCGAGAAACCAGAGCAAGCTCGCCAGCTCCATACCGTATATGTTCATATGGGGCACTTATCTGATGATCGGTTTTATCGGCATGCAGTTCAATCAGACATGGTGGCCGATATGGTATTGGTCGATTGCAGCCGTCCTGGGCGGGCTCCTGTCCGCGTTGACAGGGATCCGGCAGTCCCGGAGAGGACTGTTTGCGAAGGATGGAGGCGCTATCGGTTGGATGTTCTGGCTGCCTTTTCTCGTTATCCTGGCAGCTGGTTCTTTCATGATGGCGGCGGATATCATTCGCATGGAGTATGCGGCCTTCTTCTGGTTCATGCTCGTCGGAATTGCCTATGTTTCGATGGGGCCACTGGCGGGAAAAGGCCCCGTCATGCTTGGAATCTGGTTCGTTGTGCTGTCCATGCTGACCCGGCTGTTTCTGGTGGATTACCAGTATCTCGTGTTCGGATTATTGGGCGGAGGGAGTATTCTCGCAACCGGATTCATCCTGCAGCAGCGGAGGAGGAAGCATGGGTGAGAATATACTGGGAGCGATTGACGAGACGATTCATGCCAAGGTGCGTCTGGGCATTATGAGCCTGCTCACGGTCCATGGGGAGTGCGATTTTGTATTCCTGCGCAATGAGCTGCAGCTGACCGAGGGGAATCTGGGCAATCATATCCGGGTGCTGGAGGAAGCGGGCTATATTGAGGTGACCAAAACCTTTGTCGGCAAACGTCCCAAGACCAGCTGCAAATCAACCGATCTCGGGACCGGGATGTTCCAGCAGTATCTGGAGGGTCTCGAGAAGATCATCCGTATGGCGCAATCCGGCAAGCCGGAGCTGTGAATAGGAAGGAAACAGGAATAAATAATCCGGGATAAAGCGTTTTCATTTTTCATATAGTAAGATAAAATGGAGATTACAGGAGTAAGCAAGCCGGCAGACCAGCCAGCGGGATGGACAAATTTTATATAGGGAGAGGAAATCGATGAGAATTGTAGTCGAACAGCCTGCGGCCCAGTGGTACAAGAGAGAAATGGCTCTAACCGAGGGTGACTTCTTGAAATTGTTTGTTCGTCTTGGCGGCAGCGGGAGCGTCCAGCCCGGCTTCTCGCTTGGCGTGACCCGGGATACCCCAAGGAATCTTGGGCTTCATTATTCAGTGGAGGGCATCATTTTCTATATGGAAGAAGACAATCTCTGGTACCTCGACAATAAGGAGCTGCACATTAGCTATGATGAGCAGCAGGATGATATCCGGATTGAAATCCAGTGATTCACCACCCGTCATAAATAAAATTTGCTGAACATATAGATGATATTGGGAGACGTAAATGAAGGAAGAAGCACAGCTTGAGCTGTCAGAGGACGGCTTGGAGCCATTTTTTCTTTGAGAGGAGAAGCCGGCATCGAAGGAGCATTACCGTAAGCAATGGAGGGAATGAAATGAGTCTGGAACTGCTCATTCAGCTACTCGTGCTTGTCGTAATGATGATCGGGCTGGCCAACAAATCAGGGAAATCCTAACGGAAGAGGAGAGCCGGAATGCACGGGCAAGAATGTGCTTTCCGGTTCTTTTTACTGTGGCGCTTGACGGTATTTTTTTTGTGCCTAAGGTACATTAAAGTGCGTACTTCAATTATTCCGCTAACCTTGTCATACTGATAGTAAATCCTATTTTGTATGTACAATATTTCAATAACAAAGGAGAAGGAATAATGGCAAAGTCTACCTGGGTTATCGACGCGCCGCACAGCAGTCTGGATTTCTCGATTCGTCACTTGATGGTGAGCAATGTGAAAGGCGCCTTCCATAATTTCTCGGCCAAGGTGGTCGCTGATCCAGAGGATTTGACAACGGCAGAAATCGAATTTGTTATTGATCTTGAAAGCGTGGATACCCGTAATAAAGACCGTGACGAGCATTTGCGCAACGCCGATTTCTTCGATGTTGAGCAATACCCGCAGATGCTGTTCAGGGCAACAAGCATCACAAGAGTCCAGGGCAATGAGTACGACGTGACGGGAGATGTCACCCTGCATGGCATTACCCGCTCCGAAACCTTCTCGGTTACCTTCGAAGGCATGGAGAAGGATCCGTGGGGAAATGTCAAATCTGGCTTCAGCGGCAAAGGGGTGCTGAACCGCAGCGATTATGGATTAACCTATAATGCCATTCTTGAGACAGGCGGCATCATGGTCGGAGACCAGGTGAAGATTTTCATTGAGATTGAAGCGGCACAGCAAGCGTAATTTATTTCATCGTATATCATAAGCGGGCAATGCAGCCGTCATATAATTCCAGACGAAGCCACGGATCTATTATCCGCGGCTTTTTGGTTATGGGTCAATCAGCTCTCTCCGCTTACAATCATTTTGCCTCGAATTCATGAACAGCCTCTATTCATATTTGATTTTTGCTGATAATATATCATTTCTAAACCTGTACTTTACTATATCTTGCGGGGGGTTGGACACCAGTGACATCAGAGCCTGCCTTGACTGTTCTTATTGTCGATGACGAGCTGCCTCTGCGGGAGGAATTGCGGTTATTTCCATGGCAGGATTATGGAGCAGAGCTGATCGGCGAAGCCGAAAATGGCGCAGAGGCGCTGCAGATGTGCGGCGGGATGCAGCCGGATGTAGTGATTACGGATATCACGATGCCGGTCATGGACGGTCTGGAGCTGTGCCGGAGCATACGCAGCCAATATCCGCTCACACAGATTGTACTGCTGACCTGCCACAGTGAATTTGAGTATGCCAGAGAAGCGCTCAAGCTGGGGGCGCTTGATTATCTTATCAAGGTGGCTCTGGAGGATGAGGAAATGCGCGAGGTGCTCGATAAGGCGCGGGAGGCGATCCGCCGCGAACGGGTAAACCGCCGCAGCGAGCGGTACGGCAAACGGATCGAGCTCTCCAGGCTGCTGGCCAAGCTGGTGAAGGAAGGCGGCAGCGGAGAGAATCTGGTTCAGCGGCTTGCAGCTGTCCCGGCGGCTTCTGAAAGCGCTTCCGGATCAGGTGGTTCTTCTCTTTCAGCAGCGAGGCTGCATGCCGTATGCAAGCCGGAATACCGTTACGAGGTTGCCGTCGCCTTGAATGAGACGCTGGATGACCAACGGCTAATAACGGCGCTGCCATTCGATTGGACTCCGCTTGGAGAAACGGATTATATGCTCTGGTTCAGAGCTGCCGGTAATAGCGAAGCGGCCCAGGCTCAGATCAAGCCGGCAGCCGGGATGCTGATGACGGCACTGCAGCAGGGGCTGGACCGGAAGCTGCCCTATCTTAGCGGGGAAGTCAAGCTCTTCACCTTGCTTGGAGGCTCTGCCGCCGATAACACGGAGCTGCTGGCCGCGCTTAAGCGAACGGAGCCTGGTCCATCGCTTGCTTATTTTCATAATTCAGGCGAAGTGGTGGCAGACCCGACAGCAGCAGCCGGCGCTTCGGCAATGGATGAGAACGGGGCAGGCGAGCCGCGGAAACGCCGCAAAGAGGTGCTGCTGGCCATGGAGCTTATGGCCCGGGATCTTGCAGAGCCGCTTACCTTGACTTCCGTGGCGTCGGAGGTGGGCCTTAGCTCCTTTTATCTGAGCCGTTTGTTCAAGGAAGAAACCGGCGAGGCCTTTAACGATTATTTGACCCGCCTGAGGATTGATCAGGCGATCCGTCTGCTGAAGACAACCACGCTTAAGGTCTATGAGGTGGCCGAGCGTGTCGGTATCCCCAGCTACCGTTATTTCTCCGTCGTCTTTCGGGGGATAACGGGCGTCTCTCCCACCGAATTCAAGAAAGGATGATGCGAATTGCCGAGATGGACGCTGAATGTCAGCAGCTGGAGTATCGCCTTGAAGCATTTTCTGTTTCTGTTCATCGGCACTCTGCTGCTTTTTGGCCTGCTCGCCTGGCTGAACCTGAAGGACGCCGAGCAGCTGTTCCGCAAACAGGTGGTCAGCGACTCGGAAATTATTATCGACCGCACCAATTTGTATTTGAACGCTTACCTCGACAATGTGCAGAGCATCCTGCTGATGCTCCGCGAGCGCCCCGACCTACTGGACGAGGATAAAGAAGGGGAAGCGATTGAGTTGCTGCGCCAGTATGCCGGCCAGAACAGCACCTTGTACCGGACGCTGTACCTGGTGCGCGAGGATGGAAGGGTGGTATCCAATACGCAGGTGAACTTCGAAATCATGGGCAACCCCATTCTCGGCAGCCTGCTGGAGCAGGCCAGAAGCAGCTATGGCGTGTTCATTACGGAGCCCTACGATTCGCCGCTTTCCGGCCGGACCGTCGCTTTCGTGCTTCCCATTGCCGGCGGGGACCGCAGCTTTAAAGGGATGGCGGTTGTGGAGGTCGATTTGAACAAGCTGACGGGGCTCCTGGCTACCTTCATGAATACGAAGAATCAGACCTTTGCCATTATTACCAGCAAGGGCAATGCCGTACAATCCTTTGATGCCAGTCTGCCGCTCAGCTTCTACCGTCTGCTGCCTTACCACACGAACGTATTCCCTCCCAGCCTGGACAGCGGTTTCTTAAGCGAAATGGCCAACCTCAAGGTGGGCGTATCGCAGCTTGCCGGGCCAACCGGCAAGCTGGTGGCGGTCAAAGCCGGAGTGAACCGGCTGGGCTGGCATTTCATCGCTTTCTATGAGAACAGCTATTTTTATCAAAATATTACGATGCTGTACCGCAATTACGGCAATGTCGCCGTGATCTGGTTTGTGCTGCTGCTGTTCGGCTCCTACCTGATGAGCCGTTATTTTGCTTATCCGATCCGCACGCTTGCAGCCAAAATGAACCGTGTGCGTGAAGTGGAAATTCTCTCGGCGATCACCGTCAACCGCAGCGACGAGATCGGCATGCTGGCCAAAAGCTATAACGCCATGATGGAGCGCATCCAGCATCTGGTTCATGAAACAAAGGAAGCGGAATCCCACAAGCTGCAGCTGGAGCTAAAGATGCTGCAAAGCCAGATCGCTCCTCATTTCCTGTACAATACGCTGGCCTGCATCAGCAGTCTTGCCAAGCAGCAGAAGACCGATGCTGTCCGCGAGACGATCAAATCGTTAGTCGGTTTGTTGTCGTTCAGCTTCGACAAGCAAAGTGAGTTCGTCACGCTGAAAGAGGAGCTGGACGGGCTGATGATGTATGTCCACATCCAGCAGGTGAGGTATGGCGACAAATTCTCGCTTGAGCTGGATACGGATCCGGCAGCGCTCCGCTGCACGGTGCTGAAGCTGACGCTGCAGCCGCTTGTGGAGAATGCGATCTTCCACGGAATCGCGCCGCAGAGGCGCAAAGGGAGGATCACCATCCGCACGAAGCTGGTTCGCGGCAAGCTTGTTTTCATCATCCGGGACGATGGCGTGGGCATGGACAAGCATCAGCTTGAAACGATTTTCTCCGAGAGGCGCACGCCGCCGAGCAAGGACCGTTTTACGGGTATCGGCATTATGAATGTGCATGAAAGAATCCGTCTGCACTACGGGCAGCCGTACGGACTCAGGGTGTTCAGTCTGCCGATGAAGGGCATGCTGGTCCGCGTGGAGCTGCCTGCGGTCATGCCCGATGAATTTCCGCCTGATTCGTAAGCGGTTGCAAGAATTGGAACAGTTTCGCATAATCACTGCATAGAACGGCTAATCCGGGCTTGCTATACTGAAATCACGCAAAATGTAAGCGCACACATCTTACAGTGAGGTGATTTCATGGATAAGTGGGCCACGGCTGCGGTGACGGCTCCCAAGAAGCCCGGGCCACAGATGAAACAGCTGGGAAAAAGGGTATGGGCATACCGTGCATTTTATCTGATGCTGCTGCCCGGAATTCTGTATTACATTTTGTTCCGTTACCTGCCGATGTACGGGGTTATTATTGCCTTCAAGGATTACAGCATCCTGGACGGCATGCTTCACAGCAAATGGGCGGATCCCTGGTACAAATATTTCGAGCAGTTTTTTCATTCGCCTTATTTCTCGCAGCTGCTCGTCAATACGTTTCTCATCAGCTTCTACAAGCTGATATTCGGCATTGTGCCGCCGATCCTGATGGCGCTGCTGCTGAACGAATGCCGGCATAAGTGGTTCAAGTCGATCGTGCAGACACTGACGTATATGCCGCATTTTCTCTCATGGGTCATTATCTACGGGATTTTGCTGGCCCTGCTGTCGCAAAGCTCAGGCCTGTTCAACCGCTGGCTGGAGGATCTGGGCTTCAGCTCCATCCCGTTTCTGACCTCGCCAGATCATTTTCGGGCAATCCTGGTCGGATCGGAAATCTGGAAGGACCTCGGCTGGGGGGCGATCATCTATCTGGCCGCAATGACGGGAATTGATCCGACGCTGTATGAGGCGGCAAGGGTGGACGGGTCAGGCAGATTCCGGATGATCTGGCATATTACACTGCCGGGTATCCGCAATGTGATTGTGCTGTTGTTTATTTTGAAGCTGGGCCAGATCATGGATGCGGGCTTCGATCAGATCTATATTTTATACAATATTCAGGTGTATGCGGTCGCGGATATTCTTGATACCTGGGTGTTCCGGACGGGTCTGCAGCAGCTGAACTTCAGTCTCGGAGCCGCGGTAGGACTATTCAAATCGTTGATCGGCCTCGTGCTTGTGCTCGGCTCCAATCAGCTGGCCAAGAAATGGGGTGAGGGCATATGGTAAAAAGCCTGGAGGACCGCATCGTTAACTTCATCGTCTATGTGTTTCTCGGAATTGCCGCGCTTGCGGCTATTCTTCCGCTCATGTACGTCGTAACCGTCTCCATCACGCCGATCTCGGAGGTGATGAAGAACGGCGGCTTCATTCTTATCCCCAAGCGCATTACGTTCTCGGCGTACGGCCAGCTGTTTACCCAGACCGGCATTCCAAGGGCGCTTGCGGTGACGGCATTCATTACAATCGTCGGGACCTTGGTCAACCTGATTCTGACAGCCTTGATGGCCTATCCGCTCAGCCGCAAGCTGATGCCGGGGCGAAGCCTGTTCCTGATGCTGATCCTGTTCACCATGCTGTTCAGCGGAGGACTGATCCCGACTTATCTCGTGGTGAAATCGCTGGGACTGCTGGATTCCGTATGGTCGATGATTCTTCCGAACGCGGTATGGAGCTTCAATGTGCTGATCATGAAAAGCTTCTACGAGGGCATGCCTGAGGAGCTGTTCGAATCAGCGCGGATTGACGGCGCGAAGGAGCTGCGGATTCTGCTGCAGATCGTCATCCCGCTGTCCGTTCCGTCCATGCTGACCATTGGCCTGTTTTATATGGTAGGGCACTGGAATGAATTTTTTCAAGCGATTATGTATGTGACGGACCGCTCGCTGTTCCCGCTGCAGGTCATCATTCGTGAAATTCTGATGATGACGCAGCAGCCTCTGGAAAATGTCGATAATGTCCTGCCGACCGAGACCATGCAGATGGCTTCCGTTATTACAGCGAGTTTGCCTATTATTATCGTTTATCCATTCATCCAGAAGCATTTCACCAAAGGCATGCTGCTTGGCTCCGTTAAGGGCTAAATCGCCGATGCCGTTATGAAGATGAAAAATACGAGAGGGGTTGGATCACATGGTGAAAAGAAACAAGATTCTCGGCCTGGTTATGGCAGCCGTACTGTCGGGTACGCTGCTCGCCGGCTGCGGAAGCAAGGATGAGACGACGACAGCGGGAGGACAGCCAAATGCTGCAGCGCCTGCTGCGGAAGCTCCCGGCAAAGCGGTGAAGCTTGATATTATCGAGCCGGGGAACGGCCTGCCGTCGCCGGATCAGGATATCATTAAGCAGGAGCTGGACAGCAAGCTTGGAACGGACCTCAATCTGACGGTCTATGCGTCCGGAGATGATTACAAGAATCAGCTGAATGTCCGTATGGCGTCGGCGAATTTTCCCGATTTGTTCACGGTCGACCGCCTGCAGCTGAAGCAGTTCTCCGAACAGGGGCTGCTGCTGGATCTGTCGGATTATCTCGACAAGCTGAAGCCGACGGTTGATTTCATCGGCGAGGACAGCTTGAAGAAGGGCATGTTCAATGACCGCGTCTATGCGATTGCCAAATCGCCGCAAATTCCTTACAACACCTATTGGGTAAGGAAGGACTGGCTGGATCAGCTGGGTCTGCAGCCGCCCAAAACGCTGGATGATCTGTACACTGTCGCGAAGGCTTTTACGGATCAGGACCCCGACGGCAATGGCAAGAAGGACACATTCGGCATGACCGGAGCCAAATTAGGCACTTTCAATTCTGTCTTCGGTGCCTACGGCATCGGCTACGACGGCGGTCCCACCATGTATATCCGCGACAATAAGCTCGTGAATTCGCTCTACGATCCCGGCATGAAGGATGCATTGACCTTTATCAGGAAGCTTGTCGACGCAGGAGCGGTCGATCCGGAGCTGATGGCCAATTCCGGGCTGCAGCACCAGGAGAAGGCGATCAAGGGCCAGGCCGGCATCATCTATATCGACTGGCCGAATATGACGAAGGACCAGTTCACCGAACAGATCAAGGCGGTGAATCCGGATGCCGAGTGGATTCAGATCGAGGCGCCGGAAGGCCCCGGGGGCAAATTCGCCAGCGCATGGGATGTGGGGATGACACCGGCGCTGTATGCGATTCCGAAGGCGCTGGAGAAAAATCCCGAAAAGCTGGACAAAGTGATCGAGCTGCTCAATTATGTGTCCACTGACGGCTCCAATCTGGTTCAATACGGCGTGGAAGGCAAGCATTACAATATCGAGGGCGATACCGTCGTTCCTACGGAGCTGCTGGGCAAGGAAGGCGCCTATTTCTGGCTCTATCAATTTACGGGACGACCGGAGAAGGACTATCTGTCGGTGAAGTTCGCGCCGCAAAAGGCATTTGTCGATTTTGCCGCCAATCAGCCGCATATTGAAACGTATGGCGGATTTATCGATTTCCCGGATAATTATAACGCCGCCGACGCTTCGCGCTATATCGAGGAAGAGCTGACCAAGTTTGTTTATGGCAAACGGCCGATTGAGGAATACGATGCTTTTCTGAATACCTTGGGTACGTCCATGAATTACAAGATGTATATCGATTCGGCACAGGAACAGCTGGCGAAGCTTGGATTTCTGAAATAAAAGAAGCTGTGCGGAAGCCGGCTATTTCGGTAGCCGGCAGGATGTACACCGGATGATATGCAAGTGAAAACGTATTTTGGATTATTAAAGTGTGGAGGATCTGACAATGAGTAATCATCAGCACGATATTGAGGAATTGGCCAGACAGTTTCACGAGGAAGGTTATCTGCTGCTCAAAGGGGTGCTGTCTGCAGATAAGGTGGCGAGGCTGAATCATGCGGTTGACGGGATTCTGGCAGAAGAACCGGAGTCGCTTTCCTATAATATTTACAACAGTGTGGAGCGACATGAGGAGATTGCTTCGCTGATTGATGAACCGGCCGTGCTGCCGCTTATCGTCCGGCTGCTACGCCACAATATTCAGCTGCATATCTCGCATCTGACCGTGCGCAAGCCGAATCCGGACGATATCAAGACCAGCACGAGCAGCTTTATCAACTGGCATCAGGACGGGCCGCATCCGCAGTTTCCCGAGATCAACGGCCTTGCGGCGACCTACTATATCAAAACCTGCTATATGCTGAGCGATATGTCTGAGCCCAACCGCGGCAACACCAAAATCATTCCCCGTTCTCACAATGTCGTTTACCGTCCGGATACGCAAAATGTGCGGGAGGAGCTGCCGGATGAGATACAGGTATGCGGAGAGCCCGGCGATGTATTTATTTTTCCGCAAAATCTCTGGCATGCCGGGGCGCCCAACCAATCGCCATTCACAAGGCGGCAGCTGTTTCTTGGTTACAGCCCCATCTGGATGAGGCCCATTGACTACAAAACCGCATCGGAACGGCTGCTGAAGGACGCGAGTCCTATCCGCAGGCAGCTGCTGGGCGAGATTAGCGACAATCCTTTCAAATACTATGTTCCGGACGATTCAATGGTCCCGTTGAAGCAGCTGGTGCTTGGCGGTGATGTGGAAAACAGCGTGTACAAGCAGAAGTAGGCAGGATCGGCGGTCAACATCCTTCTGCCCACAATGCTCAGGGGAATTGACGTCACTCCATCGAACAGAGATTGCAGGGAACACGCTCTTCTTCATTGAAGAGCGTGTTTCTTTCGTTTCTTGAGATGGCTTCCCCCTTTTATGTTTGGCTGTACGCGTATTTTTCTGATAGGATAAAAGAGAGAATAATAGCAATGGAAGGAAGGGATAATTCCATGAATTATGTAAAGCTTGGCAAAACAGGTCTTGATGTCTCCCGTATATGTCTTGGCTGTATGAGCTATGGCGTTCCGGAGCGGGGTCCGCATCCATGGTCGTTGAATGAGGAGGACAGCCGTCCTTTCATCAAGAAGGCGCTTGAGCATGGCATCAACTTTTTTGATACGGCTAATGTTTATTCCGATGGCACCAGTGAGGAAATTGTCGGACGGGCGCTCCGCGATTATGCCAATCGCGATGAGATCGTCATTGCTACCAAGGTTCACGGCCGTATGCACCCCGGTGCTAACGGTGCGGGATTGTCGCGCAAAGCGATCTTCACCGAGATCGACAACAGCTTGAAGCGGCTCGGAACAGACTATGTTGATCTGTACCAGATTCACCGCTGGGATGCCAATACCCCCATTGAAGAGACGATGGAGGCGCTGCATGATGTCGTGAAATCCGGCAAAGCCCGCTATATCGGCGCTTCTTCCATGTATGCATGGCAGTTTCAGAAATCGCTGTTTGTTTCCGAGCGCAACGGCTGGACACGCTTTGTCAGCATGCAGAACTACCTGAACCTTTTGTACCGGGAGGAGGAGCGTGAGATGCTGCCATTGTGCGAAGCGGAGGGAATCGGCGTTATTCCATGGAGTCCGCTTGCGCGGGGACGCCTGACGCGCGATTGGAATGAAACGAGCGAGCGTTCGCAGACCGACGAGTTCGGCAAAAAGCTCTTCTCCGCAACTGCCGACGCCGACCGCAATGTCGCTCAGCGTGTTGCTGAGGTAGCCGAGAAACGCGGAGTCCCCCGGGCGCAGGTAGCGCTTGCCTGGGTACTGCAAAAATCGCCTGTTACCGCTCCGATCGTAGGCGCTACCAAATCCCATCATTTGGATGATGCGGTTGCCGCATTGTCCCTGCAGCTGACTGCCGAAGAAGTTTCGAGTCTGGAAGAGCCGTATTTGCCGCATCCGGTATTGGGCGGCTTGAACTGAGGCTTTCCTGATTTTCTGACAGTTCCTGTCGCATATGCTTCATATCCAAATTGATTATAATTAAGCATTCCGGGCAAGAGCAGCCATTACTTCTGAGCCTGAAACAAACCGCCCGGCTACCATTAGCCGGGCGGTTTGTTTCAACCTTATAGAATGGCTGAGTTTGTCTACAAATTATATATGCGGGTGCTTGGCTCTGTCCGCAAAGGACTGCACTCTGTGCATGAGTTTTTCGCGGGCCTCTTTGTTTCTCATTAAATAAACGATTCCCAGTCCGGCTGCAGTCATGAGTACTTTTTTCATGATCAATCCCTCCTCGCGAGAAAATGTCTTCATGAAATTATACCCCGATTGGGCCGATTGTACGCATGAGCGGAATTGACGAAAGATGGCATACCTTGATGTCTTGCCCGAACAGGACCGGCTGCACAAGCTGCTGCTTTTCTAAAACTGAAGGGGGAACCACTATGCCTTATACGCATTATGGCGAAATCGGCGATGTTTGGAAGCATCTGCCCTTATGCTTTTTTCTGAAAGAAGAGCGCCCGAATCGTTACGTTGAATCCAATTCCGCATTTCCGAAGTATCTTCTGGACCGGACAGGCCGGAGAGAATATGGGATCTTTCATCTGCTTCATGAGCTTGAGCGGAACGATTATCCGTTTATCGGGCAATCCCCTTATATTGAGCTTGTGAATCTTATGCAGGGAGCCCAAAGCGGTACTTCCGCTTATCTGGGCTCACCAGGCCTGGCGATGGAGCTGCTGAAGGACCGAGGCAGGTATTTGTTTTGCGATATCGAGGAGGAGCCTTTGGCCGATATCAGAAAATATGCGGATGAACAAAGTTTGCACAGCCATGTTCAGACTCTAACGGGCGATTCCATTGAACTTCTCTGGTCTGAGGTGGAACAGATGGGTCATGAAACATTTCTCCACATCGACCCTTACCGGATTCTTGAAGAGAATGACAACGGGAGGTGTTATGCCGATTTGTTCGTGAAAGCTGCAGGGCGCGGCGTCAGAACGATGCTGTGGTACGGTTATGAAACATTGGAGCAGCAGAAGGAGCTGCATAACCGGCTTCAAGCCTTGTTAAAGGATGTGGATGCTAATTTAACCGGTATTGACTTCTATATTGGAAGTATAGGCAGCACCTCCACAGAGGTTAATCCCGGAGTGCCGGGCTGCGGTATTCTGGTTGTAAATTTATCTGCTGCTTCCCTTCAGCAGTTCGACCGGTATGCCGATGAGCTGGAGCGGGTTTACCGGAATGCAAGCTTCATGAACAAGCCTGAGAAACTGATCAAGCTGAGGGTCTCATTATGACCAAATAATGCGGAACCAGGATGCGGCTGCATATCATACCTTGATTCTGAGGGAGAAATTGTGAAAGGCGAGGTGCGGCAGCAAATGAGGATTATTGTTGTTTCGGACACTCATATGCCAAGAATGAACAAGAAGCTGCCTGCGCGCCTGGTGCGTGAGCTTCGTACTGCGGACCATATTTTGCATGCAGGAGACTGGACGCAGATGTCCGTGTATGAGGAACTGGCGGGCTATGCGCCTACCGACGGGGTGGCGGGCAATAATGACGGTCCGGAGATTATCGCAAGGTTTGGTCTGATCAAGCTGCTGACCATGGAAGGGTGCCGCATCGGCATCGTTCACGGGCATGGAGCAGGCAAACGAATCGATACGGAGGCATGCGCGCTCGGAAGCTTCCAGAACGGGGATCTGGACGTGATCATATACGGACATTCCCATATTCCCGTATTGAAACGGAATAAAGAGGTGCTGATTATGAATCCGGGATCGCCAACGGACAAGAGAAGACAGTCCTTGTACTCTTTCGGTGTGCTGGAGCTGGATAATGGGGCGGTGAAAGCCAAACATATCTTTTTTGACAAGAAATCGTAGCCGTATTCTCGCATTCCTATGCTATAATAATGACATGATTCACTCATTTTGCCGAACGGAGCAGAAGCATTGAAAAAGTTCAAAAAATTTTATATCGAGATTACGAGCGTTTGCAATCTGTCCTGCACCTTCTGTCCCCCGACTAAGCGGCAGGCGAATTTTATTAAGATAGATGCCTTTACGAAAATTCTCGATGAGATCAAGCCCCATACGGAGCATATTTATTTTCACGTCAAGGGGGAGCCGATGCTCCATCCCAAGCTGGATCAACTGCTGGATCTCAGCCATGAGCGGGGCTTCAAGGTGAACTTGACCTCCAACGGCACG
This sequence comes from Paenibacillus sp. JT31N17, assembly GCF_056269255.1. NCBI lineage: Bacteria > Bacillati > Bacillota > Bacilli > Caryophanales > Paenibacillaceae > Paenibacillus > Paenibacillus sp. JT31N17. Next base: position 71,621 of record NZ_JBWDNP010000013.1, read on the forward strand.
CTTCTTCATAAAGCGGGTCCCAAAATTATGGGAAAGCCGGCGCTCAGGCAAATCAACTTTTCCCTGCACAGCTTTGACGGCCATGAAGGCTCAACCGATAAGCAAGGTTACGTCAAGAGTGTCCTGGCTTTTGCCAAGGAAGCGGTAGCGGCCTCGAACATTCTGATTTCATTCCGGCTGTGGAATCTGACGCAGGATAATGCCACCAATCTGGAGCGCAACCGCAATCGGGAAATCCTGGAAATCATCGAACAGGAATTCCAGCTTGATTATAAGATTGAGGATAAATTTGTCCGCGGCAGCGGAATCAGAATAGCCGACCGGATCTACCTGAATCAGGAGCATGAATTCGTATGGCCTGATTACAAGGAGCAGGAGGACGAAGGCAAGGGCTTCTGCCACGGACTGCGGAATCAGGCCGGGATACTGGTCGACGGAACCGTCATTCCCTGCTGTCTTGATGGTGAAGGTGCAATCAATCTGGGAAACATCAACCGCACTCCTTTCTCCGAGATTATCGAGGGCGAGCGGGCCAATAAGATGTACGACGGCTTCTCGCGAAGAGAAGTTGTCGAGGAATTATGCAGGAAATGCGATTATCGCAAGCGGTTCAGCATGTAAAAGCAAGGAAAAAACGAAAATTTGCGCAATCTGCGGAAGCGGCGGCGGCTTGGAGCCCGAACCAATGAAAAATTTGTCAGAAAAGTGCCGCGGAAACGCGGCCCTTTTCAATTTACCATAATATAATATTCCATCGAAATGACTTTGAAGAACTTCAGCCGGGCAATCGTAAAAAATGAAGGAATGAATTAAGGGCTGTCCGTCCCATACTAACAGCAGGAGGCCGCGGCATGTATGGCCCAGCCGGAAGCGAACAGGCGGTGAGGAAAATGATGATGTTGGATGAAGCTCCAAAATGGCATATTTATTTGGTTGCGGGGGTTGCATCGACACCGACTATTTTTGATGAATGCAAACGGGAGCTGAAGCACCGTTTCCACGAAGCAGGGCGTGATCCGGTGATCCGCGAGCTGCTGCCTTACGGCGATCATACGCAGAGCATGGTTCGCCAAGTTATTCAGGTTGGCGTGGACTTGACGCGTTTTTGGATTTCGCATCGTCCTGGAGGCAGGGCGGTGGCGGCGCAGGTCCGTGAACTCTCGGCAGGTCATCCTGTGCTGTTTATCGGCCACAGCGGAGGAGGCGTCGCAGCTTATCGGGCTGCCCTGCTGTTAAACAGAGAGGGAATCCTTCCGGATTGCCGGATCATTCAGGTTGGTTCGCCCAAGACGCCGATCCGGAGGGATTTGCGTGAAAAGGTAAGCTATTTTCAGGCGGTCGATGAGGACGGAATATTGAAGGATCCCATCACCAGATTAGGGAGCTGGGGAGGCTGGAGCCGGAATAAACTCGGCGTGCCGTTTTGGAACAGGCTCAAGCATGCACCCGGCCACTTGGGTACGATTACGGTACTCGGCGGTCATCCGCATTATTTCCGCAGCAAGGAGCCGTATCTGCATCCGCAAAGAGGCTCCAACCTGTCCTTGACGCTTGACCGTATCTGGGAAAGGGTCGCGATGGAAGCCGTTGAATTGAACACGTAAAACCAACCGTGCCATCCCGACTGTGGCGCATGGCCTGCAGGATTACATGTTCAAATAACCGATAAAAGTGCCGCCTGCCGCACCGGCGGCGGCAACGATCCATGGGGGCAGCTTCCAGAAAGACAGCATAATGAACAATACCGCGGCCAGGACAAAATCGACCGGCGTCATAATGGCCGTGGTCCACAACGGATCATAAAGCGCGGCGAGGAGAAGACCTACAACAGCCGCGTTGACGCCGGTTAACGCGCCTTGAACGGCCGGCTTTTGGCGGAGCATGCTCCAATATGGCAGCGCTCCGACAATAAGCAAATAAGCGGGCAGGAAAATGGCAACGGTGGCTATGACAGCTCCGGATATGCCTTTGGCCATAGCCCCTAAATATCCGGCAAAGGTGAACAGTGGACCGGGAACCGCCTGGGCTGCCCCGTAACCGGCCATGAAGCTTTCCCTGCTGACCCAGCCCGCCGGCACCACTTCCTTCTCCAGCAGCGGGAGTACGACGTGGCCCCCGCCGAATACAAGAGCTCCTGCCCGGTAAAAGCTGTCAAACAGCGGCAGCATGCCATTGATTCCAAGCTGGCGCAGGAAGGGCAGCGCAACAAGAAGAACGGGGAATAACAGCAAACACAGATTGCCGATCCTGCGGCTTACCGGTACAGCCATCGGGGGAATAGCGGGGACATCACTATTCCGGTACATCACAACGCCGAGCAAGCCAGCGGCAACGATAACCGCCACTTGGCTGAACGCCGTCTGCCACAGCAATGTGACTGCCGCTGCGGCAATTGCTATGGTGATACGGTTGCGATCGGGCGCAAGCTTCTGACCCATGCCGAAGATGGCCTGGGCCACAACGGCGACAGCGACGATTTCCAGCCCGTGCAGCCATCCGGCGCCGCTGATGTCCATGCCTTTCAGCAGAAAAGCGAACAGCACGAGGGCAATAACAGAGGGCAGTGTAAATCCGATCCAGGATACGATTCCCCCGATCAGTCCTCCCCGGATGATTCCGATTCCCATTCCTACCTGACTGCTTGCCGGACCGGGAAGGAATTGGCACAAAGCCACCAAATCCCCGTAACTGCGTTCATCCATCCATTTACGCCTGCGTACGTATTCCTCATGAAAATAGCCAAGATGGGCGACAGGCCCCCCAAAGGAAGTCAGGCCAAGCCTTGTGGAAACCTGCAATAATTCAATAAGCACCTTTATTTTGCTCTTATTCGGGGAATCCGCTTCAACCGTTGCCATATGTATGTTTCTTCCTCCTCCTGTTTTCCTAACAAGTATACAACCCAATTGTAATGATGGTTTAAAATCACAAGAAAATTTCTGCAGAACTGAACAGGACACTGCCGCGAGTGAAACCAGAAGCGAAATAAACGAATGGAACGGAATGGCTAAAGGCGCCTGCCAAGGCGTCTTTTTTGTTCATTCATCATCAGCTATTAAAAGACAATTTAAAGATTTGTCTTAAATGAAGGAGCTTCATTATAATAAGCCTAACAACCATTGGAGAGGAGCTATCAAACCCATGAGAACCGTAGCTGAATTGGAATCCAGACTGGCTGAGCCGTCCGAGAGCCTTGTGCGCGACCTGGCATCGGTTGACGGGGACATTATGATTCTGGGTGCAGGCGGCAAGATGGGACCCAGCCTTGCAAGACTGGCAATGAATGCAATCCGGGATGGAGGACTCGCGAAGCGGGTAATCGGCGTTTCCCGTTTCTCTGACGAGGCAGCAAGAGTCGAGCTGGAAGAAGCGGGAGTAGAGACAATCGCTTGCGACTTGCTCCAGGATGGCGAGCTTGGCAAGCTCCCGGATGCGGCGAATATCATCTACATGGCCGGCAATAAATTCGGCACAAAAGGCAGAGAATATTTTACATGGGCGATGAATGCCTATTTGCCGGGCAGAGTGGCGGACAAATATAAAGATTCCCGTATCGTCGTGTTTTCCTCCGGGAATGTATATCCATTCTCTCCTGTCGGGAACGGCGGCGTCAATGAGTCCGTTCCGCCGGGACCGATTGGCGAGTATGCACAATCTTGTCTTGGCAGGGAGCGCGTATTCGAATACTTCTCTCAATTGAACGGCACTCCGATGCTCATCTATCGGCTGAATTATGCGATTGATATGCGTTATGGCGTTCTGCTTGAGCTGGCCAAGTCTATTCAAGCGGGAAAACAGATCGACCTCACGATGGGCTATGCCAATGTCATCTGGCAGGGAGATGCGAACGCTATGGCTCTGCGCTCCCTGACCAAATGCTCAAATCCTCCTTCGATTCTGAATATTACCGGTCCGGAGACCATGTCCATCCGCTGGGCGGCACAAGAGCTTGCAGACCGCCTCGGCAGCGAGGCTTTGTTTGCCGGCGCCGAAACGGATACCGCTCTTCTCAGCAATGCATCCAGGTCCCATCAGCATTTCGGATATCCTCGGGTATCCCTGCTGCAGCTGATCGATTGGACGGCTGAATGGATTCAGGCCGGCGGGCAGACCTGGAACAAGCCGACTCACTTTCAGGAAAGAAGGGGAGACTTCTAATGACAGGTTCAGGGAGAGCACTGACTCCGGAGCTGCTTGAGGCGGTTCATGAGGGGATGGTAATACCGGCGCATCCGCTCGCATTGGACGAGAACCGGAAGCTTGACGAGCGGCGGCAGCGGGCACTGACCCGGTATTATATGGCGTCGGGCTCCGGCGGCATTGCCGTTGGGGTTCACTCGACGCAGTTCGAGATCCGCGACAAGGCGTTTAACCTGTATGAGCCGGTCCTGAGGCTGGCGGCTGAGGAGGTTGATCGGGCCGGGATCAGCCGGCCCTTCATCAAGATAGCCGGCCTATGCGGACCGGCCGGCCAGGCGCTGGAAGAAGCGGAAACCGCATTGAAGCATGGCTACGATGCGGGTCTTCTCAGCATGGGCGGACTTGACGGCTGGAGCGAGCAGGAGATTCTGACGCGGACCAGACAAGTGGCGGAGATCATTCCGGTCATCGGCTTCTACTTGCAGCCGTCTGTTGGCGGCAAGGTGTTCAGCTTCGGCTTCTGGCGCGAATTTGCGGAGATTCCGAATGTCATTGCCATCAAGATGGCTCCCTTCAACCGTTATCAGACCATTGATGTCGTCAGGGCGGTCTGCTATTCGAGCCGCCGGGATGATATCGCCCTGTATACGGGGAATGATGACAATATCATTAATGATTTGCTCACCCGCTATCAGTTCATGGTGGACGGGAAGCCGGTGGAGAAGCAGATTGTCGGCGGGCTGCTGGGCCATTGGTCGGTCTGGACGCGGGAAGCGGTAAAGCTTCTGGAGGAAATCAAAAAGGTGCGCAGGCTGCCGGAAATTCCCCGGGAATGGCTGACACGGAATATTCAGGTGACGGATTCCAATGCGGCATTCTTTGATTCCGCCCACCAATTTGCCGGATGCATTCCGGGCATTCATGAGGTGCTGCGCAGACAGGGACTGCTTCAAGGCACTTGGTGTCTCAATCCTCATGAGGTACTATCTCCGGGACAAGCGGAAGAAATCGACCGGATCTATCATGACTATCCGCATTTAAATGATGATGAATTTGTCAAAGAAAACCTGGGCAGCTGGCTTTCCCAAGCGTAACGATGCTCATGGAATTAGTGGAAATGAGGGATAGGGATGCGCTTCAAGGATGTTTTCAGCATCATCGGGCCTGGAATGATCGGACCATCGAGCTCTCATACAGCGGGTGCCGCACGGCTTGGACGCGCAGCCCGCCGGTTGTTCGGGGCGATGCCCGTGCAAGCGGAAATTGTCCTGTACGGTTCATTTGCCGAGACCTATCGCGGTCACGGGACGGATCTTGCTATAGTCGGCGGACTGCTCGATTTCAGTACGGATGATTCGCGGATCCGCCATTCTCTTGAGCTGGCGGAGTCGGCAGGCATGCAGGTTGTATTCCGCATAGGCACACAGCAGGCCGAGCATCCGAACACGGCCCTTATTATTCTCAGAGACGAACAGCACGAGGACCGGTTGACCGGCACTTCGATCGGAGGCGGGAATATCGAGATCATCACCGTAAATGGCTTTGATGTCCGATTTTCCGCCCATTACCCGACATTATTGATCTTCCACGATGATTATCCCGGCATGCTGGCAGATATCACAACCATCATGAAAGCAAGGCATTTGAATATTGGCAATATGGATCTGGACCGAAAAAGCAGAAGCGGAGATGCATTGACGGTCATCGAAACGGATGAACCGGTTCCCCCGCAAGTGGCGGGACAAATTCTTGAGCTGACCCATGTTCATCGGGTCAGCCTGGTGGATCTGGCGCAAGGAAAGGAGGCAGCTCTGTGAATTTTGCATCCTTGCAGCAGCTGCAGGAGCGCTGTGAAGCCGGCGGCCTTACAATGGGACGCTTGATGCTGCAGCAGCAGGCGCTGGAGACGGACAAGAATGAAGATGCTGTCTTCAGCCAGATGGCCGCCTATTACAAAATTATGAAAGAAGCCGTCCACAAAGGTCTGACAACCGACACGCTTTCCCGCAGCGGTCTGACGGGCGGTGATGCCAAACGTCTTCATGATTACGCCGGGAACGGGGAACCCTCGCTGGGAGGCAATGCTGCCGCAGCGATGACGTATGCGCTCGCCGTATCGGAAGTGAACGCTTCTATGGGGCGCATCGTCGCGACGCCGACAGCAGGCTCGTGCGGGATCATTCCCGGCGTTTTCGTCCAATCCCAGGAACGTTTCGGATGGGATGACAGCCTGCTTGTAGAAGGATTATTCGCCGCCGGGGCGATTGGCTATGTGATTGCGAACAATTCTTTTATCTCGGGCGCGGAAGGCGGCTGCCAGGCGGAGATTGGCTCCGCCATCGGCATGGCGGCCGGCGCGCTCACCGAGATGAGGGGAGGAACGCCCGCTCAAGCCGTGCATGCCGTCGGTCTTGCGCTGAAGAACTCGCTTGGCCTGATCTGCGACCCGGTAGGGGGACTGGTAGAGATCCCCTGCATTGTGCGCAACGGATTTGGAGCGGTCACCGCTCTTGCGGCGGCAGATATGGCACTGGCCGGCGTGCGCAGTGTCATTCCTTCGGATGAGGTGATCGATGTGATGCGCGAGGTGGGAACGGCAATGCCGGAGAAGCACAGGGAGACGGCCAAGGGCGGTCTTGCGCAGACTCCGACGGGGAAACGGATCATGAAGGAATTGTATGGCCGGGAATAAGTCCGGCGCAGATACAGTCGTGGAATCTTTCTTCTGGGGAAGGGGAGGCGGGAGCAGCAAATGTTAAAAGCAGCGATTATCGGAGCCGGGGGGATATCCGGCGACCATCTGAAGGCGATTTCGCAACTGGATGAGCTTGAGGCCGTCGCCATCGCGGATATCCGTGAAATGAGTGCGGCGCAGGCTGCCGGCGATTATCATATCCGCGCATATACGGATTACAATGAGATGCTCAGAGAGGAACAGCCGGATGTAGCAGTTATAACGCTGCCGCATTATTTGCATAAGGAAGCGGCTGTCGCCTGTGCGGAGCAGGGCTGCCATATCATGCTGGAGAAACCGATGGGGCTTGATGTTGAAGAATGCGATCAAATGATAGAGTCGGCAAGACTGCATGGGGTCAAGCTGATGGTAGGCCATACCCAGCATTATTTTGCCGAGAACATCAAGGCCAGAGAGATCATTGCAAGCGGCGGGATTGGCGAGCTAGTCATGATTAATGATACGCGTCACGTCGATTACTATCTGCCCAATCGGCCCGGCTGGTTTTTCGAGCGCTCCAAGTCCGGCGGCGGGATATTCATGAATCTGGGCTCCCACTCGGTAGACAAGATCCAATGGCTGACGGACAGCTGCTTCACACAGGTGAACGCAGCTCTCAGCTTTCATGGCACCAAAGGGGATATCGAGGGAAGCGGGGTCGCTTTTCTCCGTACCGCAAGCGGCATTCCTTGTACGATCAGCCAAAGCGGCTACGGCGGAGTGAACCGTAACGAGACGGAAATCATCGGCACTCGCGGCATGATCAAGCTGGCAACGGGAGTCGGTCTATGGATCAGCGAGGGAGGGAAATACCGCCTCGTTGAAGCTCCTCAGACTGTATCCCCGTTTGTCCTTCAGTACCGCGAGCTGCTGGAAAGCATTCAACACGATATAGAGCCTGCGTGTTCGGGGGAATATGCGCGCAGCGTAATCAAGATCGTTCAGGCCTTATATGAATCGGACCGGGCGGCTGAAGAAATTCATCCGGATAAAGGGTAGACTGCTTTCAACAAACAGCCACCTGGCAGTTAATTGCTGCCGAATGGCTGTTTGTTGAATCATCAAACCTTTATCTCAAATTCGAATCGTGCACCGGTACTGCACAATGGCTGATCAGCCTGCTTTATCCCGGCGGCTGATCAATACCGTCAAGCTCACCAAAGTAACGAATATCGTGGCGCCCATATCCGATAAAATGGCGATCCAAAGCGTCAGCCAGCCGGGAATCGTCAGCAGCAAAGCAATCAGCTTCAGTCCGAGAGCAACGGCAATATTAAAACGGATCACCGCATTGACCCGCTTGGCGATTCCGATGGCTTCCGGCAGCTTGCCCAGATGATCCTGCATGAGCACGATATCCGCCGTTTCGATGGCGCTGTCGGTTCCCTTGCCCATGGCGATGCCAAGCTGGGCGGAAGCGAGAGCGGGCGCATCGTTGATGCCGTCGCCGACCATCGCGACGCGGCCGCGGCCTGCCAGATCCTTGACAATCCTGACCTTATCCTCTGGCAGCAGACCGCTGAAGCAGGAGGTGACGCCGACCATGTCCGCGACCTTCTCGGCCGTTTTTTGATGATCGCCTGTGAGCATAACGGTTTGACGAATCCCGGCGCGGTGCAGCTTAAGGATGACGGCCGCGCTTTCTTCCCTGATCTCGTCTGCAATGCCGAACATGCCGAGCACCCGGTCCTTATCCGCAGCCAGCACAAGAGTCAGGCCCTGCTCCTTGAGGCTGATGATTTGCGCAAAAATGTCATCGGGAAGGCTGATATGGCCGATGCTCTGCTCGTTGCCCAGCCAATAGGTCTGGCCCCGGATCTCGGCTGCGATGCCGCTTCCCGGGACGGTCCTGATTTCATCGGCTTCCGGCAGCTCAATGTTTCTTTGTGCAATGTCCTTCATAATGGCCTTGGCAAGTGGATGGGAGGAGGACTTCTCGATGGATCCTGCCACCTGGTAGAAGCGGGCTTCATCATACACGACCGCTTTCTCGACATGCGGCTCCCCTTTGGTTAAGGTTCCGGTCTTGTCGAACGCAAGCGTATCGATACGGCCCAGCTGTTCCAGGAAGACGCCGCCTTTAATGAGTATGCCGTTGCGCGCATTCCGTGTGATCCCCGATACGATAGCAATAGGCGAAGATAAAATGAGTGCGCAGGGGCATCCCACAATAAGCACAGCTAACCCCTGATACAGCCATTTGGTCCAATCCCCTCCGTGGATCAATGGGAGAACGATCATAACCAGCACAGCCGCAGCCATGATGGCGGGCGTATAATATTTGGCGAATTTATTGATAAAGAGCTCTGTGGGCGTTTTGGTTTCCTGGGCTTCTTCCACCAGATGCAAAATCGTGGCAAGCGACGAGTCCTCATAAGCTTTGTCAATCCGGACCCGCAGAACCCCCTCATTATTAATGCTTCCGGCATATACCGGCTCGCCGGAGAATTTCTCCACAGGCAGCGATTCGCCGGTAATGGCCGCTTCATTGACGGAGCTTTTGCCGTCTTCAACTTTGCCGTCCGAAGGGATTTTTCCGCCCGGCTTGACAATGATGAGATCGCCAATGGCGAGAGTGGCAATCGGAACGGTTTTCTCAACGCCATCCTCGAGTCTCACAGCTTCCCTGGGAGCAACCTTGAGAAGGGAGGCCATGGAACGCCGCGCTTTCTCCATGCCGAAGCCCTCAAGAATTTCATTGAGGCCAAACAGAATGGCAACAAGCGTTGCCTCCTTCCATTCTCCGATTGCGATAGCGCCAATGAGCGCAATGGTCATCAGCGTGTCGATCGTAAACCGCAGGGACCATAAATGGCGAAGTCCGCGAAGAAAGGTCGAGTACCCGCTCAGGACGGTAGCAAGCAGATACAAGCTGACCGGAACGGCTTCATGGGCGGAACCGCCGATGATGATTGCTGCAGCAAACAGAAAAGCGGACAGGATGAGCAGCCTGATCGGACCTAACAAGCCATGCCCATGACTGTGTGAGTGGCTGTGGGAATGCCCGTCGCCATGCTCATGCTGGTGATCGTGTTCGCAATGGCTGTGCGCATGATCCTCCTGCCCGTGATGACTCTCCTGCCCGCATTCAATATAGGCGTGATCGGCTTTCAGAATGCTCTCCACTGCAGCGAAGGATATGCGCGGATCGAGCTTCAGTTTACCTGTATTGTAATGAAGCTCGGCCGTTTCGCCATATTCAAGACGTTTGAGCTGATTCTCGATTGCGAGCGCACAGTTGCCGCAGGAAAGACCTTTCACGCGATATTCCTTCATGGAGGATTCCCTCTTTCATACAATATATGAATACATGTTCATATGGTACTCCGGATGCAGTTTCCTGTCAAACCCATTTCCATGAATATTCTGCCTATTTTTTTGAATGATAAAGTAAAATACCGAGAGCGCCGTCAAGAGGACAATGCGGCTATTTCTTCTTATTTATTCAATGGAGCCATCTCCGGTTCATACAAGCTAAAGATATAGTTGGACACCCATTCTTCCCCAAAGGAAACCCGGATGCTATAATAAGGAACAAATCTAAAAGTGGTTGGTGGATAACGTGACGGAGAAATTGATTCAGGATGCCTGTGACGAAGCATGCAGCGGAACGGCAGCGGATATAAGCTCCGTTAAAGCGAAGCTGGTCGACGATTCGGATGCATCGGAAATTGCGGATTTGTTCAAGACGCTGGGAGATCCGACCCGTGTCAAAATGATTCATGCCCTGTCCCAGAGCGAGCTGTGCGTTCACGACCTGACGCAGGTGCTGGACATGGGACAATCGGCCGTGTCGCATCAGCTGCGGTTCCTGCGGAATAATCGGATCGTGAAGCGCCGCAAGGTCGGCAAGACTGTTTTCTATTCCCTTGATGATAGTCATGTGGAGCAAATTTTTGTGCAGACGCTGGAGCATTTGAAGCATCATTAAATAAAATAGTTGAAGAAAAAGCATCGCCCTGTCAGCAGGCGATGCTTTTTCTTGCTTTTCCCCGATATTCTCATTATTGACACGGTAAGGCAGCACAAAGAAGCGTTCCTGAAATATTCGCTCCCATAATGAGTTCCAGACTAATTTGATATATTTAATTTGCATTATAATCTTGGGATTTGATATAATCAATGGTGAATATGAATTTAGGAACGGACTGGAAGTGAGTGCTATGCAAGGCGAGAATAAGCCGTTGTACATGGTTATTATGGAGGGGCTTAAGGAGAAAATCAAATCGGGGGAATATGTGCCTGACCAGCAGCTTCCGACGGAAGTGGAGCTGGCGGAGCAGTCGGGCGTCAGCCGTATTACATCCAAGCGCGCATTGATCGAGCTGGAGCGCGAAGGGCTTATATACCGCATCAGGGGAAGCGGAAGCTATGTCAAGAAACAAGAGGGATTCACACCACCCGACCAGGGACCTGTTCATTCGAACCGGATTATTTCCATGATATTGCCATATATGGCGACAAGCGAGCTTGATACGATAAAAGGGGCTTCGGATTATCTGGATGCCAAGGGCTATTACTTAAGCATTCATGACAGCAACTGGAGCAAGGACAAGGAGAAGGAGCTGCTGCTGAGAGTGCCGAAGAATGGCCCGAGCGGCATTATTTTGTATCCCATCAGCACCATCAGCAACGTTGACCTGATCCATGCGATCCACTGGAACGACTATCCGATCGTGACCATTGACCAATACTTTGAGAGTCTGCCGATTACAAGCGTCGTCTCGGATAATTTTGAGGGCGGCTACATGACGGCGAAGAGGCTCATTGAGCTCGGTCATGAGCGGATTGCCTTTGTATCCAGCATCAGCATTGAATTCCGCAGCTCTGTAAGGGACCGCTATCAAGGGTACTGCAAGGCGCTCAAGGATCATAAAATAACAATCGATCCGGAGATTGTGGTGACGGATTTTTACCGGGACGTAACCGCCGCGAACAGCAAAACGTTCTATAAAGAAATGATGGCGAAGCTTCTTCAGTCCGGCGTGACGGCTGTTCAGACCGAGCATGACCATCTGGCTGTGGATCTTCTCAAAAATGTGCTGGAGATGGGCGTCCAGGTTCCTGAGCAGCTGTCTATTGTAGGCTTCGATGACCATTTGATTGCCCAGCATGTTGAAGTGCCGTTAACGACAATTGCCCAGAATTATAATGAAATTGGCCGCAAGGCGGCGGAATTGATCGTCCAGCTGATCGAACGGACAGATACCGGGCATCACAGCGTCAAAGTGCCTGTCCGCTGGGTGGAAAGGGATTCAAGCGGCCGCCCTTCCGATATTTTGACCGTGCAGGGCCAGTCTTGAAAAATGAGTGGAAGCTGAAGTTTTATAGGTGCGAAAGTTAGAAACCGCTGACCGCGATGGTCGGCGGTTTTTTCATTGAGTATAACAAAATAGATAAAATATAAAATAAAGTATATTCTATATTTACAAAAAATAAATACCCGATTATAATAACTTCTGTAAGCGATGATTAGAGTATATCTAATTACATAAGTTCAGTTTCCACGAGGGTCTTATCGCTTATGCTCATTATGTTTTTGGTTTGTAAGCGCATTCTACTTTTCATCCGGTAGTGACAAGGAGGGAGAAGCTTAAGTTTCCATGCTTTCGGGTTCGTCTGCTCATGCTTAAGGTTTTTAAAATTTCGATCCTAAACGGATGATGGGGGATTTTAAATGAAAAAGTTCAATTGGCTCTCTTCGCTGCTCATCGTATTGATCGTTATGGTTACGGCAGCAGGCTGTTCAGGCAATAGTGCAGGTAACGGCGGCAATACGGGCGCAGAGGAGCCGGCGGCAGCGAATAACGCGGCTCCGGCCAATGAAGCGGCTGCGCCTGAGGAAGCAGCGGCTCCCGAGGAACCGGCAGCGCCGGCGGAAAAGACCTTTGATCTCCAGGGGGCTCCCGTGAAAATCGGCGTATGGTATGACGATGCCGATCCGCGGACGATCGCGGAGAAAGGCCCTGCGGAAGAAGCACAGATCAAATTGATCGAAGCGGCCGAGAAAAAATATAACACAAAAATCGAATTCGTTAAATTCGCCGACTATGGCAAATATGTGGAAAACTTCACTACGACTTCGCTTTCCGGAACGCCTTTCGCGGATATCGTCCTGCTTGAGCTGTTCTGGGCGTTCCCGCAGCTGGTCAACAAGGAATTTATCCAGCCCGTAGACGAGTATCTGGATCTGGGCGATGCCAAATACATCAGCTGGATGAAAAACGGAGGCAGCTACAAGGGCAAGCAGTACGGAATGACGGATTCCGCTCCTTCTCCTTACGGCATGTACTATAACAAAACGCTGGTGCAGAAGCTGGGTCTGGAAGATCCGTACGAGCTGCAGCAAAAAGGGGAATGGACGTGGGATAAATTCCGCGAATTCGCCAAATCGGGAACCAAGGATACCAATGGCGACGGTAAAACGGATGTATTCGGCCTTGCCGGCGCATACGGCAAAACCAAAGCTTTGGCCGAGCAGCTGGTGTACACGAACAAAGGCGCCCTGGATAAAGACGCAGCCGGCGAAATCAAGTTCTCCATGAACAGCGAGAATACGATACAGGCGCTGCAGTTCGTCTCCGATCTCTACAACACGGATAAGTCGATTATGCAGCCTGTTCCAGAAGACGCCAGCAAGGAATTTATCGCAGGCAAAGGCCTCATTTATGCAGGATTCAGTTGGGAGCTTGGAACGCTGCTGGACAGCATGAAGGACCAGGAGATCGGTTATGTGTTCTTCCCGAAAGGCCCGAAAGCCGATAAATACGTTTCGTACACGCCTTTTGGCAATATGTTTATGGTATCGAAGTATTCGAAGAATGCGGAAGCTGCCGCCAGAATCATGGATGAGATCAGCCTTCATGACGAGGGCCGACAATTGGCCAAGCAGTCATGGGAGTCCTCCTATCCGAGCAAAGAGTCGCTCGATACGCGCACTCAGATGGCGGACAGCATTGAGTATATCTCTTACTACGGCGTGCCGGACGGCGAGAAGCTGTTCGAAGGCGTTGTAACGGATATCACGACAGGCAAAGTATCGCCGGCAACCGCGGTGGATAAAGTGAAACCGCAGTTCGAGGCTAATATCAACAAGCTGCTTCAGGACAGCAAATAAAGCATAGCTCTTGAGGTGAGCCCCTGATCCAAAGTTTGCTGTCAAAACGGGAGCTTGCGGATTAGGGGGCTGCTCAAGAGGAGGGGGAAACCAAGTGCGGCGACCAATCGTGAAAGTGACTGCTTTACTGCTGCTTCTGTCCGTGGCTGTATATGCCTCCTTCTCCATGCGGGGCGGGGCATCCCGGGAAACGGAGACAGCGGCTGCCGCGGCTGCGGCCGATCTGGACCTGACAGCCCTGACCGGTTCGTTCAAAAAAGGCGGATATGACGAGTATCTGTCCAAACAAAGCAGCACAGGCGCATCCGCTGAGGAAGTTGTCATTGAAGGCGAGAATTACAGCGAGACGCAGGGGATGGACGCTGCCGTACTTGAGAATTACAAGGGCAGGCAGGGCAAAGCCGTAAAAACCGGGGATGCGGGTACGATCTCCTGGGCATTCGAGGTCAGTCAGGACGGCCTTTATAACGTAAAGATGAATATGTATACGGAACCTGGCAAGGAATCCGACATTGAACGGGAGCTGCGGATTGACGGTAACCTTCCTTTTAACGAAGCGAGAAGCATAACGTTCAACCGGATATGGACCAATGAGCAGCAGTCCTTCGAACGTGACGACCGCGGGAATGATCTTGCTCCCAATCAAGTGGAAATGCCGATGTGGCAGGATACCGTAATCAAAGATGGTACCGGCTTTTACGAGGAGCCTTTCTTATTTTATTTCTCTAAAGGCAAGCATACCCTGTCGTTGACCTCCGTGAAGGAACCTCTCGTCATCGATCAGCTGAAGCTGTCCAAACCGCAAACAACGCCTTCCTATCAGGAAGTGGCGAGCAGGTATAAAGCAGAAGGCTATGGACCGGCCAAGGCAGTGTCCATCAAGCTGCAGGCCGAACAGGCCTTGTACAAATCAACGCCGAATCTCCTTCCTTACAATGACCGGTCCAGTCCCGCTCTGGAGCCTTTCCATGTCTCCAAGCTGCGCAATAATGCGATGGGCGGCTGGGCCTGGAGACTGCCGGGACAATGGATCGAATGGGAAATCGATGTGCCGGAGGATGCGCTGTATCAGATTGCGCTCAAAAACAGGCAAAATACGCTGCGCGGAATGTCTGCGCTGCGCACCCTGTATATCGACGGCGAGCTGCCTTTTGAAGAGCTGCGGTATATCGCCTTTCCATATAGCCCGTCCTGGCAGATGAAGGTGATCGGCTCCGGCAAGGATGAGCCGTACTTGTTCCATCTGACTAAAGGCAAGCACCGGATCCGCATGGAGGTCACTTTAGGCGAGCTGGCGCCGATTCTGCGGTCGGTGGAGTCCAGCATTCTTGAGCTGAACGCCATGTACCGCCAAATTATCAGCTATACCGGTACCGTTCCGGATACATACCGCGACTATAATCTCGAGCAGAGGATTCCGGCGATGGCGGAAGTGTTCCGCAGGCAGAGCGCGCAGCTTGCGGCCATCGCCAAACGGATGGAAGGGTCGTCGGGCGAAGGCAATGAGCGTACAGCCATTATTAATACGATTGCGTATCAATTGGAGGATATGGCCGGCAACCCGGAATCGGTTCCTTCGCGGATCGATGCCTTCAAGACCAATGTCGGCGCGCTGGGCTCGTGGATGCTCACCGTTAACGAACAGCCGCTGTCTCTGGATTATTTGATTGTCAGCACGCCGGGTGCAGAGCTTCCCGATCCCGATGCCGGCGTTTGGACGAAGCTGACGTCAGGAACGAAGGCTTTTCTGGCTTCCTTTTATGAGAATTATGATGATTTCTCAGGTGAGGACCAGGGCGGCGAAAGCGTATCGGTCTGGGTCACCTCGGCGCGCGACCAGGCGCAGGTCATTAAACGTCTGGTGGATGACGATTTCACTGCCAATACCGGCATTCATGTGAATTTGAAGCTGGTAAGCGCGGACGTTCTGCTTCCATCGACGGTTGCGGGCAAGGGGCCGGATATCGCTCTGCAGGTCGGCAATGATTTGCCGGTGAACTATGCCAGCCGCAGCGCGCTTGAGGATTTGTCAGGCTTCTCCGATTTTGGGCAGGTGCGGGAGCAGTTTGACGAAAGCGCCATGGTACCGTACGAGTACAATGGAAGCTATTACGCCCTGCCGGAGCAGCAGACCTTCCCGATGCTGTTCTACAGAACGGATATTCTGGAGAATGAGCTGCATCTTGCGGTGCCGCAGACCTGGGAGGATGTGTACGGCATGCTGCCGACGCTGCAGAAGCATAATCTGCAGTTCGGTCTCCCGCAGAAGCCGCTCGATTCGCTGGGGAATGATCTGGTCAC
Source organism: Paenibacillus sp. JT31N17 (assembly GCF_056269255.1). Lineage (NCBI taxonomy): Bacteria > Bacillati > Bacillota > Bacilli > Caryophanales > Paenibacillaceae > Paenibacillus > Paenibacillus sp. JT31N17. The sequence continues at coordinate 87,913 of NZ_JBWDNP010000013.1, forward strand.
CACCAACATCATCACACTGCCGCCTAACCCGGCCTTGGCGATGTTCCTGTTCCAGCATGGGGGAGAGTTCTACAAGGATGGCGGGATGGCGAGCGGTCTGGATTCGGAAACGGCCATCCAGCAGTTCAAGCAGTGGACGGACTTCTATATGAATTATAAAATTCCGATTGCCGCGGATTTCGCAAACCGGTTCCGGACAGGCGAAATGCCGATCGGCATTGTCGATTACACGATGTATAACAAGCTGAGCGTATTTGCGCCGGAGATCAAGGGTCTGTGGTCCTTTGCCCCTGTGCCGGGAACCGCTGCCGGAGATGGCGCGATTCACCGCGAGGTGGGCAGCGGCGGATCGTCAGCCGTCATGTTCAAGGGTACGAAGAACAAGGAAGCGGCCTGGGCGTTCATGAAATGGTGGACGGGCACAGACACGCAAGTTGCCTTCGGACGCCAGATGGAAATCCGCATGGGCGCGGCGGCCAGATATCCGACAGCCAATATGGAGGCGCTTGGCAGGCTGCCGTGGCCGACCAGGGATTTTCAGAAGCTGAAGGAACAAATGCAGTGGGTGCAGGGGATTCCTGAAGTGCCCGGCGGCTATTTGACCGGTCGCAATATCGACAATGCGTTCCGCAGAGTGGTTGTTCAAGGGGACGATCCGCGCGAGACGATGGAAAACTATGTGCGCACGATGAACGACGAGATCACCCTGAAGCGCAAAGAATTCAATCTTCCCTATGAGGAGTAGTTCATAAAAAACGCGCGGATGCCGAGCTTTCTGAACGAACTATTGAGAAATGAGGGACTCGAAATGAAACCGCAGGCGGCAGAACGCTCCCTCATGGGGAGAACGGGTATTCCAGGCAGCCAAAAGCCGGGCAATTTGTTGATGTCCAGGTGGACGCGCCTTTTTATCGAAATGAAAAAAAACAAGCATGCTTATGTGCTCATGGCGCCCTATTTTATTATTTTTGGCACATTTACGATCGTCCCGGTCCTGCTGTCGCTGGTGCTGAGCTTTACGAACTACAATCTGCTGGAGGCGCCGAAGTGGATCGGCTGGCAGAACTATGCGCGTCTGTTCGTCCAGGATGACATCTTCCTGATCGCGGTCAAGAATACCTTCCTGTTCGCCGCCATAACCGGACCGGTCAGCTACCTGGCCTGCTTCCTGTTCGCATGGCTGATCAATGAGCTGCGTCCGAAGCTGCGCGCCCTTCTGACGCTGATTCTGTATGCCCCGTCGATTGCGGGAAACACCTACCTGATCTGGCAGCTGCTGTTCGCCAGCGATTCGTACGGTTACGCGAATTCCTTCCTGATGAAGTGGGGATTCATCCTGGAGCCGATCCAATGGCTGCAGGACCCCCGCTACGTGCTGGGGATTCTGATCATGGTGCAGCTGTGGCTCAGTCTGGGAACGGCTTTCCTCGCTTTTATCGCCGGGCTGCAGAATGTGGACCGTACTTTATACGAAGCGGGAAGCATCGACGGCATCAAGAGCCGCTGGCAGGAGCTGTGGTTTATTACCCTGCCGGCCATGCGGCCGCAGCTGATGTTCGGGGCGGTCATCCAGATTTCGCTGGCCTTCTCCGTCGCCGAAATTTCGATCTACCTGATCGGCTTTCCGAGCGTCGACTATTCCGCCCACACGATTGTCACCCATCTGGTGGATTACGGCTCCATCCGGTTTGAAATGGGTTATGCCTCGGCCATTGCCACCATATTGTTTAGCATTATGCTCGGCGCGAATCTTCTGACTCAGAAGCTGCTTGCCAAAGTGGGTGAATAGAAGAAAATGAGACTGACATTCAAGCTGCCCAAAAGACTGAACCGATCGTGGACGGGGGATATTCTGCTGTTTCTACTGCTTGCAGGGGTTGCCTGCTTCATGGCGCTGCCGCTGGTGTTCACGGTAAGCAATGCGTTCAAGCCGTTGGATGAAATTTTCTCGTTTCCTCCGAAGCTGTTTGTACGCAATCCGACCTTCAAGAACTTTACGGATCTGGTCGGCATCTTCAGCGACTCCTGGGTGCCGTTCTCCAGATATGTGTTCAACACGTTTTTTATTGCCATCGTGGGTACCGCAGGCCATGTCATTCTGGCCTCCGCTGCGGCTTACCCGCTTGCCAAGCTCCATTTTCCGGGTAAACGGATATTATTCGGGGTCGTGGTGCTTTCCCTGATGTTCACAGCCTATGTTACCCAGGTGCCGAACTATATGATCATCTCCATGCTGGGTCTGATCAACACCTTCTGGGCGATTCTGCTGCCGGCCTTCGGGATGACCCTGGGCCTGTACCTGATGAAGCAGTTTATGGAGCAAATTCCCGATGCGCTGCTGGAAGCGGCCAAGATCGACGGGGCCAGCGAGTACCGGATCTACTGGCAGATTGTCATGCCGATCGTCAAGCCGGCATGGCTGACGCTCATTATTTTTTCCCTGCAGAATTTATGGACGAACGGCTCGGTGACCAGCCACAAATATATTTACAGCGAGCAGCTCAAGACGGTTGACTACGTATTCGGACAAATCGCAAGCGGCGGCCTTGCAAGGACGGGACCCGTGGCAGCTGTAACGCTGCTCATGATGCTCGTGCCGATCACCGTATTCATCGTGACGCAGAGCAACATCATTCAGACGATGTCCACATCGGGGCTGAAGGAATAGCAGGGGGGAGCTAAAGATGAAACGAATCATCGCCGCATTATTTATCATGACGCTCTTGATCGGTGTGACCGCTCCTGTTACGGCATCCGCAAGCGATACCTATAACTATTCCTACTGGGGCGATCCCGTCCCTTCGCCGAATCCCTATACGCTCGGCAGGGTGATGGGCGGAGACGATTGGAATATCGGCCCGCTGTCCTCGCCGCAGGACCTGTTCATCGGACCGGGCAATCAAGTATACATAGCCGATACGGGGAACAACCGGATTATTGTGCTGGATGAACAGCTGCAGATCTCCGCGGTGATCCGGGAATTCGATAATAACGGCAGCAAGGACGGGTTCAACCAGCCGGAAGGTGTTTTCAGCGATGAAGAGGGTCATATTTATGTGGCGGATACCCAGAACCGCCGATTGGTTGAGCTCACGGGCGAAGGCCGCTTGGTCCGTATCGTGGATGAACCCAAATCAACGCTGCTGCGCGAAGGCTTCCAGTATATCCCGATGAAAGTGGCCGTGGATAAAGCGCTGCGGATTTATGTCGTCAGCCGCGGCTCCTATGAAGGAATCATGGAATTCGACGCGGACGGCCTCTTCAATGGATTTATTGGCACCAACCGGGTGAAATTCAGTCCTGCCGATCTGTTCTGGAAGCGGATTTCCACCAAGGCCCAGCGTCAGCAGATGGAGCAGTTTATTCCGCTGGAGTTCAACAATCTGGATATCGACGGGGATGGATTTATCTATACCTCGACCTCGGAGGAAAATTCCGATCAGCCGATCAAACGGCTGAATCCGTCAGGCGTGGATATTTTGCGCAGCAAAGGCTATTTTCCGCCGAAGGGGGATATCGGGACGCTTGAGACAGGCAGCTCCCCGGGAAGCTCGATCTTCGTCGATATCATCTCGGATGAAGGCGGCATGTACAGCGCGCTGGATTCCAAGCGGGGCCGGATCTTCACCTACGACAAGGACGGCAATCTGCTGTACCAATTCGGCGGACTCGGCAGCCAGCAGAGCAAATTCCGCACCCCTGCCGCGATTGAAATGCTGGGAGGCAGCATGCTGGTGCTGGACAAGGACAATAACCGGCTGTCCGTCTTCGAGCCGACCCCCTATGGCAGCTGGATCCGCGATGCTGTCGTCTCGCTCTATAACGGCAGGACGGATCAATCGACCGCAGCATGGAAGAAGGTGCTGCAGCTTAACGGCAATTTCGATGTCGCTTATATCGGCATTGGCAAGTCCCTGCTCAAGCAGGGCGATAACCGCGCGGCGATGGATTATTTCAAGCTGGGCAACAACCGGGAGTATTATTCGGAAAGCTTCAAGCGGTACCGCAAGGATGTCGTGTTCGCCCATTTCGGCACCATCGTGCTCGTTATCGCGCTGCTGGCTGCAGGCCTGGTCACGGCTGTGAAGCTTGGAGGCCGAAGGAAATCCGCCGGTCAATACGAGCGGGAATTCGGGATCATCCAGAATCCGTTCTATACGATGATTCATCCCTTTAACGGATTTTGGGAGATGAAATACGAGCATAAGGGAAGAATCAAGGTTGCGCTTGGCATTGTGGTCCTGCTGGTCATTGCCACGATTGTCAGAAGGCAGTACAGCGGCTTTGTCGTCAACTTCAACAACCCGGAGCAGCTGAGCAGCCTGGATGAAATGAAATTTATCGTGCTGCCGTTCCTGCTGTGGTGCGTGGCCAACTGGTCTCTGACCACGCTGATGGACGGGGAAGGCAAATTCAAGGAAATCGTCATGGCGACGGCTTATTCCCTGCTTCCTCTTGTCATCATCTATATTCCGCAAACATTGTACAGCAATATGATTACCAGCGGTGAAAGCGCGTTTTATTATCTTCTGGATGCGCTGGCGATCATATGGTTCATCTGGCTGCTCTTTACCGGCACAATGACGGTTCATCAATATTCCGCCGGCAAAACGGTCGTAACGATGCTGCTAACGCTTGTCGTGATCGGGATCATTATTTTCCTGGGCGTTCTGTTCTTCAGCATGCTTCAGCAAATGATCAGCTTTGCCGCTTCCGTCTACAAGGAAATCTCATTCAGATTGTAATCGGCAGGGAAGGAGGGATGGCCCTTGGCTGTCAAGAAGAAAAAGATCGCCGTTATCCTGTGTGCGGCGCTCCTGATAAGCGGCATGGCCGGCATGGGCTCCTTGAGCTACAGCGAACAGGGGGCTCAAGTGGGCAGCTCCGGAACCGGGCTCTCTTCGGGGAATGGCGAAGGGACGGAGCAGCAGCAAACCGGGGCAGGTGCGCATACCGGAGTGTTGGAGCTGACCGATACGACGGGACAGCCTGAAATTCAAGGTCAGACGGATTACAAGAGGCAGCTTGATACAAAAGGGCAAACCGCAGCCCTTTCCGCGAACACCACTAAGGAAGCTCATACGCTCACTGCCAACACGCCGCAGGAAATCCAGGCGCTCGGGGCGATGGAGAGGGTTGCGGAAAATGAGTCGCTCCAGCTCTATGTAAACCGCGAAACGGCTGAAACCGCCGTGAAGGATTTGCGGGACGGTTATATCTGGTTCTCTAATCCACAGGGCAGAGCAGATGATCCCAAGGCTTCGCCCTTGTATAAATCCGAGCTGTCCGCACAGGTGCTGGTTACCTACTACAACGAGAAAGGGCAGGTCAATGCGTTCAACAGCTACGATGACAGCGTAGCGAAGGGGCAATTTGAAATCTCGGCCATGGACAACGGGCTCAAGGTGGTATACCGGATCGGCAATATTGCCAAAAGCTATGCCAACATTCCCAAAGTCATCGGCAAGGAGCGGTTTCAGACGCAGATCCTCGATCAGATTGCCGATGAGGAAACGCGCAAGGATGTCGCATTCAAATTCAGTCTGGATGAGCAAAAGCAAATCTACACGGTCCGCAAGCTTCAGGATTATGTCGCGGAAGAGCTCTCCGCTTTGCTTGAGGCGGCAGGCTACACAGCCGACGACGCCGCTGAAGACAATAAGGCCAATGGAGCCGGTGAAGCGGCCGCCGCCGCAAATGCGGAGTTCACCGTGCCGGTTGAATATACGCTTGACGGCGGGAATCTGATCGTAAGCGTGCCGGCCCGGGAGCTGGTCTATAATAAAGCCTATCCCCTGGCAACGGTGCAGGTGCTTAAATACTTCGGCGCTGCGGGTACGGACAAATCCGGTTATCTGTTTGTACCTGACGGCTCGGGAGCCCTGATCCATCTGAACAGCGGCAAGCAGAACGCGGAGCCCTACAGCCTGCCCGTGTACGGCAATGACGGCACCTACGATGTGCGGGAGAGGATTCAATCCAATGAAATCACCCGCCTTCCGGTATTCGGTATGAAACAAAATGATCATGCGCTCCTTGGCATTATTGAGGACGGCGATGCACTGGCCAGCGTGACGGCGGACGTGAGCGGGCGCAATGATTCCTATAATGCGGTCAGCAGCAAATTTCAGGTTGTGGCGATGGATTTCTACACCTTGACCTCCGGCACCAAAACAAGCTCCGTCCCCATGTTCCAGAGCAAAATCTATGGGGGCAGCCTGCAGCTCCGGTACTCCTTTCTATCCGGAGCATCCGCCGATTATGTCGGAATGGCCGGACAGTACCGGGCATATCTGGCGGAGAAATATCAATTGAAGCCGCTGGCGGAAGCTGCAGATGCGCCATTTATCCTGGAGCTTGCCGGAGCGTTCCGCAAAAGCAAATCATTCCTCGGCATTCCCTATCAAGCTGCGGAATCCTTGACCAGCTTCAGTGAGGCGCGGACGCTGCTCGAGAAGCTGAGGGCTGCCGGGGTCAAGCAGATCGATCTGCGTTATGTCGGCTGGTTTAACGGCGGCATCAATCATTCTTCGCCATCCAGGATCAGCATTGCCGGAGCATTGGGCGGCAGAGGCGGATTCCGGGATTTGGCCAATTATGTGAAGCAGAATGGAATCGGCTTTTATCCGGATGTGGCTTTCATGGAGAAATACAAGGGCTCGTCAGGCTCGGCAACCTTCCTGGACCGGAGCAAAGCGGCCATTTATCAATACGATCCGGTTATGTATGCCAAGAATACGGCGAGGTTCTCCCACTACATCCTGTCGCCGGCGGCGCTGCCGAAGCAGGTGGACGGTTTTCTGCGGGACTTTGCGGATATCGGGAACAGGGGCTTGTCCCTGCGGGATATGGGCAATGAAGTCAATTCGGACTTTGACCCAGGCAGGTCGGTTAACCGTCAGGATGCGCTCGCGGTCATTGCCGGTCAGACGGATAAGCTGAAGAAGCAGGCAGGCCCGCTGATGATAAGCGGCGGCAGCGCCTACAGCCTGCCTTATGCGGATATCATTGTGAACGCGCCGGTCCGGAGCAGCCGCATGAATATTACCGATGAGGATATTCCGTTCTATCAGATAGCCCTGCATGGCTATTTTGATTTGGCAGGTTCTCCTTACAATATGGACGAGCTGCAGAATCCCCGTATGTCGTTGCTCAAAGCGCTGGAGACCGGCTCCAATGTCTTCTATCAGTGGTCGTACAGCGACTCAGCCAAGGTAAAGGATACGGCATTCAACAGCTTGTATGCGCTGAGCTACGAAAGCTGGTTTGAAGAAGCGGTCGGGCTGTATGACGAAGCCAATCCGGTGCTTGCCAAAGTGCGCAATCAACCGATTGTGAAGCACAGCAAACCGGCGCCGGGCGTCGTCCGGACAACGTTCGGGAACGGAATAACCATCACAATCAACTACAACAATACGGCGGCAGCGGTGAACGGCTTGCAAATCGGGGCCTTAAGCTACCGGGTAGGCGGTGAGCAGCATGTTTAGGAAGCCATTGACCTTAACGCAGAAAAAAGCCTGGTACGGGGTTCTGTTCGCATCCCCGCTCATGCTGGGAATGGTGCTGCTGTTTATTTTGCCCTTGATCGAATCCTTCCGTTTCAGCTTAAGCTCCATTCGTCTGGTTGAAGGCGGCTTTGCAGTCGATTACGAAGGCTTCGCTAATTACGGCAATCTGTTTACGACCAATCCGGAATTCCCCCGGAGGCTGACGGAATCCATTACGAACATGGTCGTCAATGTGCCGATTATCATTATCTTCAGTTTGTTTGCCGCTGTGCTGCTCAACCAGAAATTCAGAGGCCGCGCCGTTGCCAGGGCGATCTTCTTCCTGCCTGTGATCCTGGCCTCTGCCGCAATCGCCAACCTGGATATCAGCAGCTTTGTCGGCGGCTCGGCTCCCGCTGGCGGCGGAGAGAGCGAAGGCAGCCTGATGCAGAGCTTCGAGCTGAAAAAAATGCTGATTGAATCGGGCCTTGCTCCCGTGTTCGTCAACTACATTACCGGTGCGGTGGACCGGATTTATGAAATTATCAGCTCATCCGGCGTGCAGATTCTGATTTTTCTGGCGGGTCTGCAGTCGATTTCGCCATCCCTGTATGAATCCTCCAGGATCGAAGGGGCGACAGGCTACGAAATATTCTGGAAAATTACGTTTCCGATGATGACGCCGCTGATTTTGACCAATTTGGTGTATTCCATCATTGATTCGTTCAATCACAATACCATCAACTCGCTGATTTCGGAGACGGCCTTCAAGTCATTCGAATTCGGCCAAAGCGCGGCCATGTCATGGGTGTACTTCCTGGTGGTTGCCGTGATTCTGGGCGTGTCCACAAGCATCATATCGAGGAAAGTGTTTTATTATGACTAGCAAGAAGAAACGGCTGTTGCCGTCCTTTGGCGGCGCAGCAAGTTTCTTCCCTCAGACCTTATAAAAGTGGATAAAGGTGAAACTTATACGTTCTATAAGATTAAGAAGAAACAGCTTTACCGTCCTCAGGCGGGCAAGTTGGTTTCTTCCCTCAAAAATATAAGCAAAGTATGGAGAAATTTTATTCTTTCTTATATTTGCATCAAAAGGGCATTCCGCCCGCTCTGAAGTTTTCTTAAACCGGCATGATTACCGAAGGGAGGAATCGTCAATGAAATCGCCTGCCGCTTATGCGGAGATGATGAGTACCAAATTTAATCCGCTGGAGAAGATCAAGCAATGGCTGTGGATCATCGTCCGGACCGTGCTGGTTGTCGGGTTTTGCTTTATTATCCTGTTCCCGCTGTTCCTTCGTCTCTCGGTCGCCTTCCGCAGCAAGGTGGACATTTATGACCCCACGGTGCTGTGGATTCCCCGGAACTTCACTCTGGATAATATCAAGATTGCCATGGAAGCGACCAACTATTTCTCTACGCTCCTGAACACGTTTCTGATTTCCTCGGGTACGACGCTGATTCAGCTGGCGACCTGCGCGCTGGCGGCTTACGCGTTTGCCAGGCTGAAATTCAAGGGCAGCGGACTGCTCTTCGGACTGGTCGTGTTCACGATTGTCGTTCCGCCGCAAACGATCATGATTCCGCTATATCTGACCTATCGTTATTTTGATTTATTCGGTCTGGTCGGACTGTTCTCCGGCAGGGAGAGTCTGAACCTGATCGATACGTTCTGGCCGTTTCTGATTTCCTCCGCGACCGGAATGGGATTGAAGAACGGACTGTATATATTTATTTTCCGGCAATTTTTCCGGGGGATTCCCAAGGAGATTGAAGAAGCGGCGCTTGTCGACGGAGCGGGGATCTTCAAGACCTTCTACCGCATCATGCTGCCGAACGCACTGCCCGCGATTGTGACGGTGCTGCTGTTCTCCTTCGTGTGGCAGTGGAATGACAGCTATTATGTCTCCTTGTTCTTCAGCAAAGTGAAGGTGCTGTCGACCCAGCTCATGGATATGGGCTCGGTGCTGGGCAGGGAACCGGATCTGGTCTATCAGTCGATGCTGCTTAATACCGGCGTTCTTCTATTGACAGCGCCTCTGATTATTATGTATTTCTTCGTTCAAAGGTACTTCGTCGAGGGTGTGGAGCGTACAGGGCTTGTCGGTTAGCAATCAGCTTCGAGGAGGGGAACAACCCATGAATAATGAATGGAGTCTGCGCGGTTTTCATATGCGGTTCGGATCGCATGAGGATGTGGACAATTTAAAAAGAGTCATTGAGGAAGCGCTGGTGCCCATGGGCGTCAATGTGCTGATTCTGGAAGTAAATACGAATTTTCAATTCAGCACCCATCCGGAGGTATCCGGCGGTACGCTGACCCGGCAGGACGCGCGGGAATTATCGGCGCTGTGCAAAGGCAGGGGAATCCGCCTGATTCCCCTGCTGGATTGTCTGGGCCATCAGGGATGGGGCGGCGGAAGGAATTCGCTGCTGCGCGCTTATCCCGAATTTGACGAAACGCCGCATGTTCCAGCCGACGCCAAATGGCCGGAATTTTATTGTCCGAGCTGGTGTCCGTCGCATCCCGACGTGAACGCGCTTGTCTTCGACCTGATGGATGAACTGATTGATGCGTTCGAGGCGGATGCGCTTCATGTGGGCATGGATGAGGTGTTCGCCATTGCCGACGAAGGATGTCCCCGCTGCCGCGGCAGGAACAAAGCGGAGCTGTTTGCGAAAGCTGCGAATGATTATTACGGCCATGTGGTCGGCAAACGCCAGGTGCAGATGCTGATGTGGGCTGATCGTCTGATCGACGCGCATGGTCTGGGATATGACCAGTGGGAGGGGGATATTTACGGTATATGGCCGGCAGTGGACTGTATCCCCAAGGATATCGTGCTGTGCGACTGGCATTACGACAAGCTGGATGCTTACCCGTCGGTGGGTCATTTATTGGATAAAGGCTTTACGGTATGGCCCTCCTGCTGGAAAACGCCGGAAGCGGCGCTTGAATTTTTCCGCCAGTCCGTGCAGCAGGCCCAGGAGCGCGGTGCGCTGGATAGGATGCCGGGCATGCTCGTGACCGGCTGGAACGCCACCGGAGCCAAGCTGGTATCGGCCCTCTTCGGCGAAGGCGATCTGGGGGAGGATAAAGGGGATATTGCCGGCATTGCTGCCACGCTGAGGACGGTGATGAACCGTCTGCAGGAAGATCCGCAGTGACAGGCTGAGCACACGGCGGGGCGGCATTGTCTGCTACAGTCATGTACTAAACGTGGAGTCGGCCGCTGTCAGCGTGTTTACTATCTGTACTATACATCGAACCTACATCCGAGAATGGAGAAGAAGCTATTGACCTCATCCACAACGGTGCATATTATTTCACATACCCACTGGGACCGCGAATGGTATTTGCCATATGAGAAGCATCACGTCCGGCTAATCAAGCTGATGGATACGCTGCTGGAAACGCTGGAGCAGGATCCCGGCTTCAGGAGCTTCCATCTCGATGGCCAAACGATCATCCTGGAGGATTATTTGCAGATCCGCCCGGAGAAAAAGCCGCTTCTGGAGCGGATGATCCGTGATGGGCGGATACATATCGGTCCCTGGTACATTCTGCAGGACGAGTTTCTGACAAGCAGCGAAGCCAATGTGCGCAATTTGCTCTACGGCCATCAGGATGCGCGTCTATATGGCGCTATTTCCAAAGTCGGCTATTTTCCGGATTCGTTCGGCAATATGGGGCAGGCTCCGCAGCTGCTGCAGCAGGCCGGAATCACGAATGCGGTTTTCGGCCGCGGCGTCAAGCCGACAGGCTTCAATAATCAGGTGTCTGATTCGCAGGAGTATGAATCCCCATTCTCGGAAATGATCTGGGAAGCGCCGGACGGCTCGCGGGTGCTCGGCATCCTGTTCGCCAACTGGTACAGCAACGGGAATGAAATCCCGAAGGACCGCGAGGCAGCCCGGGACTATTGGAGCCGCAAGCTTGAGGAAGTAGCCAAATATGCCTCAACGCCGCATTGGCTGATGATGAACGGCTGCGACCACCAGCCCGTCCAGCGCGATGCTGCAGAGGCCATCAAGACAGCCTCGGAGCTGTTTCCGGAGCTGAACTTCGTCCATTCGAATTTCGACGATTACATCAAGGCTGTGCAGGCATCGCTGCCTGAGCGGTTATCCGTCGTCAAGGGAGAGCTGCGCAGCCAGCATACGGACGGCTGGTCCACGCTGGTCAATACCGCGTCCTCCCGGATCTACCTGAAGCAGATGAATCAGCAGGGCCAGGCGCTGCTGGAGAAAGCCGCCGAGCCGTTGGCGGTCTTCGCCCACATCGCCGGGGAAGCCTATCCGCATCATCTGTTTACACATGCCTGGAAAACCTTGATGCAGAACCATCCCCATGACAGTATTTGCGGCTGCAGCGTGGATGAGGTGCATGCGGAAATGGTCGCCCGCTTTGCCCGAAGCAGGCATCTGGCGGAAGCGATTATTGAAGATAGCCTTGCCTCGCTGACCGGCAGCATCGATACCAGCGGCTTCGCCGCTGTTGAAGCGGAGGAGGTGTATCCGCTTGTCATCGTCAATACTTCCGGTTGGAAGCGCAGCGGCGTGATTACAGCCGATATTGAACTGCAGCGCATCTATTTCAGTGAAGGAATGGGCTTTTATGATATGAAGCAAGCCTTGAAGGCAATCGACCTGTCGGGGCTGCGGATGATTGATTCACAGGGCGGCGAGATCAGCGGCGATATTACGGATCTTGGCCTGCGTTTCGGTTACGATCTGCCGGAGGACCGGTTCCGGCAGCCTTATTTTGCGCGATCCGTTCAGGTCCGGTTCGAGGTGGAGAACGTTCCGGCACTTGGGCACGCGACGTATGCGCTGCTGCGCAATTACCAGCCGATTGAAGCGCAGGAAGCTCTCGGCACCATGATCACCGGCAGCACCACGATGGAGAATAACAACCTTGCGGTGACCATTGAAGCGGACGGCTCCTTAACAATCACCGACAAACGGACGGGAGTTCAGCTGCCGGGATTGTGCATTTATGAGAATACCGGAGATATCGGCAATGAATACATGTACCGCCAGCCAAACCATGACCAGCCAATTACCACCAGAGGAACGCATGCGGATATCCGGGTACTTGAAGATACGCCGTATCATGCGGCCTTCGAGATCAGGCACCTGATGATGATTCCCCAATCGGCGGATTCCCTGCTGGAGCAGGAGCGGCGGGAGCTTGTCTGGTTCACGGGCCGGAGGTCCGGCCGATCGCCTGCGCTGATTCCTTTTGAAATTACTACCCGTGTATCGCTGGACCGCAGCGGCTGCGGAGTGAAGGTAGAGAGCTCGTTCAATAATCAGGCTCATGACCACCGTCTGCGGGTGTTGTTCGAGACCGGCTTCCGTGCCGAAAGGCATATGGCGGATTCCATCTTCGAGGTGGCGGAGCGCAATAATGCGCCTTCTGCCCAGTGGTCCAACCCGAGCAACTGCCAGCATCAGCAGGCTTTCGTTACGCTGAAGGGGGACTCCGAGGGCTTGACCATAGCCAATCTGGGTCTGAACGAATATGAAATCCTGCAGGATGAAAAAGGCACCATTGCCGTCACGCTGCTGCGTGCCGTGGGCGAGCTTGGGGATTGGGGTTATTTCCCGACGCCGGAAGCCCAGTGCCTTGGCGGGCATAAAACGAGCCTGGAAATCATTCCATTCCCGGTCATGGAAGCTTCCTCCGGGGAGGATAACCTGCTGTGTCACGGCTCAGCCGCCTCTATGAAGGAAGCCTATCAATTCCAGGTGCCCTTGCTGGTGAAGCAGACGGGCATTCATGCCGGGAAACTGCCGGCGGACCATTCCTTTCTGCCTTGGCAGGGGGATATGCTGTCTTTTTCCGCTCTGAAGGTATCGGAGCAGACCGGCGATGTAATTGCGCGCTGGTACAATCTTTCGAAGCGGCCGCAGGTTTTGACTGCTGCTCCTTCATTCGGAGGCAAGACGGATAACGCTGCCAATGAAGCGCCAATCCCGGACTGCTGGCGGAGCGGCATCATGGAAGAGCGCCTGGAGCGGGCGGATTTGAATCATATTCCGGTCCGGGGGGCGGAGATTGTTACCCTCAGCCTGAGGCTTCACGAATAGCAGATGATCGAGCAGAAGGAGATGGCTCAAAGCTATTTTCTGGCTTTCTGACGCACATGATAGGAGTTTTCTTATAGTAAGCCGCCTCCGTCTCCGCCTGCAAAGTGGTGCTGGAGGCGGCTTTGCGTATATGAGCTATCTCCGTACAATGACAGAGCCGCAATCAATTCCGGCCTGGCTGGCATGGATGAGGGGGTTAGCTTCTCTCGCTGATGCCTTTATGGAACAGTATCTCGCTTGTTCCGTGATGGCATTGGCAAGACAATGGGGCGGTGAATATAGAGGGGAAATCTTGTATTCAAAAGGCGGTGGGCAGCCTCTCTAATCTAAGTATTGTGCAAATGCATCATAGTAACGTTCATATTATGTTATTTGCCTCCGCTGTATAATGAGGACATCGTTCCCGGCAAGGCGAGAAGGGAACCAACTTTAATGATAAGCGAGGGTGACCCATGGAACAGAAAGCGCTTCAACTATTAAACGACGAGCAGATGAAAACATTTATCTCACAGGGCTTCTTGATCCTTAAAACCGATTTCTCCGACGAATTTCATTCGCGTTTGTTGGGCCAGCTGGATTACGTTTACGAGAAGGAAGGCAACCCCGGCAATAATTTGCTTCCGCGCATCAGAGAGCTGCAGGTGGTTTTTGACAGTCCGGTGATCAAAGGCGCGTTGACCAGTGTTCTGGGAGCGAACTATATGATGCACACGCACCGTTACGGCCATTTGAACAAAAATCCGGTTCCCGGCAACTGGCATAAGGACAGCTACTGGGGTTATAAAAGACTGCGCAATCACAAGCCTTGGTGGGCCATGATTATGTATTTCCCGCAGGATACGCCGCTTGAGCTGGGGCCGACAGGCGTCATGCCGGGCACGCAGTATCATGAGAGCCGGATTTTTGAGAATGACGATAACGAGTGGGAAGGCAAAGCAAGCGGCAGCGCAGGAACCTTTGCCTTGATTCATTACGATATCTGGCATCGCTCCAACGCCAATATGATGGGACAACAGCGTTATATGCTGAAGTTCGAGTTTATGCGCACGGAGGCTCCCACTGCTCCTACCTGGGATTGTGCGGATACAGAGTGGCATGCGCCTGCTGGGTTTGATATTCCAATGGACCGGCATGATCTGCTGTGGGAAAACAACTGGAACTGGCTGGCCGGTAAAGGCGGTTATCTGTCAGGGCGCAAGAGCGACAGCACGAATGCGGATCTGAATGAGCTTGAGAAGCAGCTTGGGAACGAGGACCGGCGCGTCAGAGCGGAAGCCGCAAACCAGCTGGGTCTGCATGCGGATGAGGATGCCGGACGCGTTCGCCGGCTGCTGGAAGCCGCTCTGCAGGACAGCTATGAACCTGTCCGCCTGAATGCTGCTTACGGTCTTGCTGCAGATGGCACAGCCGGAACAGCGATTCTGCTTAATGCCATTAAGAACGAGGACAAGAAGATTGCCGAAGCGGCTGCTTATGCGCTGAGCGCATCGGGTCCGTCGGCAGCGGAAGGTTTGATTCGTCTGCTGGAAGACGGGAAGGAGCTGACCGTGAATCTTGCGGCTTTTGCGCTGGGTGAGCTGGGCGTCTCCGGAGATCAGGCAGCGGAAGCGGTCATCGGCTTGACGAAAAATGACTCTGCCGTAATCCGCCGCACGTCCGTTGAGGTACTGGGCAATCTGTCTGTGACAGAGAAGAGCGGGGCGGTTACCGCCGCATTGATTGAGGCACTCGGCGACGAGGACCATCAGGTCCGTTTCTGGGCCGGGTTGTCGCTCGCCAAGAAAGGGCCGCAAGCGGAGCCGGCTATTCCGCAGCTGGTTCATGCCCTTGACGACGACAGCCGCTATGTGCGCGGCCATGCGGCTGAAGCGCTGCGGCGCATTGGAACGCCGGAAGCGACGGATATCCTGCTCGATTATTTGCTCGCCACTCGCTGGTGCGCCATCTCTTCCCCGCAAAACGAGTGGTACCCGTAATGACAATCGTGACTGGCCGCTGTCGTACGCCATAGATCGCGCCACGCGACAATTGGCTGCGATGCCACTGGCTACTGAGATGAATACCCGGTTTTCGGAAAGGCTGTCAAGAGCGATGTTCTTGGCAGCCTTTTTCTTTTATCTTGCGATGTGTTCCTTCCATATGAAAATTCCACCTGTATGCCGTGTTGAAATTTTGAGGCCGATGGGCGGCATCGTGATGGCGTTCAGGACTTCAAGCCGTGGGCCGCTACTTCAAACGTTTACCGTTTTTTGATCTTCTCCTGGTTCCGGCAAACGATTAGCAAGCGAAGACCAAACGAAGACCAAACGAAGACCAAACGAAGACCAAACGAAGACCAAACGAAGGCCAAACGAAGGACAAACTTATCAATTAATTGCCTGCGGTGTATCGATTGCGATCACTTGTGAAGGGCAGTATACACTTTAAGATTTCGTTGTTCGGCTCTCAAAGACAGCGTTCATCCAGCAATAGAAATAGCGGTTTATGCTGCTCCTTTCCCAAGCGCTCTATTTGTTTTCAAGCTGCTTTAACTAGTGGATGCGCTCATACGCTGCATACGCTGCAACCGTCGGCTCCAGCAAGGAAAAACCTTCGTATAGGCGGTGCAGCCGGGGGTTACGGCCCTGTAAACAGTAAAAACCTTGCTGCAGTATAACTTCGGCTCGTGCCGGGGCCCAAATGCAGCTCCAGCAAGGAAAAACCTTCGTACACGCGGTGCAACCGCGGGTTCCAGTGCTGTAAACAGTAAAAACCTTGCTGCAGTATAACTTCGGCCTCGTGCCGGGACCCAAAAGAAGCTCCAGCAAGGAAAAACCTTCGTACACGCGGTGCAACCGCGGGTTCCAGTGCTGTAAACAAAAAAAACCTTGCTGTACTATAAATTCGGCTCGTGCCGGGACCCAAAAGAAGCTCCAGCAAGGAAAAACCTTCGTACACTCGGTGCAACCGGGGGTTACGGCCCTGTAAACAGTAAAAACCTTGCTGCAGTATAACTCTGGCTCGTGCCGGGATCCAAAAGCAGCCCCAGCAAGAAAAAATCTTCGTAGACGCGGTGCAGCCGGGGGTTACAGCCCTGTAAACTGTAAAAACCTTGCTGCAGTATAACTCTGGCTCGTGCCGGAACCCAAAAGCAGCCCCAGCAAGAAAAAACCTTCGTAGACGCGGTGAAGCCGGGGGTTACGGCCCTGTAAACAGTAAAAACCTTGCTGCAGTATAACTCTGGCTCGTGCCGGGACCCAAAAGAAGCTCCAGCAAGGAAAAACCTTCGTACACGCGGTGCATGTTCTCCTTCCGAATACAGTCTGCTTCATCTCACATACCAATCAGACAGGGTGGTATATGTGGTAACGCGCGGCATGAATGTAACCACGTGTTACTAGTGTATCCGCTCATTACGGACGGGTGGAAGCTGCAGGAACCCGGAATCCTTGGCAGATCGATCCTGTAATGCGGATAGGAGAGGACCTATCGTTCTTTTTTGCTCCAGATATCCGCTCCATAACGTAACATAAGCCAAGAACGGACTGCATAGTTTAGGAACGTCTTATGTTTACGCTTTCAAACAATCCTTATAATGGAAGGGAGTTGAAAACGAAGGAGGAAGATGTGATGACAAACAGCTTCAGACGCATGGCCCGGCTGTCTGCGAAGACGATGCTGGCGCGAATTCTTATTGTGCTGATGATAGCGGGCGGAATTCCCGTCCAGGCAGCAGTGCATGCGGATGCTCCGCCTGACCATGCGGGTATAACGCTCGGGGAAACAGTGACGGAGAGCGGAATTCATGCCTGGGCAGGCGACAATCCGGATGGCCTAAGGACAGGTACCGTAACCGGAATCACCTATTGGCAGACTGACAAGCTGGCAGCAGCGCCTGGCACTCATTATTTTTACATGGATGTGGACGATACATATTTGCATGATACTCACGATCAAAACGTCCAGGTAACGGTGGAATATTTTGATGAAGGCAGCGGCAAGATGGTTCTGCAATACGATGCGGAATCCGCAGCCTTCAAGGATGCGCCTCTGTTTGCGTACACGGATACCAAGACATGGAAGACGCATACGTTTGATCTGACGGACGCCAGGTTCGCCAACCGGACCAACGGTGCCGATTTCCGGCTGGGCATTGAAGGAGGCGGAGCCTCCGCCAGCACCAATACGGATCTGAAGGTAGCTTCCGTCAATGTGATCAAGACTCCCAAAAACCCGCCTGAGCCAGACAACAGCGTCGGGATAATGCTTGGCGAGGTGCCTGTAACAAACGGCATAACGGCAAATGCGGGCGATTACCCGGAAGGGCTGCAAACGGGAGAATTAGCGGGAAAAGGCTACTGGAAAACGAATAAGGCCGCGCCTAGTCCCGGCACTCTGTATTTCTACATGAATGTTTCGGATGAGTATCTCTTTGACAATCAGGATCAGAATGTTTTTGTGACAATTGAATATTTGGATAAAGGCAACGGCAGCATCGTGCTGCAGTATGATGCGCTGTCGGCTGCGTTCAAGGACGCGCCGCTGTTCACGTACACGGATACCAATCAATGGAAAAGCTATACGGTCAAATTAAGCGATGCCAAATTCGCCAATCGGGCGAACGGCGCCGATTTTCGCATCGGCGTGGAGGGTGCGGGAACCGTGCCCGGCAATCCGGATCTGTCCATTGCTTCGGTAAAGGTGACCAAGGAGCCGCGGGTGAGCGTGGGAAGCCAGACCAAGGTCATCGATACCCAATACGATACGAAGGATATTGTAATCGCGAATTATGAGGTGACGGACTTCGGCGCAAAAGGCGACGGCGTGACCGATGACACGGCAGCCTTCGAAAGCGCGCTTGACGCGGCCCGCAATGACGGAGGCGGAGTTGTTTTTGCCCCGGCCGGCCATTACAAAATCACGGGAAATCTGCTTGTGCCGACAGGAGTCACTCTGCGCGGGGATTGGGCTAATCCCGATTCTTCCGATGGAGTGGAAGGAACCGTTCTGGACTCATACAGCGGACGAGGCGAAGAGAATGGAAGAAGCTTCATCCAGCTTGAGCAGTCCAGCGGGGTTACGAACCTCTCCATCTGGTATCCGGAGCAGGCGGCGGGCGATATCACGCCTTATCCCTGGACCGTCGAGCAGTTGACCGGCGATAATGCGACAGTGGAGAATGTTACGCTGGTCAATTCCTATAACGGGATCAAAATCGGTCCGGTCTGGAATGAGCTGCATTATATCCATAATTTGTACGGGACGACACTGAAAACCGGTATTTTCCTGGATTACACGACCGATATCGGCCGTCTGGAGGGGATCAGGCTGTCGCCTGATTACTGGTCCAATTCCGGGCTGGCCGGCGCTCCTGCGAGAACGGAGCTGCTTGCCTACATGACAACGCATGCCGAAGGCATCGTGATGGGCAGATCGGATTGGGAGTATATGTCCGATGTTCATATTTCCGGTTATCAGACCGGCATGCGCATTACGACCCGAACCGGCTCTCTGGAGACGGCAAATGCGCAGCTGTACGGCATTCATATCGATTCCTGCAACGTGGCGCTCAAGATTGAAGGCGTCAACGATTACGGGCTGCTGATCTCGAACAGCGAGTTTCTGGCCGATGCCGGCGACAACCCCATGGCCATATACGCCACATCTGGCTTCCATTCCATTGTCCAGTTCAATACGGTGACGGTGGGCGGCAATCCCCGCAATGCTGTAGTTAATGAAGGAACAGGCGTGATTTCCTTCGAAAACAGTACCATTGCGAACTGGGATCATGCTGGAGGCGCGTATGCGATTAAAGCGGATGCTGGATCGGTCATATTGGGTCAAACCGGATTTGGCCTGCCTGATCACCATCTGTCCTTAGGCGAAAGCGTGGAAAAGGTGAATACCATTAATTCCGGTTACGAAGGCGAGCTGGACATTAAGGATGACAGCGATGCAGCCGATTTGAATGTGCATCAGAATGGGAACATTCAGCTGAAAACCATGCCGGCTGATATTCAGACGGATATTGCAGCACAGCCGAAACCGGCGGCAAGCGCGCTCTTCGACGTGACCGCTGCGCCCTATAATGCCGACAAGCAGGGGATGGCCGATGTTTCCGCAGCGGTGAAGCAGGCGTTAGCCGATGCTGCAGGCACCGGTGGAACGGTTTATTTTCCGGCCGGAACTTACCGGATTAATGAAGCCCTTACCGTTCCAAGCGGCGTTGAGCTTCGCGGATCCTGGGATGTACCTCATCACACGATCGGTGGAGGAAGCGTTATTTTCACCAATTATGGCGAAAACGCCCCGGACGGGGATGCTTTCATTACGCTTGAGAGCAGCAGCGGTATCAGAGGAATCTCGGTCTATTACGACCAGCAGGACTGGAGCAGCGTCAAGCCTTACGCCTGGACGATTCGGGGCAAAGGCCACGACGTATATGCGATCAACACAACGCTTGTGAATCCTTATCAGGGCATTGACTTCGGCAGCTACGACACAAGCGGACATTATATCGACTACGTTGCCGGTTCACCGCTGAAGGAAGGCATTTACCTGGGCGGCGGAGCGAGCGGCGGAATCATGCGGAATGTGCAGTTTAATCCGCATTATTACTCCAGAAGCACTTATCCCAACCATGTGCCGGGAGAGCAGCAGGACGTGGTCTGGAATTACCAGAAGGAGAATCTGGATGCTTTCCGTATCGGGCATACAGAGGGGGAGACGATTTTCAATACCTTCGTTTACGGCTCCCAGTACGGCATTCATTTTGTGGCGCAGGATGGGGTCGGCCCCGAGGCTGTTGTTCTCGGTCATGGCACCGATGGAAGCAAGAAGGGTGTATTTGTGGAGGCGGCGGGAGACAGCGGCTTGACGTTCATCAACACGGAGCTGGTGTCCATGAGCACATCGGATAAGGTCTATATCACGGTTGATGAAGGATTTGACTCCGAGGCTACCTTCTTCAATACATCGATGTGGGGCGATACGACCCGCTCCGTCGACGCGCTCTCGGGAAAAGTGAATCTGCAGCAGAGCAATTTCACCGTTTCCGGCGCAAGGGGCGTCAATGCCTTGGGCGGAGAAATCACATTATACGATTCGAACTTCCAACAGGCGGGATCGACGCATATTTATGCCGGTCCTGACATTGTGGCGCTCCGTGAAGGCGCGAACCTGTTCAAGGGCGGAATCAAGCTGGAGGATCATTCGGGCGGAAAGGTCAGCGGAACGGATCTGACGCCGGTGGCGCTGGAATTATCCAAAAAGGCGGTCGACCCGGCTCATCCGGAAGAGTGGAACCACACGCTTACCTTCCGCAATGTCTCCCAGCTGGAGCCGATGAAAGGCAGGATTGAGCTGATGGAGCCCGTGCAAATTGCAAGTAAATGGGTTCCGGTCCGTTTCGAAGGCGTTGGATATGGCGAGAGCCTGACTTTCAAGCTGCCCTTCCTCGCCAGCGATAGCGCCAAGTTCAAAATAACCCTTGATGATGGGATGTCCTATGTCGTGACAACCGGAGTGGGTCAATCGCTTGCCTACCCGTTGGCTGACGGCGGCGGGGATGCGGGAACGCTGCCGGCTGTCGATATCGACAGAGCTAATCAATATATCAGCTTGGGCGGCAGCTGGAACGGGGTGGATGATCTCAGCGCGCATGCCGAGCTGCAATGGGATGAGTCCAACCTGTATATGAAAATCCGTGTCCGTGACGACAGTCAGTATCAGAACTGGACGGGTGTGGATATCTGGCAGGGCGACAGTATCCAGGTGGGGATCGACCTGTCCAGACAGGATGGTACTGCAAGCCAAAATGTGAACGAACTGGGTTTTGCGCTCCACAATGATGGAACCGTAACGAAATGGCGCTGGAGAGCCCCATCCGGTGTGGACACGGGAGATTTGGACGATGCCGAAGCGGCCATTACACGCGAGGACGGAACAACCGTTTATGACATCAAGATTCCATTTGCAGCTCTGCATTCGCCTGACTATGTATTTACCCCGGGTGCTCCTATCGGATTCTCGCTGCTGATGAACGAGAATGACGCCGAGGGCAGAAACGCCTTTATGGAATACAACCAGGGAATAGGCTCAAGCAAGGATGCGACGCTGTTCGGCGACTTGTATCTGTTGAGCGGCAGCTACTGGGCTATCGCAGAAGCAGCTGCGGAAGCTGCGGTGGAAGAAGTCCGCCAGTACCCGGATGTTACCCATCTGGATGCCGCGGCGAACTTTGTGAACCCGCTGCCCGAAGGAGAGGTTAAAACCCGATTGAAATCGGTGCTTGAGGAGCTTGGCACGGGGATAAATCCAGACCCGGGAACAGATCCGGGAACAGATCCGGGGACAGATCCGGGAACAGACCCGGGAACAGACCCGGGAACAGACCCGGGAACAGACCCGGGAACAGACCCGGGGACAGATCCGGGAACAGACCCAGGGACAGATCCGGGAACAGATCCAGGAACCGATCCGGGTACCAACCCGTATCCATCATCTCCCCAATACCCAGCGAGTGCAGCCCAGCCTGTCGTTGAGCTCGATGATGAGGGAGCAGTCATCATCACGGCGGATGCGGTGATGGACTTGGCAGGGGGCATCGCCAAGGCAGCGGTAACGCAGGAGGTATTCGACAAGGCCTTGGAGCTTGCGACAGCGGATCAGGACGGCATCAAGCGGCTTCAATTGAAGCTGACGGATGAAGCGGATGTCAAGGGCTATGCTGTGGAGCTGCCGGTTGGTCTGCTGCGGGCAGACGCCTTAAGCATGCACCTGATTATCTCGACTGCCCTGGGAACCTTGGAGCTTCCCGGCACCATGCTTGATGACGCCCTGCTCGATGCCGCAGACCGTACCATTGTGATTTATCTGGAGAAGGCGGATGTGGCCGCGTTAAGCAGCGATATTCAAGCCCGCATCGGGACCCATCCGCTGCTGAACATTCATCTGGAGGTTGACGGTAAGCCGCTAGCCTGGAGCAGTGCGGATACGGCTGTAACCGTGTCAATTCCTTATGAGCCGACTTCGGAAGAAAGGAATGATACCGACAAGCTTGTTATATGGTATATCAATGGGCAGGGTGAAGCCGAGCCGGTCCAGAATGGTCATTTTGACAGCAAGAATAGTCAGATGGTATTCAAAACCGGACATTTCAGCACTTATGCCGTCGCGTACGTTCAGAAAAGCTTTAAGGATCTGTCCCGTTATCCATGGGCGAAGCAGGAGATTGAAGCGCTTGCAGCGAAGGGAATAGTCGAAGGGATATCGGCTGATCGATATTCCCCGGGTCTTTCCATCACGAGAGCAGATTTCCTCGTTCTTTTGACCAAATCACTTGAGCTTACCGCTGCTGAGCCAGGCAGCTTCGCCGATGTGAAGCCGGATGCCTATTATTATGAGGCAGTGGGCATTGGCAAAGCGCTGGGGATTACGCTTGGTTCCGGCAGCGGCCGCTTCGAGCCGCTGAAGCCGATTACCCGGGAAGACGCGATGGTTCTGTTGAAGCGGGCGCTGGCCTTGAGCGACTTGCAGCTGTCGGCCGGCAAGGCAGCGGATTTGACCGGTTATAAGGATGCTGGCGCTGCAGCAGCATATTCACGGGAAAGCATAGCCGCCTTAATGAAGGCGGGCATCGTGGAAGGCAGCGGCGGCCACCTTCATCCGAAGGCTAATCTGAACCGCGCCGAAGCGGCTGTGCTTCTCTACCGGATCTATTCTTTGATCAATCCGTAAAGCATCTCGGAAAGAAGCAGGCACAACGAAAAGAAGACAGCATAAGAAGAAACAGCTTCTGCCGTATTCAGGCGACGGGAGCTGCTTCTCTCTTCAGAACTTATAGAATTCTGCAGATGTGAGCCAATACGAATATACGAATTTTATAAGTTAAAAAAAGTCTGGAAACGGAGGAAGCGCAAGTGGCAAAAATCACACAAGTGAAATGTATCCGCACCCGGCGCGACGGAAGCTGGACGATTGTCAAGGTATTGACCGATCAGGAAGGGTTATACGGGATTGGATCGGCGAGCGACATGTACAATCCCGAGGCTGTTGTACAGATCGTTGAGCAGCTGCTGGGGCCATTGCTCGTCGGCCGGGATGCTTCCCGGATCGAGGATATCTGGCAGACCATGTATACAAGCGGGTACTGGAGAAACGGCAGCACCCTGCAAACTGCGATTGGCGGCATCGATATGGCGCTGTGGGATATTAAAGGGAAAGAAGCGGGACTCCCGGTCTATCAGCTGCTGGGAGGCGCATGCAGGGCTGCCGTTCCGTGCTATGGCCACGCAGGCGGATCCGATCTGCAGCAGCTGAAGGATGAGGTTCACCGCTATCTGGAGGAAGGCTATTCGGTTGTCCGCTGCCAGCTTGGCTCCTACGGGGGCGGAGGATTCGTGGATGGGGAGGGGGTGCGCCGTCCGGAGCAGCCCTGGAGCAGCGGCCCTGTTTTTGACGAAGCCGCTTACCTGAATGCGATTCCGCAAATGTTCGAGCAACTGCGTCTCACCTTCGGTATGGGCGTTCAATTCACGCATGATGTGCACGAGCATCTGCATCCGATCGCAGCGATACAGCTGTCCAAGCGCCTGGAGCCTTATCAGTTGTTCTTCCTTGAGGATGTGCTGCCGCCCGAGCAGATCGGCTGGTACCGCCAGCTCAGGCAGCAAAGCTCGACGCCGCAGGCAGTCGGAGAGCTGTTCAGCAATCCGCAGGAATGGACGGAGCTCGTCAAGGAGCGCCTGATTGATTTTATCCGCGTGCGGGTATCCAAGGCCGGGGGAATCAGCGCCTGCCGGAAGATCGCTGCATTATGCGAGACCTTCGGCGTCCGGACGGCTTGGCAGGAAGGCGGAGAGAACGATCCGGTCAATCAGGCCGCAGCCGTCCATCTGGATATGGCGGTATGGAACTTTGGCATACAGGAAATCAATCATTTTAAAGAAGCGGAGCGCGAAGCCTTCCCCGGGCTGATTGAAAGAAGAGGCGGGTTCCTTTATCAATCGGGCAAGCCCGGACTGGGCATTGATATCGATGAAGAGAAGGCGGCCCGCCTGCTTCAGGATGATTGGAGCAGGACGGCCTATCATAAGCCTTACAAGCTGGACCGAAAAGCAGATGGTACACTGGTACGCCCATAATTCAGCATAGGAGTGATCGGAATAATGAATGTTGCTGTAACGGGAGCAAGCGGAAAACTGGGGCACGCGGTTGTGGAACATCTGCTCGGAGAAGGTCATCAGGTGACCGCATTGGATGAGCGTCGTTCCGACAAGCTGCGCTGCAAGCAGATCAGAGTGGATTTGAAGGATTTGGGGCAGGTGATCGGAGGGATGTCCGGCACGGATGCGCTTATCCATCTGGCAGCCATTCCCGCTCCGGTCAGTTATACGCATGAGTATATTTTTTCCAATAATGTTATTTCGACCTATAACGTGCTGGAGGCGGCATCCGTGCTTGGGATCAGAAAAGCGGTTATCGGCTCCAGCGAATCCTCATATGGTTTTGCTTGGGCACCAGCGCCCTTTGATCCGCGCTATGTGCCGGTGGACGAGAGCCACCCCCAGCTTCCGCAGGAATGCTACGGTTTGTCCAAGGTTGTGAACGAACAGACCGGAGACATGTTCAACCGCAGGAACGGAATGCAGGTACTGTCGCTCCGGTTCTCGACGATCATAAGACCGGAGGAATACAGGGCGATGGAAGCGAGTATCCGCACTCCCGGGCGGCATAAACGGACTCTGTGGAGCTATATTGACATCCGAGACGCCGCGGCGGCTTGCCTGGCCTCCCTCCAGGCAGAAAACTGCGGCTCGGCATCGCTCAATATTACCGCCCCGGATACGCTGAGTGACTGGGAAACAGCGCGACTGTTAGCCGAGTTTTATCCCGGGGTTGAAATCCGCGGCAAGCGGTTCGAGGCAAGGGAAGCACTGGTCAGCAACGAGCAGGCATGCCGCATGTTGAACTGGCGCGCCGAGCATTCCTGGACGGAAATTGAGGAATAAAGGGTTTTAACCCTGTAAGTGTATAGCAATATAAACAACGCTTGTAGCTGTCCCATCCTTGTGGTGGGGCAGCTTTTTTGTTCGCCCTGCAGATTTCATAAGTTTCACGCCTATCTATCTAAGAGAACTAATTAACGGGGCCGCCGAAGGACGGCGACAAACTGTGAGAAGCGGTAGACGCGCTTGCAGCACCTGCGAATATCGAAGGACTGTTCCAAATGCGCAGCCGTTCTTCTTTTTCCGTCCTGCGGAACAAGCCAAATCTGAACCACAAAGTTTAATTCTGACTCATGGTCCCCTTTTTCCCGATTCGTTATCATTAAAGTAACAAGAGACAGGAGATGAAGAAATGATGAACCCCCTAACCAAGCAGGCAGGCAGCCCGCTCAGAAAAAAAAGCGCGGGGCTGATCAGGGATTTGATAAATAACCGCGCTCTGCTGCTCATGTTCCTGCCCGTTGCCGTCCTGCTGTTCCTGTTTAACTATTTGCCGTTGGCAGGGCTTGTCATCGCCTTCAAAAATTTTGATTTCAGCAAGGGGATATTCGGGAGCGAATGGGCGAGTCCCTTGTTTAATAACTTCGATTATCTGTTTTCTTCCTCGGCGGCCTACCGGGCGATCCGCAATACGATTTTGCTCAACGCGCTGTTTATTGCGGTCGGTCTCGTGTTCGAGATTGGACTTGCGCTGCTGCTGAATGAAGTGCGCAACAAATATTTTAAGCGGGTTACGCAATCGCTCACCTTTCTGCCTTTCTTCATTTCGTGGATCGTAGTCGGGGTGTTCGTATACAATCTGCTCAACTATGAGAGCGGGGCCGTCAACCGGATTATTGAATCGCTGGGATTCACTCCTATTGATTTTTACAGCGAAGCGGGATTATGGCCCTTTATTCTAACCATGACGCTGCGCTGGAAGGTGACCGGCTATGGAACGATTATTTATCTGGCAGCGCTGTCGGGCATCGACAATTCCTATTACGAAGCCGCATCCATCGATGGCGCATCACGCTGGCAGCAGACCCGCTACATCAGCATTCCGATGCTGAGGCCGACGGTGATTATCCTGACCCTGCTTGCTGTCGGGCGGATTATGAACGCCGATTTCGGGATGTTCTACGCCATGATTGGCGATGCGTCGCTGCTCTTTCCGACAACGGATGTCATAGATACACTGGTTTACCGCAGCCTGAGAAAATCCGGAGATATCGGCATGGCGTCCGCGGCAGGCTTCATTCAATCGGTGGTGGCTTTTGTACTCGTAATCGGGAGCAACTATGCGGCGCGGAGAGTAGATAAGGATTCAGCCATTTTCTAAATGAACGATAGAGGAGGCAACAAGCCGTGCACAGCAAAAGCTTTTCCTTCAGTCAGGCTTTTATTATTCTCATTATCTCGTTATTCAGCCTTTCCTGCCTGCTGCCGTTCATCATGGTGATCAGCGGCTCGCTCAGCACGGAGAATGATATAGTCAATTACGGCTATGCGCTGATCCCCCGGCATATCACATTTGACTCCTACAAGATCCTGCTGCTCGGCTCCAACCGGATCGTGGACGCATACGGAATCAGCCTGCTCGTCACCGCGGCCGGAACGCTGCTGTCCCTGCTCGTGACCAGTATGGGCGGTTATGTGATGGCAAGGCGATCGTTCAAATACCGCAATATTTTATCCATCTATGTCATTATCACGATGCTCTTCAATGGCGGGCTCGTGCCCTGGTACATTATCTGCGTCAACTATTTGCATCTGAAGGATACGCTGTGGGCGATGATACTGCCGCCGCTCGCCAATGCGTTCAATATGTTTCTGATCCGCAATTTCCTGCTCTCCATTCCGGAGGATATCTATGAATCGGCCAAAATGGACGGAGCCGGCGAATTCCGGATCTTCTTCCGGCTGATCGCGCCGCTTGCCAAACCGGTTCTGGCGACGGTCGGATTATTCATGGCCCTGAGCTACTGGAATGACTGGTTTCTCGGTCTCATGTTTGTCGACAAGCAGGAATTGCAGCCTCTGCAGCTGCTGCTGCGGACGCTGGTCTCGAATGTGGAGTTCCTCAAAAGCTCCAGCAATGCGATGGATATGCAGCGGATTTCCGCTCAGATTCCTTCGGAGTCCATCAAGATGGCGCTTACCGTTGTTACGATTGGACCAATCATATTCCTTTATCCATTCCTGCAAAGATATTTCGTGAAGGGCTTGATGGTCGGAGCGGTCAAAGGCTGACAGTCCGGCTGAAAAGCATCCACGGACGAACTATAATATAACTAAACGAGAATGTATGGAAATCTAACCAAAGTCATAATTCCCTGTCAAACAACGCATAATAATGGTTGGGGAATTCCCTGGAATGTTGAGGGAGGTGACAACTATGACATCAAGCCGTAATCATCAAGAGGCTCATGGTATCGGGCAAATTGAAGAGCAATTGAAGCAGCAGGCAGATGCGGCGAAAGCCATTCAAGGTGAAAATGAAAGTGATCGTGAAATTGCCGAGATATTGAAGCGTGATACACAATCATCACTGGATGAGATC
Source organism: Paenibacillus sp. JT31N17 (assembly GCF_056269255.1). NCBI lineage: Bacteria > Bacillati > Bacillota > Bacilli > Caryophanales > Paenibacillaceae > Paenibacillus > Paenibacillus sp. JT31N17. Next base: position 116,025 of record NZ_JBWDNP010000013.1, read on the forward strand.
ATCGATAAGTAAAAACGGAGAGAATGTACCTGTCAAGCTCATGTGAAACAGGTTAATTTAATGCCTGGAGGCTGCCGAGTGGCAGCCTTCTTTATTTTATATGCCGCGTTGCTTTGCAATTTTCGAATAGTTCCGAAGGCTTTTGAGGCTCCCTACTTCCTCTGCGCTAACTATAATAGGAATACCGTGGTTTCTCCATTTTCTAATTCATCAGACCGGTCATCGGACTTTTGCCCAACCCACGGAGAGAAGCGATTGTTCTTCGAAGCGACAGATTTTCTAACTCCAATCTATGATCTAGTAACAACCGTGATTTGAGCCGTAAATTCTCCCGGACCCGGGATATTGAAGCATCAGGTAAAGAAGTCCAAGTTGGGAAAAATCGGATCAAAGTCGTACATCCTTTATGTCCGACGGACACAATGGAGCTGAGTATAAAGAATGAATGCGGACGGTTGACCCGAGAAGGAGATGATCTACTTCGTGAACCAGCGAACGAGGTATGAAATTAAAGTGAGAGCGACGCTGATCACGATGCAGGTAACAATCGGGAAGTAAAATTTGAAATTCCCTTTCTCGACAGCGATGTCACCCGGCAATCGGCCCAGGTTAATAAACCTGCCTAGAAAAGCCCATATCAAGCCAATCCCGATTATGACAACACCGGCAACGATGAGAAACTTGGAAACGCTGTTCATGAGGAAGTCTCCTATCCTGAAAATCTTGCGCATGAAGCCGGTCTATCCCGGACTCAAATCCTCTGGATCAAACCGGCAGCAGCTCTAATTCCAAACAGGTTCGTTTATGTACTGCTCATCCTTGGTAATTGCAAACGACCTGACAAACGAAGGTTATATGCTTTAAGTTTTTGTTCGGTACTTTAGATGCAATACAGCGCCGGCAACGGCAGCGATGATGCCGACGATCGCGAGGATCGACACGACAGCCCGGTTTGTATCTGTTGTCCAAAGAATTCCTGCGACAATGACGAGGAACAACCCGACAAAGAAGAGGACGGAATTGTTCATATCAATCCTCCGGAGTCCGATCGAGATAGAGGCGTGTCACTTCTGTATAGTCGCCTCGCTCCCGTTCTTCTTCGGTCGGTTCCTCTTCAAGGGAGTTATGAGTATCCATCTCAGGCGCGACAGTCGGTTCATGTTCTTCTTTTTTTTCTTTAGGCAAAATGATCACTCCATTCGCGGGATTAAAGCTAGTATGGAAAACTTTATGGAACATTATCCAAATTCAAATCAGCAGTGTGCGGCCGGGAAGCAAAATGATTTGCCGGGGAAACGGCAAAAGACCCGCAGAGCGGGTCTATTAGGGAGGTTAACAAGTACGGAACGTGTTCAGTGAAAACGTTCCATAGGGATTAATTAGTAACCGAATCCGCCAAATCCGCAACTGCAAGCGATAATGACCAGTAAAATAAAGAGCACGAGGATAATTCCGATTCCTCTGCCTGCACCGCCGTAGCCAACTCCGCCGACTTCGCCTTCACAACCCATTCCAAAGCACCTCCTTATGTTTGGGGTACTTTGTAAGTGTATGCTGAACCGCTCCGCCGTGATTGGGTGTTTGTTATGGAATGGCATTGGCCCATGTATCATTGGTCCGGCAAGTGTTCAAAGTAGTTCCGTCTGAGCTGCACTGTCCTCATTGGCGGGGAGCCGCGTCATTTTCATGGCTGTTTTCATGGCTGTGAACCATACATCACTGCTATAATAAGATGCAAGCTTATTATACGGGCCGAAAGGGGTTTGTTCCTAATGAGTATGGCAAACGTGACGGAAGAGTGGCTATTCGCCGGGACATTGGAAGCGCTTCAACAGGAAAAAGCTAAAGTCATTAAAGGCGGCATCGCCGTATTTTATCATGAAGATCAGGTATACGCAGTGGATAACCGCTGTCCCCATCTGGGATTTCCCTTGCACGTGGGGAGCCTGTGCGACGGTATCCTGACCTGCCACTGGCATCATGCCAGATTTGATGTGTGCAGTGGAGGGACGTTTGATCCATGGGCGGATGATGTTCCCTCGCATGAAGTGAAAGTTGGGGAGGACGGCGTTTGGGTGCATTCGCGCTCGCGGGGCGTCCGGGATAAGGAAAAGCAGCTGGAGCGGTTGAAGAGCGGGCTGGAGCAAAATATCGGCATTGTCATTGCCAAAGCGATTGTCGGCCTGCTGGAATCAGGCGTACCGGCGGATGAAATCGCCCGGACGGGCATCGAATACGGTACCCGTCTTAGCGGCGGCTGGAATTCGGGACTTACGATTCTGACTGCGATGACGCGCATCCTGCCGAAGCTGGATGGGATGGGCAAGCTGCTGGCGCTGTATCAGGGGCTGCATCATGTGGCCCGGAGCAGCAGCGGCAGAGCGGAGCATCATCTTCTGGGCAGGCTTCCGGGCGGTGAGGTTCCCCATGAGAGGCTGACCGCATGGTACCGCAGCTGCATGGAAGTAAGGGATACGCAGGGAGCCGAGCGGATTTTGCTGACTGCCGTCGGCAGAGGGGCTTCGGATGAAGAGCTTGCGGACATGATGTTCACAGCGGTCACTGACCACTTTTATCTCGATGGCGGCCATACCCTGGACTTTCATAATAAAGCATTCGAATCGCTAAGTCTGGTCAATCCCGAGTCGAGAATGCAGGTGCTGGCTTCGCTGGTTCCCCTCATGGGCAGCCCCACACGAAGCGAAGAGCTGCATCAATGGCAGGCGCCGGTCAATCTGGTTGAGCCGCTTCGGGAAGCGTTCAGCCAGCTGACTGTCCATACCAGAGGCGAAAAAGCCTGCCAGCCGTTTAGAATGGAAGAGGAAGAAAATCTGGTTGCCGCGCTGCTCGGCGATCAGCCGCTTCATACGATTAATATGATGCTTCAATTCATCAAAGAAGGGAAAGACCCTCTTCATCTGGCGCAGCTGGTCGAGCTTGCAGCGGCGGAGCGGATTGTGCGCTTTCATACGCAAAATGATTTTGGCGATTGGATTGCGGTATTGCATACCTTCACACATGCGCATGCGGTGTATGAAATGATCTCCCGCAGCCGTCAGCCGCTGCTCCTGAGGGCGGTCTTTTATGGAGCAATCAGCGTTTACTTGGACCGCTTTCTCAATGTTCCCGCTGCTGCACGGCCGAAGCCCGCTCCCGGCGGCAAGCTCCCGGAACTGGATGAGCTGCTGAAGCTCATGGATCAGAGGCAGCAGGTGAACGAGGCCGCCGGATGGGTGATCCGTTATTTGCGGGCCGGTGGCGATCCCGCCGCGCTGATGAACACGCTTGGTCACGGGCTGTTGAGAGAGGATGCGGAATTTCACTCTTTTCAGCTGTACGAAGCGGCTATGACCGCCTACGGCAAATGGAGCGGACGTAATGATCTTTTTGCCGAGCGCGCGAGGGAAACGCTGCTGCTCGCAGCTGCGCGTTACTTGGCCGCCCACGCGCCGACTGCGAGGGAAACGCCGCATACGGCGCGGATAGCCTGGCGGCTTCATAGGGGAGAGAAGCTTTTCGAGGAATAGGGCGTGCCCCTTCAGGCGTCGGAAGTTTTTTTTGCGGCGGCATGTAGGATAATTACCAAGGCAGCGGAATGTTTAATCCCCGAGGCTTTGCGACAAGTGCGGAAGCTGCGCTGATCATTGCCCGTCTCCCGCTGTAATTTAAGATGGAGCTTGCCAAGGTTAACAAATGACGACCTGTATCACCAATGTTGACGCCGGAAGGGAAATACAAGGTTGGCAGTTCACCATGCCGTTTACCGACAAGTTCCCTCGCCACACGAAGCTATAATCATACGGAGCTTATGTTCAACTGCTATAGTTGTCATAAGCTCCATTTTTTTGATACAATCCAGCTTTAGTTAGTAATATGCCAATTCCTTGTGAATCAATAAAAGCCGGTATACAAAACTCTCTCATCACGCATCTCCTGATAGTATAATGGGAGAAGGAGCAAGGCCCCGTAATTACCACGCCGGAAAGAAACAGCGAATATTTGCAGCGAAAAATAGAAAATGATAAAAATGTTGAAAGAAGGAAAGCAAGTATGGATGAAAAAAAGGATGAGAGATCTTCCGACTCCCGCGGATCCGTTCAAAATGAGAATCAGAACACAGGCACACGGCGTCGTGGCGATATCCTGGAGAATGCCATTCTGCATGCTGCCTGGGAAGAACTTAACGAGGCAGGCTATGCCCGATTGTCCATGGAGGGAGTCGCCGTGCGGGCAAAAACAAATAAAAATGCGGTATACCGTCGTTGGCCCAATAAAGCCAAGCTTGTCGTTGCAGCCATAATCAAGCATGTGCCCAAGCCTTCCATCGACGCGCCGGACACAGGCGATTTGCGTAAGGATGTGCTTCTCCTGCTCCAGAGAATAGTTAAACCTCTGCAAATGATCGGTGCTGAAACCATACACGGCATAATGGTCGAGTATCATGGCAAGGATTTAATTTCTTCTTTGCCGCAGCTTATGCAACCGAGAACCGAAGACAAACTGACAATAGCCATGAGGACAATTTTGAAAAACGCTGAGGATCGGGGAGAGATCAACCCGAAAAGAATCAATGCAAGGGTTATAGCCCTCCCGTCAGATTTGCTCCGATATGAATTGCTTACAACCCATGAGGCATTATCCGACCACGCTATCACAGAAATTGTTGACGATATTTTTTTACCGCTTGTTCTTGCATAACTCATTTTCTCAAAATGGGCGCTGCGGGATTACCTTATTTTTTGCATCTAACCACGATATTATGCTGAACGCAAACAGCGCGCACCGGATGGAAATCGGCAGCGCGCTGTTTGCGTTCAATCTCGGCGAGAGAAAGGGGGAAGACCACCCGGCGATTGCCTGCCCGTCTTTCGTTCTCACGGGTTCTATATACCCTTTGCTGCAGCCTCGAGCCAAGCAGCGTAATCAGGCAGGCGAAGCGAGCTGTGCACGTCTTTGGATTCATCACCGGGCATGTTTAACTGATCTGATGACTGCAATGCGGCCAGCGCTAGATTGCGGGCTTCAAGCTCCTCACTGGTGCGCGGCAAAAGGAAGGTTGCACCGCGGCCGGCCAGGGCCTGGTTCGCTTCAGCAAACGGCCGCATGATTTGTTCATACGCTGCGAAAGCCTCTCCGTGCTCTTCATGGGACGCCAGCTCACCGGCCAGAATATACGCGCCTGCCAGCGCCAGACTTGTGCCCTGTCCGGACAAGAAAGAGGGCGCGAAGGCTGAATCGCCCACCAGCGCTATCCGGCCCTCCGACCAACGAGGCATGTGAATCTGGCTGACGACATCGTAATACAGGTCGTCGGATTCCATCATCGCCTTCACCAGACGGGGGATTTCCCAGCCGCCGCCGGCAAATATCTCCGCGGTCAGCTTGCGCTGCTTGTCGGCATCGTGGTTCTCCGGCAATGGCGGCCGTTCCGAGGCGAACGTCAGGAAGGCATACAGCGTATCGCTGTCTCCAGAGGCCGACAACACGGCAATCCGCCCCGGGGTGGCGTAGGTGACAGATTCGTGGGACAAGCCGAGATCATTCGGAATGGAAAAGCCATTGAAGCAATAACCGAGATATCGGTTGAACTGCTCCTCCTGGCCGAACACAAGACGACGCGTGTTCGAGTGCAAGCCATCAGCCCCAATGACGATGTCAAATCTGCTGCGCCGGCCGCTCTTGAAGCTGACATCCACACCGGAGCCGTCGTCATTCAAGGTGGAGATTGAGTCATTAAACCAGTAACGGACCGACTGGAGCTTCGTCAAATCAAACAGCGATTCCGTCAGCCTGCCCCGGGGCAGTTCAATGTCCCGTCCTTCCTCGCCGCCAGTAAGCTCCTCTGGCCTGATCACGCCGGCAATGCCTCCGGGATCGAAAAAAGTAATCTTCTGCGAATGGATATGAGCCGCCTGGAGCTGCGGGAGTATCCCCATCTGCTCGACCACGTCGACCGCCGTCCCGCGGACATCAATGGGATAGCCGCCGCCCGGATCGTCTCTGCCCGTTCGACCACGGTTACATCAAATCCATACTTGGAAAGCCAGTAGGCCAAGGTCGGGCCGGCGATGCTTGCACCTGAAATCAACACAGTCCTATTTCTTTCAGCCATATAATTTCTCCTCCCATAAATCTTAATAAGGTATCTTAATAAGGTACGATAAGTACCTAATATGAACATGCTAATATAAATTCATCCGAAATGCAATAAAGAATTCATAAGACCTCAATTCCCGTCCTCGCAAACTCTAATCGGCAATCGCCTCTTTTAAATTACGAGTCTTATAACTGCGGATACCGTGAGGGAATCTATTACATATAGTAAATAGAATCTCAGGATGGGAGGACAGCAGATGATCAGATCCCGAGTAAAAACGTACCGGTACCGGACGGGTAAAAACCAATATATCGTGATAAACATTTTTCAAACGGCTTCGGCTGAATCAACAATAGGCAATGCTCTGGCCAGCAATGCCGTCAATGTGCAGATTTTAAAGAAAAACCGCAAATAGTTTCTCCTGCACCCGATTGCCAAATGCTGTCCAACAGTCAGCGGGGGAGGGAGGTGATCTCATGAAGAAAAAGAAAAGCAAACAAACCAACAATGTCAGCTTCGAAAACAGCAAGACAAAATTCAAGGCCAGCCAATTGGCTAATGCCACTGTCGCTCAAGGAGGAAACGCATTTGCCATCAATGCCAATGAATTAGGCATTATCCGGATCCGTCCGGGCCAGTAACAGCACGTCAGTCGGGCGGAGCGCAGCGATGCCTCTGCCTGACTCAGCGTAAAATCGACTGCATCAGCCGCTGTTTCCAGAAGGGACGAAAGCAGTCATTCTGCAAGAAATAATCCGTTTATTTCCCGGGCAAGCGCAAAAAGAGCCAAGCGGATAAAATTAGCGTGTTGAAACCGCCGGATTCAGCTATAATGGACTCGAACAATGTCGAATTACAAGATTCATTGTAGAAATAAATGATGATATAGAGAGAGTGTTGGGAGACCGTGGAGAAAATAGTGGTGACAGGGTACGGGATTAAAGCTCCCGGTGCGTTGGATGTGCGGCAATTCAAGGGGATACTGGAATCAGGCATATGCACGCATGAGGTGGTCAAGGGGATAGGGCCGCATGGGACAGATCTCGTTTGCGGTATTGTACAAGGCGATTTCAAACAGATCAATGGCTTCAACTATAAGAATTATCCCCGGACAGCCCGTCTTGCGGTTGCTGCTGCCGAGGATGCCATGCTCATGTCAGGCATACATAAGAATAAAGAGGGTTTGCGCGTTTCGGTTATTATGGGGACTTCGGTTGGCGGTTTGTCAGAAATTGAGCAGTATGCGGTATTGAGCAACAACAGCCAATATGAGAGATTTCCGCTTTCAAGCGCCGGGGCCGGCAATCCTCACAGTCTATCATCGGCTGTAGCGGGCCACATTGGGGCGAACGGTCTGGTTTTTACGCTGAGCACGGGCTGCACGGCCGGGCTTGATGCGATTCTGATGGCGAAGCTGCTGCTGGAAGCCAACCAGACGGATGTATGTATAATCGGCGGGTCAGATGCCCCGGTTACAAGAGGGTGCGTATACAGCTTCTCGAAGATGGGCGCATTGGCCATGGAGCTGGACAAGGAACAGGCGGGAACCCCTTTTTCCCTGGATAGAGAGGGGTTTGTTCTGGCAGAGGGTGCGGGTGTCCTCGTACTGGAAAGGGAGAACGTCGCTTTGCGGCGGGATGCATATCTATACGGGGTGATAGACAATATATATACTAATAATGATGGACAATCCATATTCGCTTCCGACCTTACCGGACAAATGATGACCAAGGCGCTGCAGGCTGTGCTTGGCAGCCATGCGCCTACATATGTGAACAGTCAGGCGCTTGGCCTGAACGCCAACGACAGGGTGGAATACCTGGCCTATAACAATACCTTTGACGGCGATGTTCCGGTTACGACGATTAAAAGCATGTTTGGACATGCTTTTGGAGCAAGCGGCATTATGCAGGCCATTGCATCGCTTATTTCTATTGAGCATCAATTTATTCCGCCTACGATCAAATCGTCGCGGCAGGGCTTCACAGATTTGCCGATCGTTGCCGAGACCCGTTATCAGGTGATTAACCAGATTGCGGTTACTTCCCATGGTTATGGCGGGAACAACACCTGTCTGCTGCTGTCCAAATACGATAATTGACTTTTATTTAACGGATTTCATATAAATTCATCTATCGCGAGGGTATGATCTATGTTCTTTCTAATGCTAGTTTTTTCAATCGTGCCCTTGGGCCTTGGCCTCGCCATACAAACCTTGTTCGGCAGAAGCATCCTTTCCAAGAGCTTGTTTATTTTTATGGTCTTTATCGGCGTCTGGCAGCTGGATGTGGCCATATTGTTCGCGCATAATTATTTTCCCCTCGATTGGATTGATTTTCTGTTTCGCCTGTTTCGTTTCGGATCGATCATGCTTCCGCCATCTTTGCTCTATGTGACTTATGCCATTTACCGGAGTTTGGCCCACAGAGAGGTGTTATCCGGCAAATGGGCCTGGGTTATCAACAGGAAACTGATCATCGCGTTATCCGTATGGAGCATGATCGTTTATGCCGCGGGATGGACGCAGCAAGGCATCCAATCCTTGCACCTGGTTGAATCGCAGCATTACGCAAGCTTTCTGTTTCCCGTCTATGGATCATACAGCTGGATTTTTAATCTGAACGTTCCGCTTTTCTTCATCGTTATCGGATTCTGTTTTTTCCTCAGTCTGAAGGTCTCGAATTCCCATCGAAGATCCTTTCTGGTGCTGTTCAGCACAACTTCGATCGTGGCTTATTCCATTGGTACGCTTAACATGTCACAGCAAAGCGGCTTATACCCGAGCAGCATTGCGGTCCTGATTTTTGCCATTGCCGTCTTTATCGGCTTTTGCTTTATGCATGCCAATGTCGTCAAGGAAATGAACCGCGCGCTGATGAACCAGAGAGAATTTCTGCGCACCGTCATTGATACCAATCCAAGCTTTATCTATACCAAGAACGAAGAGGGAGCGTTGACGCTCGCCAATCTTTCGCTGGCCAATATGTATGGAGAGACGATTGACAATATTGTCGGCAGGAAAGAAACGGATTTCATTAAATACGAGGATGATGACCGCCACGGGGATGACGATGAGCTCGAACTGCTGGCAGCGGGAGAGGGCGTCTACAACCTGGAGCAGCTCATCGTCGATCACAAGGGCAGCCGCAGATGGGTGCAAACGGCGAAAATTCCAATTGTCCTATCGGATTCCCGCCAGCTGCTGTGCGTATCCACCGATATTACCGAGAGAAAAGAATATGAGCAGCGGATTATGGAGCTGGCCTATCACGATACGCTGACAGGACTGCCGAACAGAAGATCCTTCAATCAGATGCTGAATGATGCCCTTCACGTAATTCCTCACGGAATCGTCCTGATGTTTATCGATTTGGACCGGTTTAAAATCATCAACGATACGCTCGGCCACTCGGCTGGAGATCAATTCCTGACATTGGTTGCCCGGCGGCTGCAGGAGGTATTGGAAGGGAAGGGCGATGTGTTCCGCATCGGTGGCGACGAGTTTGTTGTGATGCTCACAGGCAGCACACAGCCCGAGGCGGTTCTGGCTGCGGAGAAAATCCTGTTTGCTTTCAGGGTCCCTTTCTCGTTGAAAGGGCAGGAGGTGCATTCAACCCCGAGTATCGGGATGAGTCTGTCCGCTGAGGGCAATTCGGATGCCGAAACTTTGATGAAGCAGGCAGATACGGCGATGCATCGGGCCAAGGAGCAGGGCAGGAACAAGTACCGCTTCTATAACAGCGAGATGGACCGGTCGTATTTGCGGAAAATGGTGCTGGAAAAGGAACTGCGCAGAGCTGTCCATAATGAGGAGTTGCTCCTCTACTACCAGCCGCAGATCGACCTGCAGACCCGCAAGCTGACAGGTGTCGAAGCGCTGCTTCGCTGGCATCATTCCGAGCTTGGGGAGATATCCCCTGTCGAATTCATTCCTCTGGCGGAAGAAACCGGGCTGATTGTTTCACTGGGCGAGTGGGTGCTCCGAAAAGCCTGCCGGCAGCTCAAGGAATGGGAGTTCAGCGGCTATAGCCCGGTCCGCGTGGCAGTCAATATTTCCTTGCGTCAATTTTATGAATCCAACCTGGTGGAATCCATCGCCGTCATTCTGAATGATACAGGCATCACTCCGCGCTGTCTGGATCTGGAGATTACCGAAAGTGTCGCCATGCACGATACGGATCTTGTGATAGAAAAGCTGAATCAACTGAAGAATTTAGGCTTGTCGGTGTCTATGGATGATTTCGGAACAGGCTATTCCTCGCTCAGTTATTTGAAGAAGCTGCCGATTGACAAGCTGAAGATCGACCGCTCTTTTCTCGTGGATGTGACCAGCGACAGGGATAATGCCGCAATCGTAACGACGATTATCGCGATGGCCAAGAACCTCGATCTGCGGGTCGTTGCAGAGGGGGTCGAGCATGAGGAGCAGCTTCAGTTTCTTGCCGACCAGGATTGTCATGAAGCGCAGGGATTTCTGTTCAGCCGTCCGGTTCCCGAGCAGGAGATCAGGAAGATGCTCCAGCCAAACAGTTGACAGCAGGCTGTCCGGCACGCATTGCCGGAACAGCCTTTTTTTGCTGGTTAATGAAATAGCAGTCGGGATATCATAATCAAGTAGTAATTCTTCAGAGGAGTGATTAACGATGAGTCAGGATTTTTTAGCAGCCTTGAAAAAACGCCGAACCTATTACGCCATCGGCAGCGACAGAATCGTCTCCGATGGGAGGATCCAGGAAATAGTGAGTGATGCTATCCTGCATACTCCTTCAGCGTTCAACTCGCAGAGTGCCAGAGTGGTTCTGCTGTTTGGCGCGCAGCATGAACGGCTATGGGATATAACGAAAGAGACCCTGCGCAAAATGGTCCCTGCCGAGAGCTTCCCGCAGACAGAAGAGAGAATCAACGGCTTCCGCAGCGGCTACGGCTCCGTGCTGTTCTACGAGGACCAGACCGTCGTAGGAAATCTGCAGCAGCAGTTTGCAACGTATAAGGACAAGTTCCCGGAATGGTCCAATCATTCCTCAGGGATGCTGCAGTTTGTGGTCTGGACCGCACTGGAGCTGGAAGGGCTGGGCGCATCTCTGCAGCATTACAATCCGATCATCGACGAAGAGGTCAAGCAAGCGTGGAACATCCCGTCAAGCTGGCTGATGATTGCCCAGATGCCTTTCGGCAAGCCGTTGGCGGAGCCTGGACAGAAGGAATTCCAACCGATTGAAGAGCGCTTGAAGGTTTTCAAATAAGCTTGCTCATGGCATTCAAGCCTGCCGGGAAGATGCTTCTGAAGCAGGGAATAACAGCGCCCTCCTATCCATGGGAGGGCGTTGTCAATTTCCATCCGCGTGTAAATTACATATTGAAATTCCCGATGGTTCTGCTAAGCTGGGTAAGTCAGGATGAAAGCGTTGTATCTGAGGAGGTTATTATTCATGTCCTACTTATCAGTGAGTACCTGGAGTCTGCATCGGCTTCTTGGTCCGCTCCGCTGGACCGGGTGGAACGAAGAGACGGGCAAGCATACGACAAATGAACAGACGCAGGATGAGATTCACACCCTTCTGGAGCTGCCTGCAGAAACCGCAAGGCGCGGTTATCAGGCCATCGAAGTTTGCCACTTTCATTTTCCATCGACAGAGCCTGCTTATTTGGAGCTGCTGAAGCAGTCTTTTCTGTCCGCTGGCGTATCCTTCGATACGCTTCTGCTGGATTATGGCAATTTGACAACGGAAGACGGAAAGCGGCTGGCTGCGGATATGGAGCTGTCCCGCAAGTGGATTGATATTGCGGCGCAGGCAGGGGCGAAGCAGATCCGGATTATTGCCGGTGAAGCCGATCCTGATAACGAGAAGGCACTGCGGCAGTCGGCATCCGCCCTTCAGGAGCTGGCTGCATACGGTTCATCGAAGGGTGTGCGTGTGGTCAGTGAAAATTTCAAGGCGCTGACCTCGACAGGCGGCAGCTGCAGGAAGCTTCTGGAGCTGACGGAGGACGCAATCGGATTTATTACGGATTTCGGCAACTTCAAGGCCCCTTGCAAATATGAAGAGTTTGAGCTTATTCTGCCGGCAAGCGTGTCCGTGCATGCCAAAGCGGATTATGACGAGCAAGGTCTGCCGGATGAAGAGGAGTTCCGTCTCTGTCTTGACCGTGTAAGTGCTTCCGGCTTCGACGGCGCGATGGTGCTGATCTATGATGGACCAGGCGATATGTGGGAAGGGCTGGAGAGGATCAAGCGGATCGTTCAGCCGTATTTGTAAAAAGCGCATAGATTCTTGTGGCGGCTCCTAGTGAGCTCTCCAGGATGGAGGGGAGGGCACTTTCCTTTTCCTGGAACTTGCAGCCTTGATCCGTGATTTTTAAAAAAAGGGCGCTATCGAAAGCGAATGCTTTCGATAGCGCCCTTGCTGTTTGCCGGGTTAAACCATTTTCAATACCGGTTTAACCGATACCCCTGTTTTTGTATCCTTAAAGGCCTGGTTGATATCTTTGAACTCATAGAATTTTACAAGCTTATCAAAAGGAAATCTTCCTTCTTTATAATATTCAATGAGTTGGGGGATAAATAATTGTGGAATGGAATCCCCTTCCCAGAGCGTAACAAAGGACTTGCCGAAAATAGCGGTGGGAGCTTGCGCCAGATCAGGCACTTTAACGACAAAGGCTGCGGTTCCCTTTACTCGGATCGCTTCTGCCGCCTGGATCCCGATTTCCGTCACACCCGTCGTATCGATGCTGTAGCTCGCGCCTCCGTTGGTGATGCGGCGAATCTCTGCTACGGCGTCAGCTTCGTTTCCGTTAATGACATGAGTGGCGCCGAGTTCTTTGGCCAGTTCAAGACGGCTCGGTATAATATCGACAGCGATAATCCTGGAGCAGCCGATAATCTTTGCTGCCATGACCGCACTGAGTCCGACGCTGCCTGCACCGAATATGGCAATGCTCTCGCCAAATTTAGGCTGCAGGGAATTGAATACTGTCCCGGCTCCGGTTTGAATGCCGCAGCCAAGCGGACCAAGCAGTGCAAGATCGATCTCTTTATCCACTTTAACGACACTCCGTTCATTCGCGATCGCATAGGTGGCAAAGGAAGATTGGCCGAAGAAATTTTTGACACCATGCTCGTGATGATGAAGCGGAGTTGTTCCGTCGGCCATTACGCCGCCGAAATTGAGCATCAAGAAGCTGCTGCAGTAGGCAGGCTTGCCGGACAGACAATATTCACAATTGCCGCATGAGGCAAAGGATAGGACAACATGATCGCCAGGGACGACGGAAGTGACATTGCTTCCTGCTTTCTCGACGATGCCTGATCCTTCATGACCCAGCACGACGGGATATTGAACAGGAATTTCGCCATCTCTGGAAGCGGCATCCGTATGGCATACACCGGACGCCACAATGCGAATCAGTACCTCGTTTGGTTTCGGATCGGCGAGCTCTAGCTCGTGCAATTCAAATGGACTGCCTTTTTCTGCCGTCATCGCTGCTGTAATTTTCATGGTAAAATGGCTCCTTCACTCCGAGTATAAATGGTTTCTGTCTATTTAACTTGTCCTGTATTTGCGGTACTCTCACTCCTTCTTCCGGGTCCTTCTCCTTATGGTCATTTTGCCGCAAATACATTTTAATTATAGAGAGGGTAAGAAGCCGCGTATTTGCAGCCCGCGGCCATCCTTTTGTAATTTTACGCCAAGGAGAGTTTGGATTATTATGTTTCAATGGACAAAAAGCAATGACCGGCTGAACCGTTATGCGGGGCTGCTGAAGGGACCGGCCATGACGTATTTGATCCATTATTGGGGAGTCATCCATGAATTGGCAGCCAATGCCGTACATAAGCATTCCTTCAACGAGATTTGTTATGTAAACGGCGGCAGGGGAGTGTATGAGGAAGAAGGACGAAGCTTTCCGTTATACGAGGGCGTGGTTATCAACTCGCGCCCGGAGGTCCTTCATCAGATCAGCGAGGTGGACGGCTTGGACCTGTTGTTCGTGGCATTCGAGCCCGATAAGCACCAGTCCGAAGCCGAAGCGTACGAGAGCTATACGAAATCGCTGCTTCAAGGAGCCGTCTGGACAGATTCGGCCGGGCAATCGCCAACCGCTCACCTCTGGAGGTCGCTGCTGGTGCCGGAAGAATGGGACAGACCGCTGTCCGTATCGCTCCTATCTCCGCTCGCCCACGCGCTTCTCGAATCATTTGGGGAGCTGATCGGAACAAAACGGAGCCTGGACGCGCCGCCGGCCTCGTCTAATGGTGCAGTGCTTGTCAAGCGGGCGAAGCTGTATATTCGTGATAATTTAAGCGGGCCATTGTCGCTGCCCGATGTCGCAGATTATTTGAACATCTCTCAGCGGCAGCTGTCGAGATTGTTCGCAGGCAGCATTCATGAATCATTCTCCTCCTTTGTTCGGATCGAACGGATACGTGCCATTGAGCATCTTCTCACTCACACGGATATGCCGATCAAAGAAATTGCCGAGCGGACAGGTTTTTCATCTGTCCACTATTTTACCCGTGTGTTTACCAAAGCCAAGGCGATTCCTCCGGCAGCCTTCCGTGAGGCCGGGCGGAAGAGCAAGTAGGACGTTCATCCCGTTTTCCCCGGATCGCAATGCAATTTTGCTCCAATATGCGGTTGTTGGCCAAAACAAAGTTCATCATTTGATTTAAAATGCCATTCAGATTTTATTGATTATATGTGTTATTATGTAACTTATGGTCCAATAAGAACACTAGGTATAACCAGACACCATAGTATTGAAAAAACAACCTTTAGGGCTTTTAAAAGGAGGGGTAGGATCTATGAAATCTCTTCCAGACATGTGCCGGATCAATCCGGTGCTGGAAGTATTGGTTGGAAAATGGAAAAGCACCATTTTACTCCATCTTTATTTTGAAGGGACCAAACGGTTCAGCGAGCTGCAAAAGGCCATTCCGGATATAACCAAGAAAATGCTGACCTCCCAGCTGCGGGAATTGGAGGACCAGGATGTTGTCAGGCGTGTCGTCTATCCCGTCGTGCCTCCCAAAGTCGAATATTCGCTTACAGACTACGGTTATACATTGGGTCCCATATTGAGATTAATGAATGAATGGGGAACCGCCCATGATATCAGAATGAGAAATAAACAAATGGAATTACAGACGGTTTCGGAATAGTAATCAGCCACAGCAACTTGCTGTGGCTGATTTTTTGTAAATAGCGGATCACAAGAAAGGCTGTGAGAATTTAGAACCTTGCTGCCAAATCCGCAGTTTCTTTTAATCCGCTGTCAATGATATCCTGAGCGCGGTCCTGATACTGCGCATGTCCTTCGATGACTACGGAATCGGGATTATGAATGCCCATAAGGCGGATGGCGGTTTTTATATAATTTAAAGCCATTTCCATAGAAGCCATGAATTCAAGCGAATAATCTCCGCCTCTTGCGGTGAGAAGCGCGACTTTTTTGTCGGCCGCCAGACCGATTGGACCTTCTGACGTATATTTGAACGTTTTCCCTGCTTGCATAATATAGGAAATATAGGTGACCAGCGGACCTGGCACTGTGTAATTCCAGAGAGGGAAAGCGATTATAATCTTGTCGGCTGCCATAAATTGCTCCAGATAAAAATTGGCAATATCGGCAGCTTTCTTCTCTTCCGGCGAAGTCTCAAGCCCTTGGCTGAGTTTATAAAGACCGCTCAGCGTCGTATTTCCGAAATAGGGAAGCTCGACGTTAAACAGATTAACCTCCGTTATACTGTCATTCGGGTGGCTCTTGCGGTAGCTATTCAAAAAAGTATCGTACATTCTGCTGCTGACTGCTTGATCCGACGGACGGTCGTTTGCTTTTACGAACAATATGTTTTCCATTACTTCTTGTTCCTCCCAAGTAAATATAGTTATGCTTCATGCGTCTTGACGTAAGGCGAATCCGCTCCCTGTCATTATGAAGATAAAGATTATTTTTGAGAAGAAGGCACATTAATGTAATCGGGTTACTTAAATGTGCCCTGCCGGTCAGCCAAGGACCAATCCTATTTGTGAAATGGTGAAATATTTTATTATATATATTACATATGTTATAATATGCCGAAGGTCTTTTTCAAAAAAGGGGAAAACGACATGAACGGATTTGAGAAGAGAGCCGAGCGTATTAAAGAGAAGATTATGATGAGTACCTTTGAAATGCTGAAAACATGGGAGCCCAAGCGGATAAGGATAGCGGATATCGCAAAGAAGGCGAATGTGTCGCAGGTTACGATTTATAATCATTTTGGAAGTAAAGACTTGCTGCTGCGGGAAGTATTCATGGATTATATCAACAAGTACACGGCGGAATTTGAAGCCTATATCACGGAGAAGCATTCCTTGAAAGAGATCGTACAGTACAGCATTATCCGCGGCAAAGAATCGTATAAGACGCTGCCCGTTGCCGTGATCAAGGAAATCATGATTGAGGACCATGAGATGAATCAATATTTTGAAACGGAATATAAAGAAAAAGTCCTGCCGCTTATTGTTCGTTTGATCAATGAGGGGAAAGAACGGGGAGAAATTTCAAGCAAAGTTTCGATTCCAACGATACTGTTTTATATCGATATGTTTTTTCGGCAATCCGAGCAATTGCTGGATTACGCCCGGCAGTATGGAAATATGGAACAATTCATAGAAGAAATGAATATTTTATTTTTCTACGGCATTTGCGGGAAAGACGAGTAAGGGCGCGGCTGCACCGAATTTCTATAATTGAAATGAAAATTTAGCAAGACAAAAATATTACCTTGCCTGATCCCGCCACTGCCCGGGAGAGAACCCCGTGCGTTTTTTAAACGTTTTGGAGAAATGGTGAATATCGGCAAAGCCGCAGTAGGAGGCTATTTCCTCCTGGGTTAACAGCGAGCTTTGCAGCAGCTCACGGGAATGCGTAATGCGCATCTCCAGCAGGTACTGGTGCGGGGAAACCCCATAGCGCTGCTTGAACAGCGCGCTGAACCGGGACGGAGAGAGATTGGCTCTGCCGGCCATGTCCTGGATGGAAAGTGGTTCGTTCAGATGCACCGAGAAATACGAAACGATCCAGCCGAACGGATCCTTGGCGCTGCGCATGCTGAAGCTGTTTTCCCGGTCATAGGCTTCCAATACGGCAATCATCAGCTCGGAGGCAAGCAGGTGGGCCTTCAGCTGCATCAGGGGATTATGCTGCTGCCACAGCTCGGTCAGCCGAATGATGGTTTCACTGAATTTTTTCGGATTTCCCACCGTAAGTCCCACCGGAATATGAACCCCGTATACCTGCTCCAGGCTGGGCTGCATCAACTCCTGGTATGCGCTCAGATCGAGCTGCCCCGGCCGGGTGGCGAAGCTTCGTTCACGCTCCGGATTATAAAACACATCCAGATGGGCATAGGGAGTGATGGTATCCGTAAGCCCCTCCAGCACAACAAGACTCCCAGGCTGAACGAGGCAAAATTGTCCGGCTTCAAAACGGTAGACCCGCCGGTCGACCGTTATTTGGCATATCCCTTCCTGGATATAAATAAGAAGATAATCAAGCAGCCTTCTCTCGGGGTAATCCCACGGCCGCCGAATGGCATATTCACTATTCCGGATATAAGGTACGAACGGGGGAGAGCTGCGCTGAACTTCACGGATATCCATACTACTGGCCCCTTTCCTCTGACGGTGTTCATTATCTAGAAGTATATCATAATGAAACTCAGATTTTCAGTTGTTTTTGACAAACATCCAATAAGGATTGACAATGACCATCCTCATGCAAATGAATATAATCGTCATATAACGAGATGATGATTCCGTATTCCATGAAGGAGGAATAAACAATGTCAGCCGATGAACAGATCACCCTGCTGCCTGCTTTGGATGAGCCGTATGAAATAACAGAAACACAGATCAAGAACTATCAGGAGAAAGGGCATGTCCTGCTGCGCGGCGTCGCTTCGGCCAGCGAGGTTGCGGCTTATGAACCGATAATCAGCCAGTGCGTCCAGCGTTTGAACAAACAGAACAAGCCGCTTGAAGAGCGGGACACTTATGGTAAGGCTTTCATCCAGATCGGCAACCTGTGGGAAAAAAGCGAGGCAGTGGCCAAATTTTCGTTGGCCCGGCGTTTCGCCAAGATCGCTGCCGATCTAATGGGCGTGGATGGCGTCCGGATGTATCATGATCAGGCCTTGTTCAAAGAACCTTACGGCGGCCATACCCCCTGGCATCAGGATCAGATCTACTGGCCGCTGGATACGGACAAGACGATCACGCTCTGGATGCCGCTTGTGCCGATTTCGGAGGAGGTAGGCTCCATGACTTTCGCGTCCGGATCGCACAGCCAAGGGTACATCAACCGGATGGTGATTTCCGACGAATCCCATAAGACGCTTGCACAGTATATCGATGGCAAAGGCTTTGAACAGTGGACGTACGGAGCAATGGCCCCGGGAGATGCCACATTCCACTCCGGCTGGACGGTGCACAGCGCACCGGGCAATCCAACGGATCATATGCGCAAGGTAATGACAATTATCTATATTGCGGACGGGCTGCGGATAGCCGAGCCGGAAAGCAGCGCCCACCGGAACGACATGGCTGCCTGGTTCCCCGGACTTGGACCGGGCGATCTCGCAGCGAGTCCGCTCAACCCGCTGCTGTACAGCCGCAGCAGCAACTGAAACCAGTCTAAATTTCTCTTAAAGAAACCTCCATCGCGGCTCTTTCTGCGATGGGGGTCGTTTCCAGTTTGCCGATGATATGATAATCTATTACCATGACGATAATAGAATCTTGCCTGCGAACAAACAAGCAAGGAGGAAACAATCAAATGATGAAATGGTTTAAAACGGCCGCCGCTGTCTCCTTGCTGTTGGCAGGCACAATGACAGCAAGCATGTCCGCATATGGCGCAGCTCCCGTACAGCCACAGGTATTTATTGACGGCAAGCTGCAGGAACAGCCCATTCTCCTGCAAGGCTACACGCTCGTTCAATTGATTGCCTTTAACGACCCCGAATGGGTGAGCTATTCGTACGATGCGTCCGCGAGGACAGTTGTCATCACCAATCCGAGCCAGAACATGACGGTCATGCTGCAGGAGGGGGTGACGGAAGCCAATGTCAATGGAACCCGCGTGAAGCTGGATGCGCCGGTTCAGATTATTTCCGGCCGCACTTATGTTCCGCTTCGTTTTCTCTCCGAGACTCTGGGCGGCACAGTGGATTACATCACGGCCACCAGACAGGCGATCGTCCGCACACCATCCGGAGAAGCCGACTACCGGAAGCTTATGACAGGCAGCCTCCCGGATGCCCGCAATATTGCCGCCAATCTCAGTCCAATCCCGCTGGAGAAAGGGCTAGCTCCCTTAGGGGAAGGATTCTCTGAGGATTATGTCTTTCCCCAGGGAGAAGCTCTTCGATTTACGAAGGAATACAAAGGCTTAATCAGCTATATTGAGATTAACGAACAGGGACTGGCCGAGGTGAAGTGGCAGAAGGATACCTGGTCGGCGAGCGGCAAGTATCGGGAATCCGGATCAAAACCGCCGGCATTTGGCGAGTCTACTTATTTTATGTATAATTTTTCAACACCGGCATTCATAAAATACGGTACGATCGGAAGCGATGGCAAGGTGAGCGATCTGCCTCCGTATGCGATTTCGGAGCAGCGCGGGAAGAGCAGAGAAATTTTTAATCCGGTTGAAGGCGAGCAGCGGACGGATAATCGGTAATGTCATTATCATTTTTTTCCCAAATAAAATAAAATCTTCAGTTGATTTTAGTTCCGCTTCGGATACATAATTGAAACGTATCTTGCTCTGATTGCGTAATAGGTAACATCAACGCAGAACATATTAAGGGAGGACTACAAAAAATGTCGATTTTTAAACGTCTGAGAGATTTAACTTTATCCAATGTGTATGCCATGATTGAGAAAGCCGAGGATCCGGTTAAACTGACTGACCAATATATTCGCGATATGCAGGAAGACCTGGAGGATGCGGAGAAAGCCGTCGCCGCTCAGATCGCGATCGAGAAGAGATTCAAGCAGCTGTATGAAGAGCAGGAAGCGCTCGTGAAGAAACGGCAAGAGCAGGCCCATACGGCAGCTCAGGCGCAGAATCTCGATCTTGCCCGCCGCGCTCTCGAAGAGAAGAAAGCGGCCGAGCAGAAAATGAATGAATACAAAACCAATTACGACCAGAATAAAGCGTCAGCCGACAATCTGCGCGATAAGCTTGCAGAGATGCGCAAGCAGCTGACGGATATGAAGAACAAGCGCGAAACGCTGGTTGCCCGCTACAACGCAGCGAAGGCACAAGCGGACATCAACAAATCGATGGCTGGCTTCAGCGCCGATACCGCAACTGCGGGAATGAAGCGGATGGAGGAGAAAATGCTCCAGATGGAAGCGCAGGCAGAAGCAAGCAACGAAATGAATAGCAAGGAAAAGTCGCTTGACGACGAGATCGAGGCGCTTGGCAAGGATAAAGCTGTCGAAGATGAGCTGGCAGCTCTGATGAAGCAGTACGAGAACAAGAACTAAACAAAAACGTACCTAAGAAGAACGTCCGCCGACGATGATCGCGCTCACCCGCTGATCTGACGTCCCCCAGACGTTTTTTCTTTGCACGAATGGATGCAGCAAAATTGATGATGGAGGATGTCCGATGACCTTACAAGAAGTAGTGGGCATGTTGGTGTGGACCGGAGCGGGAGCTGTGCTCCTGATTGTACTGATGACAGTGGATTCAATGTTCACGCGATACAAGGATATGGAAGAGATCAAGAAGGGCAATGTAGCGGTTACCACCAGATTCGTCATGAAGCTGCTGGCGCAAGCTTACATTCTGTCCCAGTCCATTGCAACCTCCAACCATTTGGGCGAAGCGCTGCTGGTTTCCGTGATCTCCTTTGTGATTCTGCTTGTACTTGAAACCCTGCTGGAGCTTGTCTTCCGCTCCATGTTCGGCCTGCACCTGGACAAAGGCACGAAGGAAGGCAAAATCGCCCACGCGCTGCTTGCCGGCTCCTTCCATGTTGCCGGTGCATTGATTATCGGGGCGTGCCTGTAACAACAGGGCCAATCCACATAATAAGGAGCGATGGCGATGGGCCTGTTTAAACGTATCAAGAATATAATGGCAAAGCCGGAGCCGCCAAAACCGGAGAAGACTATCCTCACCATTGGACCCGGTGATATTTGTGAAATATCGCTGGTCACCTATCAGGTCATTGGCCGTACCCAGAACAGACAGCGCAGATTGATTGTACTGACCCTGCAGGATGGGGCTGCCGTTTCCTATCTGACGATTGAAGAACGCGAGCAAACGGTATATGCCATTTATACGCCCATTGACGGCAGGCTGGATTCGGTGGATGAAGTCCCTACCGTCATCGAGCTGGACGAGAGGACCTATCATCTGGAGGAGCAGTATTCCGGGCTGATTACGGTTACGGGCAAGGCTCCTTTTGTGCAGGGCGGCGAGCAGTATGTATGGCAGTATCAATCCGACGATATGAAGCTGCTCCGGATCGAATGGCAGGATGGGCGGTTCATGATGTATGAGGGTGAAGATGTGCTTCCGGCCGACGTCCGCGTCCTCCGCGGAAGTTAGGGGGTTCAAGCAATGAGACGAAGGTTGTCATTCTACCTTAAGAATCTGCTCGCTATCAGTCTGATTGTTCCGCTTCTTGCGGCATGCGGCGTAACGAGCACGATTGAAGACCAATACCCGCTGGAATCAGTGAACGGCAGCGGATCCGCGACATCGTACATCTATCGGGCGGAAGGTCTCAGCGTTCCGGAAGTGGCCAAGGCTCTGGCGGATGAGAATAAACCGCAGCAGGTCTCGGACGAGAAGACTGACCATATGTTTCTCGTCTATTCCGATAAGATCATTCACCTGCAGCAGGATGTGAAAAAGCCCGAAGATACGTTGATTGAAGTCGATTCTAAAGAATATGTCCGCAACAATTACAGCTCCAGCTTCCTTCAGGGCTATATTGTGGCCAGCCTGCTTGGCGATCTGTTCGGAGGCAGCCGCGGGGGCTCTTATCGCGGATATACAGATGCGGATACGTATAAACCGAAGACAGGCAGCTACCATGCGCCTACCGCAAACGAGAAAAAAGCGATTCCGCCGATGACGGTGGACCGCAAGGGCTCTATTTTCAAAAGGGCCAAGGACGCCGACTCGAGCAAAGCCGGCAGCGGCAACAGCATTTTCAATAAATCGCCGCCCAAATCCGGCACGATTACGAGGGATTCGGGCAGCGGCGGCAAGAAATCAAGCTGGCTCACCCCGCGCAAATCATCCAAGCCCAAAACCCGCGTGGGCATGGGGAGGATTTCCAGGCGTAGGTAATGGTTAACCGAAATGGCAAAAGGACAGTTGGAGCCCGAATATGGGCTCCATTGTCCTTTTTATTTCGTGTATAGCTTTAATTTTCACATAAAAAGAACTTCCGGATTCGATCCTTATTGTTATATAGTTAGAAGAAAGATGGAAATTATGGCGGGTCGGCCGGATGGGATGCCGCCTCAGCAGCCAGCCATAATAAAGCAAAGACGCGATGAAACTGGGGGCGTGAGAAGAATGGCAGAGAAAAGCAAAGCAGTTGTGGAAGCCGTCCTGATTGCGGATGCACCATCCTCGTTCGTTACAAGAAGGATCGAGGAAATCCAGGTGGAGCTTGGCGGCATACCGGGCGACCGCCATTTCGGGCTGCTGCGCAAGGCTGATTCGCGGCAGAAAATCTATCCGCGTGGCCAGCTTATTGCCAACCGCCGTCAAATCAGTATCGTTTCTGTCGAGGAGTGCCGGCAGATCGCCCGCAACATGGGTTTGGCGGAGATCAGACCGGAATGGCTGGGCGCCAATTTGCTGCTTAAGGGTCTGGATCCCTTGACCACGCTGCCCTTGGGTGCCAGACTGGTATTCGCCTCCGGGGCGGGGTTGATTTGCGAAGGTGAAAATATGCCGTGCAAGGATCCTGGAGAGGTTATTGAATCGGAAATATATCCATCAGCGGTGGCCAAAAAATTTGTACCTGCGGCGAAGAGGCTCCGGGGCATCGTCTGCTCTGTCGAACGGGAAGGGGCCATTCGGATGAATGATGTCGTAACCATTATCTGGCCCCAGTCATGATAATGGACAATTATGGAATATACATAGGGAAGAAAACGGAAAATTTAATGCCGCTGTCCGCTTGACATACCCATGGGGGGTATTGTATATTGTAGAGGAAGAGGTGATCCGCTCATGGATGAGTCAGTCGAACTGCATGATAAGGAAAGCTGTGCAAGTGAAGGAGAGCGCAAGAGTCATCACTCAAACGCCATGAAGACCAATTTAATAACCCGTCTCAACCGGATTGAAGGCCAGATTCGCGGTGTTAAGGGACTTATTGAGAAAGACACCTATTGCGACGATGTTCTGAATCAAATCGCCGCCATTCAATCCGCACTCAACGGTGTAGGCAAGCTTCTTCTGGAAGGGCATATGAGGTCCTGTGTTGTGGAGCGCATTCAGGCTGGCGAGCATGAAGTCATTGATGAGCTGCTGATTACAGTCAAGAAGCTGATGAAATAAGAAGAAGCTGCGTTTCATCCTGCTTGCGGTGCTGCGCGTCTCTTCCCATTATAATATCCGGCGGACTAAGGCCGCCTATAGGAGGAATCATCATGGAGCATGTTCTGTTGAATGTAAAAGGAATGTCCTGTGGTCACTGTGTGAATTCTGTTGAAGGGGCCGTCAAAACATTAGGCGCTGCCGCCAAAGTGGATCTCGCCAAACAATCGGTCAGCATTGATTACGATGCATCGAAGATCTCGCTGGCTGCAATCAAGGAAGCGATAGAAGATCAAGGGTATGACGTAGTGTAAGGGTCCGGAGCCGCCGGATGGACGGCTCCTTTTTTATACGTATAAATATACCCTACTGGGGTACCATATAGAGAGAATGGGTGATGCATATGAGTACGGTGCCAGAGAAGGAATATGAACAGCAAACGACCCTGCAAATTTCCGGTATGACCTGCGCCGCATGCGCAAACCGGATCGAGAGGGGATTGAGCAGGCTCACGGGTGTATCGCAAGCCTCTGTAAATTTTGCTCTGGAACAAGCTTCCGTCCACTATGATCCGGAGCAGGTGGACAGAGAGCAGCTGGAGAATAAGATCCAGGCGCTTGGCTATGGCACGGTTCATGAGACCGTCGATCTGGCGATCGAAGGCATGACATGCGCGGCTTGCGCAGCCCGGATCGAGAAAGGCTTGAATAAGCTTGAGGGTGTTCAGCGGGCTGCTGTCAACCTTGCGCTGGAAACCGCAAGAGTGGAATATTCCTCCGCGGATGTGTCTGTTTCCGATATGGTCAGCCGCGTGGAGAAGCTGGGCTATAAAGCCAGACTGAAGTCTGAGGTTATGGATGCCGGAGAACGCCGCCGCCAGGAGATACGCAGGCAGAAGAGCAGACTGCTGGTGTCAGCTGTATTGTCACTGCCGCTGCTCTGGGCGATGGTTGCGCATTTCTCCTTTACCTCCTGGATCTGGCTTCCGGAATTGTTGATGAACCCCTGGTTCCAGCTTGTGCTGGCGGCTCCGGTCCAGTTTATAATCGGCGGACCTTTCTATATAGGGGCTTATAAAGCGTTGCGCAATGGCAGCGCGAATATGGATGTGCTTGTCGCACTGGGCACATCGGCGGCCTTTTTCTACAGTCTTTATCTGACTTTTCAGTCGATCGGCAGCCATCACCAGGTAGACATGTACTATGAGACAAGCTCGATCCTCATTACCCTGATTCTGCTGGGCAAGCTGTTCGAGTCCCTGGCCAAAGGGCGCTCCTCCGAAGCGATCAAGACGCTGATGGGCCTGCAGGCGAAGACCGCTTTGGTCATTCGTGACGGGAGAGAGCTGCATATTCCGATTGAAGAGGTCCTCATCGGAGATGTCGTGATTGTGAAACCGGGGGAGAAGGTGCCGGTTGACGGTGAAGTGCTTGAGGGAACCTCCGCTGTTGACGAGTCCATGCTGACCGGTGAAAGTCTGCCTGTCGATAAACATGCCGGAGAGTCTGTGTTCGGCGCCACGATCAACAGGAACGGGCTGCTGAAGATTAAGGCGACGAAAATCGGCAAGGACACCGCGCTTTCCCGGATTATCAAGGTAGTAGAGGAGGCGCAGGGCTCGAAAGCTCCGATCCAGCGCGTTGCCGATGTAATCTCCGGTATTTTCGTCCCGATTGTCGTGGGCATAGCCGTCGCTGCTCTATTGATCTGGTACTTCGGAATCGAGCCGGGCAATTTTGCCGGAGCGCTGGAGAAGGCGATTGCCGTTCTGGTCATTGCCTGCCCGTGCGCACTTGGTCTTGCGACACCGACCTCCATTATGGCGGGATCAGGACGCTCGGCAGAGCTTGGGATTCTGTTCAAGGGCGGCGAGCACCTGGAAGCTGCGCACAGGATCGATATGGTTGTGCTGGACAAAACGGGCACTGTAACCAAAGGGCAGCCTGAGCTGACAGACATTCAACTGGAAGCGCCATGGGACGAACAACAACTGCTTGGCTGGATAGGATCGGCTGAGCAGGGCTCGGAGCATCCGCTTGCTGCAGCCGTTGTCGAGGGAATTCAGCAGCAGGGAATTACGCTTGCCGGCGCGGAATCGTTCGAGGCTTTGCCGGGGTTTGGAATCCGGGCCAGAGTAGAAGGCCGGGAGCTGCTGATCGGGACACGCAAGCTGATGAAGGCGAACAACGTGACGGCGGATGCCGTGCAGACGGAGATGAACAGGCTCGAAGAACAGGGGAAAACCGCCATTCTGGCTGCTGTTGACGGTCAATATGCAGGCATGCTCGCCGTTGCGGATACCATCAAGGAAACATCCCGTCAGGCAGTCAGCCGTCTCCGGCAGGCTGGTCTTGATGTGATAATGATAACCGGAGACAACGAGCGTACTGCCCGAGCTATTGCCAGGGAAGCCGGAATCAGCCAGGTGCTCTCGGAAATACTGCCCGAGGGAAAAGCGGCTGAGGTGAAGAAGCTGCAGGCTGCGGGCCGAAAGGTTGCAATGGTGGGCGATGGCATTAATGACGCACCGGCTCTGGCGGAAGCGGATATCGGCATGGCGATCGGGACAGGTACGGATGTGGCCATGGAAGCAGCAGACGTGACGCTTATGCGGGGAGATTTGAACAGTATCCCGGATGCCATTGAAATGAGCAGGAAGACGATGCGCAATATCAGGCAGAACCTGTTCTGGGCGCTGGCTTATAATGTCATCGGCATTCCAATTGCGGCAAGCGGGTTCCTCGCCCCATGGCTGGCAGGCGCCGCGATGGCGCTCAGCTCGGTATCCGTCGTGCTGAACGCACTCCGCCTGCAGCGGGTCAAGTTGTAATTTACGGAGGTTAACGATGAGACGATTATTAATAGTAGCGCTGATTGCTGTGTTGAGTCTAGCGACTGCATGCTCCGGATCCAAGCATGATGAGGCGCCTCTTGCCGCTGAGAAGCAAGAAAATGCCGAGATGCATCAAATGAATCATAATGGTAATGATGGTTCAGGACACTCGGCCCCCGGTACATCCCATATTCAGACGGAGGCAGTCTGGAGGCTGTCGGACGAGAAGCCTCAGGCGGGGAAGACCACAGTGATAACTGTACAAATTAACAATGAGAAGGGCAAGCCTGTCGCGGAATTTGATTTGAATCACGAGAAGCAGATGCATCTGATCATCGTCAGCAGGGATCTCGCGTATTTCGATCATATCCATCCGATATATAACGGGAATGGACAATTTCAAGTGGAGACGGATTTTCCTGCGGGGGGCGACTACAAGCTGATTGCGGATTACGTGCCGACTGGCGGTTCTGCAGTGAACAACAGCACCTGGATTTCCGTGCTTGGGTCGGCGGGTGAAGCCAAACCGATCGAACCCGATAAAAGTCTGGTCAAGGCAGTTAATGGCGTAGAGGTGACACTGTCTTACGGCCATCTGATGGCTGGCATGGATTTGGAGCTTAATTTTCACATGACCGATGCCAATACGCGTGAACCGGTTACCGATCTTGAGCCTTATCTGGGCGCTGTAGGTCATGTCGTAATCCTAAGCGCAGATGCGGAGCAATATCTCCATGTGCACCCGACGGATGAGAAAGCCAAGGGACCGGATGCAGCCTTCATGACCCGTTTTCCGGAAAGCGGAATTTACAAGGTTTGGGGCCAGTTCCAGCGGGAAGGAAAAACGTTTGTGGTGCCTTTCGTCATCGATGTTCCTTGACGTGTCAGATGGAGAGACCAGTAAGTCATCAGCAGTCAGCTTTACAATAATAAATAGTGATGCAGCAGGAGGCGCCGTTCATGCGGCGCTTTTTTGTTGATTGTTCGCAAGGAGCGCCACTTATGGCGCCCTCTTCTCGCGTTCTGCCCGATTTTAAGAAAAAGATAAGAACTTCAGCATGTGAAAAGCCTTTCCGGAGTTGGTATAATGAAACGTACTTATGAAAGGACGTCATACAAAGTGAACATTAAAACGCTGCTTCTGGTCGACGATGAACCCGAAATCATCAA
Organism: Paenibacillus sp. JT31N17; assembly: GCF_056269255.1. Lineage (NCBI taxonomy): Bacteria > Bacillati > Bacillota > Bacilli > Caryophanales > Paenibacillaceae > Paenibacillus > Paenibacillus sp. JT31N17. Next base: position 143,696 of record NZ_JBWDNP010000013.1, read on the forward strand.
GCTGATGCAGATTTATCTGCAGCAGGAAAGCTACCGTCTTCTTATTGCCGCAAGCGGAGAGGAAGCGCTGGCTATCATAAGGCGGGAGTCCGTGGATCTGATTGTACTGGATATCATGATGCCGGGAATGAATGGAATCGACACCTGCCTGAAAATTCGCGAGCTGGGCGAAATGCCTATTATTTTCCTGTCGGCCAAAGGTCAGGAAATGGATAAAATTACCGGACTCAGCGTAGGAGCGGACGATTATGTCACCAAGCCCTTCAGTCCGCTGGAGCTGATCGCGAGAATCAAGAGCCAGCTGCGCCGGTACAATAAATATACTTCTCCCCAGACAAGCGGCGATATCATGGTCATTGATGGTCTTGTCATCCATTCGGCTGCGCATGAAATAACGGTGGAGGGAGTTCCCGTCAAGCTGACTCCACGGGAGTTTGCGATTGTTGAGCTGCTTGCCCGCAATCGCGGAATCGTCTTCAGCATCGAGAATATTTATGAGAAGGTTTGGAAGGATGCTTTTTTTGAAGCGAATAATACCGTTATGGTCCATATCCGCAAAATCCGCGAGAAAATCGAAACCGATCCCCGCAAGCCCCGTTACATCAAGACCATATGGGGAGTGGGCTATAAGATCGATAATCAATAGTTTGCGAGTCCGTTAAGCCGAAAGGAATCTGTTTCTGATGAAACCCCGATTATTCCGAACATTTCTGTGGAAGTTTCTGCTTGCCTTTCTGGCCAGCCTGCTTGCCTTGGGCTTCGTGCTGACGCTCGGTTATTTTCTGGCCGCCCAGCTCATCCGCTTCAATCCTTCCTCCTCCTTTCCGCTTACCTCGCTGCTGCGCTGGATCATTAACACGGTCGGATCGGTCACGGTCATGTCGGTGACGGGATGTGTCTTGTTTCTCCTGTTCTTCTTTATCTTTTCACGAAACATAATCCGCTACCTCGAGCTGATCACCTCCGGATTGCAGCAGATTGCCGGAGGCGATTTGTCGCATCGCATTCCGGTCACTTCCTCCGACGAGCTGGGACAGGTTGCCCGGACGGTCAATGAGATGACGGTGCGGCTGAGCCAGGCGCAGGCAGAGGAACGAGCCGCCGTCCAGGCGCGGAATGATCTGATCACCGGCGTCTCCCATGATTTGCGGACTCCGCTTACTTCCGTACTCGGCTTTCTGGGGTATATCGAGCAGGATCGATACAGGGACGAGCTGGAGCTTCGCCAGTATGTGAGCATTGCCTATGAGAAATCGCTTGTCCTGGAGAAGCTGATTGATGATCTATTTGACTATACGCGTGTGACCAGCAGCGATCTTCCGCTAAAATTGGAGCAAATCGATCTGGTTCCTTTCCTCCGGCAGCTGGCGGATGAATCGGTGCCCGCGCTGGAGGCGGCAGGCATGATCTGCCGGGTTCACGCGCCTCCTGCACCGCTTATCGTGGAGGGAGATGGCGAATTAATGCTGCGTCTGTTCGAGAATCTGATGACCAACGCGATCCGGTATGGCCGGGATGGACGGTACCTGGACATTGAACTGACAGAGGAGCGGGGACTGACGTCGGTCATTTTCCGCAATTACGGCGAACCCATACCGGTGAGCCATCTGCCGCATCTTTTTGAACGCTTTTACCGTGTGGAGGCTTCCCGTTCCAAAAAAACCGGCGGAAGCGGGCTGGGCCTGGCCATTGCGAAAAGCATCGTGGAGCTGCATGGCGGCATGATTACAGCGAGCAGCGACAAGCGCAAAACCGAATTCAAAATTCTGCTGACCAGCATGCAAGCGGCATTGCGGTAATCCGGGATTTAGTGAGCCGGAGGCGGCTTCAGGCAAAAACGCCTTTTTTGTTTGCAATTGGACTGGGACTGCCGGTATTCCTCCAATTTGAGCATTGGACAAAAGGGCGGTATGATGGAGGAGCATGAACCGCAATCGTAAAGGGGAGATCAGCTTGACCCGAGTGGTCGGAATTCCTTCATCCCGAGTTGCCAATTTTCTGAGCTTTCAACGGGATCCGCTCCAATTCCTTATCAATGCGCTGCCCTTAGGGGAGATGGTATCCCTGCGGACAAGCTCGTTCCGCCCTACCTTTATCGTAAACTCACCTGCCTTCGTACAGGAAATTCTCGTACATCAGGAAGAACGCTTCCGCAAAGGCCGCAGCTCCAACGTACTGCGCAGAACCATCGGCGACGGTCTGCTGACCGCCGAGCATGAGCGCCACAGGCAGCAGAAGAAATACCTGACGCCTGTTTTCTATAAGGAACGCATACAAGCATACGCCGAGGTCGTTATGGAAGAAACAGAGCGGCTCGCCGATACGCTTCAGGAAGGCGTCAGGGTTCCGATGCATGATGTGATGATGCAGCTGACGCTCGGCATTATTTCCAGAAGCATGTTCAAGAAGGAGCTTCATGCGGCCAAGACCGAGCTTGCGCAAGCGGTGGACGATACGATCAGGCTAAGCGCCAAAACCATTTTCTCGCCAATCATCCTCCCGCTTGCCGTGCCGACTCCGAAAAATCGCAAGCACCTCAAAGCGATCCGGTCTCTGGAGGATATGATCTACGATACCATTGCCGAAGCCCGCAGGAACCCGGAGCAGTATGCCGACAGCCTGCTGGGGCTGCTGCTGGATACAAGGGATGACCAGGGCGAGCCCATTCCCGATGTGGAAATTCGCGATCAAATGATGACCATGCTGCTGGCCGGTCATGAGACCACAGCCAATGCCATTGTATGGGCGCTTTATGCGCTTGACCGCGAGCGTTCAGTAGATGAACGGCTTTATGAAGAGATTCGGGACAGACCGCTGACCGTCAGACAAATGCGTGAGGGACAATCGGCTTTTGACCTTTACCGCGGGCTGGCTTACACCAGGCAGGTTATACAGGAAACGCTGCGCTTATATCCGCCTGCATGGGCGATTCTCCGTGAAGCGGAGCAGCCGGTCGAGATGCTGGGGGATCATTTTCCGGCAAACAGCAGCTTCCTGATCAGTCCGTATGCCATCCACCGGAATGACCGGGTATTCGGAGATGCTGCCGCATTCCGGCCGGAGCGGTTCGACGCCGGCATCTCGCAGTGGCCGAGGTTTGCTTATTTTCCATTCGGCGGCGGCGCCCGCGGCTGTATCGGGTCGCAGTTCGCGCTGATGGAGGCCGGTCTGATTCTGGCGGTGCTGGCGCGCAGATTCCGCTTTACATCCGCTCCCGGCCAGGGCGAGGCGGAGCCGGAGCCGCTCGTGTCGCTGCGCATCAAGAACGGACGCTGGATGATCCCGCATCGCCGCGTTTGACACAGAGTAGAAACAAGTCGGGCATTTATTATGCGTTTAAGAGATACGCCTGTCGAGAGGAACGAGTAGATGAGCGAGATAAAAGATTTCGTGCAGCGCTACCCGGCTAACCGCATTGTCGATGTTGCCAAAGCGCTGTCCGGTGATTTGAGGCTTCGCATACTGGAAACGCTGGGCGAGCGCCCCATGAGTATTTCCCAGCTTGCGGGTACGCTGGGCGTTGCGCAGCCGACCATTACGATTAATATTCAGATGCTGGAGCATGCCCAACTGGTCAGCTCGACGCTTGGCGCCAACAGGGAGAAGATTTGCACGGTCACCTGCAGCTCCATTCTGCTTGAGCTGCCTTCCAAACGGGGGGAAGGACTTCACAAGCTGGAGGAAATTCATATGCCGATCGGCATGTACTCCCAGTGCTCCATTGAACCGTACTGCGGGATGGTGAACAAAGAGGGGGTCTACATCGGCTGTGTCGATGACCCGAGAGCATTCTATATGCCGGAGCGGGTGGAAGCCTCACTGCTGTGGTTCGGGGGCTCGGGCTATGTGGAATATTATTTTGCCAACCCGGTTCCTCCTGGCGTCAGCTTCAGCGAGCTCCGCTTTCAGGCGGAATTATGCGCGGAAGCCCCAGGCTTCGATATGAATTGGCCTTCGGATATTTCGCTGTTTATCAATGATTGTCCCGTCGGGATGATAACCATCGAAGCGGATTACGGAGACCGCATGGGCAAGCTGACCTCTGCAAAGTGGAACGGCGGCACACAATACGGGAAGCTGATCCAGTGGAGAGTATCGGAAGAAGGCAGCTACATTCATGAGGACCGGAAGTCCGGGACAACGCTGCGCGACTTGAATTTGACCTTCAACAAGCCCATTCGCGTCCGGATCGAGGTATCCGGGGATGCCGTCAACCGGAATGGGCTTAATTTATTCGGCGCTTCTTTCGGAGATTATCCGCAGGATCTGATTTTGTCCTTCGTACAGATCCATGAATCGGGGGAGCAAGGAAGAAGCCTGATTCAGGACGATAAATGAAGATAAACTGAAATGTCAATAAGATCCGGGACATCGTTATTGGCGATGTCTTTTTTGTTGATTACAACGCAGCGGCAAGGTCCGACGCCTCGCAGCAGGGATCCAGGGCAAAGCCAGCTGGTTCACATTGAAGATCAGAACCAGCCGTTGGTCGTCGCCGTGCATTTCCGGGTCTATCGCGGCTTTATTTCCGGAAGCGGCACCCGAATTGAAGTTTTTTTGCATTTTAGGATCAAATGCTGTTTCATTCGGCTGCAAATGTTTGATAGAATAAACGGGCGGAAAAAACATAACATTCCGTTTAAGCTTACTTCTACAGGGAGGCCTTCTTTTGTCGTCCGATCCACTGCTTACTTTTTTATCTCCACCGCTGCCTTATTTTATCGAATCCAACCGCAATACCTACCCGCCCGGCGGCGAGCATCCAAACCGACGAAATATAGGTGTCTTCGATTTGCTCTTCGTTCATAGCGGAATGCTATATATTGGTGAAGAATCGCGTACATGGGAGCTGGGGCCGGGACAAATGGTGATTTTGCGCCCCGACCGCTGGCATTATCCGGTCAAGCCCTGCTCGGAGCATACTGTCATAGACTGGGTTCATTTTCAGACGGCAGGTCTCTGGGAGGAGCTCGACGAGAACAACTGCGGTACGCTTCGCGGCGATTATTATTCATATGCCATACGGCTGCCCAAGTCCATGACGCTCACCTTTCCGGAAGAAGCGATTTCCTTGTTCGGCAAGCTGCATGAAGCGGCCCGCGGCACCTCGCACAGCGCCTTCTGGCAGCGCCAGCAATGGTTTCTTCATTTGCTGCAGCTTTTTGACGAGGGCTGGCGGACGGATGCGGCCAAGGCGCCGATCTCTGTTGCGGAGCAGGCTGCCGCTTATTTGAAGCTTCATTTTCGGGGCTCGGTCACCAACAGCAAGCTTGGCGAGGCGCTGGGCCTGCATCCCAACTATATTGCAAGATGCATGAGCGAGGTGTTCGACTGTACGCCTCAGCAGTATCTGCTCTCCTACCGGCTGGATCAGGCGAAGCTGATGCTGCTGCAGACGAATTGGCCCATATCCCGCATAGCGGATGAAACCGGGTTTAAGCAGACACCGCACTTCTCGCGTTCCTTCTCGGACCATATCGGCATCACGCCGCTGCTTTACAGAAAACGGTTCACAGGCGCTGCGCTTGCCCGGAACATCACGAAGCAGGAGGATTTTGAATAAAAGGCGGCCCGCGTTTCCCCGCAAGCATGATAATACAGGCAGCTCCGGACTTGAAGCAGGTCTGGGCTGCTTTTTTTTCTCCCATGTTAGAGCCCATTGACAAGGTAGTCAAATTCACCTCGAATTCAATTTCTTTTGCATTCATCGGCTATTATCCGCTTCAAGGATTCTCCAACAAATTTATTGCTGCGTAATCGCGGGTTATGCCATAAAGGCACAGGGATTATGAACGTTCTGGCAGACTGCCAATCTGCTATCAGCTGGCTCCTCAAGGCAAGGTCAGACTTTCCGGCGTTACCGTGAAAGATTTCTTTTGAATATAGACAGGCTCTCGGCTATGATGGGGATAGAGCTGATTGCGAAGCATGCCTTAATGGTTAATATGGACTATAAGCAGGCAATCGTTGATTCCGGCTGAAATTTAAGGTGAATCTCCACATAAATGGAAACTATTGTGTTATGTTGTGATGGCAATTTGTATAAATTAGAATAAGCCATAAGGCTTAGCTGACTGGCGCAATTTTCAGAAAATAGAGTGCCAACTTGAATACGGCGGTGTATAATGAAAGAAAATCGCGCATCCATGTCAGAAAACTTGACAAATATTTAACAATCATTTTTCTTGGGGAGGTCACTGCCGCTCATGATAAATGCCGCATCAATCGGTTTGTCCACGCGCGATTTATATTTGTTTAACAAAGGCAATTTATATCACAGCTACCGGACATTAGGCGCTCATCCCATTCGCCTTGGCGATGAAAGCGGCGTCCGTTTTGCAGTGTGGGCCCCGAATGCCCGCAACGTCCGTGTAACCGGCTCCTTCAATGACTGGAACGGCGAGAATCATGCCATGCACAAGGTGGGAGAGACCGGGATTTGGAGCCTGTTTATTCCGCAGATCGGTCCAGGAACGCTGTACAAATACGAAATCGAGACGATTCAGGGGAACCGTCTGCTGAAATCCGATCCATTCGCTTTCCAGTCGGAGCTCAGACCGAAGACGGCTTCCATAGTGGCGGATCTGGGTAAATACAGATGGCGCGATGAGAAATGGCAGCACCGCAAGCAGGAAGAAAGTCCTTATCATGAAGCTATGCTGATCTATGAACTGCATTTGGGCTCCTGGAAGAACAACGGCAGAGAATTGTTCTGGACTTACGAGCAGATGGCCGGCGAGCTCGTGGATTACGTGGTAGAAATGGGATATACCCATATTGAGCTGCTTCCGATTACCGAGCATCCCTTCGACCAATCATGGGGCTATCAGGCGACGGGCTACTATTCGGCCACCAGCCGCTACGGCTCTCCGGAGCAGCTGATGTTTCTGATCGACCGCTGCCACGAGCGCGGGATCGGTGTTATTCTGGATTGGGTTCCGGGCCATTTTTGCAAGGATGACCATGGACTCCGGTTATTCGATGGAACGCCGATCTATGAAGGAATGAACCCGCTGCGGGCGGAGAAGCCCTTATGGGGGACGCTCGCATTTGATTTTGGCCGCACCGAGGTGCAGAGCTTCCTCATTTCCAATGCGGTCTTCTGGATGGACGTCTTCCATGTGGACGGTCTGCGCGTGGACGCGGTCGCCAGCATGATCGATCTTCACCTGGATAAGCCGCCGGAGATGCGGACTTATAATAAACACGGGGGCTCTGAGAACACGGATGCCATCCAGTTTCTGAAGCATCTCAATGAAACGGTATTTCATTATTTCCCCGACGCGCTGATGATTGCGGAGGATTCCTCCTCCTGGCCGGCCGTCACATCACCCACCTACATGGGCGGTCTTGGCTTCAACTTCAAGTGGAATATGGGCTGGATGAATGACATGCTCCGTTATATGGCGCTTGACCCCGGAGAGCGGATTCACCACCATAATCTGATTACCTTCTCGCTGGTATACGCATTTTCCGAAAACTTCGTTTTGCCGCTTTCCCATGATGAGGTCGTGCACGGCAAAAAATCACTGCTGAACAAAATGCCCGGCACCTATGAGCAGAAATTTGCCCAGCTTCGGCTATTTTACGGTTTCTGGATGACGCATCCCGGCAAAAAACTGCTCTTTATGGGGAGCGAATGGGGCCAGTTCGATGAATGGAAGGATGCGGAATCGCTGGATTGGCAGCTGCTCGAGTATCAATCCCACCATCGTATGCACCATTATGTGAAGACGCTGAACCGTACATATGCCATGGAGCCCTCGCTGTGGGAGCGGGATTGCGATCCCGGCGGCTTCGAGTGGATTGATGTGCACAATGCTGCGCAAAGTGTCGTCGTCTTCATGCGCAGAGGCCATGCGGCCAACGAATTCTCGGTTTCCATATGCAATTTCTCCAACCAACAGCTCCAATCCTACGTTATTGGCGTCCCCGAACCGGGTCAATACCGGGTCGTTATAAATAGTGAGTCAAACGCATTTGGCGGCACCGGGAAACATGTGCCGGATATCATTGAGAGCCGCGCTTCTGCCTGGCATGGAAGAGCGTGCAGCCTGACCGTGGATGTGGCTCCATTCAGCTTTCAATTACTCACTTATGTTCAAGGGGAAGGGCCGCAATCTTTCCGGAAATTTCATTAGCGTTTATGCAGGCGGACTTAATTACTGCGGTGGCGAGCTGCAGTAGAAAAGGAGAGAGTGTCCATGGGCAGAAAAAGAATGTTAGCGATGCTGCTTGCAGGCGGAGAAGGTAAGAGGCTGGGTGTGCTGACCAAAGATTTGGCGAAGCCGGCAGTTCACTTCGGCGGCAAATATCGGATTATTGATTTCACTTTAAGCAACTGCACCCATTCGGGCATCGACACAGTAGGCGTGCTGACGCAATATCAGCCGCTGGTGCTCAATACGTATCTGGGCATCGGCAGCCCCTGGGGACTTGACAGGCGGGACGGCGGGATGGCCATACTCCCTCCTTATATGAAGCAAAAAGGCGGCATGTGGTATAAAGGCACGGCCAATGCAATTTATCAGAATATGGGCTTCATCGATCGTTTTGATCCTGAATATGTGTTGATTATTTCCGGCGATCATATTTATAAAATGGACTATGAGCTGATGCTTCAGCAGCATGAAGAGCGCGGGGCGGATGTTACCATTGCTTGTATCGAAGTGGGCTGGAAGGAAGCGAGCCGCTTCGGAATTATGAGCATCGACGATGATGGCGGCATCACCGCCTTCGAAGAAAAACCGAAGGTGCCGACCAGCAACCTGGCCTCCATGGGCGTCTACATTTTCTCCTGGCCGGTGCTGCAGCAGTATCTGATCCGCGACGAAGCCAACCGCTTGTCGGGCAATGATTTTGGCAAGGATATCATTCCGGCTATGCTCCAGGACGGAGTCAAGCTGAATTCCTATACCTTTGACGGCTACTGGAAAGATGTTGGTACACTTGAAAGCCTGTGGGAAGCGAATATGGATCTTCTCTCCGACGAGCCGGCACTGGACCTGAACGACCGCAATTGGAGAATCTATTCCGTTAATCCCAACAGGCCTGCCCACTTCATCGCGGCTGGCGGTGAAGCCTCCCATTCGCTTATTACCGAAGGCTGCATAGTTGAAGGGCGTGTTCACCGTTCCGTCCTGTTCTATGGCGTGCAATGCGGTGTTGATAGTGTTATAGAGGAATCGGTAATCATGCCGAATGTCAAGATTGGCCGGAATGTGCGAATCTATCGCACGATAGTCGGAGAAGGCGCGGTTATTGCCGATGGCGTGACGATTGGCAATCCGGACAAGGGACCGGTTACGGTCATTGCAAGCGACGAGAATGTGACCCTGAGCAATACTCTGCAGGAGGTGGAGCAGCCATGAATTCCAATATACTTGGTGTGATCAATCTGATCCATGAATCGGACGAAATGGAGTCGCTCACGGCAGACCGCTGTCTGGCCACCGTGCCCTTCGGAGCGCGTTACCGTCTGATTGATTTTACATTATCCAGCCTGGTCAATTCGGGTATTTCCAAAGTGGCGATATTCGCCCATACCAAATACCGCTCCCTGATGGATCATCTGGGATCGGGCAAGCATTGGGATTTGCATCACCGGCAGAGCGGATTATTTATGCTTCCTCCGATTACGGACGATGTGAACGAAGTGCGGCGGGGCGATCTGTTCCACTTTTACCAGCATCGGGATTATTTTATGCGCAGCCAGCACGAATTCGTCGTCATTACACGCAGTCATATGATATGCAATATCAACTTCGAGCCCATTGTTGCCGAGCATAAAGCGAGCGGGGCGGATATCACCGTTGTCTGCAAGCGGCAAATGGATCTGATGGACGGGAAAGCGCGAAAAGTGCTGATTGATGAGAGCGGCAGAATTACGGGCATTCAGGACCATTACGGCCGCATGGAGAGCGACCTTGTCTCGATGGAAATGTACATTATGCGCAAGGATCTGCTGATGGAGCTGGTTGAGACTTCTCTGGCCCAGGGACAGGATCATCTCGTACGCCACGCCATTATGTCGCGCGTGGATAAGCTTCATATCCAGAGCCATATGTACGAGGGATATCTGGGAATTGTCAATACCGTTTCCAGCTACTATCAGAACAGCATGCAGCTGCTGCGTCCGGAAGTGTGGAAAAGTTTGTTCTTCGAGCCTGGTGTTGTTTATACAAAAGTCAAGGATGAGCCGCCTGCGCGTTATGCGGAAGGGGCGAAAATGAGCAATTCCCTGGTTGCTAACGGCTGCATTATCGAGGGGACGGTCATCAACAGCATCCTGTTCCGCGGCGTTCATGTTCAGAAAGGCGCTGTCGTCCGCAACAGCATTGTTATGCAAAATGGAATCATTGGCGAGAATAGCAATGTCAATCATGTAATCCTGGATAAGGATGTAACGATCGAGCCGAGCCGCGACCTGCGAGGCGCGGAGTCCTCGCCGTTCCTGGCGATGAAACGCAAAGTCATCTAGCTTCTTGTCTATGGATTGGATAGGGCAGATAGAGAAATAGAGGTGGAATCATACGATGAATATCCTGTTTGCCGCTTCTGAAGCGGTACCGCTGATTAAAACCGGAGGCCTGGCCGATGTTGCCGGGTCTTTGCCTGCCGCTTTGAAGGAGAATGGCGCAGAAGTCCGTGTCATTCTCCCCAAATATGAAGCGATGCCGGAAGCGCTGCTTGCCGGTTTTGAACGGATTGCTGAATTCCATGTGCGGCTGGGCTGGCGCGAGCAGTACTGCGGCCTTTTAAAGGGAGAAATCGACGGAATCGTTTATTATTTGATTGACAACGAGTATTACTTCAAGCGCGGCGGGCTTTACGGCTACGGCGACGATGCCGAGCGCTTCGTATTTTTCTCATCTGCGGTGGCGGAATCCTTGTTTCATATGGATTATCGCCCTGATCTCGTTCACTGCCATGATTGGCAAACCGGGCTCGTTCCGTTCCTGCTCAAAACGCGGTACCGGTATGAACAGGTCACCCGCAATATAGCAACTGTATACACCATACATAATTTGCGTTACCAGGGTGTGTTCGGACAGCAGCAATTGATGGACCTGCTTGGCAGCGGTGATGAGCTGTTTGGCTCGGAGGGCATTGAGTTCTATGGCGGAGGGAGCTGCATGAAGGCCGGTCTTCTCTATGCGGACAAGCTGACAACCGTCAGTCCCACCTATGCGCAGGAAATACAGACGGAAGCCTACGGCGAGCTGCTGGATGGGCTGCTTCGTCAGCGCTCGGGAGATCTGACCGGTATCGTGAACGGCATTGATACGGTTTCCTTCGACCCCATGAATGATGCGGCTCTTCAAGTTCCCTACAGAGGCTCATTGCCGCGCAAACGGAAAAACAAGGTGAACCTGCAGCGTGAGCTGGGACTTGCTGAATCCGAGAGCACGCCGCTGATTGGCGTGGTTTCCCGGCTTGTGGACCAGAAGGGTTTTGATCTGGTGGAAGCGGTGCTGGAGGAGATTCTTCAGGAGGATGTGCAGATTGCGGTTCTGGGGTCAGGGGACTGGCGGTACGAGCAGCTGTTCAACGATGCAGCGCGGAGACATTCCGGCAAGCTCGCCGTCTGGCTGGGCTTTAATGACGGCCTGGCAAGACGGATCTATGCCGGAAGCGATATGTATCTGATGCCCTCGCAGTTCGAGCCCTGCGGTCTCAGCCAGCTGATTGCGCTGCGCTACCGCTCGGTTCCGATAGCCCGTGAGACCGGTGGTCTCAAGGACACGGTGATCTCGTATAATGAGTTTACGGGACAAGGAAACGGCTTCACCTTCACGCATTATAATGCGCATGATTTGCTCTTCACGGTGCGCAGAGCGCTCTCGTTCTATCGGGACGAGGTGGCGTGGCAGAAAATTGTCGCCAATGGAGCCAGGGACGACTGCAGCTGGACGAAGTCCGCGAAGTCTTATATGAATCTGTACGATGAAATTCTGTCGAATCGAAAGGAGACCTGACTATGGCTCGCCATCTTGTGATTGGCAATGGTAAAATCCTCGTTAATCTGGATCAGAATTGTTATATCCGCGACATTTATTATCCCTTTGTCGGTCAGCTGAATCATGTGGGAGGGCAATACTGCCGCTTCGGCATTTGGGCGGCCGGGCAATTCTCCTGGCTGGAAGAGCCCGATTGGACGTTCGAGCTTGGCTATGTTGAGGATTCGCTCGTCACGAACATTATCGCGCGGAATGATCGCCTTGCTGTGGAGCTGCATATTAATGACGGCATCCATCAGCGCGAATCCATTTACTTGAAGCGGGTCGTCATTAGAAATAAAGCGGACGATGAGCGGGAATTCCGCCTGTTCTTCCATCAGGATTTGATGATTGACGGCTCCGAGGTAGGGGATACGGCAGCGTATTATCCGGATAATCATACCCTGTTTCATTACAAAAGGTCCTCATACTTTATGTTTAACGGCTTCTCGGACGAAGGCGGGATGGTGCAGTATACGACCGGCATCAAGCGGTTCCACTCGGCCGAGGGCACATGGCGGGATGCGGAGGACGGCACCTTGATGGGCAATTCCATCTCGCAGGGCTCCGTTGACAGCACGATGAGCTTCCGTACGGTCGTGCCGGCTGGCGGAGAGAAAACCGTGTATTACTGGATGTCGATCGGCAAGGATCTCGAAGAAGTTAAAAGTCTCAACCAATATGTGCAGGACAGCCATCCGGAGAAGCTGCTCAGCCGGATTGTGATTTACTGGAAGCATTGGCTCCACCGGGCGGAGAGCGATCTGGGAGATCTTCCGCCGGAGGTTGCGAGAATGTTCAGGCTCAGCCTGCTGATCGTGCGCACGCAGACGGATGAACGCGGAGCCATCGTAGCTGCCAATGATACCGATATCCTGCAATACAACCGCGATCATTACAGCTATATGTGGCCAAGGGACGGAGCCCTTATTGCCGATGCCATGTCGGCGGCAGGCTTCCAGAGTGTCATCGCGCCGTTCTTCCACTTTTGCGCACAGACGCTCTCGCCCGAAGGTTATTTGTTCCATAAATACAATCCCGATGGAACGGTTGGCTCCAGCTGGCATCCCTATATTGTACAGGGAAGCCGCCGACTTCCGATCCAGGAGGATGAAACGGCGCTGGTCCTGTTTGCCTTGTGGAAGGATTACATCCGCAATCAAGTTATCGAGCTGCCGCAGTCGCTCTACAATAATCTGATCCGCAAGGGTGCGGCATTTTTGAGCGAGTATATTGAACCGGCCTTGTCCCTGCCCAAGCCCAGCTATGATTTATGGGAGGAACGTTACGGGATATGGACGTATACCGTGGCTTCCGTATACGGCGGTCTGATGGCAGGGGCATTTTTTACGGAATTGTTTGGCGATTACGAGCGGAGCGATCATTTCCGCGATACCGCCAGGATGATTAAGGAAGGAATGCTGAAGCATTTATGGGATGAGGAAACCGGACGTTTTGCGCGCGGACTGATTCAGAAAGATAATGTCTGGGTGAAGGATATGACGCTGGAAAGCAGCTTGTTCGGTATTTGGGACTTCGGCGTGCTGCCTGTCGATGACAGCAGAGTGGTCAGTACGATGAGTGCGATCCGGGAGGGCCTGTCGATCCGCAACGGGATCGGCGGGGTCGCAAGATACACGAATGACTACTACTTCCAGCAATCCGGAGATATCGATAATGTGCCGGGTAATCCATGGATTATTTGTACGCTGTGGATTGCCAACTTTGATATTGAATCCGCACAAGGCCTGGCCGACCTGGAAGGTCCGCGCAAGGCGCTGGAATGGGCTATCGAGCATGCCCTGTCCAGCGGTCTGCTGCCGGAGCAGGTTCACCCGGGAGACGGAACGCCGCTTTCCGTTGCGCCGCTTACCTGGTCGCATGCCACTTATGTGCAGACCGTCAGCCGTTACGCCGCCAAATATGCTGAACTGGCCAAAGTGAAATAGTGGGCCGTACAGTTCAGAAAAATCAAAGAAGAGCCTCTCGCGGAAAGCGGGGCTCTTCTTTGATTTATAGTGTCTGGATCATGTTTATATCATATTGTTGGCAGGAAATCTCACCTTCCGGTCAAGAGCAGAGAGCTCATGCGGAAGCATTCCACATGGTCCAGACATCGCGGATTGTTGATTCCGTATTGGCTGCTTAACTTAATATACGCCGGCACGAAGAACAATGACCAATAGAATGAAGAGCACAAGGACTACGCCTGTACATCCCCATATGCCGCCGACTACTGGTCCGCAGCCTACGCCGCCAACCCCACCTGGGTATCCCATATTGCATACCTCCTGAGTGTTTGATTTGTGATAGTCGTTATCACATTTTTAATGTATGACCAAACCCGCAAAATCGTTTGGACGTTTATACCGTATGCATTTGCAATTGGTTATATATCCTGTATGCAATTGATATAAAGGCGGGTTTGGCAGAGCGGTAATATCAGGGCCGGGCTTCCGGCAGTCCCGGGGAAGGGAGGGGCTCGGCGAATTGACGAATATTCTTGATGCGGGACTCAGCGGTTTCAGTCAGACCGTTGCCGATCAGAATGTTAGCAGCTGCGCTTATGGCAATAATCTGGATGCAGCCAACACGGATGGCAGGCTGTCTATGACAAGTTATCACCTGCACATCATCGTCCTCTTCAGCCGAACCCGGCTTTTCGGGAAAAACCTGCCTCGGCCGGTTGTAGATAGAGTAGGCTTCAAAGTAGACATCCTTTCTCGCCTCATGATCGCTTTCCCTTTGAACAGCCAATGCCCTCAAAGAAGCGTTCACTTCCGCCCGGTCTCCGAATTGTACGACGGAAGCGTCGCCAGCACTGATCAGATAAAGGTAGCCAAGCTCCGATACGCGTATGGGGTAACAAAGGTTCGGGTCGTTACCCGGATGGGCTGTTTTCATGCTCATGACGAACTACTCTCGGCATCAGGATTACTGGCGGAATCCTCAGCCTCCGCTTCCTGTGCGTCGGCAGGCGCGGATAGCGGCACGAGCGGACCCACAATTACCGATTCCGGCGGCGTATCGAACATGGAATAGAGATTGATTTGCCCCGTATCCCCGACCTGCAGGATGGAAGCACTGGCCACAGCGGTGAGCTGGATGCAGCCTACTGACAATGCATGATTCACAACATTCAAATTCATGGCAGCTTTTCTCCTATTCATTCTTGTTGGTTGATTGGGACGCAAGGCTGGCTACATAGCTCTGAAGCGCCGCATCGATATCGCGGGTTGTCTTCTGGATGATATCCGACTTCAGCTCATCCGTAATCTGGGGCGGATTTTGGTCATTTGTCTTTCCTTTGGGCAGGGCGACATTTATATAATATTGAATCCGGGGACTCATTTGCTTGCGGATATCCTCCACAATCAATTTGCGGTGGAAGGGGTCAAGCGTAATGCCATAACTTGCTTCAAGCTGCGAGAGAATGACAGGCGCCCGCGTATTCAGATAAAAATCTATATCGCGGCGGATTTCGGGATATGGTGGACCGGGCATGGTCGCATCCGGCGCGCCCGAGGCAAAGGCGGATGGGAACTGATTGGGGCCGCTAAGCGCCTGATCGTTCACATCCCCGAGGGGTAAAGCACCATTATCAGATGTAAAGGCAGATGCTGGGGGTACGGCCGCAGGCGAGGGAGCGCCGGGAATGACAAGCTGGCCGATCTCCTTCATCTTTTCCTCGCTGGGAGGGGTCATGCCGATGTTCAATGTTCCGTCCAGCTTCTCCACCTTCAACTGGTCAAAATGGTATTCCATGCGGTCGATATGATACTGCGGCTTTGTCTCTGCGGATTTCAACCGTTCGCTTAAGCTTTCCACCTGTTTGCTCAGCGAATCGATTGCGGCTTGCTGTGCTTCCAGTCGGATGTGCAGCTGTTGAACCCTTTGTGACCATGCCATCCACACCTGTTGAGGGGAATAGGCGGGTTCGTTATAGGATTGCATGATACGCACCTCCTGAAGGACTTAATAGCTAAACCGGATTGGGCAGAGGAACAAAGGAAAGCGGATTTTCTTCGCCGAATTGCGGTGCTGGACCGGTAAAGCCCCCGGTATTGTAGAGCTGGGACAGAGAGCGCACAGAACCCGCTGTGCCGATCTGAAGGACAGATGAGTTCGTCACGTTATCCACCCGCAGCTGGTGAATGGTGATATTTTGATGAACGGTCCAATTCATTTAGACGACTCACCCCGCTTGAGAATGTAAGCAATCCGCAGCATCCGGGTCAGAGGTAATAGCCGCGCTTACGGAATGATGGGATTTGGCCGGACTGCCTGTGAGGAACGATCCTGGACCGGCATAGGTTATCGATATGCCCGAAGGCGGCCTCTGGAAGGAATCACCTGACGGGACGAATGGGCTTGAGCCCACCCGGATGAAATTGACAAAACCGGTGACAGCAGGCATTGTTTCCCACTCCCTTTCTTATAGGCTGAAATTGCCATTGCTGCTTGAGGGCAGCTTCCTTGCATCCAAAGCTGATGTTACATCCTATGCGGCAAGCGCCCAGTGGTTCCTTTTGCGTGTCAACAGCGGATCTTTTTTTGGGTGATGGAGTGGCAGCGTGTTTGATGCCGGCATATATTAAACAGGCGATTCTGGAGCGGAGGTGTCAATCGATATGGAAGAGGGGTTTAACGATCTGGAGAAATGGATGGAGAAGCAGCGGCTTCCCAAAGACTTTGATATGCTTAGCCAGCCTGACTGGATTGGCGAATATGTCCGGAGCATGATGGTCAAGGCGATTCCCGCTGCATCGTCGGTATTAAACGCATCCAAGGCGAAAATCACAGAGTCCAAACAATATATGATCATTATATATCCGCTTGGCGGGAATGCCGACTTGAGCCGGATCAGGCTGGTTGCACAGGAAGACCGCATCAGGCTGTCGGGTCATCGGGAGGGGGAAACGGAAGTCGTCAAGCTGCCCAGGATGGTGATTCCCGACTCTTGTCAAGCCAGCTATGACGGCACCCAGCTGAAGGTCAGGCTGCGCAAACGTCCCCGCAATAAGCGATCTTTCGAAGCCAAAATCCATGGGAGCTGAAGGGGAGGCGTTTGCCTTTTACAGGGACAAGCCCGGTTTGCGACAGGAGCTATGGCGAAGCAGCTTGTAAAATGTCAATAATTTGTCCCATCTTCAGGTTGGCGGCAGGTGGAAAAAAGCCGGATCAATCGCTTATAATAGATGCTAAAGGTCGAATGAGCAAAAGGAGTGGTCGAATTGACAGTTGGAGATATCAGTGCCATATCCGGTGGGTTGTTTGCCACGGGAGCCATATTCATCCTGCTTATCTTTTCACTGCTGAGCTTCGGGATTCTGCGCATGTTTCAGCATAAAATCCGCACAGGCTGGTTCAGCTTTGCAGGAGCGGTGGTCAGCGCTGTTGCATTCGGGTTGATTCTGAACCAGTGGTTTGTATAGCGGATATACTTCGTTACCTCTATAAAATAAGGCATATTCGTTCATCGCGAATATGCCTTATTTTTGTATATACAGAAAACCAAAGCTGTGATACCATGAAAACAAACACAAACAAAATAAAACAATCAAAAACAAAGGTGATGACAAAACATGGCTAAATCATTATGGGAATCGCAAAAAGCATCTGCGCTTGAAAGCGGCGTCGAAGAACTTGTTTACCGTTCCAATCTGATCGGCACTGACCGGACCGTATGCAACTGGGGCGGCGGCAATACATCAATGAAGACGGTTGTGAAGGATTTCCGCGGCCGCGATGTCGAAGTTATGTATGTCAAAGGAAGCGGCTCCGATCTGGCCTCTATGAAAGCGAAGAATTTCACGGCTCTTCGCATGGAGGATATCCGTCCATTATTCGAGCTTGAGAGCATGTCCGATGAAGACATGGTCGCTTATCTGGCGAACTGCATGATCGACAGCAAGCACCCGCGAGCATCCATTGAGACTCTGCTGCATGCCTTCCTTCCTTTCAAGCATGTGGACCATACTCATCCGGACTCTATCATCAGCCTGTGCTGTACCGACAATGGCCGCGAGCTGGCGGCAGAAATCTTCGGCGACCGTTTCGTCTGGGTTCCCTATGTCCGTCCCGGCTTTACCCTGTCGAAAATGATCGCGGAAGGGGTGCTCGCCAACCCCAAAGCCGAGCTTGTGCTGATGGAGAAGCATGGTCTGGTGACATGGGGGGAAACCTCTGAGGAAGCCTACAACAAAACGCTGCAAATCATTACCGAGGCGGAGGAATATATCGCAGGCCGCATCGATGAGAACGCCGTATTCGGAGGCGCGCGCTACAGCTCTCTGGAAGCTGGCAAAAGACGCGAGCTTGCTGCTGCCGTCATGCCGACAATCCGCGGCGCAGTCAGCGCGGAGAAGCCTATGCTGGCCGTCTTCGATGATGAGGCTGATGTGCTGGAGTTCGTCAATGGCCGCGATTCCGCAAAGCTCTCCCAGGTTGGCGCAGCTTGCCCCGATCATCTGGTTCATACCAAAATGACGCCCCTGTACATTGAATGGGATCCGGCATCAGGAACCCGGGAAACACTGATTCAAAGCGTAAAAGAAGGAATTGCCGCATTCAAAGCAGAATATACAGCTTACTTTGAACGCAACAAGAACGAAGGCGACGTCATGTTCGAAGCGGCTCCTCGCGTGATCCTGATTCCGGGCATCGGCATGTTCAATACAGGAAAATCCCGCGCCAACGCACAGGTCAGCGGAGCGCTTTATCACCGTGCCATTGCGGTTATGCGCGGTGCGACAGCGCTGGGCTCCTTTGTATCGCTCAGTGAAAATGAGTCGTATAATGTAGAATACTGGCCCCTTGAGCTGTACAAGCTGACGCTTGCGCCGGCCGAAACCGAATTCTCCCGCAAAATCGCCTTCATTACCGGCGGAGCGGGCGGAATTGGCAGCGAAACGGCCCGCCGTCTGGTATCGGAAGGCGCGCATGTCGTGCTTGCCGACCTCAATCTTGAAGGCGCTCAGAAGGTTGCGGACGATATTAACGCCAAGCATGGCGAAGGCCGCGCTCTCGCCGTCAAGATGGATGTGACAAGCGAAGAGCAGGTTATAGCCGCTTTCGCTGAATCCGCCTTGTATTACGGCGGGGTGGACATTCTGGTGAACAACGCAGGGCTTGCCACCTCCAGCCCGTTCGAGGAAACATCGCTGAAAGAATGGAATCTGAACATGAACGTGCTGGGAACCGGCTATTTCCTTGTGGCGCGCGAAGCTTTCAAAACCATGAAAACTCAAAGCATTGGCGGCAGCATGGTATTTATCGGCTCCAAGAACTCGATCTTTGCAGGCAAAAGCGTTACGGCGTACAGCTCGGCCAAAGCGCTTGAAGCGCATCTTGCACGCTGCATCGCAGCGGAAGGCGGAGCGGACGGCATCCGAGTGAACACTATTCTTCCAGATGCCATTCTTCAGGGATCTGCAATCTGGAATTCCAACTGGCGCAATGAGCGCGCAGCGGCATACGGCATCGAGCCGGATCAGCTTGAAGCCCACTACCGCAACCGGACAACACTGCTTGTGAACATCTATCCTTCCGACATCGCCGAAGGCGTAGCTTTCTTCGCCTCATCGAAATCAGCTAAAACAACAGGCTGCATGCTGACTATCGATGGGGGAGTGCCGGCGGCATTCACACGCTAATTCAACTATCCGCTTTCTTACAAGGAGGAAATCGCATTGGCTGCAAAAAAAGGCGAAACATTATGGGTGATCCCGGACGGTTACATTCCACCGCAAAGCAGCGGGGAGCTTGAGAGCCACGAATCTATCTGTGTTCTGAATACCAATCATATGGACGCGCAATTGATCGTCAACGTTTATTTTGAAGACCGTGAACCGCTGGAAGGCATTACGGTGCTGGTTCCGGCCAAACGAACGCTTCATCAGCGCACTGCGCTGCTCAGAAGCGGCTCTGAGAGCATCCCGAAGGGTGTTCCCTATGCGATGGAAGTCATGAGCGATATTCCCGTTTATGTCCAATACAGCAGACTTGATGCGACACAGCCGGCCAACGCCTTAATGTCGGTGATGGCTTATCCGGTAAGAGATAACCAATAGTCCGGGAATGAGAGGATGATACGTACCATGAATGATCGCGCCTATGCTTTATTCGAAGAGCAGCAGAGCAGTCGCGGCATCGACATAAACAAGGCCAAGGAAAAGCTGAAATCCCTTCGTATTGAAACACCTTCTTGGGGCTACGGCGATTCAGGAACCCGCTTCAAGGTGTTCCAGAAGGTCGGCGTTCCCCGCAATCCGTTCGAGAAATTCGATGATGCTGCCGTAGTGCAAAAGCTGACAGGCCTCTGCCCGTCGGTAGCTATCCATATTCCTTGGGATAAAGTGGACGATTACGACAAGCTCCGCAGCCATGCGGAGGGTCTCGGTCTTCAAATCGGGGCCGTTAATCCCAATTTGTTTCAGGATGAGGATTATATGCTGGGCAGCGTAACCAACTCTGATGCCGCTATCCGCCGCAAAGCAACCGATCATCTTCTGGAGTGTGTAGATATCGCCAAAGCCACAGGCTCCCGCGATCTCAGCCTCTGGTTTGCGGACGGCACGAACTATCCGGGTCAGGCCGATATCCGCAGGCGCAAAGCGTGGATGCATGAAGCGCTGGCCGAGATGTACAAGGCGTTGACGCCGGATATGCGGATGCTGATCGAATATAAATTTTTTGAACCGGCTTTCTATCATACGGATCTTGCCGATTGGGGCATGGCATACAATCTGGCGGGCAAGCTTGGCGCACAGGCTTCTGTTCTCGTCGATACCGGCCACCATGCGCCTGGTACCAATGTGGAGCATATTGTCGCTTACCTGCTGGATGAGCAAAGACTGGGCGGCTTCCACTTCAACAGTCGCAAATATGCGGACGATGATCTGATTGTCGGTGCGATTAATCCTTATGAATTATTCCTTATTTTCTACCAGATTCTTGAAGCGGCGAATGACGCGGACAGCGGCATTCGCGGCGGTGCCGACGACATTGCCTATATGATCGATCAATGTCACAACATCGAACCGAAAATCCAGGCGATGATCCGTTCCGTATTAAACGTCCAGACCCAGTATGCCAAAGCTCTGCTGATCAATCTGGATGAGGTGCATGCGGCACAGGAAGCCCAGGATGTCATGGCTGCCGAGGATGCAGTGCGCAGCGCGTTCGAGTTCGATGTAACGCCGCTCCTGCATGCGGTGCGCGAGGAGCAGAATCTGCCCCTCGATCCGATGAAGGCTTTTCGGGAAAGCGGTTATTATGAGTCCGTTGCCCATCGCGGCAAAGGCGGAGCGAGCTGGTGAAGGCGCTCGCATTCGATCTTGGCGCAGGCAGCGGACGCGCAGTGCTGGGATGGATCGAGGAGGGCCGGATCGTCATCCGGGAGGTGCACCGGTTCACGAATGAGCCGGTACAGGTTGGCGGGCGACTCTATTGGGACATCTTAAGGCTGTATCACGAAATCAAACAGGGTATCCGCAGTGCCTGGCGTGCTGCGGACGGGCAAATCGGCAGCATCGGCATTGATTCCTGGGCCGTCGATTTTGGCTTGATCGGCAGCAATGGCGAGCTGCTGGCAAATCCCTATCATTACCGGGACGGCCATACGACGACAGCCATCGAAGAGGTGCTGGAAATCGTGCCGGAAGCGGAGATATTCGCGCGCAGCGGGATTCAGTTTCTCCCTTTTAATACGCTGTACCAGCTCCATGCCATGAAGCGGGACGGGAATCCGTCGCTTGCGCAGGCAAAGCATCTGCTTATGATCCCTGATCTGCTGCGCTACTTCCTATCCGGTGAAATGCACAGCGAGTTCACGAATGCCTCGACTACGCAGGCGCTCAATCCCGCAACAGGACTTTGGGATGAACGGCTCTTGACGGCGATCGGCATCGATCCGGCGATTATGCTGCCTCCGGTTCGGCCGGGCACGGCTGTCGGAGCCTTAAGCGAATCGGTCGCACAGGAGCTTGGCACCGCGGCAATCCCTTTGATTGCGGTTGGCGAGCACGACACAGCATCAGCTGTCGCAGGGGTGCCGGCACTAGAGCCGTCCTTCGCTTATCTGAGCTGTGGAACCTGGTCGCTGATGGGTACCGAAGTTCTTGAGCCGGTGCTGAGCGAGCATGCGCGTGCGCTGAATTTCACCAATGAAGGCGGCGTCTACGGGACGTACCGGCTGCTTAAGAACATCATGGGTCTATGGCTGCTGGAAGAGAGCAAGCGGGCATGGGAAAGAGAAGGCGGCAGCAAGCTGGCATACTCTGACCTGCTTGGACGTGCAGCTGCATCCGAGCCTTTCCGTTCTCTGATTGATCCGGATGACATGCGGTTTCTGAATCCTGCGCATATGCCTTCGGAAATTGCCGCGTATTGCCGGGAGACCGGTCAACCGGTTCCGGCATCGGATGGAGAGATTGTCCGCTGCGTATTGGAGAGCCTTGCCTTGAAATACCGTTACGTACTGGAGAAAACGCAAGAGCTGAGCGGGACGGTCTATGATCGACTGCATATGGTTGGCGGCGGCATTCAGAATGAAATGCTCTGCCGCTTTACGGCGGGAGCGCTGGGTAAGCCCGTATGGGCAGGACCTGCGGAAGGCAGCGCGCTGGGCAATCTTGCCGTCCAGTTTATCGCTTCCGGTGAAGCTGCCGATATTGCCGGGGTGCGCAAGCTGATCGGAGAATCCTTTGCTGTCAACGTGTATGAACCGGATGAATCCGGTATCTGGGAAGAACAATACGGAACTTGGCGGGAGCTCACAGGTCTGCAATAATGGAAATAAAGCCCGTGGCTTTTACTATTCGGATTGGACTGAAGCTTATGTTAGTAGCCGAAAGATATGCAAAAATCATCCGCCTCGTCAATGAGCGGGGAAGTATCCGGGTGAGCGAGCTCAGCGAGCTGTGCGGCGTTACCGAAGAGACGATCCGGCGCGATCTGGACCGGCTCGAGCAAACAGGCAAGCTTGAGCGCAGTCACGGCGGCGCCATGAGCGTGAAGGATGCGCAGGCCGAGATTCCTTACTTTGAACGTGAGGTTATGAACGCAGCGGAGAAGAAACGGATTGCTGCCGAAGCGGTCGGTCAAATTGAGCCCTACAGCAAAATTGCGCTTGATGCAAGCACCACGGCTTACTATATGGCGGCTGAGCTTCCGAATATCCCGTTGACCGTTCTGACCAATTCGATCAAGGTAGCGCTGGAGCTCGCCGGGAAGGAGAAGATTCAGGTCTTCTCCACCGGGGGAATCCTTTCACCCCGCTCCTTGTCCTATCAAGGGCCTCTGGCCGAGAGCAACCTGGAGCAGTACCACGTGAACAAGGCTTTTATTTCCGGCAAGGGCATTCATCCGGAGCGGGGAATAAGCGAATCCAGCGAGCTGCAAGCGGCGGTAAAACGGAAGATGATCGGTTTGGCAGATGAAGTATACCTGCTGGTCGATTACAGCAAATTTGGCGTTCGGGCGTTCTCCCACATCGCTGATTGTGAACAAATCGATCATCTGATTACAGATGACCGGGCCGACCCGGAGGTACTTCGTATTTTAACCGGGCAGGGCATTAAAGTGACGATCAGCCATTAGCAAGACGCAAGTTGAACAGGGCGGCCGCAACCTCATGCGAATGGGGCCGGGCGCCTGTCTTTAAATTTTGGGGAAATCATGCAGAGTATCGAAATTTATTATTCAAATTTGCGGTACAAGTTTAAAAATAGTCAATAAACCAAGTTGCCATAACATAAGATGGAGTATAAGATAGTTATTAAGAAAGAATATTCAGAACATTTCGTCAACGGATCAACACTGGGGGAGGAGTTGCCGATGAACAAGAGTCATGAAGTGGAGTACTGTAACCTGGAGCTGCGTTTTGACCGGCGGCAAATCCAGAATTTGATTCGGGATTTGATACAGGAGGGTTATTCGCTGTATTGGAGCGAGTCGGACGTTTACTTTCTCATATCGGTACGCAGCGGGCGCAAGCTTGTGAAGCTCCGTTTTCAGAGAGTGCGCAACCGTTACAAAATCATCGGCGATTATATCATTAAGGATGAGAAACTGTCGGAGCTGCTTGAGAAGCTGATTAACGATTCCCGTGGTCATGCGGTTGTTAAGCGCTTTAAGGACCGCCAAATCGTGATTGAAAGCATCATGTTCGGCGAAATCATTCGACTTGTGGAGGTGTCCGGGATGGAGCATCGGATTATTTACCAGAAGAAACCATTGGTCACTGTAGAAGAAATGATTCAGGCTTTTCAGTCTAAACGTGCGGAAGAACGGGCGGTTGTGCTGAGGTATGAGCTGGATTATGAGCTTTCGGTCCTGCATGAGGCGATCAAAGAGGGACGTGATGACGATGCGGCGCTTTCCAAAGAGCGGCTGCAGTCGCTGAGGATTGAGATGATACAGCTTGAATTATAGAAAGAGGATTGGAGCTTTCCCATTCAAATAAGCCTTTTGGAGCTTACGCGCCAAAAGGCTTATTTTTGCATGCCGCCCGTTCTGTTGTTTACACGGCTTGCCCGCATGTTTTACAATGTAACGATAGCAAAAAGCGCTCTTTGGTTTGCTGCGGGAGGAGAGACGGATGGTGAGGAATGCAACCGGTAAGATTATTATAGCCGTTGATATTGGGACGACGAGCACCAAGGTACTGGCGTTGAACGCGGACCGCTATAAAGGCGAGCAGGCATCGAAGGAAGGCGTCTCGATCCGCGCCAGGGCGGAAGAAGGCTATCCTCTGCTCGAGCCCCATCCGGGACATTTCGAACAAGACCCCGGCCTGATCGCCGAGGCGGTGGAACGGTCAATCCGGGAGGTTATGCGCAAGGGCGGTATTCAGGCTGACGAGGTGGCTTGCCTTACATTCAGCTCGGCCATGCATGGATTAATCGCAGTTGATGGGGCTGGAGAGGCTTTGACGCCCTGTGTGACATGGGCTGACCTAAGAGCGGCCGGTTATGCGAAGAAGCTCAGAGACAGCGGGGAAGCCGGAGAACTGACGATGCGGACGGGCGTCCCCGTTCATGCAATGACCCCGCTTTGCAAGCTGCTGTGGCTCCGCGATAACGAACCGGAAATATTCGCTTCCGCCCGCTGCTTCATCGGAATCAAGGAATTTGTGCTGCACCGCTGGTTCGAAGGTCCTTATCTGATGGACGAGTCCGTAGCCGGGGGAACGGGCCTATATCACCTGGTGAACCGCAAGTGGGATGAGCAGGCTCTCCAGCTTGCCGGCGTAGGGCTCGACAGGCTGCCGCAGCTTGTGCCGTCGGAGCATGTGCTGCAGGGGCTGCGTCAGTCCTCCGCGGGTGCCATGCTCCTGCCGGCAGATGTCCCGGTCATCGTGGGCGCAGCGGATGGCGTGCTCGCGAATCTGGGCGCGGGAGCGGTCGAGAGCGGGATTGCCGCGGTCACAATCGGCACGAGCGGCGCCGTGCGCATCGCGCTGGATACGCCGGCTGCAGATCGCGAAGGGCGGCTGTTTTGCTATCCGCTGGCGGATTCCCTATGGATCGCCGGCGGGCCTGTAAACAGCGGCGGCGTGGTGCTGCGCTGGCTGCGCGACAAGCTGTTCCCGGCCGAAGCGGCTGCGGCGGCGGGGCAGGGAATTGATCCATACGAGCAGCTGATTGCGCTCGCGATGGAAACGCCGCCAGGAGCGGAAGGGCTGCTCAGCCTTCCGCACCTGGCGGGAGAACGGGCGCCGCATTGGGACGAGAATGCGCGCGGGGTCTACATCGGCCTGTCGCTGCACCATGACAGGCGGCATATGATCCGCGCCACGCTGGAGGGTATCCTCTTCGGCCTGCGCGCCGTGGCCGAGCTGGTCGCCGCAAGCTCCGGCGGCGGACCGCTCCGGGAAATCCGCGCCTCGGGCGGCTTTGCCCGCTCGGGCGCGCTGCGGCAGATGATGGCCGATATATTCGGCTGTCCGGTTACCCTCACGGACACCGAGGACGCTTCGGCCATCGGCGCCGCAATGCTGGCGCAGTTCGCGCTCGGGCAGGCTCCGCACGGCCTGCGCGGACTTGCGTCGGCGGTCGAGGTCGTTGACCGCCGCGATCCGGACCCTCAGGCGGCGGCCGTCTATAACCGCCTGTTCCCGGTCTACCGCTCGCTGTACAGCGCGCTCGCTCCCGCTTTCGCGGAAATCGCCGCCTACCAGCGCGGCGAATAATCCGGCGCGGCCGGACCGCTCTTGACGTACGCCGCTTCCGGCGTGCGTCTTCGCGCGGCCATGCCGGCTATCGGACCGCATGATGCAGTCGCGGCCAGTAAAGTCGGGCTCTGATAGAGCCCGTCTGGTCCATAAAGCTGATTTTTTTTGGCGCCGGTTTTCATTCCCTTGCAAAAAGAGTAAAATAAAAGTACTGTGTGCGTAAGCGTTACAATCCAACCCTTTCGGGGACAGGCTGTAGCAAACGCATAGAAGCTCAACTATAAATGAGATAAGGGATGGGAAACCACAATGTCTAAACAACAAATTGGTGTAGTTGGTTTGGCCGTAATGGGCAAAAACCTTGCGCTCAACATTGAAAGCAAAGGATTTACTGTCTCGGTCTTCAACCGCTCACGCGAAAAAACGGACGATCTTCTCAAGGAAGCTGCCGGAAAAAATCTTGTGGGTACATTTACAATCGAGGAGTTTGTCGAGTCACTGGAAAGCCCCCGCAAAATTCTGATCATGGTTCAAGCAGGCAAAGGTACGGACGCTACCATTGACGCGCTTGTCCCTCATCTGGACGAAGGCGATATTATCATCGACGGAGGCAATGCCTTTTTCCCTGATACCCAGCGCCGCAGCAAGGATCTGGAAGGACAAGGCATTCGGTTTATCGGCACAGGCGTTTCCGGCGGCGAAGAAGGCGCGCTGAAAGGACCGTCCATCATGCCGGGCGGCCAGGAATCTGCCTATAAACTGGTTGAACCCATCCTTACTGCAATTTCCGCGCATGTCAATGGCGACCCTTGCTGTACATACATCGGACCTGATGGCGCAGGACACTATGTCAAAATGGTTCACAACGGAATTGAATACGGCGATATGCAGCTGATTTGCGAAGCCTATGATCTGCTCAAAAATGTTTTGGGCGTTTCGACGGAGGAGCTGCAAAGCATCTTTACCGAATGGAATAAAGGCGAGCTTGACAGCTACCTGATTGAAATCACAGCGGATATTTTCTCCAAATACGATCCGGAAACGAAGCAGCCGATGGTGGATGTCATTCTCGACGAAGCCGGCCAGAAGGGCACGGGCAAATGGACCAGCCAAAGCTCGCTTGATCTGGGCGTGCCTCTGTCGATCATCACCCAATCCGTATTCTCGCGTTTCCTGTCTGCCCTCAAGGAAGAGCGCGTGGCCGCCAGCAAACGGCTGAAGGGCCCGCAAAGCGCTCCGTTCCAAGGCGACAAGACTGCGTTCATCGAAGCGATCCGCAAGGCGCTGTTTGCCAGCAAAATCTGCTCCTACGCACAAGGCTTCGCCCAAATGCGCGCCGCCTCCGAAGAGTTCGGCTGGGATCTGCGCTACGGCGACATCGCCATGATTTTCCGTGGCGGCTGCATCATCCGTGCCCGTTTCCTGCAGAACATCAAGGATGCATACGATCGTGAGCCGGGACTGCGCAACCTGCTGCTGGATTCCTACTTTCAGGAAATTGTGGAATCGTATCAGGGCGCGTGGCGCGATGTCGTCGCCGCCGCGGTTCAGTATGGCGTTCCGGTTCCGGCGTTCTCCAGCGCGCTGGCCTATTACGACAGCTACCGTACCGCCCGTCTTCCGGCTAACCTGCTGCAGGCGCAGCGCGACTACTTTGGCGCTCACACCTTCAAGCGTGTGGACAAGGAAGGCTCCTTCCACTTTGACTGGTTACACCTGCACGATTAATTGGCGCCTGCAGGATAGAGGCCAAGAACGCCTTCAATCAGGCAGGTCCGCAGTCTGTCCCCTTCCGGGCCGCAGCCGCTGCGCTGCTTGATCAGAATCATGGAGGCTTCGGAGAAGGATTGAAATATTTTTAATAGCTGTGGCTGGGGAAGGCTGAGTAATTCAGGCGCTTCGTCAGCCACTTTCTTTTTCATAAATTCCAAAATCCATACCACATCCTCACGGCAAAGCGGATAATCGGGATTGAACAAGTGCCCCATAGGTCCAAGCGAAAGATGCGGCTCCCGGTTGTATGCCATAGGCGTCCTCCTTTGCATAATTGGTAACAATAGCGGTATTATCATCTCTACGGCAGGATGAACTTTTTTATACCCGATCTGCGCTAATAATGATATGATAAGCAAACATGTGTAAAATCAATCTGGAGCAAATAAAGAAGGTGTGCTAACGAATGGCGGACAAGCAGCAAGTCCATATTGTACTGGTCGGATTTATGGGGACAGGCAAGTCAACGGTCAGCCAGCTGCTGGCCAGGCATCTGGACTGTGAGACCATCGATGTGGACGCAGAGATTGAGCGCCGCGAAGGAAGAAGCATTCCGGAAATCTTCACGCATCGCGGCGAGGCGTCATTCCGGGAGGCGGAAACGGCTGCGCTAACCGATGTGCTCAGACATGAGAAGAGGAAGGTCATCGCTACCGGCGGAGGCGCCGTGCTGGCTCCCCGCAACTGTGAACTGATGCTTGATTCCGCTTTGGTGGTGGCGCTTACGGCGGACGCGGAACAGATCATTTCCCGTGTCAGCCAGGACGCTTCTCGTCCTCTCCTGCAGGGAGATCTGAGGCAGCGGGTCAACCAGCTTATGGAGGATCGCAAGCATGCTTACGATTTTGCCCATCTGACCATCGATACATCCAAGCTTAATGCGCATGAAGTGGTGGACAAGATCGTAGCCTTCCTGCAGCAATAGCAATAGACCACCCAACCCAAATAAAGGAGCATGATTTCAAAGATGGACGTTCTCGTAACCCCAACCCCTAAACTGCATGGAGAAATCCAGGCGCTCTCATCCAAAAACTACACCACCCGCTACCTGCTCGTTGCGGCGCTGGCGGAAGGAACGAGCACGGTTTATTATCCGGCCCACAGCGAGGACAGCGATGCCATGCGCCGCTGCATCCGGGATCTGGGCGCGGTCATCGAAGAAGACGACGAGAAGATGATTATCACGGGCTTCGGCCGCAGACCAAAGGATGTCAAAGAGCTGGATGTGGGAAATGCAGGCGCTGTTCTCCGCTTCCTGATGGCGGTTGCCGCCCTGTGCCCGGATGTTACCTTCATTAACCGTTACCCGGATTCGCTCGGCAAGCGTCCGCATGACGATCTGATAGATGCTCTGGGGCAGCTGGGCGTAGAGGTCCGGCATGATCAGGGACGTCTTCCCATCACGATTCGCGGAGGTGCGGCCAAGGGCGGGAAAATCCGTGTTTCCGGCAGTGTAAGCTCGCAATATTTAAGCGCGCTGCTGTTTCTGACGCCGCTGCTTGCGGAAGACAGCGAAATCGAGGTGCTGAATGATCTGAAATCCAAGGTCGTCGTGGGACAGACGCTGGAAGTGCTTGAGCAGGCGGGTATCGTCATTGAAGCGAGCGATGATCTGATGCATTACCGCATTCCCGGAGGGCAAAGCTATGAAGCCAAGAAGTACGTCGTCCAGGGTGATTACCCCGGCTCTGCGGCTATTCTTGCAGCGGCGGCTGTCACCCAGTCCGATGTTACGCTGCACCGGCTGGAGGAGCACAGCAAGCAGGGAGAACGCGCCATCGTCGATGTGCTCCGCGCCATGGAGGTTCCTTTGACACATGAGGGAGGGGTTGTCCGCGTTCAGGGCAACGGGAAGCTCAAGGCAGTTGAGTTCGACGGCGATAAAGCCACCGACGCGGTGCTCGCCATGGTGGCGGCCGCTGTATTCGCGGAAGGCACCTCGCGTTTCTACGATGTGGAGAACCTGCGTTATAAGGAATGCGACAGAATTACGGATTATTTGAATGAGCTGCGCAAGGCCGGGGCGAATGTCGAGGAGCGTCAAAGCGAAATTATAGTGCATGGCCGTCCTGAAGGTGTCGAGGGCGGAGTTGAAATCAACGCTCATTACGACCATCGGGTTATTATGGCGCTCGCTGTTGTCGGACTCCGCGCCAAGCAGCCCTTGCGCATTCGCGATGCCCATCATGTGGCCAAATCGTATCCGCAATATTTTGACCATTTGAAAATTCTGGGAGCCAATGTCGAATGGATCGAATAGACCATACGAAAAATTTATAAACCATTATAACCAAAGGATGTGTGTCACTTATGGCATTTGAGAACCCTTCACGCGAGGAAATCAAGGAAATTCTGGAACAAACGAATACGATCGCAGTGGTTGGCTTATCCGATAATCCCGAGCGCACATCCTATTTGGTGTCGCAGGCGATGCAGGCCAAAGGCTACCGGATCATTCCGGTCAACCCCAATGCCGATACCATTCTGGGCGAGAAATCCTACCCTTCCTTGCGGGATATCCCGGAGAAAGTGGATCTGGTCAATGTATTCCGGCGCAGCGAGCATACTCCGCCTATTGCGGCTGAGGCTGCAGCAATCGGGGCGGCAGTCATCTGGCTCCAGCTGGGCGTTTACCATGACGAGACTGCCCAAATCGCGGAACGCGCTGGCCTGAAGGTCATAATGGACCGCTGCATCAAAGTGGAGGATTCCTTGCTGTTGCCGCATGGAAAAACAAAGGCATAAGCAGATTTTGCTTCTGGTAATTTCCTGAAACCCGCCCATTATTTATACGGGCTGCATATTCATAATTCACGCCAGTCTCTCCCACAATAAGAAAGGCTTTTGGAAGGTGCAGCCTATTAGGCATCCGGAGGTCGACATTTTTTTATTCCAAGGAGGACAACACGTGAACTCGATGTCGCAGCAAGGCGGGTTTCAAAACAGTCAGTTCAGACAGCAGTTTAGTAACCAAGGCAGCCGGAACAGCTTCCAGCCACTTGGGTATGTTCAATCCCAATATCAAGGACAGCCAAAGCAGCAAAACCAAGGGATGTCTTCGGGCGCAGGCTTTTCCCAATTCAACAGCTTTGGAACGAATCAAAGCCGTAATCAAAATCAAAACCAGCCTGTGATCTCTCACGTGGGCTACACGGCGAACCAGGATTACCAACCGCAAAACCATTTTAACACTGAGTTTTCTTCAATGGGTTCTTCAAGCCAGGCCAACCAGTCCCAACCTGTTATTTCCCATGCTGGAGGCTACAGTGCCAATCAAAATTTCCGCTCCAATTCAACCAGCCAGTTCAATCAATCGAACCAAATGCAGCACCAACCGGTGATCTCGCATGTCGGTTACACGGCAGGTTCGAATCAAAACCAGTTCAACCAATCGAACCAAATGCAGC
The DNA here is from genome assembly GCF_056269255.1 of Paenibacillus sp. JT31N17. Classification (NCBI taxonomy): domain Bacteria; kingdom Bacillati; phylum Bacillota; class Bacilli; order Caryophanales; family Paenibacillaceae; genus Paenibacillus; species Paenibacillus sp. JT31N17. The sequence continues at coordinate 175,051 of NZ_JBWDNP010000013.1, forward strand.
AGCAACCAGTGATCTCGCATGTCGGCTACACGGCCGGAACGAATCAAATGAACCAAAACCAATTCAACCAGAATCAATTCAATCAACCGCAAAATCAATTTGGTTTCCGCTCCAACCTGCAAAGCCAAAACAACTTCTCGCAGGCGAATGCGCACACTTCTCAAAACCCGGTATACCAAGCCACCAACGCGGCCTCGAATTCGGGTCCGGTTCTCTCCAGGCTTGGTTATTCGTCTGGCTCGCAAGCAAGCTCCTTCCAGGGCGCACAAAATACCTTTGGCGGCTTTCAGCGTTAACCGGCAGGCCAATACCAAAGAAGCGGCGGACCAGCGGGTCCGCCGTTTTTTTTTGACAAAGCAGAGCCAAACGCTTACGATCAATAGAGAAAAATTCTATACGGCATAGGCGACAAAAAGGGGAGGGTTTCACGGATGAACATAATGGGGCACCTGCAGCAGCTTGGACGATCTTTAATGCTGCCGACCATCGTGCTCCCGGGAGCGGCTGTATTCCTCAGCCTCAGTGCATTGCCTTGGGACGCGTTGGGACTTCCAGGCATGCAGTCCCATTTACATATGGCAGGTGAAGCGTTATTCACTTTTCTGCCCTATTTATTTGCGTTCGGTGTGGCGATGGGCATGACCAGCAATGCGGGTGCTGCGGGCCTTGCGGCATTGGCAGGCATGTTTATTTATACGGGCATCATAAATGCCAGTCATTATGAGCTGGAGCCGACTGTATTTACCGGAGTCATTATTGGCGTGGTTACGAGCATCTTCAACGAACGGTTCAAATCGATCAAATTTCCGGAATACATCCAGTTTTTTGGCGGACCTCGTTTTGTGCCGCTGGCTGTAAGCTTCTTCTCTGCGATACTGGCTATCGTCATGGTGCGTCTTGCGCCAAGTGTGCACGAAGGGTTAATGGTACTTGGCGATATCGTATCCTCTGGCGGGGGCTTCGGCGTTTTTCTTTTCGGTTTTGTACTGCGGATTACGGTTGTTTTTGGCCTCCATCACCTGGTCAGTCATGTTTTCTGGTTCCAGGTAGGCGGCTACCAGCAGAGCGACGGCTCCGTCCTGTTCGGCGATCTGCCGCGCTTTTTTGCCGGTGACCCGACCGCAGGAGCCTTTATGGCGGGGCTGTATCCCACGATGATGTTTGCACTGCCTGCCATTGCCTTCGCGATCATTCACGAGGCGCGGGAGGATTTGAAGCCGAAGATCCGCAAAACCTTTATGATCGCGGCGCTTTCGTCTTTTCTGACCGGGGTAACAGAGCCGATCGAGTTTGCCTTTCTGTTCGTCGCGCCGTATTTATTTGTGGTGCATGCGCTGCTTTCCGGCCTGATGATGTGGTTCACTTACGAGCTGGGCATTTTACATGGATTCTCCTTCTCGGCAGGGGCCATTGATTTTCTGATCAATGAGCATCTTGCGACGAGGGGCTGGCTGCTTATCCCGATCGGCATCGTCTTTGGACTTCTATATTATTTTCTGTTCCGCTGGGCGATACGGCGCTTCCGTATTCCGACTCCCGGCCGCGAGGAAGGCTCCCAGCTCGATGAGTGGGCAGGCGATATCCCTTATCGGGCGCCGCTTATTCTGCAAGCGATCGGGGGCAAAGAAAATATACTGCAAATGGAAGCCTGTATTACCCGTCTTCGTCTTAAGGTCGGCAGCGACCGGCTGGTGGACAATAACGCGCTGAAGCATTTGGGCGCTGCCGGCGTGATCCGGCTGGGCGGAGGCAATGTGCAGATCGTCTTCGGCACCTATTCCGAGCTTATCCGGGAAGAGATGGACAAGGTAATCCGCCGGGACATTACACGAGTGCTGTTCAGCTCGCCCCTGCAGGGGAGGATGATTCCCCTGACCGAAGTCCCCGATCCGATATTTGCGGGCAAGCTTGTTGGTGACGGAGTAGCTTTTATACCGGACAAAGGCGAGCTTGTTTCTCCGGTGAAGGGCAAGGTCATCCATGTTTACCCATCCATGCACGCCATCGGTATTCGAACGCCCGAGGGGCTGGATGTGCTGCTGCATATCGGCATTGACACGTCACAGCTCAAAGGCAAAGGATTCCATGCGATCGTCAAGGAAGGCGACCAGGTGAAGCCGGGCCAGTTGCTTATCACGTTTGATCTGCAGCAAATCCGCAAGGAAGGCAAATCCCTGGCGACACCGATGGTGATCACGAATTCCGATCGTGTTCGTTCATGGAGTTTTGCTCCGTTCAAGAACGTTAAACGGGGGCAAGCATCTGTAATGTCAGTCGTTCTGAAAGAGAGAAGCAGTGGGGGGGATACGACATGATTCAAGGAATTGGAGCATCATCAGGCATTGCAATCGGCAAATCATTTGTTCTGCCGAACTGGGAGTGGGATTTGCCGGAGCAAAAAATCGACGTGGCGGATCTGGCTCGTGAATTCGAGCGGCTGTACGAGGGCATCCGTACCTCGAAAGTGGAAATCGAGCAAATGAAGGATGAGCTTCGCGAAGTTGTGGGTACGGAGGAAAGCTATATTTTCGACGCCCATCTGGCCATTCTGGAGGATCCGGTTTTTATGAACGAGATTCAGGGCATCATCCAGCGGCAGTACAAGGCGGCCGAAGTGGCGGTAAAAGAGGCGATTGACCACTTTGTCACAATGTTCGATCTGCTTGATGATGAATATATGAAGGAGCGGGCTTTGGATATCAAGGATGTCGGCAACCGGCTGCTCAAGCATCTGCTTGGCGCTCCGGAGATTACACTGCCGTCCGATACGCAGCCCTTCATACTCGTGGCCAAAGAGCTTTCGCCTTCCCAGCTGGCTCATTTGAATCCCAACCATGTGCTCGGTATCGCTACGCTTGTTGGCAGCACGACCTCCCATTCCTCCATTATGGCCAGAGCGCTCGGTATCCCGCTGGTTGTCGGACTGGATACGAAGATTGAAGATGCCATTCAGACCGGAGATATGCTTATCATTGATGGTGACACCGGAGTTGTTCACCTGGACCCCGAGGCTCATCTGATCGACCGTTATGCCCAGCAGCAGAAGCAGCAGCAGGAAGCCAGCCAGCGGCTCAAAGGCATCGTCAGCTTTCAACCGGTTACCCAGGATGGCAAGGAGATAGAGCTTGGCGCCAACATCAGCTCACTTAAGGAGCTGGATATTGCGCTTGCCAGCGGTACGAGCGGCGTTGGGCTGTTCCGTACGGAATTTCTCTACATGGACAGGAGCCGGCTGCCTATGGAGGAAGAACAGTTTGAAGTTTACCGGAGCGTCGCGGAAAAGCTGGCCGGGCGGCCATTGATTATTCGCACATTGGATATCGGCGGGGATAAGCAGCTTGATTATTTTGAGCTTCCGGAGGAGGAGAATCCGTTTCTGGGGTATCGGGCGATCCGGATATGCCTGGACAAACCGGAGCTTTTCAAAACTCAGCTGAGGGCCATTTTGCGCGCAAGCGCCTTTGGTAAAGTGAAAATCATGTATCCGCTGATTTCATCGGTCGAAGAGGTTCAGACGGCGAATTCGCTGCTCTCGGATGCGAAGCGCGAGCTTGTGGAAGAAGGACATGCTTATGACGGGGAGATTGAAGTGGGGATCATGATCGAGCTTCCGGCTGCCGTGATGATAGCCGATTTGCTTGCGAAAGAGGTGGATTTCTTCAGTATAGGAACCAACGATCTTGTTCAGTTTACGCTGGCCGTCGACCGGATGAACGATCAAATCTCACATCTGTATGAGCCGTATCATCCAGCTGTACTGAGGATGTTGAAATTCACTGTGGAGGCAGCCAAGCAAGCCGGTATTCATATCGGTGTGTGCGGAGAAATGGCGGGGGATTTGAAGGCACTTCCGATTTGGCTCGCCCTGGATGTGGATGAGCTCAGCATGTCGCCGCATGCCATACTGCCCATTAAAGAACGGCTGCTCTCCCTGACGCAGCAGGACAGCCGTTCATTGTTCAGTGAAATATTAACCTGCCGGACGAGTCGGAGCATCCATGAAATGCTGGCATCTTTCCAGAGCATGCAGCAAAGCGGCGGGAATCAGGGGTCGATCACCACCCGGTAGCAGTTCTCACAGCTGCTGCTTAGCTGGAGGAGATGACCTTATCCCTTGAATGCATCCACGAAAGCCTTGGCATATGGAGGCAAATCTGGCGGTCTCCGCGAGGAAATCAGATTGCCGTCGACGACCACTGGCTCATCGATCCAGACAGCGCCGGCATTTTCCATATCATCGCGTATTCCAGGCGTGGATGTGACCTTGCGCCCGCTGAGTATCTTTGCGGAAATAAGCACCCAGCCGGCATGGCAGATCTGACCGATCGGTTTGGCCGCGGCATCCATATCCTTGACCAGTTGAAGCACCTGCGGATAGCGTCTCAGCTTGTCCGGCGCCCATCCGCCGGGAACGAGCAGGCCATCAACCTGCGAGCTGTCTACGTCGTCGAATGACAGATCGGCTTTTGCCGGCACGCCGTATTTGCCAATATGAGTGCGGTTCTTCTCCGGCCCGGCGAACAGAACGGCTGCCCCTTCTTCGCGAACGCGATAAACGGGATACCAGAGCTCCAAATCTTCGAATTCATCGTCCAATAAACAAATAATGGTTTTACCTTGCAGCGTCATTGTAATCCTCCTTAACGTCAACATTATGAAACAGTCAGGCTTGCTTCTTGCAGTCTATCAGCAATATTGTATCGAAGGTGATCCCATGAAGCAAACTCTTCATGCCAAAAAGCGGCGCAGTCTCCTGTATGCGATTCCGGCGCTTGCGGTCATGGCGGCTATATTTCTTCTTTCCTCCCGGACCGGTGACGAGATCAATCGTTTTCTGCCGTGGTTTCAAAAGCTGTTTCCGGCGATGTCCAGCTTTGATTGGGGGCATTTCATGGCATATTTCGTACTCGCGCTTGCATTTGATTACGGATTCGGAGCACGTGCGGACAGCTGGGGCATGAAGATCCTGATCGTGGCTCTTTGCGGCTTGTATGGATTGACCGATGAATATCATCAGTCTTTTGTCGGCGGACGCACACCCGATCTGCAGGACATCCGCAATGATTGTATCGGCGGCGCCCTTGCAATGGCGGTTACTGCCATACCCGCTGTTCGCAGGAGATGGCGGAAGATCACATCCTGAAGCAGGGCGGTTATGCAAAAATTACATCTGCCGTTTAAGCAGGACTTTCAGCAAAAGTAGTCGAATACTCTTATCGAAATGGCGGAAAATCATATGCCTGCTGTTTTGGCATATTCCGGTACTTTCGACGGGAAGAAATGTGCGCCGCCCAAAGGCAGGCTGTTTCTTCTTAAACGACGGCAAATGCCGTGAGAAGGAGTGGACGATTTTGCAGAAACGGTGTCCTTGCGGCGACGTCATGCTTATCAAGCTGCGCACTGTTATTTACTCTGGTAAAGTGGAAATTGACAATGTACCGATATACTCATGCCCTGCATGCAGCCGCAGCGAAGTATTTCCAGAGGTCAAACCGGACCTGACCGGGCTGATCGGGAAATTGGGAACTGAACCGGATAAACAAACCTACTTGTTTAACGAGTGGAATGAATGGGCAGATTTATTAGTAGAAGCCTATCATGACCGCAAGCTGTCCGATTCCGAGGCGATCAGGCAGCGTACGGAGAACCGGATCAATACGCTTCTTGATTTGTATGCCGTCGCCAAAGCGGCTGAAGATGAAGTCTGGATCGCGGATATACATAAACGGCTCACCCAGTTAAGCCGGAAAAACCCCACATTCTAAACATAGGTATTATTTATATTCATAATGATCTTAAGGTCAGATATAAGGGGGGCTGCCTGCTGGAGCGAATCACATCTCTCAAAACCGTTCAGCAATGGAATGAAGTGCTGTCTGCCTCCAGGGTTAAGCCGCTGCTTGTTTTCAAGCACAGCAGCCGCTGCTCCGTAAGTACGGGTGCCTATGACGAATTAACCGCATGGCTGGAGGATGCAGGAGAGTTTTCTCCGCCCTGTTTTCTGGTTGAGGTTGTGGATCATCAGGAGCTTTCCGGGGCGATTGCTGAGCAGGTAGGGATCAAGCATGAATCCCCCCAAGCGCTTCTTATTGAGAACGGAATGGTTTCCTGGCATGCTTCCCATTGGGGCATAACCTATTCGACATTAGATGATCATCTTGGGAATCATTGCGAAAAGTAATATTTTGTCGTATCATTACGATAAAGTAAGACGGCGCGATATTTGAAGAAGAAACCGCATTTGCCAAGCTCAAGAACCTTGAGCCGGATAAGGGTTCAGTTGCGGCAGACGCCTCTTTGCGGGCAAAAGCAGGTTTCTTCCCTAGAACGATAGAGAAGATGTAAGGAAAACTATCGTTACAAAAATTTGAACTAATGGAGAGAAGGACCTTGACGGTAACCATTTATGATGTAGCACGAGAAGCAGGCGTATCCATGGCCACGGTTTCACGGGTCGTGAACAACAATCCCAATGTGAAGCCTCAAACACGCAAAAAGGTATTCGAAGCGATCGAGCGTCTGGGCTATCGTCCAAACGCAGTAGCCCGTGGTTTGGCCAGCAAAAAAACGACGACAGTCGGCGTTGTCATTCCTGACATTTCCAACGCAATTTTTGCAGAGGTCGCACGGGGTATAGAGGATATTGCGAATATGTACCACTATAATATTATTTTGTGCAACGCCGATAAGAAGAAGGACAAGGAGATCCGCGTTATCAACACGCTGCTGGAGAAGCAGGTTGACGGTCTTCTGTTTATGGGCGGCGCTGTGACGGACGAGCATCTGCAGGCTTTCAAAACCTCCAATGTGCCTGTCGTGCTCTGCGCCACAACGGATGAGAATGGCTCCATTCCTTCTGTTGATATCGATCATGAGTCTGCGGCTTATGACGCCGTGGATACTTTAATCAAACAGGGGCACACACGAATCGCGATGATCAGCGGGACTTTGCAGGATCCATCCAATGGCTATGCAAGGTTTCAAGGATACAAGCGTGCGCTGGAAGCGGCGGGAATTTCCTATGACGAGAATCTGGTGCGTACCGGAAATTACCGTTACGAATCCGGCGTTGAAGCAATGAAATATTTCCTGGAGCTCTCCGAGCTGCCAACAGCCGTATTCTCTGCAACTGACGAGATGGCTATCGGCGCTATCCACTGCATCCAGGATTCAGGGCTTAAAGTTCCGGATGATATATCCGTCATCAGTGTGGACAACAGCCGCATGGCTTCCATGGTTCGTCCGCAGCTGACGGCTGTCGCACAGCCTATGTATGATATCGGCGCTGTGTCGATGCGTCTGTTGACCAAGCTGATGAAGAAGGAATCGGTGGAGCAAGCCCGCGTCGTTCTTCCTCATGAAGTGATTACGCGTCAATCTGTGGGTAGCCGGAAATGACCAAGAAGGCTTTGAAGATCGGTATTATCGGGGCTATGGTAGAGGAAATCGAACTGCTGCACAAGCATGTCGAGAGAACCGGCTCCTTCGACAAAGCGGGCATCACCTATGTTGAAGGGAAGCTGCACGGACATGATGTTGTTTTTTGCAAATCGGGAGTCGGCAAGGTAAACGCCGCGGTTTGTACCCAGCTGCTCATTGACGCAGGTGTGGATTGTGTTTTATTTACCGGCGTAGCCGGCGCACTGGATCCCGGTCTGAATATCGGGGATATCGTCGTCTCGACCTCATGCGTCCAGCATGATATGGACTGCAGACCACTTGGCTTCGCCCGCGGACAAATCCCGTTTCAGGAAACTTCGGAGTGGGTCGCGGATGCTTCACTTGTCGAACTGGCTGCCAGCGCCTGCGAGAGTCTCTTTCCGGGACGCAGCATGAAAGGCAAAGTGCTTTCAGGCGACCAGTTTATTGCATCCCGTGAAGCGGTTCGCGAACTGCATGAGGAGCTTGGCGGTGCATGCACGGAGATGGAAGGGGCATCGCTTGCGCAGGTCTGCGGGATGAATGGCGTGCCATTCGTTGTGATTCGTTCCATGTCGGACAAGGCTGACGGATCGGCCCATGTTAATTTTGCGGACTTCACTGTGGAAGCTTCTGTTAACTCCCACCGGATCATAGATGAGATGCTCCGGCATATGTAAGAAGCAGTTCTGCTGTCCAGTGGGGGCTGAAGCATGTTTTCTCCACAGAACAAATTATAATATTCAGGCGTGACCTGATATTCTCGATAAGTTTCAAAAAGGCAATCCGGCAAGCTCCGCTTCTATAGGCGGGCTGCCGAATTGCCTTTATTGGTTTATGGTGGCGGTTTGTTTTTACACAGCTATAAGTCCTGTATGACAATTTCACTGGTCCGCCGGTTGGAGGATTCGATTTCGGAGCGGCGCGGCATCGGCGGCCAGCTCCTTGTATCATCCATCCAATGCGTCGGCAGCGGCTCCGGACTCTCCTTGGAATAGCGGTTCAGCCAAGAGGCCGGGAGAGGCACGTCGCTGTGCTTCTCAGCGAGAGCGGCAGAGATGGGGTGATTAATCATCTCCAGCCATACAAGCGCCCAGGCACGCGGTACAACGCGCCAAATATTATATCCGCCCCCTCCGACAGCTACCCAGCGTCCTTCCGCATATTGATGGGCAAGCGCATGAATAATGGCAGGCATCTCCTGATAAATGCGCATGCTGCAGTGGGTATGCGACAGCGGATCAAAGGCATGTGCGTCGCAGCCGTGCTGGCTGACAATAATATCAGGCTTGAAGGCGGCCGCCACCTTGCGGATCGAGGCTGTGAAGCTCTCCAGCCAGGAATCGTCCTCCGTATACGGATCTACCGGGACATTGAAGTTGGCGCCATAGCCATGCTCCGCTCCCCGTTCATGGACAAAACCCGTTCCCGGAAAAAGAAATTTGCCGGTCTCGTGAATAGAATACGTGCACACTTCGGATTCATTATAAAAAGTCCACTGAACACCGTCGCCATGATGGACATCAGTATCAATATAGAGCACCCGAACGCCATACTGCTTTCTGATATGGGCTATCGCGATAGAAGCATCGTTGTATACACAAAATCCGGACCCATGGTCGGGAAACGCATGATGCAGTCCGCCGGCCATGTGATACGCATGTAACGTTTGCCCGGACATCACGAGGTCAGCTGCGAGTACGGAGCCGCCGACAATGGCCGAGGCTGCTTCATGCATGCCGGGGAAAAAAGGGGTGTCCTCGGTCTGCAGACCGTAAAGCTGCGCTTGGCGCACCCACTGCTCTGGCGGCGGATCAAGGCTGAGCTGCTTCACAGCTTCAATATAGTCGCTGCGGTGAACGAGCGCGAGAATATCTTCCGATGCCGGCGAGGCGGCGACAATATCCTGTGCCTGCAGCGCATTCACTTCATGCAGCAGATCGATAGCCAGAGCAAGCCGCTGAGGATTAAAGGGATGCTGTTCATTGAACTTATACCGGGACGCGCCCGGATGATGGATAAATACGGCGTTGGCCGTCATCGGACTTCATCTCCTTCCTGTCTGACTAGTACATGAATCTCTGGCGAAAACGGACACGGTCGAATTGCTCGACCGAGGAGAGGGGAACTTCCCTGCCGATGCGAACCATCAGGCAATTGGCGGGATGCGAGCAAATTTCCGGATCATCTGTCGCAAACCAGATCATCCCTACGGACTTCATCAGCCTTTCCATCATCGCACGATAATCCCATACGTTCAGACCCGTGTTTTCAAGATCCCAATGCCAATAATATTCGGTTGTATAGACTATAGCGTTCTCCAGCTGCTCTTCTGCAAAAGCCGTCTCGATCAATCGTTTCCCGAGGCCCAAGCCCCGATAGCTGTTTGCCACTTCAATCGCTCCGAGCTCGATCAGATCGTCCATTCCGCCTTCCGACCAGCGTTCCAGCTCGTCCGGGTAATGAAAGGTGACATAGCCAACGATCGTTTCCGCGTCTCTGACGGCGATAATCCGCCCTTCGGTAAGTTCAGCAATTTCGACCAATGCCTTATGCTGCTCGATTGGCCTGCGAAAAGCATCCAAGTCGGGGTGGAGGACATATCCTGACAGAATATCTGCAGGGATCGGCCCTTCAATTACAAGCTCCCGGTCCTGACAGGCCAGGTGCCGAACCTGCATTATTTTGCGATGTTCCAACAGTCATGCTCCTTTCGGGATCACCTTTACTTATAACAAATAATCAGTGTGATGAAAAGGATGGTTGAACCATTGGAGCCTATGTTATAATATGAAAGCGTATTCTGCTTCCGAGGCGGTTTTTGTATGTTTTTCACCCTAACTCAGCCGCAACAAGATGGCGTCAGCCGCTTCTTTTTGGCAGAATAGTTTTACAATGGGCAGGAGGATGATGAATTATGTTAGATATGCATCAAGAGCGGATACCCGCAACGGCTTCCGGCTCCAACATGACAAATTATGACGAAATGGCAAAGCAGTTCAGCTTCGATCAGATTGAAAAGCAGTTTTCCTGGAGTAAAACCGGCAAAGTAAACATGGCATTTGAAGCGATTGACCGTCATCTTGAACAAGGTCTCGGCGGGAAAACCGCCCTATATTATAGCGATAACGCTCGGGACGAATCCTACACCTTTGAACAAATGTCCAAACAGTCGAATCGTTTTGCGAATGTGCTTCGCAGTTTAGGCATCCAGAAGGGTGAGCGGGTATTTATTTTCATGCCGCGCACACCGGAGCTGTACTTCAGCCTGCTCGGCTCGCTTAAGGTAGGAGCTGTTGTTGGACCGCTGTTTGAAGCCTTCATGGAGACCGCAGTCAAGGACCGGCTGCAGGACAGCAGCGCGACAGCTATCGTCACCACACCTGCGCTGCTCTCACGGATTCCTCGTGCAGAATTGCCGGATTTGAAGCATATTATCGTATATGGCGAAGACGTGGAAGCAAGCGGGATCGTTGTTGATTACAAGAAAGAAATGGCTAAGGCATCCGACGCAGCGGAGATTGAATGGCTCGATCGGGAAGACGGGCTTCTGATTCATTATACATCAGGCTCCACGGGCAAGCCGAAGGGTGTATTTCATGCCCAAAACGCAATGATACAGCATTATTTCACCGGACGCGTGGTACTGGATTTGCAGCCGGATGACATTTACTGGTGCACTGCCGATCCGGGATGGGTCACTGGAACCTCATACGGGATATTCGCGCCATGGCTGAACGGGGCAACCAATGTTATCCGCGGCGGACGGTTCAGCCCCCAGGACTGGTATAAAACAATCGAGAAATATAAAGTAACGGTGTGGTACAGTGCGCCAACGGCTTTCCGTATGCTCATGGGCGCAGGCGACGATGTCGTGAAGCAATTCGATCTGTCGAGCCTCAGACATGTGCTCAGCGTGGGCGAGCCCTTGAACCCTGAAGTGGTTCGTTGGGGATTGAAGGTCTATAATCAGCGTATTCATGATACATGGTGGATGACGGAGACAGGAGCGCAGCTGATTTGCAATTATCCAAGCATGGACATCAAGCCAGGCTCAATGGGGCGGCCGCTGCCAGGCGTACAGGCATCCATCATTGACGACAGCGGCAATGAGCTGCCGCCGTACCGGATGGGCAATCTTGCGATACGCACGCCTTGGCCATCCATGATGCGCAAGGTCTGGAATAATCCGGCCAAGTATGAAGAATACTTCCGAATTCCCGGCTGGTATATTTCCGGTGATTCCGCTTATAAAGACGAAGACGGGTACTTCTGGTTCCAGGGCCGAATCGATGATGTCATCAATACGGCGGGTGAGCGTGTTGGTCCCTTCGAGGTGGAGAGCAAGCTGGTTGAGCATCCGGCTGTTGCTGAAGCCGGCGTAATCGGCAAGCCTGATCCCATGCGCGGCGAGATTATCAAGGCGTTTGTGGCGCTCCGTGAGGGCTATGAGCCTTCGGAAGAGCTGAAGGCGGATATCTCCCGCTTCGTCAAGGAAGGGCTCTCTGCGCATGCTGCACCGCGCGAAATCGAATTCAAAGACAAGCTGCCCAAGACCCGCAGCGGTAAAATCATGCGCCGTGTACTAAAGGCATGGGAATTAAATCTGCCGACAGGTGATTTGTCGACCATCGAGGATTAACCGCTTAGTAAGCAACAAGCCATTATCCCTATAGTATTCATTGCTTGTACACAAAAAGCCCGCCCATCTGCCGTTTAGGCAGAGGGCGGGCTTTTTGCTGAGCGTTCACCAAGGCAGCGTTGTGAAGAAACCAGGCTTCACCGCCAGAGGATGGCAAAGCCTGGTTCCATTGTTATTTTAGTTGAACGGTGTACGAAGATGCGGATTCGCCTGATTCATTGACCGCAGTAACCCGGAAATAACCGCTTGTGATTGTGGACAGATATTCAAACCTGGCTTCAGCCGTTGAACCGAGCTTGGTGAACTTTCCGCTCTGGTCGGTGCTGTAATAGACATTGTACGAAGTTACGTTCTCGGCAGCTGTATTCGTGTCCCATGTCAGCTTGATGCCGATATCGGTAACTTCCCCTTTAATGCCGGCAGGGGCGGATGGAGGCGCCACTGGATTCTGGCCCGTGTTCCCTTTGTCGATCTGGACGGCATCGCCCTGTGATGTTCCTTCAGATTGATTGACAGGCGTGCCTGCACCCTCATCCCCAGAGCCTGGTAGTAACGGTGGTTGAATCGGCGGCACCATCGAATTATTGGAACCCACAATTGCACTTGGTCCCGATTCATGGCCTCCTACGTCAACAGCAGTGATGTAATAACGGTAGGACAGGCTTGGTGTAATCGAATTGGTAAATTCGGTGTCTGCGCCGGCCAACACAGGCGCGCCTGCAATTTTATAAGGCTCTTCATTGAGAGAACGGTACAGACGATAGCCGACGACATCTGCTTCCGGCGATTTGCTGAACGATATTTGATTGGAGCTTTTCCCCGGAATAGGCTGCAGCCGGACATTGGCAGGCGGAGTTGGCGCGTGGCCGTCCTCAACCCGTGGGTCCACCTTGGATGGGGCATCTTTTCCCGCATCCGCCGGCAGATAAGAACTCATGGAACGTCTGCTGCTTGCCGGCAGCTTTGCCTGTGCCGCTGAAATCTCAGACATGAGCTCATCAAGCGGCTTCTGGCGTTTGATGACAAGCTGTTCGCTGACCATGTCCGAAGGCGTCGATGGCTGCGGTACATAGTTAACGCCATTGAATGTGATGTAGGCCATATTAACAAGGGCATCATCCGATTCTTTTGGCAAATATTTTTCGTTGAAATAGTCGGTGACTAATTTTCCAGCCTGTCTGGTCAGATCGGTAGGCAGCTTTCCGCTTACGCTGGATACGGTCGCTTTAACAATGCCGGATGGCTTCTTGAATGCCTCCGTCGGGAACAGGTCAGGCCTGTCCTTGGTGACCGAATTCATGATCAGGGTCCAGATGGATCTGGCCCGTGCCCGCCCATCCTTGGACAGGGTATGGACCTGCTCCTCATACCCTGCCCAGACGCCAAGCGTGACATCAGGCGTGAAGCCCATAAACCAGACATCTCCGTAATCCTGGGTTGAGCCCGTTTTTCCGGCAACTGGAATTTTGCCGTAGCCGGTAAAGTTGGAAGCAATGGAATGTCCCGTACCGCTGGAATCGGATATAACAGTCCGCAGCATATCGGTCATCAAAAACGCAGTTTGTTCCGAGAACACGCGAGTGGGCTGATTTTTATGCTCATAAATAATATTGCCCTTGTCATCGGTAATTTTACTGATCATGTAAGCGTCATTGAACACTCCGTTATTCGGAATGCTGCCGTAAGCATTCGTCAATTCCTCTACGGATACGCCGACGCTTAGTCCCCCGATTACTCCTGTCTGTGCATAATCATCTTCAGGCTTAATGGAGGTTATGCCCAGCTTGCGCGTGAATTTCCACGCCTCCGGAATCGTCACCATCTCATTGAAAACTTTGAGTGCCGGCAGATTCATGGAGCGGTTCAGGGCTTCCCTGGCTGTGACCAGACCGGCAAACCGCTTGTTGGAGTCCATCGGGATATGAAAGCCTTTCTGCCCATCCTTCAGCACCATAGGAGCATCGTCAATAATGCTGCCGGGCTGGACCAGCCCTTTTTCAATAGCAGGCAAATAGGCGGAGATCGGTTTCATGGTGGAACCGGGCTGGCGGGTCATCTGTGTGGCATGATTCATCTGTTCCGTATAGAAATCGCGGCCCTCGATCATGCCCGTGATTGCCCCTGTTTTGTGATTGATCATGACGGCGGCGATTTGCTCCATGCCTTTTTCTTTGCTGTCCGGCGTGAAATTATCGGGATTATTGCTGATTTGGTGCATCAAATTGTATACACGCTTGTCAATCGTTGTATAAATGCGGTAACCTCCGCGGAGCAGCTGGCTTCGGGACTCTTCCAGCGCCGGGGCATTTTCCTTCTTGCGGACATCGGTCTGTGTCAGGCTAGGGTCCTTCTGCATCAGCAGAACCTCTGCGGCCTGGCGCTCCGCTTCAAGCATCAAATAAGGGAACGTGGAGTAAGCTTTTTCTGTAGGCTTGGCAAGCGATGCACGCAAGTCGAAAGCCAATGCTTCATTATATTCATCCGAGGTGATGCGTCCCGTTTCCAGCATATATTTGAGCACATTATGCTGCCGTTCCACGGCAAGCTTGAAGCCGCCTTCGTCGAATTTTCCTTTGCTTGTGAAAGCCGCATAGGCGGAGGGGCGCTGCGGCAATCCAGCCAGGTAGGCCGACTGTGCGATATTCAGCTGTTTCAAATCGACAATATTAAAAATACCCTTGGCCGCAGCCTGGATTCCATAAAGATTATAGCCGCTGTTGCCTGTGCCGAATTGAACCTTGTTCAAATAGGCGGTTAAAATTTCGTCCTTGGTCAGAAAGCGCTCGAGCCGCAGGGATAGAAAGATTTCCTTCGCTTTTCGGCTGTCCGTCTTATCCAGTGTAAGAAAAACTTGACGGGCCAATTGCTGAGTCAGCGTACTGCCGCCTGTTTGCGTGTCTTCATTAAGCAGCTTCTGCTTGACGGCGCGTCCCAGGCCGTTGACATCGATACCGATATGATTGTAAAAATTATTATCCTCTGTTGCCAATACGGCGTTAATCACCTGATCGGGTATTTCCGCCCGGGTTACAATTCGACGGTCTTCTTCGGTACGAAGCTGACCGACAGGTGTGCCGTCATTGAAGTATACGAAGCCTGTAGTAGCATTCTCGTCGATTTTCTCTTCTATTTCGGCGCGTGAACGGATCGGTTCGTCTTTGACGAACGATGCGACATAGCCGGAGGCGATGCCTCCTGCGAACAAGCCGATTAACAAGCCGAATATGAACAACCATTTGACGGTAATGAGGGTCACAATTCCGAATGTCCGCCATTTGCTGTGTCCATTCTTGTTCTGCCCTTGGTCTTGATCCATATGTACATAACTCCTCCTCCGATTAACAGAAATATTATAGCATAAATCCCCAGCAGCGTGTATTTACAAAGCTGTATTTTGTCAGCTCTCAAGCAAGTTTAGGTTGAAAGACCCCTTGTATACAGGAGTAAGGAACAAGCCGTCCGTTGACTATAGTCAATGTGTATGATATAACGGGAATCAAGAACAAACGGCTTTCGCCATTTTTGGCGCCAAGGTTGGTTTCTTTCCCTGCTTTAAAAAAAAGATCATATCAGAACAGCATTGACAGGTTGCAGTAGGGCTGCGAATTGACGATAACCAGAGAGCCGGTGGCAGGTGTGAACCGGTACGCGCCGCAGCGTGAATTACCACCTTGAGCTGATCGGACGAACTTTCGTTCCTGTATAGAGGGGACATTCAGTAGTCTGCTTCCGGATGATATCCGTTATGAAATGAAGTGAGAGCTGTTTGAGCATGCATCCTGATTAAATACTTCGGATCATGCAGCTCTAATGAGGGTGGTACCGCGAGCAAATCCTTCTCGTCCCTTGCGACGAAAGGGTTTTTTTGTGTTCAAAATTTTTTGTAGGAGTGAATCGGCATGGTAAAATGGGATGAATTGACAGACGGGCAGAAGCAGGAAGTGGAGCGTCAAATGGACGTGATCCGGCGGGGAGTAGTTGAAATTGTACCCGAGGATGAATTAAAAGCAAAAGTAATTCATGCGGTAGCATCGGGAAAATCGCTAAAGGTGAAGCTCGGCCTTGATCCTTCCGCGCCTGATATTCATATCGGACACACCGTCGTGCTTCACAAGCTGCGTCAATTCCAGCAGCTGGGGCATGAAGTGCAGCTGATTATCGGCGATTTTACGGGGCGGATCGGAGATCCTACAGGCAAGTCGGAGACGCGCAAGCAGCTCAGCGAGGATGATGTCAAGCGAAACGCGGAGACCTACAAGAAGCAGATATTCAAGCTGCTGGATCCTGAGCGCACCACGGTCTATTACAATTCAGAATGGCTGGGTCCCATGAATTTTGCGGAGGTGGTCACACTCTCGGCGAAATTAACGGTAGCCCGCATGCTGGAACGCGACGACTTTACCAAACGCTACCAGTCAGGCCAGCCGATCAGCATTCATGAATTTTTCTATCCTTTGATGCAGGGCTATGATTCCGTTGCGCTTGAGAGTGATGTCGAGCTAGGTGGAACCGATCAGAAATTCAATGTTCTGATGGGTCGCACATTGCAGAAGGAGTATGGCAAAGCGACGCAGGCTACTATTATGATGCCGCTTCTGGAAGGTCTGGACGGCGTACAAAAAATGAGCAAGAGCCTCGGGAATTATATTGGAATCGATGAGGAGCCCAATGAAATTTACGGTAAATCGATGTCCATACCGGACGAGCGGATGGTAAAGTTCTATGAGCTTGCTACAGATATGAGCAATGAGGAGCTTGCAGAGCTGCGCATTGGTCTGGAGAACGGGTCCAGGCATCCGCGGGATGTGAAGATGCAGCTAGCCCGCACATTCGTGCGCATGTATCACGGTGAAGAAGCCGCAGAGGCAGCTCAGCAGCATTTTATTACGGTATTTCAGCAGCGGGCTCTTCCGGAGGATATTGAAACAGCCGTTCTGCCGGCAGCTGAGCTTGAGGAAGGGCGCATCCGAATTGTGAAGCTGCTGACGACGCTCGGCCTTCAGCCATCGGGCAGTGAAGCCAAGCGCAGCGTTCAGCAGGGTGCAGTCCGGATAAACGAGCTGAAGATCGATGATCCGGGCGCTGAAGTGTTGGTATCCGAAGGTGATGTTATTCAAGTGGGCAAACGCAGGTTCGCCAGAATTACGATCCAATAGAAGAAGCCTGACCTGGTGTAAACGCCGGGCAGGCTTTTTTTCAAAGTCATAAGCAAGTATAAATTTCCAAAGGGGGAAGAAAACAGGCTTATAAACAAAAGAAAAGAACGGCCCGGGAAGGACCGCTCTCATGTTGGTTGAATTAACGGCTGTAGAACTCGACGATTTGTTTCTCATCGATTTCTTGTGGAAGCTCAGCGCGTTCTGGAAGGCGAAGATACTTGCCTTCTACGGAAGTATCATTGAACTCCAGATAGTTAGGAAGGAAGTTGCGGCCTTCCAGAGCTTCTTTAACGGATTTGATACCGCGGCTGCGTTCACGAAGTCCGATTACATCTCCGACGGAAACAGTGAAAGATGCGATATCCACTTTCTTGCCGTTTACCGTGATGTGGCCATGTGATACCAACTGGCGGGAACCGGAACGGGAATTAGCAAATCCAAGACGGTAAACGAGGTTGTCCAGACGGCTCTCAAGAAGGGCCATAAAGTTTTCCCCGGAAATACCTTTCATTTTGGAAGCTTTATCAAACAGGTTGCGGAACTGCTTTTCATTCATGCCATACATATGGCGCAGTTTTTGTTTTTCTTGCAATTGAATGCCATAACCGCTCATTTTTTTGCGTTGACCTGGACCATGTTGTCCCGGCGGGAATGCGCGTTTCAATTCTTTACCAGTACCGCTTAAGGAAATGCCGAGGCGGCGGCTTAATTTAAACTTAGGGCCCGTATATCTTGACATGTGTCGTAAAACTCCTTCTTCAAATGGGATGTTTGAAAATGGGTGTTTCGCCGAGTACTGTCTGCGCTTAAACGACAATCGATCAAGTCCTGACAGGCATGTTCAGCCGCAGTCCTGCCAGAGACAGCCTCAATGAGGGTGACACAAAACCGTTCCCATATATTCAACTATAAATATTATATAAATGTAGGGGATAAAGTCAAGTAAAATCAAGGAAATAATCAAATCTTACATACCATGGCAGAATATGAATCTAAAGTCCTATATCCTTATGACTAAAGTAGTGCATATTTTCAGAGATTGAAGTATGATAGATCATATCCATCCTGTTGTGATCCTTGCTACATAGAGAAGAGGCGATGCTGTTTGATGAAGAACTTTGTTCGTGCAGACAACCCGATTCTAAATGAACGCTTGTCCGGGAATGAACAAGCATTGCCGCTGCCGTCCCTCTGGTTTGCGAACGAGGATATTTATGAAGAGGACCAAACGCTTCTGGCGGGCCTGCTCCGGAGCAGCTTTCAGGACTGGTTAAACGAATCTGCGGGTTCTCCGCTTCTGGACGGTTTCCTTTTACTGACTGATCCACATGGACAAATAATCGCAGCATCGGATCAAGCGAATCCAGATCAATCCATCTCCCATGATCTTAGGCAATTGGCCGAAGAGGCTTCTATAAAAAGAAAGAGTCTGATCAGCGGCGGAATTCTGGTTGTGCCGCTTTTTAATAAGAAGAACGAGGACTGCCTTGCTGTTTTGCTTGCAAGCAATCTTTCCCCCGCCCAAAATTTTGCTGCGCTGCTCGAGACGGCGGCACTTCATTTCCGGGTGCTTTTCTACTCTCATCTGGAGAGGGTGTTTGTGCAGAATTTATTGATCAGGCAGCAATCAAGCGAGAAAGAAGCTTTTCGAAGGGATACGCTGTTTCAGACGGCCAAGCGGCTGCATGATCAGAATGAAGTCACCTCGGTGCTGAATGTCCTTCTTGTGGATGTGGAGAACCTGTACCCGCATGCCGAGGTCGATCTGTACTTATCGCAGGATCATGTTAATGGCGACCCTCGCGTAAAGCCGCTCTTGCTGAGGCATTCCGCAGCCGATCTCTATGCGCAGGCTTTTCTGGAGGGCAAGCCTGTCATGGAATATGAGGATGATGCTCTATTCAAGCTGGCGATACCGATGAGCGGCAAGCAGGCTGTCTACGGTGTTTTAAGTGTGACGATGAAGAAAAAATATTTGGAAGATTCCGATATTGGAGCGCTTGTCATGCTTTGCGATACGGCTGGCTCGGCTTTTGAGAATGCCAAGCTGTTCGAGCAATCCAATCTGCTGATTGGGGAGCTTCAGCTTATCAATGAGCTGACGAAGCGGCTCAATCAGTCCCTGCATCTGAAAGAAATCTTTCAGTTTGCAATGAGCGAGCTTCTGCATATTTTCAAAGCGGACTACTGCAATGTGCTGCAGTTGAATAACGAAACCAACGTCTTCAAAATGATGGCGAGCAATTTGCCTTCGGCTGCAAACGAAATCTACTCCACATTACATGGTTTTTGCGGCATCGTATATGGGACCAAGGAGCCTCTTATTATTTCCGACTACCAAAGTACGCCGGTTGTGTCATCCAAGCTGATGGACGGGACGGGCTCGCGCTCGCTGATTGCCGCTCCAATCATGGCCAATACGGAAGTAGTCGGGGTCATCATGGTCACTCATAAAAGTCCGAATTACTTTTCATATGATAACTATAAACTGCTGCAGGTGCTGTCCACCCATATCGGCTTGGCTGTCACCAACGCCTCGCTGCATGCGGAGGTGCGGCGGATGGTCATAACCGATAATTTGACAGGCTTGCGGGCAAGGCATTATTTGAACGAACAGATCCAGGCCAGGCAGCGCAAAGACAAGTTCGGTTCCCTTGTTCTGGTCGATATCGATCATTTCAAAAAAGTGAATGACACTTATGGGCATCAGATTGGTGACCGGATTCTGATCAGTGTCAGCGAAGTGATCCAATCCTGCATCAGGGAAAGCGATATCGCAGCGAGATGGGGCGGTGAAGAACTGGCGGTCTACCTGCCTCAAATCCGTTCCGAGCAGGCTTACCGAATTGCCGAGAGAATCCGCAGCCGGGTGGAGTTGCTCACGGACCCCTCCGTAACCGTGTCATGCGGGCTTTCGGAATGGGTCTTTGAGGATGATCTGGTCAGTGTGGAATCTCTTTTTTACCGGGCGGATATGGCGCTTTATGAAGCCAAAAACAATGGGCGCAACCGGGTGTTTGTCGGAGCTTGAGCATAGGATGAAACGAAGGGGTGAGCAAGGGCTGCAAGAGCCCGAAGCTGCCCCTTTTTTGAGTTATTCGCCGGCAGGCCGCATAAAGTGGGCGTTATCAACAGAGGATATTCTTGAAGAAGAAGACTTTGTTGCATGAGGAGAGAAAAGGATGAAACAATATTTTGCCATAATGGTTCTCTGCTTGACAGTGACAGCAGGCTGCGCTTCATCGGTAGTGGACAGATCGCCCAAGGAGCTGCTTGCTCTGACGGTATCGGGTTTGTCCGGTGTCGATCACTATACGTTCAAGGGCACCACGAATATTGCAACAGGGGACGGGATGGTAATAAAACCGTTGTCGTTTCAAGGCACAGTGAAGGATCATGAACGGCTGGAAGTCAAATCAAGCGATATCAGCGCATCGGAGGACGTCATCCATCCCCTGGAGCTGCTGAAACAGATTGAGGATACTGCAAGCGCTGCAGAACTCGTACCGGCAGAATCGGGAAACACGACTGCTGTACTGCTGGTGAAGACGGAGGAGAAGGCGGCTGCGGAAAAGTGGACTTCCAAGCTGCGCGGCGAATTCAAGGATCTGCAGAACAGTATGCCGGTTGCGGCGGGAAGCAAGATCCGGCAGCAAAGCACGAAGGAGGAGGCCGAAGCCAGTTTCCAAAAAGAATGGCAGGCCGAAATAACCCGATCGGGCCGGCTGCTCGAGGACATGCTGTCTACGCTGCAGGTCAGTTCCACCTATAAACTGATTGTGGATAAGAAACGCTTGCTGCCTTTGCGGCTTCAGGAACACACAATTTTGCGCTATAAGACGCAGGGCGAGCAGCGCCAGGAATCCAGAATTTCAGATATTACCTTTCAGGTATTGTCCGATGCCAAACAAAAATGAATCACTGCTCGTGCAGAGTCACTAAAAAAGTGGTAGGATTATAGAAAAAGAAACAGGAGGTAACTTATATGCGTGATCCGCGTCTGCAAGCGCTGGCTGCCAATCTGGCCGGCTATTCCGTCGATGTTCAGCCAGGAGAGAACATTCTAATCGACATGATAGGTTCGGAGCGCGAGCTCGCGATATGTTTAATTGAAGAGGTAGCCAAACGGGGCGGACGTCCTTTTGTCGAAACGAGCGACCGTTCTGTTCTGCGTGCGCTGCTCAAAAATGCGACCAAAGAGCAGATGGAGCTGTGGGCTTCACTCGATCTGAAGCGCATGGAAGCAATGGATGGTTATATCGCGGTTCGTGCCGGAGAAAATGTAAATGAACTGGCCGATGTTCCAAGCGCCAATATGCTCCTGTACGATCAATTGTACCGCCATCCGATACATCTTGAACGACGTGTAAAACATACCAAATGGGTGGTATTGCGTTATCCGAATGCTTCGATGGCACAGCTTGCCAATATGCCCACGGAAGCGTTTGAGAATTTTTATTTTGACGTATGCAATTTGGATTATGCCAAAATGGACAAGGCGATGGATCCGCTGGAGAAGCTGATGAAAGAGACCAGCCATGTCCGACTGGTGGCGCCGGGAACGGATTTATCGTTCTCCATTCAGGGAATCGGAGCGGAAAAATGCGCAGGTCTGAACAATATTCCGGATGGTGAGGTCTTCTCGGCACCCGTGCGCGATTCGGTTCAAGGAACGATTACATATAACACGCCATCCGTTTATTCCGGAGTGACTTTCGAGAACATTTCCTTCACTTTCGATAAAGGAAAGATTGTGAAAGCAACGAGCAGCGACACGGCGAAGCTGAATGAAATTCTGGATACCGACGAGGGAGCAAGATACATCGGAGAGTTCAGTCTGGGTTTTAATCCCTACATTTTACATCCGATGAAAGATACGTTGTTTGATGAGAAAATTGCCGGAAGCCTTCATTTCACACCTGGCCAGGCTTACGAGGAGACCGACAATGGCAACCGTTCCGCGGTTCATTGGGATCTGGTGCTCATTCAACGTCCGGAGTACGGTGGGGGAGAAGTATACTTCGATGACCGTCTTATTCGCAAGGATGGAAGGTTTGTCGTGCCTGAATTGGAACGGCTGAATCCCGAAAATTTGAAATAAAAGCCCCTTGTCTGAGATACGAAATCGGGTTATGATGAATGCAGCTACAGCAATTATAGCAAATGTAACTAAAAATGGAGGGATTCACATGTCCAACAATGCAGCAATCGTTGACATCTCACAGACGGCGAATAAATTCCGTTCGTCAATCGTACTTCAAGCCGAAAATAAATATATTGACGTTAAAAGCATTCTCGGTCTATTCACTACGTTGGTTGGCGGACATTCCTATGAACTTCATGTTCACGGTCCGGATGCGGACGATGCCAAAGCAGCCATGGCAGAAGTGTTTGCAAAACACAGCCTGGACATCAAGATTCTATCCGAATAGCCAACCAAATCAAAAAGAAAGCGCTTCGCCGAATAATTGGCGGAGCGCTTTTGTCGTTTTGACCTTGTACATTGTCCCGTTTTCGTCTAATATAAAGATAAACAAGGGCGATAGCTAGACGCACAAGGGGGAGTACGATGTCTTCATCCGATGTTCTCATTCATCTACATCAAAAAGCGATCAATCTCCTTCAGGAAGATGCTTATAAAATTGAGAAGCTGATCGAAGTGCAAATGGAAAACTTGGCCACGAGAAAATGTCCCCTCTACGAAGAGGTATTGGACACGCAAATATATGGCTTTTCCAGGGAAATCGATTTTGCTATTCGGGCAGGGCTTGTTGCCGAAGTGATTGGCAAAGAGATTATCAGCAAGCTTGAGCGCAATTTGGCACAGCTGTATGAAGCTATGAATAACAAGGTTTAGCCGCGGGCAACGCGGTTTTTTTTTGTTTTCAATCCAGCTGCCGGCGGTTTTCCGCCATCAAGCCCATTTGTTTTAAACGAATAACGAAGAAGACGCTCCGCTAGCTTGCGGAGCGTCTTCTTCGTGTGCGGCAAAGGGAATTGGTGCTAAACAAGATAAAAGGCAAACCCGAGTATGACATATACGATGATCAACAGAGCTCCTTCATACCAGTTCGTCCGCCCGTCCTGGGCTATTGATTTGGCAATAAAGACGGCTACGGCGATAGCAGCCAATTCAATGGGGGTAAATACGATATCCATCGTATTGCCGAATAATAGGCTGATGAAAATAAGCACGGGAGCAACGAACAAGGCAATCTGCAGGCTGCTGCCCACGGCAATTTCCACAGCAGCGCCGATCTTGTTCTTCATCGCCAGCATGACGGCTGCGCTGTGTTCCGCGGCATTGCCGACAATGGCGATGACGAAGGCGCCGACAAACAGCTCCGACAAGCCGAATTTATGGGTAAGGCTGTCCAGCGTGTGGACCAGCCACTCGCTGACGAATGCGGTCATCACCGTAGCGATCACCAGGAACAGAATAGAGGTCCGCTTGGACCAGGCGGGTTCTTCCCCATGATCCGGCGTTGCTTCCTCCACGTCGGCGAGTACGTCCTTATGGGTGATCATCGAGAACACCAGCCAAAGGATATAGGCCACAATCAGAAGTCCGGCGATGGAAAGACTGAGCGTCCGGCTATGATCGATGGAGAAATGCTCGCTTGAAATAAAGATAGCCGGGATGGCAAGTGCGATAACAGCCAGTATCATCAACGATGAATTGTGGCTGGCCAATTGTACATTGAATCGCTGTTCCTTGAATTTCAATCCGCCGAGAAAGACACTTGCACCCAGCACGAGCAGCAAATTGCCGATGATGGAGCCGGTGATGCTGGCTTTCACCATATCGAATAATCCTTCCTTGACCAGGAAGATTGCGATAATAAGTTCTGCTGCGTTTCCGAAGGTAGCGTTCAGAAATCCGCCCAATCGCTGTCCGGCATAGTGGGCCACGCTTTCGGTCGCTTTTCCGAGAAATCCAGCCACGAACAAGATGGCAATTGCGGAAATGATAAATTCGGCAATTGTTCCGAAATGGGCGTAATGAGCGACGCCGCTAAGTACAAACAAACCAATCAATGCTGTGAAAAACAATTTCTGATTCAACGTTCCTGAACACCTCGTCTTTGGATGGGGTAAGTGGAAATCTGATAACACTATAGCGGAAAATACTGGACATGTAAACTGACATCTAAACTTAATCAACATGACGCATTATAATCTTGCTTCGCCAGTTCGCTTCATTTACAATGGAAGCATATTGGAAAAGAGGAGTGTGTGGCATGTCCGATGAAGTTCTTACCGGCATTATTCGAATTGCAGATGATGTAGTCGCCACCATCGCGGGGCTGGCTGCGCTTGAAACTCCAGGGATTGCCGCTATGTCGGGCGGAATATCAGAGGGTCTTGCCAAACGGCTGAGCGGTAAAAATGTTCAAAAGGGTGTAACCGTCGAAGTTGGACAGCTCGAAGCAGCTATCGATTTGCGTGTTATAGTGCAGTATGGCATTCCGATTCAAGAAGTATGCCGCAGGCTGCAGGATAATGTTCGCGAGGCTGTAGAGAACATGACCGGCCTGAATGTCGTGGAAGTTAACTTAAAGGTGGAGGGCGTTGCCTTCAAGGAAGACAACGAAGCGGAAGAAACTATGACCCGAATTAAATAATTCATGAGAAACCGTCCCATGTCCGGGCGGTTTTTTTTGTGCCGGCGGGAGGGAAGGATCGGAGCTTTCCGGGGCTGCAAAGGAAAAAGCCGACAAGGCTCATCGCTTGTCGGCTTTGAAGAATTCTTAACCAATCCGGTGCAGAATGGTTCACCAGCTTAACTGGCGAACCGGTTGCTGTTCTTCTCCGGCTTGTCATGCTCGCGGGATATGCTGAGCAGCACACCGATGCAGGCCAGAGAAACAAGCAGGGAGGAGCCGCCATGACTGATGAACGGCAGAGTAACTCCGGTAAGCGGCATGGCACCGGTGACACCGCCGATATTAATGATGGTCTGTACGGCGAGCAGGCCCACTATGCCTACACCTACAACGGTTCCATAGCTGTCAGGACACCGCAGGGCAATGATGAGCCCGCGCCAGAGGAAGACCAGATAAAACAGCAGAAACAGCGCACTTCCGAGAAAGCCGAATTCCTCGGCTATGACCGAGAAGATAAAATCGCTGTAAGCATAAGGCAGATACTTCAGCTTCTGCACGCTGTGGCCAAAGCCGGCGCCCGAGAAACCGCCGTGTCCCAAGGCTTGGAGAGATCGCGATAATTGATAGGTACTCCCAAGCTCATCGGCCTCAGGATTTGTAAAAGCCGTAAAGCGGTCGATCCGGTAGTTCCAGCCTGTAGGATCCTTCATCATGGAGATGCTTGCCCCTGCAACGACAATCAGCGAAATGACCACGCCGGCCAGGAAGAGCTGCTTCAGGTTGGCGCCGCCCGCTACAATGATGATAATCGAGCATGCCGCTATAACAATACAAGAGCCCAAATCCGGTTGCAGCATAATCAATCCGCAAATAAAGCCGATGACAATAAATACAGGGACAAGCCCTTTTTTGAAATCCCGGAACTTCTCGCCTTTCTTGGTGATCAGTGAGCCCAGGTAAAGAATAAGTCCGAGCTTGGCAAATTCCGTCGGCTGTATGCCGAGCGGTCCGATATTGAACCAGCTGCGCGCCCCGTTGATTTCTTCACTGACGAATGGAACAATCATAAGCATTATGATAACGGGTACAAAATAAAGAATGTAGGCCTTCTTGAAAACGGTGTAGGGAATGTTCATGATGATAAACATGATCCCGGTCCCGAGCACCGCCCAGATCAGCTGCCGTTTGGTGAAATAGAGCGCGTCATAGTTGTAGTTCTCGGATATGACAGCGGTGTTGGAGCTGGCGCTAAAAACCATCACAAGACCAAAACCGACAAGCACAAGAGTCAGGACGAGAAGTAAAAAATCCGGCCTGCCGCGCAGGCCGTTCGTCTTTTGTTTCATCCGAGGAACAAGCCTGTTAGGCGAGTAGTTTCTTTAATTCTTGCAGCCGTTGTGTAGCCGCATTCAAGATCGGCTGCGGAATGGCTGATTCATAATCAAGCCCGTGCGGAAAGGTAGCCCTGCCTATGTATACGGCTTCCACTTTCAGAACGGTGTGCGGCGACTCCAGCTTGCCCTCAATTGCGCGGACATTAAAACGCAAGAAGTAGTCTTCGCGGTTGGCGCTGTCTTCCAGTTTCAAATCATAGGTTGCGCGATAATATTCCCACTGCCAACGGACGAAGCCGAGCTTGTCCGCAGATTCGTCGAGATGCGCAAGGTCGCTTGTCATGCCGTTTAGGCCAGTATTCTCAATAATCATGGATGGATCCTCCTTCAAACGTAAGGGACGTATCTGTACTCACTTCTTATCCATGATAGTATTTTTCACTTACTAGTGCAAGCCTGACTCTGGCGCTGTCTGCAGGCCAAAAGTGACAGCTTTACGAAAAATGATCGCCGAAAGCGGCGAAACAACTTTCAGCACCTTCCATCCTTCTGGTACAATAAGCAGTAGAGAATAAGTCTGGTGTGAGCGAGGGAGGTTTGTGCGCATGGGAATAAATGAAGAAATCGACGCAATGCTGCAAACCGGATATCCGGATATGGTACAGTGGAGGAGATATCTGCACCGGCATCCGGAGTTGTCCTTTCATGAAAAAGAAACATCGGAATGGATCGCGGGCCAGCTGGCTGCATTCGGTTGTGAAGTGGCAAGAACCGAGGGCGGTTACGGCGTGGTCGCGACGATCAAAGGAGAACAACCGGGGCCGGTCATCGCTCTGCGCGCCGACATTGATGCCCTGCCGATTCAGGATGAGAAATCATGCGAATATGCATCGACGGTTCCCGGAGTCATGCATGCATGCGGACATGATGCGCATACAGCGACGATGCTTGGAATAGCGCGGTATTACAGTGCCAATCGCGTGCAGCTGCAGGGGGAGCGGCGGCTGCTGTTCCAACCGGCCGAGGAACTGACGCCAGGAGGCGCACTCGGCATGATCCGCAGCGGCGTGCTCGCGGATGTGGATGTCATATACGGCGTGCATTTGTGGACACCGTTGCCTTATGGTGTTGTGGCGACCCGCAGCGGGCCGCTGATGGCGTCTCCCGATGAAATCTATATTGATATTACAGGCCGCGGAGGTCACGGCGGGATGCCTCATGAGACGGTGGATGCAGTGCTGGTCGGTTCGGCGATGGTACAGGCGCTCCAGACGATAGTAAGCCGCAATATAAACCCTCTGGAGCCGGCCGTGGTCTCGATAGGCTCCTTTCATGCAGGCTCAACCGGAAATGTGGTTGCCGAGCGCTGCAGGCTGACCGGGACGGTCCGCACTTTCAATGAGGAAACGAGAAGCCGGATTAAAGCGCGGCTTGAGCAGATTGTCAAGCAAACGGCAGAAATGCATGGCGCAACAGCCGAGCTTGATTACCGTTTCGGATATCCGACGGTAGTAAACGATCCTGCAGAAGCTGAGCGTTTCTTCGAGGTTGCCCGCCGCCGGCTGGGCGAGGAGGCAGTAAAGGAATCGACGTTGATTATGGCAGGGGAGGATTTCTCTTATTATTTGAAGGAAATTCCCGGCTGCTTCATGTTTGTCGGGGCCGGCAATGAGGAGTGCGGCGCTTTCTATCCTCATCACCATCCCAAATTCGACCTGGACGAGCGGTCGATGCTGGTCTCGGCGAAACTGATGATCGCGATGGCCGAGGATTATGCATCAGCTAACGGTTCAAAACAAGATTAATCACTTATAGCAAGCCAGGTGATCCGGCGATGTTGTGCGCCGGGTCTTTTTGCGTTTACCTCTTAATAATTCTTAATTTTTTCGTAATACCTCCTTACGGATCATTTTCTATAATAAACAGACTAGCCAAGTAATCCGCTTATGAAAAAAGGAGGCGCCAATGATGGTATTACCGGTAGTGGACGTCAGAGACGTTAAGAAGGTATATGGGAAAAAAAATGAACATCCATTTCTGGCGTTGGATAATATTTCGTTTTTGATTCAGAAAGGAGAATTTGTGGCGGTTATGGGTCCCTCCGGATCAGGGAAAACAACGCTGCTTAATGTGATTTCGACGCTGGATTCCACTTCACAGGGGAGCATCAAGATTAACGGAACCGATATTGCGGGGATGAAAGAGGATCAGCTTGCGGATTTTCGCTCCCGGGAGCTGGGTTTTATTTTTCAGGATTTTAATTTGCTGGAGAACCTGAGCGTTTATGAGAATGTGGCGCTTCCGCTCTCGCTGCAGAACATGCCTTCCAAAGAAATCGGGATCAGAGTGAATAAAGTGCTCGGCACCTTAGACATCGCGGGAATTGCCGACAAATACCCTACGGAGATTTCAGGCGGGCAGAAGCAGCGGACTGCTGCCGCAAGAGCGGTTGTGCATGAGCCGGCGCTCCTTCTTGGCGATGAGCCCACAGGATCCCTCGATTCCAAAAATGCGATGAGCCTGCTTGAGGTCATGAAGAGTCTGAACGAGAACCAGGGAATCTCCATTATGATGGTGACCCATGATGCTTTCAGCGCCAGTTATTGCAGCCGGATTCTGTTTATACAGGATGGCCGGATGTACAAGGAAATACGCCGTACAACGACGCGGGAAATCTTTTACAGACAAATTCTTGATGTTCTGGCGGAATGGGGCACGGTGCAGGATGAATAAAAAGGAGGTGCCCGAGTGTTAGTCAAACTCGCTTTAACCGGCATGACAAGCAAGTTCAAGAATTATGTTGTCTTATTGGCGGGTCTAATCATGGCGATAGCCATTTTCTATATGTTCCAGACGTTGGCCTGGAATAAGGAATTTATTAAAAGCAATTCGGTAATCAATCATATAGAGCTGGTTTATTTGATGGGCTCCTTTCTGCTGTCGGTTGTGACCTTTTTTTATATTATTTATGCCAGCTCGTTTCTCTTCTCGCTGCGTCAAAGGGAATTCGGCATGTACATGACGCTCGGAGCCAGGAAGAAAAAAATCAACATGCTGCTGTTTATTGAAAATATGGTCATGGGCGGTATTTCTTTATTGCTTGGCATCGCTCTTGGAATCGGCCTTGCGGCCGTGGTCGGCCAGCTGATGGCGTCGCAGCTTGATGTGGATCTCGCAGGCTATCATCCGTTATTCGGATCCTCTATCGCCATTACAATTATTTTCTTCATCGCGTTGTTTCTGCTGTCCGGCTTGTGGAATTATGCCAAGCTATCCCGCATGCGGCTTCTGCAGCTGATACATGCGGACAAGCAGCCGGAGCGTATTCCGGTCATGAGCCGGATGAAATGGTTCATAAGCGTGTTAGGTATCTTGGCGCTTGGGATCGGTTATGTATGTCTCGTATTTATGGAGCAGCTTAGGGAAATCGGGCTGCTGGTGGCCACCGTCATGACCACGCTTGGGACGTATTTGATCTTTATCTCGCTGGTGCCGCTCTTCATTAACCGCTTGAAGTCTGATAAAAATCAGGCGAATAAAGGAATTCATGCCTTTACATTCGGGCAGTTAAGCTTTCGAATCAATGGATTGACCAAAATGCTGGCGACAGTTGCGATGCTCATTGCTCTCTCGGCAGGAGCGATTTCCGGCGGAATGGCATTCCAGAACAATGCTTTTATCTCTGCCGAGAATTATAAAATCTATGATGTCACCATCCATAACCCGACAGCGGAAGAGCAAAAGCTTCTAAGCGGCACAACGTTCACCGAAGAGCATGTCTATCATTACAAGGTGCACGACCAGACGGTATATTTTCTGCTTGAAGATATGGAGAAGGGCCGTCCGCTGACACATACCGGAAACACGCAGAAGGAGTGGGACCAATATACGAGGCTGGCCGACAAGATAGCGCCTGGTTCAATGGATGACGGCTCTTTGTCTCAAGAATGGATCAATTTCCTGTATGAGCTTCAGCCTCCTGCCGTAGAAGTCGTGCAGATGCAGCTGGTGGATGCCGGGGCATTCAATAAGATTGACGCAGCGAGCCATATGGCCATGATCGGCAAGACAGAGGGTTTCACCGCGAATCAACAGACATGGAAGCAGCTTGACCAGATGGAAGCGAAGAAATACGAAAATATCGGTTATTATCCGCAGAGTAAAAATGAATACTATCAAAGCAAGCTCGGCTTTGCCAGCGGGACAGTATTCATGGGCTTCTTCCTGGGAATCGCCTTCCTGGCGATGATGGCCAGCTGTCTGATGTTCAAAATTCTCAGCGGCGCGAGCCGTGATGTCAATCGCTACCGGATGCTTCACAAGATCGGTGTGCGGCGGAGCAGGCTGTCCGCTTCCATATATAAAGAGCTGTTTCTGGTGTTTTTGATTCCCGGAGTCGTAGGATTGTCCCATGTGCTTGTCGGCATGAACTTGTTCTCGTTCATTCTGGTGAATCCGTATTACCGGATCTGGATTCCGCTTGTAATCTTTGTGGTCATCTATACGATTTATTATTTTCTCACGGTCTATTTGTACAAACGGGCAGTTCTTCCTGGAAAACAAGTATAAAAACATCAAAATATCTCAAACTATAAGAACATGATGGTTTGCGTGCTGCCGGCAGTGCCAAGCGGCTCGCAAGCAATGTTTTTAGGAGATGATGAGCTTGTTTATGCGCAAGGACCGGCCTTTGATTGTACAGGGCGATTTCACCGTGCTCCTTCATGATCTGCATCCGGACGCGGAGGAGGCGCGCGAGCAGCTGTCCTGTTTTGCCGATTTGACCAAGCGTCCGGGAGACATTCATACCTATTGGATCACGCCGTTGTCGCTGTGGAATGCAGCAGCATCCGGGATGGGGGCCGATCAGATTCTCGAAGCTCTCGGCGCCCACAGTCGGTACGAGCTGCCCGTCAAAGTAACGAGCGGCATCCGCATGCTGACGGAACGCTACGGCAAGCTGACCCTTGACCGGTCCGAGGAGGGCGATCTCGTATTGTGCGGGGACGAGACGCTGCTTGGCTCTCTGACGGAGGATGCCACAATCTCCACATTGCTGACTGCCGGAGAGAAGACGGGCCAGCGTCATGCCAGTCCGGAAAACCGCGGGAGCCTGAAACAGGAGCTGGTCCGCCTGGGTTACCCGGTCATAGATCTCGCAGGCTACCGGCACGGGGAGTCCCTGCCCGTCCAGCTGCGTCAACAGACGCTGGGAGGACGCGGCTTCCAGCTGCGCGATTACCAGAAGCTGGCTGTGGATCTGTTCTACCGGGAAGGAAGAGAGGATGGCGGGAGCGGGGTGCTCGTTCTGCCGTGCGGGGCAGGGAAAACAGTTATCGGCATTGCCGCATTGGCCAGCCTGGGCTGTGATACTTTAATCCTTACCTCCAATGTCACCTCGGTCAGGCAGTGGAAAACGGAGCTGCTTGATAAAACAACCCTGGATGACAGCGATATCGGAGAGTATGCAGCCTCTTCGAAGCAGGTGCGACCGGTTACGATCGCGACGTACCAAATTCTAACCACCCGCCGTCAGAAAGACGATGAATTCACGCATATGAAGCTGTTTCAGGAGAGGAACTGGGGACTCATCATTTATGATGAAGTCCATTTGCTGCCTGCTCCGGTCTTCCGGATGACTGCCGAGCTGCAGGCTACACGGCGTCTGGGGCTTACGGCTACGCTTGTTCGTGAGGATGGTCGGGAGAAGGATGTGTTTTCTCTTATCGGTCCGAAGCGATTCGACATGCCCTGGAAGACCTTGGAGTCCCGTCAGTGGATTGCCACGGTCCACTGCGCCGAGATCCGCATTCCGCTCTCCACGCCGGAAAAACAGGAATATGAGGCGGCAGAGGCCAAATCCAAATTTCGCATTGCCGGAGAGAATGGAAGGAAAATCGATGCGGTCCGGACCTTGCTGACGAAGCACGAAGGCAAGCCGGCGCTTGTCATCGGCCAATATTTGCAGCAGCTCCATGCCATGGGAGAGGCCCTCCAGGCGCCTGTGCTTACAGGCGAGCTCCCCCATGCCGAGCGCGAGAAGCTTTACGATTTGTTCAAAGAGGGCGCCATTCCGGTGCTGGTCGTCTCCAAAGTGGCGAATTTTGCAGTCGATCTGCCAGATGCGGCGGTGGCGATTCAAGTATCCGGAAGCTACGGGTCCCGCCAGGAAGAGGCCCAGCGGATCGGCCGTATTCTCCGGCCCAAGCCCGGCGACAACAATGCCTGGTTCTACACGCTGGTTTCCCAGGATACCAAGGAAGTGGATTTCGCGCATAAGCGCCAGTTGTTTCTGCTCGAACAGGGCTATCATTATGAAGTGAGCGACTGGCGGCTGGATAAGAACAAGTGGAAGCGTGAGAGCTACGTTCAGTGGGATGAGAGGCGGAAAATCAATGAATAGCCGCCAGGTTGCCAGTCGTCTGAATGAAGCAGAGCTGCAGCAGTACGCCTCGGCTCCCTTATGGGCTTTGCCGGGAGTTGCGATGCCCTGGCCGGAAGCGCTGCGCGACAAGCCGAGCCTGGCTGCCGCCTGGTCGTCTATGCCGCGGCCAGCTGCGGCGGCGCTCAAGATCATCGTTGGGAGATTTGGCGCATTGCCCTTCAAGGAGGAGCAGATGCTGGGCTTCAGCGAACCGGGAATTGCCGGAGCGGATTATCGGATCGGGCTTCTCATGCTGGCCGAATCAGGCATTATTTTTGCGGTACGCAAAGGTTGGGGCGAGAAGCTGTATTTTCTGCCGCGCGATACCTTTCTGCCCTGGCACCATACGCTGTTTGCATCCTTCATTTCCCCGGCAGCAGGCGCTGTCGGGGATGCGGATATTATTTTCGAAGAGAATGATGTTTATATCCCGGAGCTGGGACTTCAGCTGCTTCATGTACTGGCTGAGCTGGTGCGGTCGGGTATGCACAAGACGGTCAAAGGAATGCTGACCAAAAGGACAATTGATAAATGCAGCAGCCAAATGATCGTACAACCAAGCGAACTGTCCCTGATTGGATTAAAAACAGTTCCGTTTGCCGAATACCCGCTCCCGCTGGCATTTGCCCTTGAGATTGCATCCCGTAAAGGGTGGCTAAGCGAGAATGCAGATGCGTTCAGACTGCATTCCGGCCGTTTGCAGGAGTGGTTTGAGCTTACAGGAGAGCAGAGGGAGTCCGGGCTGCTGCAGCTCATCATCGAGCAATATGCGGTTCTTGACAGCTCCATTGCGGGCGCAGCTGCAGTCACAGCCGCTCTGGGAAGCGGACAATGGTATAAGATCTCCGATGTGGAGAAGCAGCTGGAACAACACGCCTTCGCGGGGGACAAGGAAGCGCTGACGCCTGCGCTGCGATGGGTCGGTCTGATGAAAGCCTGCGGTTATATGGAGCTGATGACAACAGCGAGCGGCGACGGATTCTTCAGATGGCTTATTTCGCCTGACTTAGTGCCGACTCAGTGTGCCAAGGAGTTTGCAGAGCCGATTGCGGTCTCTCCTGACGGGGATATTTACGTATCCGCCTATGTGCCTGCGGCAGTCAGATGGGAACTGGAGATGGTATGGGAACGCAAAGTCGTCGATGTGATTACGATCTATCGGGTAAACGAAAAAGCGGCCGTCAAAGCGATGGAACGAAGGTTTACCTGCGGGGATGTCATTGCCATGCTGGAGCGGGCGGCGGATCAGCCGCTGCCGGAGCCTCTCCGCTTTGCCATAGAAGGGTGGATGCAGCAGGATAACGTCACGGGGCATATGGAGACAAGAGCCCGCCAGCCGCTTGATGGAGTTCATCCGCCAGAAATCAAGCTTTATTTTCAGGATCCCTGTGCGCTTCATGCCTATGAGCTGCTTACTGAAGTGCCTTCAATCAGGTCCTTGTTTGGCGGGCTTGAGGAGGTGTCCTCCATGTGGGTGAAGCAGCTAAGATCTTATCATGTCTCAACCCGCAGGGAACTTCTGGAGAAAGCGCTCAGCTGGAGAACGGCAGTCAAGCTGCAGCGCGAGGAAGGCCTGCAGCTGTTTGTGCCCCATGAAATCCAGGATTACGACGGGCAGTGGGCCGTTATCGGCCATATTCATGGGGATGGTGCGGATATGCGGTCTCCGCTTCGTCTGAAACCGGATATGTGGGGGGAAATGATGCTGGTCATCCCGCTGGAAAGCGATTGAGGGCCAGGGCTTGGATCAGGCGGCAAAAGCCCCCGTTTCTTCTTGAAACCTATTATGGTATGATAGCAAGTAGGCGAAAGCCTAACCTTCATACCAAAGGGGTGGGTACAGTGCAAGCGATACCAATGACTGAGCCTGCCGAGTTTGCAGGAAGCGGTGCGATGCTTGATTTCGTTCCCGATCCATCGCCCTCGCTCGATATGGCAGCATTGCTCATCAACGCTTATGAAATAGGCGACATGATTAATCAATCGGCGGAAGTTGCCGAATATGCATACTGGAAAACAGCAGTCGATCAGAGCCAGGAAGTCAAGGCGCTGATCCGGAAGTTCGAGAAAGCCAAGGAGCTCTTCGATGAATGCCAGCGGTTTGGACGGTTCCATCCCAACTTTCATGAGGCGAAGGATAAAGTGAAAGCTATCGAGAAAGAGCTTGCGGCGATTGAATGCGTGACCCGCTACAAAATCGCGGAGCAGGCGGTGGATGAGCTGCTCCATGACATTGCCAAACAGATCGCCGGCTCAGTGTCCGAAACGATCAAGGTGCCAGGCAACGAATCTTCCGGCGGAGGCTGCGGCGGAGGCGGCTCCTGCGGATGCAGCACTGGCGGAGGCTGCGGATAAGGAAAAGGAGGACGATCGCGAGCTATGTTTTCAGAACGTACCGGCTATATTATTTGGGTCAATGATATCAAATCGGCCCGTTCATTGGAGAAATACGGCAACATCCATTATATTTCAAGGAAAATGCATTATGTCGTGATGTACATGAACAGCGATCGGGAAGAAGAGATTATCCGCAACATCCAGCGACTGCCTTTCGTGAAGAAGACGGAACGTTCTTACCGGAACGAAATCAAGACCGAGTATGAGCGCAATGTTCCTGACAAAACACGGTTTTACAGTTTGTGATCTCACAAGCTTCCGATACCGGTCAACGGAGCGGAAGCTGTTTTTTTAAACTTCTATATCCATAATGTACCAGTATTGGTGCAGCTTTATTTTTATTTTGTATTATTGGACATGCATGCTACAATGGATATAATTATAAACATAGTTAATAAGGCCTACTTCCTGGGGAGGGGTGGATCGTGCGATGAAAGACAAGACGACGGAGAGATGGAGCACCTACGAATCATTTCATGTCGTGTTAGGGGACAAGAAAGTAGCGGATATCGTCATCACGAACCATGCCAAAATTCGCTGGGCGGATCGCGTCGAAAGTGAAAAAACCGGATTTGAGGATATCGCCGATTTCATGTGGCAGTGTCTGAAGCAGGGACGTATTGAGCCTTATTATCGCAATGAGCAGGATGTTTATTTGATCGATGACGATCTGGTATTTGTAGCGGAATTCGCCACTTTGGATAAAGAAACCGATTTGGCCGGCAATCCGCTCCACAAGATGATCGTCGTCACGTTTCTCGGGCGGATGTCCGAGACCATTGAACTACGCGATTTGAAATCGTATTATTCCTGGCTGAGACATTCCCGGCGAATGACCTTAATAAAAAACAGCAGAAAACGGAAATAATCGCCGCATATTTTGTTTAAATAATAAGCATGCGCTTCCAAAGAGCGTATGCTTTTTTCTGTGGAACCGCCTTTATTTCATGATTTGGGATTGGATACTCTTTGCATGGTTTGTTGTATAATGAATTTCAATGAGAGAAAGGATGAATGGGATGGCGCTTAATTTTCACCAGCTCCATATATTTTATACCGTGGCGGAGCGGGGGAGCTTCTCGGCTGCTGCACAAGCGCTTCATATGACGCAGCCTGCTGTAACGATGCAGATCCAGTCGCTGGAAGATTACTTTGGCACCAAGCTGCTTCAGCGCTCCACCAAGAGAATCGAGTTGACGGAAGCGGGCAGAGCCTTGATGCCGTTTGCCCAGCGCAGCATCGATCTGATCCGGGATACGGATGCCTCGATGTCGAAATTTACGAAACAGCTGAAGGGCCGGTTGCAGCTCGGCGCCAGTCTGACCATCGGCGAATATATTCTGCCCCGTCTGCTCGGACCGTTCGGCCAGGAATTCCCCCATATTTCAATCAGCATGAAGGTGATGAATACCGCTCAAATCATGGAGGAAATTTTGAACCATCAGCTCAATTTCGGTCTTATTGAAGCGCCTGTCAATCATCCGGACATGCATATGGAGGCGGTCATGAGCGATGAACTGAGGCTTATTGTAGGCAAATCCCATCCGCTGGCCGATGCCCGGGAGCTGGTTCTGGCCGATGTGCTGGAGTATCCATTTGTTCTCCGGGAGCAGGGCTCGGGAACAAGGCTTGTAATGGAGGAGCAGCTGAGGAACAAGGGTTTTGATCCCGCTGATCTGAAGATCGTGATGGAGCTGGGAAGCACCGGCGCCGTGAAATCGGCCGTCGAAGCAGGTCTTGGCGTTTCTTTCGTATCCGGATCATCCGTCAAGCATGAGGTTGCACTGGGTCTTATTCATACGATTCCGATTACGGACGCCAGCTTCAAACGCCAATTCTATTCGATTTATCTCAAATCCGCGCTGCTGCCTATTTCCGCGGTTACCTTTCTTACTTTTCTGCGTGAAAGGGATCTCCAGCAATGGCTATAGACCGCGCAGATCTCCACAGCCATACGACCGCTTCCGACGGACTGCAGCAGCCCCGGGAGAACGTGCGCATGGCCAAGGAGGCCGGACTTGCAGCAATCGCCATAACAGATCACGATACGGTCGATGGCATCGCGGAAGCGATCGAGGCGGGTAAAGAGCTTGGTGTCATCGTCGTTCCGGGCGTTGAAATCAGCACAGCCGCAGATGGCAGCGATATTCATATTCTGGGTTATTATACGGATTGGCAGAGCGAGTCCTGGCGCCTCAAGCTCGGCAGCCTGCTTCAGACGAGGGACCGCCGGAATCTGATGATTATCGAGAAGCTCCGCAATCTTGGGATTTCCATCACCTTGGACGAAGTGGTGGAGGAAGCCCGGAAGCAGGGCAAGGAGGGCGGAACGATCGGTAGGCCCCATATGGCCTCCTTATTGGTAGCCAAAGGGATTGTCGCTTCGATCCAGGAGGCATTCGACCGATATCTCGCCTCCGACGGAGCAGCCTTCGCGAATCCGCCGCGGCTTCATCCCTTCGAGGCCGTCGATTGGATTCGGGAGGCTGGGGGCACAAGCGTTATTGCCCATCCCGGATTGTATGGCGATGATGCGCTGGTGGAAGAAATTATCCGCCATGGCGCACAGGGAATTGAAGTCTATCACTCCGATCACGGCCCCGAGGATGAAGTCAGGTACATTAGATTGGCAGAGAAGTACAAGCTGATCATCACAGGCGGCTCCGATTTTCACGGCAAGCGTGAGGAAGAAGTCTTCCACGGGCCGATCGGGAACCGCACGGTGCATGTGGATGTGCTGAAGCAGCTTGATCCGGCCAGGAGAGGCAGCCTCTAAATTGCAGCGGAATATCAAAAGCGCCGCGACTTGTCTCTTTAGTCGTGGCGCGATTGGCGGCAATCTAAGTTTTGATCTGCGATGGCAGAGCCTTTAAGCGTTGTTCATCCGGTGTGATGAAGAGCGTTTTTTGATGATCGTAAATAACAAATCCCGGCTTTGCTCCGCTGGGCTTCTTCACATGCCGGATCAGTGTGTAATCCACCGGAATCTGGCTCGATGACCGCGCCTGGCTGTAATGAGCCGCCAGCATGGCCGCTTCCTCCAGCGTCTGTTCGTTAAATTCGGCTGCGCGGATAACGACATGAGAGCCCGGAATATCCTTGGTATGCAACCAGGTTTCGTTCGCAGAGGCTGTTTTGTTGGTCAAAAATTCATTCTGTGTATTGTTCTTGCCCACATAAATCGGAATTCCTTCCGAGGACGTATAACACAGCAGTGCGGGCCGGGTCGGCTTGCGCTTCTTCGTCCCCCGCTTGCTGCGGTCCCTCAAATACCCCTGTTCGACCAATTCCTCGCGTATTTCATCAATATCCGACAGCGTAGCGCTCTCCAGCTGCTGCAGCAGGGAAGCGATATATCGCATTTCCTCCTGCGCCTGATCCATCTGCTCGCCTACCACCGTCAGACTGTTCTTATGCTTGGTATATCTCTTGAAATATCGCTGAGCATTCTGCGACGGGGTGAGCTGCTTATCAAGCGGGATAGTGACCGTCCGCTGCTCCTCGTCATAATAGTCAACAACGTCAACCGACTCATCGCCCCGCTGAATCTGATGCATATAGGTGGTGATAAGCTCGCCGAGAATGCGGAATTTATCTGCGTCCTGAGCATCGTTTAGCGTCTCCTGCAGCTTCTCCAATTTCTTCACGTTCTTGTTGTACTCATTTTGCAGAAAACGAATCAGATCCGACACGCGCTGCTTCACAGTATCCCGGGTTGCTTTATCTCCATAAAAGGCTTCCAGGCAGGAGCTGATTGTATCGTAGCTCGCGGTTATGCCTGTTAAATGAGTAAGCGCAGTCACGGAGAATGCCGATTTTCCGGTAGTCTCATCTGTAATGATTTGCGGATCGTATTGTTGGTCGCGAAACGTGTTCATCATTTGGTCAAAAGCAGGCCACAGGACAATAGGATCATCGCTCAGCTTGGCCTGGATCCCGCTGCGGTGAACGATTTCTTTGGCCAGCAGCGGACTGATTCCGCTGAAGGCTGCCACCAGCCATTTGTCCGGTGACAGTACAGCGGGGGGAGCAGACGGCTTATCACTGAATTCAGTATCTTCCGGCCGCTGAAGCGCTTTGGCAGCCTGGGCTTCGATGATGGAGGCATACCCGCTCTCCGTTGTAACGGTAATCGGATCACGCTTATCCTGCTCCGGGGGCGCAGCGTACACTGCACCCGGCATCACGATCCGGAAGCTGCTGATTGCCGGCGTAACATGATGAATGCCGTCATGGATGATCCGGGTAGCGGCATCGATCAGAATGATATTGCTGTGTCTGCCCATGATTTCGATGATGATGGTTTTTAAGGAAATATCACCGAGCTCATCCCGCTGGCGTATGTCAATATGAATAATGCGCTCATTGTCGATCTGGCGGACATCCTCGATCAGACCGCTTTCGCAATGCTTGCGGAGCAGCATGCAGAACATGGGTGCCTGGGTTGGATTAAGAAAGGATTGCTCCGTCCAATGGACCCGGGGATAAGTGGGATTCGCAGAAAGCAGCAGCTTACTGTTTGAACCCCTGCCTTTAATCTGAAAAACCAGGTCATGGTCGGTGGGCTGATGTATTTTATGAATGCGCGAACCGATGCAGGATTGCAGGTCGTTTACGATCGCGCGGGTGACAATACCGTCTAAAGCCATGCGTGCTCAAATCTCCTTTGTAATGGTTCATCTCTCTATCATGCCATAGTTGGGACAAAAACTTAAGCCCCCGTTGGGATATTTTGCAGGTTGTCCGAATACATTTAGGCAATATAGGCTGTCCGCCGGGCGGCAAGTAACGGGAGGGAGACAGGGCATGGAACAAGGAAAGTGGCACCAGATGGGGACAGATGAGCTGGCACAGTCGTTTCAAGGATCCTTGGAGACCGGTCTTACGCCGGAAGAGGCAGCAGACAGACTCAGCCGTTTTGGGCGCAATGAGCTGACGGAGGGAAAGAAAGCTTCACCCTGGAAGCTGTTTTTTGGCCAATTCAAGGATTTCATGGTGCTTGTGCTCATAGGCGCAACGCTGATCTCAGGCTTGCTTGGCGAATATTTGGATGCGATCACGATTGTCGCCATTATTGTCATAAATGCGGTTCTCGGATTTGTACAGGAATACCGGGCGGAAAAATCGCTGCGTGCCTTAAAGGCGCTGTCAGCGCCGGCTGCGAAGGTCATGCGGGGATCCACGGTTATCGTTCTGCCCGCAAGCGAGCTTGTTCCAGGCGATATTGTATTGGTGGAGAGCGGGGACCGGATTCCGGCGGATATCCGGTTCATCGAAACCAACAGCTGTTACGCGGAGGAATCCGCTCTTACCGGAGAATCGGTTCCGGTCGGGAAGCACAGCCTGCCAATCAATGAAGCGGATCTGCCGCTTGGGGATCAGCGCAATATGGGCTTCATGGGAACCATGGTCACACGGGGTACAGCCAGAGGCTTGGTCATTCGAACCGGCATGGACACCGAGATGGGCAAAATCGCCGATTTGATCCAGCAAACGGATTCCATGGAGACGCCGCTGCAGCATAGACTGGAGCAGCTGGGCAAAATTTTGATCGTTGTCGCGCTCGGCTTGACTGTTATTGTGGTGCTTGCGGGTATCGTGCACGGTCAGCCTGCTTACGAAATGTTCCTAGCGGGAGTCAGCCTGGCTGTCGCCGCAATTCCAGAGGGGCTGCCGGCCATCGTGACCATCGCACTTGCCCTTGGTGTGCAGCGCATGATCAAACGGAGGGCGATTGTCCGCAAGCTGCCATCCGTTGAGACCTTGGGCTGCGCATCCGTGATCTGCTCGGACAAAACCGGCACATTGACACAAAATAAAATGACGGTCACCAATTTGTGGATTGGCGGACGTCAGATGCAGGTAACCGGCGAAGGATATGAACCGGTTGGCGCTATTATGGAATCCGGGAATGCACTCGATACAAAGCATGATCTGTCGCTGCGCCGGCTGCTGCAAATCGCAGCTCTTTGCAACAATGCTTCTTTGTCGCAGGTTGAGGTGGATTCGGACATCAAGCGCAAGAAAGGCAAAGATACGGCTGTTAATGAAGAATGGGTGCTCAAGGGTGATCCTACCGAAGGGGCATTGACCGTACTTGCCGCGAAGCTGGGCATCACGATGAAATCAATGGAAGGTCTTTATAAACGGGTTAAGGAATATCCCTTCGATTCCGAACGCAAGCGCATGTCCGTGCTCGTCACCCATCAGGGAGGACGGCTGATCTGCACGAAGGGCGCGCCGGACATGCTGATGGATCGCTGCGCCTATGTGCTGTGGGACGGCAAAGTCGTTCCGTTCACCTCAACGCTGAAGCAGA
Organism: Paenibacillus sp. JT31N17; assembly: GCF_056269255.1. Taxonomy (NCBI): domain Bacteria; kingdom Bacillati; phylum Bacillota; class Bacilli; order Caryophanales; family Paenibacillaceae; genus Paenibacillus; species Paenibacillus sp. JT31N17. The sequence goes on from NZ_JBWDNP010000013.1 coordinate 216,352, forward strand.
AGGTAACGGACGCAGGTGAAGCGATGGCGTTATCCGCAATGCGGGTCCTCGGGTTCGCATATCGCGATTTGCGGCCGCAGGACGCTACGGAGGTCGAAGACGACGTTGAATGCCAGCTGATTTTTGTCGGTCTGAGCGGTATGATTGATCCCCCGCGGCGCGAGGTGCGGGAGGCGATTGCAACCTGCCGCAGAGCGGGAATCAAGACGGTGATGATTACAGGAGACCACCAGCTTACGGCAGAAGCGATTGCCGGCCAGCTGGGCATCATGCCAAGGGGCGGCTTGTCCATCAGCGGCCAGCAGCTTGCGGCCATGAGCGAAGAACAGATGGATCGTCTCGTCGATAACATCTATGTCTATGCGCGTGTATCCCCCGAGCATAAGCTGCGGATCGTCAAAGCGCTTCAGCGCAAAGGCCATGTCGTCGCGATGACCGGCGACGGCGTCAATGACGCGCCGGCAATCAAAGCGGCGGATATCGGAATTGCGATGGGCATCACGGGAACGGATGTGTCGAAGGAAGCGGCTTCCCTTGTGCTCAGTGACGACAACTTCTCTACAATCGTAGCAGCTATTGAAGAAGGCAGGGGGATCTACGAGAATATCCGTAAATTTATCCGCTACCTGCTTGCCTCGAACGTAGGCGAAATTCTCACGATGTTCCTGGCGATGATGGCCGGTCTTCCGCTGCCGCTGGTGCCCATCCAGATTCTATGGGTGAACCTGGTTACCGATGGCCTGCCGGCGATGGCGCTGGGTGTGGATCAGGCCGAGAAGGATCTGATGCAGCATAAGCCGCGCTCAGCCAAAGAGAATATATTTGCCAGAAGGATGGGCTGGAAAATAATCAGCCGCGGTATTCTGATCGGCGTATGCACCCTGGCTGCCTTCTGGATTACCTTGAACAAGGATCCAGGCAGCGCGTCCAATTTAGTGGAGGCTCAGACGGTTGCTTTTGCCACCTTGGTTATGGCTCAGCTGATCCACGTATTTGACTGCCGCAGCTCGCGGTCGATCTTTCACCGCAATATTTTTCAAAACAAATATCTGCTGCTTGCCGTCCTGTCGTCCGTGCTCCTGATGCTGGGAGTACTGTATATCGAAGCGCTGCAGCCGATATTCAAAACCGTTCCGCTCGGCTTCCGCGACTGGTGTCTGGTGCTTGTAGCAGCCGGCATTCCGACCTTCCTCATGGGCATCGGCAGCGTGCTCGGCACCACGGAGAAGAAGAAGAACAAAAGCAACTGGCCGCTTAAAGGCTCCCGCACACTGACAAGATGAACCCGTAATATTGTGATTAAGCTGCACCCGGCGAGGGTGCGGTTTCTTTTTGTTTGGAGAAGCGCATATTTTCGGATTGAGCGGGGGATTTGTTTCGTTCAAATTCCGTTCATAATCGGGGTGTATGCTTCAATCTAGAAGTGGTGAGATGTTAAATAAAACCAAACTATAGAGGATGAGATGCTATGGAAGCTATTCAAAATCAAGTGCAGAGCCTGCTGGATGAATTGACTGGCAGCGGGAGGGAAGATGGTGTTCAAGTGGCCGTCTATCATCATGGTGTGCTGATCGTCAATGCCTGTTCCGGAACAGCCGACCGCAAGACGGGCCAACCGGTGGACGAAAATACGCTCTTTGTTGCTATGTCCTGCTCGAAGGGAATCACCGCAACAGTTATTCATTTGCTGGCCCAGCAAGGGAAACTGGATTACGATGACCGCATTGCAGACTATTGGCCCGCATTTGCAGTGAACGGCAAGCAGGATATTTCAATCCGGCAGGTACTTCGACATGAAGCGGGAATTCCCCAGATGCCCGAGAACAGCACCGTAGATATGATCTGCGATTGGGATGAAATAGTCAGGGAAGTGGAGCGGCTTGCGCCTGTTTGGGAGCCTGGAACCAAAACGGGCTATCACGGTTTTACCTTCGGCTGGATTCTGGGCGAGATTGCGCAGCGGGCCGATGGCCGCCCGTTTGCCCAAATTGTCTGCGAGGAAATTTGCAAGCCGCTCGGCATATCGGTGGAGCTTTACTTCGGTGCACCGGAGGCGGCGGAGCAGCGGATAGCCAGGCTGAGCGGAGAGCCGCTGCCGTGGGACGATATGCCGGATGAAATGCTGCTGAAAAGAATGCTGCCGCCGTCCGTCTCGCCAAATAACAATTTGTCAGCCTGGAACGGACCGCGCGTCCACCAGGCCGTTATGCCGGCATCCAACGGCATCATGACGGCAAATGCGCTTGCGAGGATATATGCCTCCCTGATCGGAGACGGTGTAGATGGTGTAAGGCTGCTGACACCTGCCCAGTCTTGGGCAGCTACCAGGCTGCAGACCGAGCAGCCGGATGAAATCTTCCTGGGCCTGCCCATCCCCAAGGCGCTCGGATACTGGCTTGGGGGAATCAAAGTAGGACTGACAGCAATGGGTTCCAGACAGTCCGCATTTGGCCACACCGGCAACGGAGGCATGATTGGATTCGCTGATCCCGAGCATAATCTCGCGATAGCGATCCTCAAAAACCGAATGACCTATAACCGCGGTGAGCAGGAAACGGATATATTTCTAACCACTAAAATCAGACAATTACTAAATCTCCCGATTTAACACGGCAACTCCCTCAAAACCCTGCCCGGTTTCACAACCGGAGCAGGGTTTGTTTCGAGCCCCAACGGGGCAACAGGTACCAAAGGTACATGGAAAGGAAGCGTGTCCCGCAAGGGACGTAAACGCTGCACGCTCATACCTGACTAATGAGCATCTCTGTCCATCCAACGTTATTCAAGCCCCAGCGGGGCACGAGGTACCAAGGTATATCGAAAGAAAGTGTGTCCCGCAAGGGACGTAAACGCTGCACGCTCACACCTGACTAAGGAGCATCTCTGTCCATCCAACGTTATTCAAGCCCCAAACGGGTCACCAGGTACCAAAGGTACATGGAAAGGAAGTGTGTCCCTCAAGGGACGTAAACGCTGCACGCTCATACCTGACTAAGGAGCATCTCTGTCCATCCAACGTTATTCAAGCCCCAGCGAGGCACGAGGTACCAAGGTATATCGAAAGGAAGTGTGTCCCGCAAGGGACGTAAACGCTGCACGCTCACACCTGACTAAGGAGCATCTCTGTCCATCCAACGTTATTCCTTCCGGGTGTCCAGAGGGCCGGGGCCCTTGGGGTCCCTCCTCAGGAGGGATTTAGGGAGGGAAAGTCAGAAGGAATCCCCCATTCCAAGGGGGACTTAAGGGGATATGTGCAAACAATGAGTGAAATTATCAATAGCCATCAGACACGCTTTGCGTTATGCTAATAAGAAATCTTACCTACTGTTTCCCTTATGGATAAAGGAGTGCAAGCTGATGAATTTTACAAAAATGCATGGGCTGGGCAATGATTTTATCATTGTCGCAGGCGAGGAAAGTCTACCAACGAACGCAGCAGAGCTTGCCGAGGAATTGTGCAACCGGTTTTTTGGCATCGGAGCGGACGGATTGGTCTATATCCTGCCATCGGAGATCGCGGATTTTCGGATGCGCATCATCAACTCAGACGGATCGGAAGCCGAGCAGTGCGGCAATGCGATCCGCTGCGTGGCCAAATATGTATATGACAAGGGTCTGACCGATAAACAGGACATTTCAATTGAAACATTGGGAGCCGGTGCCCAGCGGGTGCAGTTAACGGTCAGCGATGGCAAAGTACAAACGGTCCGCGTCGACATGGGGGCACCGATTCTGAACGGTCTTCAGGTGCCGACGACAATTGATGCCGAGCCGGTAATCAATCATCCAATCGAAGTGGATGGCCGGGAATTTCGATTTACCGCTGTTTCCATGGGAAATCCGCACTGTGTCATTTATGTGGATGATGCCGTCAATTTTGATCTTGCTGTCTGGGGCCCCAAATTGGAGGTTCATCCGTTATTCCCGCGTAAAATCAATGTGGAATTCGTAACCGTGCGGTCCAGAGATTTTACGGATATGCGCGTATGGGAGCGCGGGGCAGGGCCAACCCTTGCCTGCGGCACAGGAGCATGCGCTACCGTCGTGGCATCCGTACTGAACGGATATACAGACCGTACAGCGACCGTTTCGCTCAAAGGCGGGGATTTGTTTATCGAGTGGAATGAAGCGGATAACCATGTATATATGACAGGACCGGCAGCAGAAGTATTCAACGGAAAGCTGTAACGAATGACAGAAGGAGTTTTGACCATGAAACCGGATTTACGGGAAGCGCTGGGATCGCGCATCTTGACCGGCGACGGCGCGATGGGAACTTTTTTATACCAAATGGGGTTCCCGGTCGGCGTTTCTTACGAAGAATTTAATATTCTCAAACCACATGTAATTGCAGATGTGCATCGCCGCTATTATGAGGCCGGCGCACGAATTATCGAAACCAACACGTTCTCGGCCAACCGGGAAAGCTTGATTCGGTACGGGCTGGACTCGGATGTTGCGGCAATCAACAAGGCAGGCGTACAGATCGCCAGATCCGCTGTCGGCAGCGATGCGTATGTGGTGGGAGCCATTGGCTCTATCCGCGCGGGCAAGAGGAAGAACATCCGCTCCCATCATCTCAAGCAGTCGTTTCAGCAGCAAATTGACGGACTCTTGAGCGAGGAAGTGGACGGGCTGCTGCTGGAGACGTTCTATGACCTGGAGGAAGCGCTGCTTGTACTCAAGTTAGTGCGCCAGCAGTCGGCCGTTCCCGTGCTTTGCCAATTCGCCATTGAGAAGGAGGCGGTGACGCAGGATGGTCATACGCTGGCCTTTGCATTTGAGAGGTTGAAAGAAGAAGGAGCGGATGTTGTCGGCTTTAATTGCCGCAGCGGCCCGAATGGAATTCTTCGCGCAATAGACGCCATTGGCGCAGAGGTTTCTCTGCCGATGTCCATTTTCCCCAACGCGGGTATTCCGGATTATGTGGACGGCAAATACCTCTACACGGCTACGCCTGAATATTTTGCAGAATCCGCACGCAAATTCGCTGACCGCGGCGCACGGATTATCGGCGGCTGCTGCGGGACAACACCCGAGCATATAGCCGCAATATCCGCATCGTTGGACGGATATGTGCCGAGGCCTGTGAGCGCGGAAATGCGGACAGCGGTAATGACCGCCGAGCGTCCCGCAGTCATTGCTCCTCAACCGGAAATCATGGTCACGGGCAGCGGAGGCGTCAATGCTGCAGGGCCTTCCATTGTTGATCTGGTGAAGGAGCGCCATACGGTTATTGTTGAGCTGGATCCGCCGCGCGATCTGGACATCCGCAAATTCATGGCCGGCGCAGCCGCGCTGAAAGAAGCCGGTGCCGACGCGGTAACGATGGCGGACAATTCACTGGCTGTCACGCGCATGAGCAATCTGGCGCTGGCTTCCATCGTGCAGCAGCAGGTGGGCCTTCGGCCTCTGGTGCATATTGCCTGCCGTGACCGCAATCTGATTGGCACGCAGTCGCATATGATGGGGCTGGACGCGCTGGGGATCGACCATGTGCTTGCGGTTACGGGAGATCCGGCGCGATTCGGGGATTTGCCGGATTCAAGCTCCGTCTATGATTTGACTTCCTTCGAGATGATCCGAATGATCAAACAGCTGAATGAGGGAGTATCCTTTTCGGGGAAGGCGCTCAAGCAAAAGGCGAATTTTATTACAGGAGCCGCTTTTAATCCCAATGTAAAATATTTGGACAAAGCCGTGCAGCGCCTGGAGCGCAAAATTGAATATGGCGCTGATTATATTATGACTCAGCCCGTCTATAATCCGGATTTAATCATCCAGATCGCCGAGGCAACCCGCCATTTATCCGTTCCGATCTTCATCGGTATAATGCCGCTTGCGAGCGGCCGTAATGCTGAATATTTACACAATGAAGTGCCCGGCATCCAGCTTTCGGATGAAGTACGCAAACGGATGGCGGGTCTGGAAGGTGAAGCGGGGCGGGAAGAAGGCGTCCGGATTGCCGAGGAATTGCTGGAAGCGGCCCTTCCGCATTTTAAAGGGATCTATCTCATTACCCCGTTCCTGTCATATGATATGACGGTCAAGCTGACCCGGTATGTATGGCAAAAAACGAGCGTCGCCCGATAAATATTTTGCCGTCTGTTTCATCTTTGCTCCAGATGACGGTTTGACAGTCTGCAGTTATTTTTTATTGTGAGCTCTCTTAACACTTGTTCGTTGTAAGAAAATGAATTAGAATAGAGCAATGGATGCACTTGCCATGCCGGCTTGATTGCGCTCACTTAAAGTCAGACAAGCCAATGCCGGCCGAATCTGTGCAGCTTTTAAACCAGGAGGGCAAACGTATGCTCCGGGCTTTTTTCGTCAAGAATAGTGCAATGGCTCTGCTTTTTCCTTCATTTGGCAGATAAATTATACATTTTCGTTCTTGCGTTCATCTATACATCATGTATATATTGCTGTTGCATACAGGAGAGAGTCGGAGGAGGAACCTGGCGTGGCTATCAAATTAATAAATATTGGATTCGGCAATATCGTTTCCGCTAATCGGATTATTTCCATTGTAAGTCCGGAATCAGCACCTATTAAACGAATTATTCAGGAAGCGCGCGACCGGCATATGCTGATCGATGCGACCTATGGCAGAAGGACTCGCGCTGTTATTATAACGGACAGCGATCACGTCATTTTATCGGCGGTCCAACCGGAAACGGTGGCTCATCGGCTTTCAACCAAGGATGACGATCACGACGAATAGTGACGGGGAGTATTATGAGCAGAGGATTATTGATTGTTTTATCCGGCCCCTCAGGCGTCGGTAAAGGCACGGTATGCTCTGAGCTGCGGCGCAGGCAGAGTGACCTTGTATACTCCGTGTCGGCAACGACCCGGCTGCCCAGGCAGGGTGAAGTAGACGGTATTAATTATTTTTTTAAAACAAGAGAACAATTTCAGGATATGATTGCGCATGATGCGCTTCTGGAATATGCCGAGTATGTCGGAAATTATTACGGCACGCCGCGGGATTTTGTGGAGCGTACACTTGCTATGGGCAAAGACATCATTCTGGAGATTGAAGTTCAAGGCGCGTTGAAAGTGAAAGAGAAATTCTCTGAAGGCGTTTTTATCTTCCTGGTTCCTCCTTCCCTGGACGAATTGAAGCATCGTATTACGTGCCGCGGTACGGAGAATGCGGATGTGATCGACCATCGGATGTCTGTAGCCGTTGAGGAAATGAATCTGATCAGCTATTACGATTACGCAGTCGTGAACGACCAAATAGATGCGGCTTGCCATCGAATACAAAGCATCATCACGGCCGAGCATTGCCGCAAGGACCGGTTCATTGCCGAGCTTGCAACGATGCAGGAAGCTTCCGAGAAAGCCTAAGCGAGCGAGGTGAAGAAATATGTTGTATCCATCGATCGATGAGATGATGAAGAAAGTGGACAGCAAGTATTCATTAGTTGTTGCTGCATCACGACGGGCAAGAATGATCCGGGACGGCGCCAAATCCGAACTTCGCAATCCGAGATCCCATAAGTACGTGGGTGTTGCGCTGGAGGAAATTTATCACGATATACTGGTTGTAGAAAGTACAAACAGGCAGGATTAAGCAAGATGATTTCATGCCCGAAATAACAACCCTTGTGGTTGTTATTTTTTTAATCTTATATCATGTATAAGTTTCACATTTATCCATTTCTATAAGTTATGAGGGAAGAAACTTGCTGCGCCACCAGAGGACGGCGACAGCCGGTTCTTCTTGCCTTATAGCATTTATTAGTTTCAATTTTATAGATTTCTACGAGGTGCAGGGGAATAAACATGTTTGGCGTCAGAGGATGCCCAAGGGCCGTATATTCATGGCGCTGTCACTCATAATGGCTGCCGTTACTTGAATGGGTTGGAAAGAGAGGAGGAGAAGCATGCTGAAAGGAAAGACGATTGTACTTGGCATTTCGGGGGGGATTGCCGCTTATAAAGCGGCAGCGCTGTGCAGCAAGCTGGTTCAGGCAGGTGCAGTAGTGCGGGTCATCATGACGGAATCCGCAACCAAGTTCATAACGCCCTTGACCCTGCAAACCTTATCGCGTCACCCTGTTCATATCGACACCTTCCATGAATATGATCCGTCTGTTGTATCCCATATCGATATTGCGGACAGTGCGGATTTGTTCATCGTCGCTCCGGCTACGGCCAATATTCTGGCGAAGATGGCGGGGGGACTGGCGGATGACATGCTCAGTACGACGCTGCTGGCTACAACCGCACAGGTCCTGGTCGCTCCGGCCATGAATGTCCATATGTACGCGCATCCAGCGGTTGAGCGCAATATGCAGCTGCTTGCGGATCGCGGCGTCCGTTTTATTGAACCCGGTACGGGACAGCTGGCCTGCGGTTACGTCGGCAAAGGCAGGCTCGCGGAGCCTGAGGATATCGTCCATGCGGCAGGACTCTGGTTTGCGCAAAGCCAATCGCTAAGAGGGAAGAAGGTTCTGGTTACCGCCGGAGGAACAGTGGAGCGGCTCGATCCGGTCCGCTATTTGACCAATGATTCCTCGGGTAAAATGGGATTCGCCATTGCAGAAGCGGCGGCTAATCGCGGCGCTGAAGTAACCCTGATTGCGGCAAGGACGACGGCGGAAGCTATCGGCGGCGTAACGCTTGTCAAAGTCGAGTCTGCAGAGCAAATGCTCCAGGCAGTACTGGAACGCTATGAGAATGCGGACATCGTTGTGAAAGCAGCGGCAGTGGCCGATTACCGTCCCGTTACAGTAGCCGATAAGAAGATCAAGAAATCGGATGAGCGGCTGGTGATTGAGCTCGAGCGTACAACAGATATATTGCAGACGCTCGGCGAACGCAAGCGCGGGCAATTTCTTGTCGGCTTTGCTGCGGAGACGGAGCAGATGGAGCAGTATGCGATGGACAAGCTGCACCGCAAGCATTGCGATCTGGTCGTAGCCAACAATGTCGCCGAAGCGGGGGCCGGATTTAATCTCGATACCAATATTGTATCGATTTACGGTGAGGAGGGACTTATCGAAACGGTTCCTCTGATGCAGAAAAGGCAGGTTGCCGACCGCCTCCTGGAAATTATTGTTCAACGGATGTCGGCCCGGGGGGCCGGGGAATGATCGCTAAAGTGATCGTTGACGTCCCCAGCCGACAGACCGATCGGCCTTTTGATTATGAAGTGCCCCAGGAGTGGACGGGTTGGGTCGAAGTCGGCAGCAGAGTCGGGGTGCCCTTCGGAGGAAGGGTTGTTCAGGGCTTCGTTGTTTCCCTTGCGGAATGGGCGGATGTGGACCGATCCAAGCTTAAGGCGGTTGCCGAGCTGCTTGACCATACGCCTCCATTGTCTCCGGACTTGATTGAGCTGGCCCAGTGGATCAGTGATAAATATTGCTGCCCGCTCACGATTGCGCTGCAGGCGATGATTCCGGCAGCCCTCAAGGGGAAAGCGGAGACGACGGTTACTTTATCCGAGGATGCGGTCAAAGCCGAGCATGCATTATTGTCTCTTGCAGGGGGATGGGTCGATTATATCCGTCATAACGGCGGAACTGTCCGTATGACGAGTCTGCAGGAGCGCTATCCCTCCGATGCGGCTTCTGTAAAGTCCGCTATCCGTGACGGGCTGCTTCTTGCGCGTGTATCCATTCGTGACAGAATGGCTGTACGGAAAGTTCTGACTGTCTTCCCGCCTGTGGACAAAGAGGCTGCTCTTGAAGCGTTGAGCCTGATTCCGCCCCGTGCTGTCAAGCAGCGGGAAGTGCTCCAATATATGATGAAGCGGGGAGAACCGGCTGCCATGCAGGTCGTGGTGGAGGAAGTTCCAACGACGGCAAGTACCGTGCGGACACTGGCAGACAAAGGCTTTATTACGCTTGGCGAGGTAGAGCATGACCGCGATCCTTATGCGGGGCGCGACTTTACAAGAACATCCCCGCTGCCCCTCACGGAGGGACAGCGGGCTGTTTATCAAAAAATCGAAGCGTCAGTCGACGCTGGCGACCCCCGCGTGTTTTTGCTCCATGGAGTAACCGGAAGCGGCAAGACAGAGGTATATCTGCAGGCGATCCAGCATTGTTTGGAGCTGGGGCGGCAGGCGATTGTGCTCGTACCCGAAATCTCCCTGACTCCACAGATGGTGGAGCGTTTTAAAGGCCGCTTCGGCAATGCCGTGGCGGTGCTTCACAGCCGGTTATCGAACGGGGAGCGCTATGATGAATGGCGTAAAATCCGCGAGCGGCGGGCACAGGTTGCAGTTGGCGCCCGCTCGGCTATATTTGCCCCGTTCGAGCGGATCGGACTTATTATTATTGATGAGGAACATGAATCCTCCTATAAGCAGGAAGAAAGTCCGAAATATCATGCGCGCGATGTTGCCGTGCGAAGAGCAAGACAGCATCGTGCCACGGTTGTCCTCGGGTCAGCCACACCTTCACTTGAAAGCTACGCCGCGGCCACTCATCCTGGAACGGGGAGCGCAAGCTCAGCGGATTTCAGTGCAGCAGCAGCCAAAGAAGATCACAGCGAAGCATCAGGTGCTTCTGAATCATTTCGGGATAAGCGTGACACAGGGCGCATCTCGGGACTCCTGCCGATGCCGGACCGGGTAGGGGGCAGACCGATGCCGCCTGTCCGGCTGGTGGATATGAGGGAGGAGCTGCGTGAAGGCAACCGCTCCATGTTCAGCCGTCAATTGCATGAGCAGCTGCAGAACCGTCTGGATCGCGGCGAGCAATCGGTGCTGCTGCTGAACCGGCGGGGCTACTCAACCTTTGTCATGTGCCGCTCCTGCGGGTATACGGCACTTTGCCCGCACTGCGACATCTCGCTTACCTATCATCAAAAATCACGGGCGCTGCGGTGTCATTACTGCGGTCATGCTGAAGCGGCTCCCTCGAAATGCCCGACCTGCGAAAGCGAGCATATCCGTTTTTTTGGAACCGGCACCCAGAAGGTTGAAGAAGAGCTCTCCAAGCTTTTTCCTGGCATTCGCGTTATTCGAATGGATGTCGATACGACGACAGAGAAAGGCTCGCATGAGAAATGGCTGACGCTTTTCGGCGAGCGTAAAGCGGATGTTTTGCTTGGTACGCAAATGGTAGCCAAAGGCCTTGATTTTCCATATGTTACTTTAGTGGGTGTTATCGCCGCGGATACATCGCTGCATCTCCCTGATTTTCGCGCCGCGGAGAAAACATTTCAACTGCTTACGCAGGTTGCGGGCAGAGCGGGAAGACATGAGCTGCCGGGTGAAGTTATTGTCCAGACCTATAACCCGGAGCATTATGCGATTATAACGGCGCAGCAGCATGATTATTCCGCATTTATTGCTCATGAGCTGGAGCACAGGCGCTTTATGTCCTATCCTCCTTTTTGCCGGCTTATTCTCGTTACTCTCTCGCATGAGCAGCTGCCCCTGCTTATATCGGTCGGAGAGAAGCTGTCCACCCGGCTCAGAGAGATGACGAATGACAGCGGGGTATCCGGAACCGCCGGTGAAAGCCGCAGTTTTATTGATATTCTGGGTCCCGTAGCGTCTCCTATCCCCCGAATGAAAGATCGCTATCGTTTTCAATGTATGATAAAATATCGGGGAAACGTTGACGCAGTCGGCATGCTGAAGCAGGCCATCCACGGACTTTCGGGGAAGCTGGGTCAACCGCCTGTACTCATCAGTGTGGATGTTGATCCACAAATGATCCTATAGCGATTTGCAAAATAGTATTGCTTACGAAGTGAATTATGGCTTGAATCGCTCGGGTTCCCCCGAGCATTCAGGTATAACACGCAATAACTTAAGTATCGCTTACGAAGTGAGTTATGGCTTGAATCGCTCGGGTTCCCCCGAGCATTCAGGTATAACCACGCAATAACTTAAGTATCGCTTACGAAGTGAGTTATGGCTTGAATCACTCGGTTCACTCGAGCATTCAGGTATAACCACGCAATAACTTAAGTATCGCTTACGAAGTGAGTTATGGCTTGATTCACTCGGTTCCCCCGAGCATTCAGGTATAACCACGCAATAACTTAAGTATCGCTTACGAAGTGAGTTATGGCTTGAATCACTCGGTTCACTCGAGCATTCAGGTATAACCACGCAA
>NZ_JBWDNP010000012.1:0-243581 GCF_056269255.1 Paenibacillus sp. JT31N17
CAGGATCGAACTGATCCCACCTTGCCATTTCGGCAAATTTTCGATGTAGGCTGTAACTTCCTGATTCACTCTGTTTTCCCTCCTGTTTGGATAGTGCATTGCTTATGTATGGAATATACCATTTCAGGAATATTCCTGTCAAGGAATATTATAACTTTTCCTTTATTAAGGAAATCCAACCTGAACTTGAGTATTTGATGTGGTTTCTTCTGTCTTTAGCCTTTTCACTGATTTCCTTTCCATCAAAGTGGATATGCCACATGTTATACCAAACGGATTCTTCAGAATCTTATTGCCAAAAAGCCTGGGAGAAGAGAGGAAAAAGGGTGACAATCAAGTCTGAGGTGAGACGCTCTAAAACACTCTTTGTAATACTCGCTCAACCATTGTAAATGGCAGCCTTTCGTTCAACTGCGTTCCCAGAAGCGCGCATCATCTAACCGGTTAAAGTCCGGTCACGGGAGAGGCCAAGCCTCCGTGTAGCTTGGATACCTGCGTATGGCGAAATCTTTACGTAGAGGTGTATCGACAAAAGTACTGGTCGGAGACGCTAATCTCCCAATTAAAATAACGCGCTCGCATCCGATAAATGTGCCAGTTCATTCTCTAATACTTTCGCGATACATTCCGCATCCCAGGTATCGGAATGTATCAACGGTGACTAGCACTTGAACCGGAGATACGATGATCCGGTTAAGGTCGATAGCATCGGATTTCGTCTGAAAAACGTGGCCTCGGCCAGACCATGACCCCTGCAGCAAGGCAGAACGAAGGGTAAAAATAAGACTGCTTGATGAGTAACCAAAAGGGCAATGCAAAGTGGTACAAGACCACATGCATTGCCCTTTTGGTTACAGCTCCTCCCCGTTATGAGATCCCCACTATTTAGGAAAAGCAAGGTATCCCAAGGAGGTATTTACATAGGAAGAAGAACCTCTTGACGTTCGCCTGGCTTGGTTTTTCAAAGCAGGATTTTTCACCTGCTAAGCTTTACATCCTAAGCTTTGTCGCGCCGGAAGTTCAGTTATTAAATTAAACTATTAAAAGAATATTCTTTCGGTTAACCACAAACCACCTAATACAAAAGCTATTGTGGAACATATATTGACTACTCTCACAGAGTATTTCCATTTCTGAATAAAGAAGAGAAGAGGTAACAATATTGCAAGAATCCCAAGCTGAGCAACTTCTATACCTAAATTGAAACTAAATATATTAAAAGCTAAGTTAATTTTTGGCAAATTCATACCTTTTAATAAGTCGGCAAACCCCATTCCGTGAATCAAACCAAATACAAATGTAATCATCCAGCGCTTCTTTACTTCTTTTTTGAAAATATTTTCAATAGCAACATAGCAAATGCTAAGGGCAATTGCTGGTTCGACGATACTAGATGGTACGTCAATAATGTTGAGAACAGTTAATGATAAAGTTAAGCAGTGAGCTATGGTAAATGCAGTAATAACCGCTGCATATTGTTTAATCGTTTGCCTTGCAATTATCAGAGAAAATAAAAACAATAAGTGGTCATAACCTGTTAAAATATGTTCCATTCCTAGTCTGAAAAACGAGATGAATGCAGAAATCATCGTGTGAATCCTCCCAAATATTTCGTATCTGTGGCTCTATATCACGGGACAGTTGGACGACCAAATGAATATTTATAATAATGTTCCATTCCGTTCAAGACAGCTATAATCATACATCAGCCGTCTGCTCCTTTTTTGAAAAAATAAAACCATAAATGACATTTATCAAAAAGGCTGCAGCGACGGAACTCCAAATTAATATCATGAATAAGGAATCCATGGGATCTATATCAGCCTCTATTACAGTGTTCATTATTATCTTTCTCCCACTGTAAAAAGTCATATAATAAGCCATGAAAGAAGCGGAACCCATATGCAAACAACTCATCAAAATATAAACCAATCTGCCTGTTTTCAATGAAAGCGGGGCAAGTAGCCTTATTATCATAAACGAGAGGATGGATAAGCCCAACAGGCCAAAGAAAAACCGCAGGTCGACTTCCGGCTCTTCAATTATGTTTAGGATCAAGACAGGACCTAGTGAAATTAGGGCAAGAAGTAATAAAGGCGTGGCAAGTCGCCCGACATACTTTTGTAAATTGAAATGCCGCGAGAATTTTATGGGGATTAACAATATTACCACCGATATAAAATATAAAAGACAAAACATGAATCCATACAACATGTTCCTGTGGTTTATAATATTGCTTTTTTTTACTGCTGAATTAAAGCTTTCTCCCGGATTTCCCAGCGCTATTGACTGGTCCAGGGCCCGGATAGCCTTGCCCAAATGATGTTGCTTAACGAGAATGTCGGAATACAACTGCAGAGCCAGGGCTTTGTCTGTACTTGACATGCTGGCCTTGCTGTTTATGTATTTTTCCACATGCCCCCTCGCCTTTTGATATTCGTTTGTTTCAAAATATTTATTGGCCAAATAGATATGCATTTCTGGCGCAATTAATTCGTTCTCATTCTTTGAAAGAATGGTTTCTACTTCATCCAGGCTTTCTTTAAGGGGAACATTGCCTTCTTCTAACTGGATTTTTCTAAAACTTTGCAATGCTTGCCATTCAGAACGTCGTTCATCTAGATAAGCGACCCTGTCCCGGAAGGCACTCGCAAATTTCCCCTCAGGGAATTGGTCAAGATACTTTTTATAAAAGAACAACGCTTTTTCAAAATTAAAAAGGTAATCTTCATAGAAATGGGTCAATTGCCTGTAGACCGTTTCATTATTCAGATCCGAATTCTTTGCCAGAAGTTCTTCCAAAACTAAAGCCGCCTGCTCATAATTTTTGTCGGCAAAGAATTGGTTCGCTTTCATGTTGTATTCCTGTTCAAGGTCTGCAGAACTGCCTTGAGCCATGCTGGTGACAGAACTCGTAACGAAGACAATAAAAGCAATCATGATGGAAACAAAAAAATAGGGTGATTTATTTTTCTTCATGTATTTCTCTCTTCCTGTTTTTCTTAGAACGGTACCAGGTGTAAGTTGAACACCCGATCGACGAACCAGATGAAACCAGCAATAAAAATGGCTACAGATACTACAGCAGTTACTCTTCTCATAGGGAGTTTTTTCCTTATCAGATACAGAAGGGGCAACATAATTAAAAAGATAATCAGCAGCCCCATTTCCACGCCGACATTAAACGAGACCACCGAGTGAACAAGATCCGATTTACCTGCTTTGAACTCCTGAAGATCGCTGGCAAAGCCGAATCCATGAGCCAATCCGAATATAAATGTGAGCAGCCATCGGTAGTTGACCTGTTTTGCCAACAGGTTTTCCAGCGCGATATAACAGATGGAGAAAGCGATCACGCTTTCGACATACCTGGAGTTCAGAGTGACAACCTGCATCGCCGCCAGCAGCAAAGTGATGCTGTACGATACAGTAAAGGAAGCGAAAATCTTCAAGGCTTCCCTGGTGGATAAACCGATCACAATTAATGCAACCAAGAATGCTATATGCTCATATCCGGCATATCCGGTTAGGATATGTTTAATTCCAAGTAAAAAGAAAGTAGATATTTCCGACAATAAAGCTGCGGTTTTATCAGAGAATTTCCATACGGTATTGTGGAAGTCGAATGTATACTGCAAATCTGGTTGGGTATAATTAAAGACCTCCTGCACCGAATCATCATCGGCATCGGTAAAATAGATATAGCCAAGATTCACATGCTGATTGTTAGTCTCTTCAAATAAAAGACGGTAATCAATCTTCACCTTGTTTTCTTGCCAGTTTAAGCTCATACCACTCATCCTAAGCCATATTTTCCAAAAGGTTCCTTCTCTCTCTATTTTCTCTACCTTTATCGGGTAAGAGCGGTCATTGACGGAAACTGACAACTTTTCGTTGATGTAAGGTTGAATGATAGCGGTTGCCATTTCATAGAGCTGTTCATCAGTGAGATTGTCAAGGTCATATCCAAGTCCCTGAATCCCTCTTATTTGCTGAAATAAGGCAGGGTCAAGCTCAATCGTGGACAGAATGCGATCCTTGCCAATGGCCCATTTCGATCCTCCCAGATACATGTCATGAGCGAAGACGTGGGTACCTCCAAAAAATATTAAAACGATCAGGATCAAAGAAGCTAGTTTTCTAAGCCATTGCAAAGGCATGACGATGCCCTCGTTTCTTCTTTAAATTATGGAGCGGCCGCGGGGAACACCCTGCGGCCGCCTGTTTTACCCTGTTTTGAACAAATGCATCCCAGCGTAGTCTGATCTGTTATTTACATGATGCCACCGATCAGACGCTCCTCGGCATCATCAGTACTGATACCGGTTGTCTCTCTTGAGTCCACTATTTTAATGCTATAAGCAGATAAAACTGTATTAATTTTGGCCGAAAGTAATTCACCTAATATGCCAAGAGTAATTGGACCCCGCGCTTTATGCGAAATGCGTTGGCTTAGAGGCTGCCGTTCTTCTGCAGCATCAGGTAGAGATGGTAAATCATTTGCGCGGTTTCCGCCCTTGTCGCCTGACCCTTCGGGTTCAGCGTCGAATCGCTCCCTTGAACAATGCCCGCTTTCACCATTTCAGCCGTGGACTCGATCGCGTAAGGCGCGATCGACACCTTGTCCTTGAAGCCATTCAAATCCGCCGGCGCACCGCTCAGGTCCAGCTTACCGGTTACGTCCATCGCCCGGCTTATGAGCACCATCATGTCCTGACGCGAAATGAAATCGCGCGGATTGAACTTGTTGTCGCCCGTACCGTTCGCGATGCCGAGCGCTTTGACGATGCCAAGCGCTTTATAATAGTAGTCGTTCGTGCTCACGTCGTTGAAGTTGGACGTGACGTCCGCCTTCAGGTCCAGCATGCGGACGAGCATTTCCATAAAGTCAGCTCGCGTGATCCGCTTGCCCGGCTCGAAGGTCGTGGCCGATGTGCCGTTGATGATGCCCTTGTCGGCCAGCACCGCGACCGCGTCCTTCGCCCAATCGTAATGCGAGTCAACGTCCTTGAACGGGTTAGCCGGAATTACCGGTGAGCCGCCGTTACCTGGATTCGTCGGATTCGTCGGCGTCTCGCCGCCGTTACCTGGGTTCGTCGGTGTCTCGCCGCCGTTACCTGGATTTGTCGGCGTCTCGCCGCCGTTACCTGGATTCGTCGGCGTCTCGCTGCCGTTACCTGGATTCGTCGGCGTCTCGCTGCCGTTACCCGGATTCGTCGGCGTCTCGCTGCCGTTACCCGGATTCGTCGGCGTCTCGCTGCCGTTATCTGGATTCGTCGGCGTCTCGCCGCCGTTACCCGGATTCGTCGGCGTCTCGCCGCCGTTACCCGGATTCGTCGGCGTCTCGCCGCCGTTACCCGGATTCGTCGGCGTCTCGCCGCCGTTACCCGGATCCGTCGGAACTGATTCCGAATTTGCGTAGATGACATGGAGTTGTGGAATTTGGTCTGCATTGTCGCCTGCGCCTTCAAAGGACTCGGCAGTTCTAGTACCTTGACCTGTTAGAATGAAGCCCAATGTATTCCCTTCATTCCATCCATCCTTATTTACGATTTCCTGAACCAAGGATGCAACGTTAGGCGTTTGCTGGGCTGGACCGGCTTCATGTTCTACTGTCCACGCTGGCGCATCCTTCCAGTTTACAAAATCATTCGTCTTAATACGTGATGAAACATTAGGCGGATTTTGCAGTTCTGAGTTTGGAACGTCCTCCGCATAAATATTCACGTCAAACGGATCAACGTTCTTATCGGGCTCGTCAACGGAAAACTGAATATATGCGTCGAGAATCTTAGCCCCTTGAGGAATAGCCAGATCTGCAAATCTGATTAAGATCTGTTGGTTGGATTCTTCCGTTACAATTTCCAGGTCGGAACTCTCCAAATCCAACGATCCATCTGCACGTTCTTCCGTATCGTCGTATTGGCCTTTGATTGGCGCTACGAGCACATGGGAATCTTCTTCCGATAAAGGGCCAACAATGATGGATACCTTATTACTATCGACTGTTATTCCTTGGGCGGTAACTGCTGCCTGAATGGTTACGGCCGTAGTGCGAAGCGGCGTATTTTTCACAGTTACAATGCCGTCATCAGAAATGGACAAGATATCACCCAGGCTTGGCTTGTATGTGACGGTAGCCGAAGAAAGATCCATGTCCGCTCCCAAATTGTCTTTCGCCGATAAGCTTAGCTTAGCCGTAGCGTCGCCGGACAACGAAACGCGATCCGATGTTAATGTTGCTTCTGCCAGCCCATCCGGATTTTGGATATTTATTGTCACTTTATTACTGGTAACCAACTTGCTACCGTCATAGATCTCAGCCCAAACCTGAGCAGATTCATTAAATACAGGTTTGTTCTTCAGTGACACTGTTCCGTCCGCCGCAATGGAAAGTTTGTCTGGCTTATCCGTGTAATATTTTACTATGGCACCAGCAAGATCCACATTGGCATTATGGCTGTCAACAGCCGACAGACTGAGCTTAATTTTGCTTTCAGGAGAAGCCGTTTGCAAAGTATCTTTGTCTGCAGTCATGGTCAACTTGGAAATATCCAGTTGAATCTGAGTGTTGTTAACCGTTATGGTCTCAATTACCGTACCGTCTATCCGACGGGAGGTAACGTTCATTTTATCCCCTTCAATATCGAACTCGGTTAAGAAGTACGACTTATCCGCGGTTACGATGTTCGGCCAGGTAGGGTCCACATCATACGACGGAGCGCCACCACCGCCGGAGGTGAGGTACTCGATCCCGTCCACTTCCGCACGGGCATAGTTATGGTTGTGTCCGTTAAGATACAACGGTACCCCAAACTGCTTCAGGAGAGGATGGATGTAATTCTGGACATCGGTATTGTTCTCATGAGTACCGGCACCCCATGCCGGCTGATGGCCCATCACAATCTTCCACGGCTTGGTAGAGGAAGCAAGGTCGTTGACCAGCCAGTTGTATTGAGCCGAGCCGGGTTTAAAGTCGGCATACTCGTCCACTACTGAGACGTGGACCGGACCGTAATCGAAGGACCAGTAAAAGTCAGCCACGTACGGATAGGGATAGTATTTTTCGAAGACCGAGCCTACTCCTTCATGGTTGCCTCTTGCTCCCATCATAGGAACCTCGGTCTGGAGAGTGTGCAGGTCCGGGTAGGTGGACCCGGGAACAAAGTATTGAGCGGTCCAGTTGCTCTCGGAATCGCTTGAAGCAATATCCCCGCTGTTCAGGAGAAGCGTCTGGTAGGCTGGGTCAGCGGCATAAGCCTGACGTGCCAGGGCAGCTACCTGATCCTGATAAGCTGGTTGGGTACGGCTGTCGCCGTAGGAGAGGAACTTCACGGATGTCGCATTATCCGCAGGCGCGGTGATGAAAGAACCTGCCTGACCGTCCACCTCATAGTAGTACTTAGTTCCCGGCTTCAGCCCGGTGATGGTGAACTTGTGCTGGTGGTCGGAACCGTACGTTCCGACGGTCTCTTGCCCCATCGAATTATACGTTGCGGAGGTGACGGTCTCTTGCCCCACCGAATTATACGTTTCGGAGGTGACAGTCTCTTGCCCCATCGAAAAAGAGGGGTCGGTACCCCATTTGATAACATTCGATTGCTCATCGCTCGTCTGCCAAAGGACACTCATTGAGGTGTTGGAGCCTTCATACAGTAGGTACGGCCCTTTAATGATGTTGCTTTCAGCCGACACGTTGAAAATACCAATGGTGAAAAGAATTGTACACACACCAAGAACCAATGTTAAACCTTTCCACTTCGCTTTTAACTTAGCCTTCATCTTTTTCTCCCCTTCTCATTCATTGAGTCTGAATTACGGGAAACCGCACCACGCTGTCTCTTTCATTTAAAGCCGATAAAGCCGAAACGAAAAAGTCTTTTTTTCCCCCTTTCACCGCCCCGGCAAACCACTACCATCTCGACTGATCTGCTATGTACAACGAAATAGTATGCGGTTTAACAGGTATTCCCGGAACCAAACTACCAAAACAAATTATACTGAATAAATCTCTAAAAAAATTTTAAGATATTATTAAGGTCGTTAATTTATACACAATTTCTTAATCTCGCCCTAACATTCTTATAACAATTCTTCTCTATAGTTTATCGTTATGATGTCATATCAATCGAACAAAATTAAGTAGATCCCGAAAGAAAGAGATGGACAGCCAATGAAATCATTGTTCACTGCAAGAGATTTTGCGATTACGCAAGCGAGTGTAGCCGCTCTCCTTTTTTTATCAATCCCTTTGTTCAATGTCATTGGATTCAGCAACCATAAGCTGACGGCCGTCCTGCACGGTTTGGGCGCGACCATAACCGTCATCATGAGCTGCCAAACGATTCATCTGACCTATCCCATGCTGCGAGGCAAGAAAGGGGCCGCGGCCACCCTGGAATGGGTGCTCTGGCTCACAAATTTTATGGTTCTGCTTACGATCGTGTTTGGCAACTGGCTCTACATCGCTTACCGGGGGCCGGACGGTCCCCAGCAGTGGCTGATGTACCATAGCCCCGAGGTGCATTTGGTTGTGATGGAATATAAAGAATTCGTTTCACTGTACCCGCTCCCTCTGGGAATTGCGGCGGCCGTTTTATTGCGCCGGTTTCGCCATGCTCTCGTACCGGGCTCGGTAGCTGGCGGGATCATCGCTTTATTGATCACGCTATTCTGGATCTGCTTGCTGATCGGATTTGTGTGCGGAATTGGCCTGACGAAACTGAGAATGGTGTGATTTTCAACATGGTTGATATGGGGGAGAAAAAAGTCGTGAAAGAAGTCAAGCAACGAAAAACAGGTGAAATCGCTGCCGTTCTGCTTTCGGTATGGCTCGGTATCGCAGCGACAACGGTCAGTCACTTGTGGAGCTATTACGATCCGATTAGAGCTAATCAGATTTTACTGAAGTTGGGCTCCTGGATCCCCCATTGGTGGGGCATCGGTCCCTATACCGGCAAAGAAACGGCAGGACTGCTCGTCTGGTTGGCCACATGGACTATACTACACTGGACCATCGGACGGAAAGAGGTCAATCTGAAACCGTGGACGATCGGATTTGCCGTTGCCTTTATTGCCAATCTGATCATCCTCTGGCCGACAGTTTACCACACCATCCTGTGGTGGCCGAACCTTCCGAACACTTTACCGGGAGGAGAGGGTTAATCATGTCGTCGATCCTATACAAATATAAACTTTCTTTGTTGCTGCTTGTGTTCTTTGGTTTTCTGTTTTGTTCCTTCTATTGGACAAAGGTGCCAATGGAAGGATTCAAGTCATCCGCCCAGTCGTCCATGTCGTTTCGATTCGGTTATTTCAGTGAGCAGGAAGGGGAAATCGGGGAGTGGATCAAGCAATTCCGGGACATATCGTATTTTGCCGCGTCCCATCAGTTGCTGCAGAGCCAACCGAAAGCGCAAACGTTTCAGCTTTATCCCATATATGACGGTTCTACGACGGAACAGCTTTTCAATGAGGCTTATCCTCATTTGCCTGCCGGGACCCTTCAAGGTTTCGGGAAATCTGTCTATGAGGTCAGTCAGGGAAACGCCAGATTATTCTTTCTCAACTCCGATCGGTTATCCGATGAGGGAGACGGCCAGTTGGAATGGCTCCGAAAGACGGTTGACACAAATAAGCAAACGTTCGCCTTTGCCTGGCTGAGCAAAGATCCGAAGCTTCCCGAGGCGTGGAACGCGTTCAGAGACGCGGGAATCAGCGCGGTGTTCATCCGCGATTCCGTCTACGTCCTTGATTTAGCCGTTACACAAAAGCCTTCCGATTATCTGCCCGCTGAATATGAGGGCTGGGGAGTATGGGATTTGTCCAGGCTGAAGGAAACGCCTTTCATTACGGTAATGGAAGCGAATGATAACATGTTGTCCATTAAGGCCGAGAATAAACAGGGACAAGTGCTGGATCAACTGGAACAGGATGCGGAAAATCTGGCTATGTTGAAAGGAAAGCAGGAAATTCCGCTCGTGGGCATTCAATCCTTATGGAGCTACCATCCAGGCGGCGAGGATATCAAATTCGCCCTGCCACCGGAAGGGGTGGATTTGGTGGGTGAGGGTCCGATCATTGAAACCTACCATACGGAAATCGTTCCACTGCCTGCTTACGATTGGCGCAGTCCGGAATACGACGATTCCGACTGGAGGAACGGCAGGGCTCCTTTGGGAAATACGAATAACAAGGAGCGGCAGGCTTATGTGCAAACAAACCTGGAGGCCGTGAAGTCCCCGACTTATTATTTTCGCAAGACGTTTGAATTGGACAGCGATCCGAGGGAGTTGTCCGACTTATTTTTGAATATCGCCTATGAGGATGGTTACGCCGTTTATCTGAACGGCCAGGAAGTATCGCGGGACGCAATTCTAACCGGGATCTTAACCGACTCCTCGCTCGCGTTTCCGAATGAATTTACCTTCTATCGAAGAATTGATCTAAGCACCCATTTGGACAAGCTTGTGAAGGGGACCAATGTTATTGCCGTTGAAGTACACCGGAGCCACCCCTCCTCGCCTAATCTGTTCTTTGACCTTGCCTTGTCTGTTGAATCAAATTGAAAGGAACGAGGATGATGCGGACAAATCTGATGAATTGCATAAGAAAACGAACGAGGAGAAACATTTCATCATGCTTGCTAATCGTTTTTCTTGCTTTTTTAATGACGGGATGTGTCCCCGCTCCAAAAAGCTCGATTCCGATTGCCGACTTTTCCGTTACGAATGGGCATCTGATTGTCCAAAACGAAACCGGGTTTGTATGGTTCGATGCGAAAATCACTATTGACGACAAGTACACCTATGAAGCACATGTGGTGCCTGGCGGCAAATCCAGCATGCCGTTAGCCGATTTCGTTGACGATCAAGGCCAGGGTTATAAGCCCGGACGGTTGAGCATCCGCAATATGACGATCGACATAACCGACACGTTGGGCGGTAAAAGGCACTTTCGTTGGTAAATCACGTCACGCCTTACCAAAAGAAAAACCGTCACATGGTATTATCCCCTTCAAGTAGACGCTCAAAAAAACCTTCATGTTATCATGGAGGTTCGAGTGGAACTTGGAGGGGATATTTTCATGGCTAGGATAAACTTTCAGACGTATACAGAAGAATTAAAATTGAAGGCGGTTGCCTCAATAACACATGCGCCGAATCCTTCTTTTCGCATCTCAAGACAGAGAAGCCATCCCGACGAATACAATAATTTCACGAAGCCTAAGAAAGAGCGACATCTGATCCTTCCAGCCGTCGGGAGCCGTCGGCACTCCTCTGTATAGCCACGTTCAATATGCTCAATGAAAAATCGAAGTCAAAGAGTATGATTTCACCTGATTCATCGACCATAAAATTGCCTACATTAATATCCCCGTGAATCAAACCAAAATTAACTTTAGTAACAGGTAGACTAGCCAAACGCTCTTTAGCGTGTCTGAAGGAATATATTTGCATCCTTCGCGAGTATAGGAATAGATAAAATTTTGAAATTCTCCAATGAAGGACAACTTCTCTTGGCTCAAACCGAAACGCGCGGCACCTTCTGTGGCGTATTCGTCCAGGAACAGTAGTTTAATTTGTGGATCCATAAGTTCTCCTTGGTTGAGCCGTGATTGAACAAATTCAGTTCTTGAAAGAGCTTTTCCCTGATTCCTGTCTGTTACCCCTCTTCTTTGTTTTTCATGATTTCGTTCCTAATAGAAGAATTGTCACACACACCTATTCCCTTATAATTCCACACTGTAACTGAGATATCCTTCCAGTTAAAGTAGTAAAGGGCTGCCACGCGGCAGCCCTTTAGCATTGTGCTATCGTAACAGTTAGCTTAATACGATTTGTGCCTTTTCCCAATCTTCTAGTATTGCCCAGGTTATATCCGGTTTTTTCCCAATTAATTCCATATGGTTCTTTTTCTACCCAAAACAATTTTCCTTCATCACTTTCTATAACTTACAATAAGTACTTGAGATCCAATTCTGAAAAGCCGTCTGCGCTCGTTTCACGCTATTATTCTGCTGCTGGCTGCTGCTTTAATTCTGCCAGTGACGCTTCGATCTCCGCCGTTAGCGTCGGATCGAGATACTGCGGCGCGGACCGTTTAGCCGGCGCGTTGAAAAGATTCATTGCCTCCAGCTCCGCCTCGATCATCAGCACACTCTCCTCTGCGCGGGTGAAACCTCTGACAATGCCGTCCGTCTGAAACGATACAACGCTCTGGTTCAGCTCCTTCAGGGAGCTTGCCACATTAACCCGGGATTCGAGCAGCAGCCGGCGGTGATTGTACTCCTCCGATTGCACCTGCAGCTGGGCGATGCGCTCCTCAAGCACCTTCGTTTGTTCTTGGATCGTTGCGAACTGCTCGCGGTAGACTGCCAGCTTCTTCTCCTGCAGCAGCTTCTCCTGCAGCGCCAGCTTTGCTATCTTATCCTCGCCCTGGGCCACCGCAAGCCTCGCTTGGCGGTCCCGCTTCTCAACTGCCGTCTCGGCATTCGCGATCAGCGCCGCTTGCCGCTTCTCAATAAACAGCTGGTGCGCCAGCACCCGCTGCCCTTTTTCCAGCTCAATACTAAATTCCCGCATATATTGATTCACCATATTGAGCGGCTTCTCGCACTTATCTATCAGCCCGTTCGTTTCGGCTAGAAACACAGCTTTGACACGTTTGAAGATACTCATCTTACTTCGACTCCTTCGTTTGATTTTGCTGAATTTCCCATTGGTCTAGGAAGTCCGATGCCGTCGGAATGCTTGCAAGCACATTCGCCCCATCCGCGACTCTCGACCGTTTGCCTCGCTTGTTCATCCATAACAATAAAAGTCCGGCGATTAGAATCGTTCCTCCCACCGCTACGCCAGGACCAACACCATGCTCATGACCCCGCTCGATGTGTATGCCGCCCTCTCTAAGCACCGGCGCTTGTGGCGGTACTGGAACAGTTGCATCTTCACCGCGTGGCGCCGGCACAGCCGCGTCCTCGCCGCCTCTTATCTCAACCTTCATGTCGCCTGCAGGTCTGCCATGAAACTCCTGACTAACCCTCACAACTTTCGTTACATCACGCCCGTGCTCACCAGCCACCAAACCTAAGCCGGCTCCGACAGCTACGATGATGACGGATACTAGCAGCGCTTTTTTCACCCAAGGTCTAATGCGTTTCACGCTTTCATCATCCTTTCATAACAGTGTTCTTGTCTCTACAGTACCAACTATATTGAGCAATGGTAAAAGTACGGTAAATGGCAAAGAAATTCCCTTCCTCTTCATCTTCCCAAAGAGAAAGGGCCGCTCGCCTTCTTCGTGTGCTATACGGGAAACTCTACCGAAAATGTACTTCCTTTCCCAGGTGTACTTTCGAGAACAACCGAGCCCCGATGGGCGATAACGATCTGCTTCGCAATCGCGAGTCCAAGCCCCGCGCTGCCTTCTTCACGAGAGCGATGCTTCTCGACCCGGTAAAACCGGTCGAAGATGCGCACCTGATCCGCTTCGGCAATGCCTATGCCGCTGTCCCGGACAATGATTCGCCACTGCTTCGGGTTAGGGTCAAGACCAACGTCGATCTTGCCTTCCTCGGGCGTGTATTTGATCGCATTATCCAGCAGGATATAGACCAGCTGCTTCAGCCGTTCCGGATCGCCCTTCACGGTCAGCGTATCCGGCAGCATCGTCCGCAGCGTGATCGCCTTCTTCTGAGCAACACCTTCGAAGGCAAACACCCACTGGCGGAGCTTCGGCACAATGTCGAAAGCGCCCATCTCGAACTCGACTGAGCCTGCATCGGACCGGGCAAGCATCAGCAAATGCTGCACCATGCGGCTCATCCGGCCAATCTCTTCCTTCATATCCGAAACGACTTCCTTCGAATACGGCGTAATGGTATCCCCGTTCTCCAGCTCAATCACATCGAGGGACGTGTTCAAAATGCTGAGCGGCGTCCTCAGCTCATGAGAAGCATCCGCCAGAAATTGCTGCTGCTGCCTGAAAGTTCGCTGAATCGGAATCATCGCTTTTTTGGACATCGAGGAGCTGAGCTTGACGGCTGCAATAATGAAAATAATAAGAATAACGATGAACACGATGAGCAGATTGCGGAGTATATCCCAGTAAAAGGTGACATCCTTCGCTGCATAGATCGTAGCCGGCCCATTCGTCGTCATAATCGGATGCGCGCCTACGAAGAGCAGCCGGTCATCCGTCCTGATCATAAGATCCCTATAGCGTTGAAGCTTTTCGGGGTGCCAGCGCAAACGGAACGTATCCCGGTCTGGCTGCCACTTTTCAATCTCCGCCATATTGCGGTCGCTAAGCTGCGGGATTGCATTGCTCTGAGCAAGCACTTGACCGTGATTATCCAGCACATAGAAGAAGTACAAATCATCGCTGCGGCTGTTCTCCAAATCCGGAACGACAACACGGCCGTCCTCGGTCGCATACATGGTCAAGCGGAGCGAATTGCTCTGCTCCCGGTACGCCATGAAGATGAAGAAGAGCGATACGATAATCGAGAATAACGCCAGAAACAGAATGATGAGCCACGTGTAGGTAACCGTGAGCTTCCTCTGTGTGTATTGGAATAAGTCGCGCTTCTTCCCTTTTTTAAGCGTCCATTTCAAACCGGTAGCCTACCCCCCTAATGCTGTGAATGACCGATTCCACCCCGGAATCGTCCAGCTTGTCCCGGAGCATCTTCACGGTAACATCGACATTTTTGTAGGAGACATCACTGCCGAGCCCCCAGATGCGATTGAGAATCGCCTCTCTCGTTAGCACATTGCCGGTGTTCTGCAGGAAGAAATCGAGCAACTGATACTCCCTCGGGCTAAGCTGAATCTCCGCGCCGTCTCGCGATAGCTGGTGTGAGGTGCGATTGAGCGTGAAATGCCCGAACATCACAATATCCGACTGCCTTGGGGCAAAATTCCGCCGTGCCAGCACACGAAGACGAGCGAGCAGCTCATCCATCTCGAAAGGCTTCGTCAGATAGTCGTCGGCTCCTGCATCGAGGCCGAAGATTTTATCCTGCAGCGAATCCTTAGCCGTCAAGAGGACGATGGCTTGTCCATAATTGTCGCCCCGCAGCCGCTTACAGACGTCGACCCCGTCCATGAGCGGCATCATCCAGTCCAGGATGAGCACATCATAAGCCGATCCACGGGCATAATCGAGCGCATCCTCGCCGTTCTCCACCCAATCGACGTGATAGCCGCCCTTCTTCTCCAGCATGTATTTGACAAGCTTGCCGAGTTTCTTATCATCTTCCGCCAGCAAAATATTCACGTTTACGCTCACCGCCGCTACATTCGAAATAATAGTTTAATATACCAAACAAACGGTAAAAGTACGGTAAAAAATAACCCCATCCGCTAGATTGGCGAATAGGGGGTCGTTAACGGGTAACTCAAGATTCCAAGACCGCTTGCTTCGCGCGGCGGCGGTTCGTGGACAGAGCAGCTTGCAGCAAAATCAAAACGACGAAAAGCGTCATACAGCCTGCGGAGTAACGGTACATGACCGCATAATTCGACGCGGCAGAAATCGCGCCGAGAAGGATAGCGCCGGTCGCGACGCCCTTTAATGTCTAAATCTAATATTTGTCATTAGACAGTGAAATACTCTTTTGTTTAAGACATTCTCATCATAGTTTTACATCTGATAAATGACAAGAACATTATCCGATTCCCCATTACTTTTAAAAATCATCTAGGCTTGCACTCAGATGACCCAGGTCATCTGCTTGCTGTTTGAAGGCAGTCGGGTCACCGTTCACATATTTGCCGTTTATCCTTTCTTAAGGACGTAGGTAGATCTCGAAGAGATATTGAATCCCCTCCTACAGTACATTCGATGTCTTGCCTTCAAATTGATGGTTAAAGTGGATAACGGCGTCAGAAGCAATTCCACGGACGACGGCAAGACCTGGAGCACCACTGCTCCCGACGGCGTAACGGTCACCGACCAAGACGGCAAACTCACCATCTCGAATGGTACTCCGCCTAAGGATGGAGAAGGACAACGGGCCATTATCATAGTCCCGTTGTACAGTTTCTAGAGAATATCAGTATCTATTTATCATTATCAACCCGCTCATTTCACATCATGCGAAAAAGACCCATTTACACAAGGTGAAAACGGATGCTTCTGACGCGTACCAGCTGGGGGAATTATTCTACAAAGAAGAGTTGGAGCCTTACAAAAAACGTGGTCAGTATCTGATGAATCTGTGCTACCTGACATGGCAACATGAGTCACTGACGGAAATGGTTGTCCAGGTAAAGCTGCAATTTCAAGCGGTGCTGGATCAGGTCTTTCCGGAGTATCATGGCGTGTTTGGTGACCTTTATTCTAAGGTGTCGCTTCGTTTCCTGGCCCAATATCCAACGTCTCAATCTGTGCTGGTCCGAGAAGACCGTTACGCGATCATACAACGCCTTGTCGGACATGTCGGCTCGAACCGGTGGTAACGTGCACAGAAACTAATGGCTGCAGCAGAGCGAAACCCCTTGATGATCTGACGAGAGAGTTACGTATAGGCATTTCACAGTATGTGGATTTTATAATACAGACCGCCCTCATTAATCACTGGACAATGTAAATCCTGATGATATTTACTCTCAACATGTATCAGCAGAAGCATTGTAATCGGATGACCGAATCACCTACTTCAAACAAAGGAGGACATAACTTAATTTATTGAAATTCGTATCTTGACAATGGGAGCATTACAAATTACCTTAAATTAAAATTTTGAATATTATCAAAAATACAGTTCCATTAGTCTATAGCATTGTAAATTCTGAAAAAATAAACTAGGCGTTTGTGCTCAATTATTGATGAAAAGGGAAAATTTACTTTTTATTTACTTCCTGTTATCATTCATCAAACAAAACTGAACTATTCTATAAAAATGAAAATTAGGAGGTTAAAAGAATGAAAAATCAAGGTAAACGGCTTGTATCCACTATTATTGCTCTAATAATGTTGTTTAGTTTGACTTGCAGTGCATGGGCAGAGTCTAATAGTTTAACTTTAGGGAAGTCTAAGAGAATAACTCCTTTGGGATTTTCGTCTAACGTAAGAGTGTCAGACACATTTTCGTTTAAGACATCTTCAGCAAAAGATAAATTAAATATTACAAGCGGTAGTGTTCCAGATTATATTTCTATAAATGATGGAACTAAAAATATAAATTTGTCTAATGCTAAAATCAGTATACTAAAAGGCACAGATGGAACAGCATATTCTATAACTAATTTACCTGCAGTTGATAAGGCTAAATCGTACACGTTGAAAATTAGTAAGTCTAAAAGTTCTTTAGATAAAATTGCATTTAAACCAGCAAATTCTTCTAACACGGATCTTAAAGTGCTACATAACGCCATTCACATATCAAGCATCGACAACGCTAATAGCTCTATTTATATGATACCTCAGTACAATGTTGAACAATTGCTTGCTGAAATTGACTCAACAGACAATTCTATTCAAAATTATTCTGTTACAGATAGTTCGGGATCAGAAAAAAGGTTATCTGATGAAATAGTTAATAATGATATATTAACTGTTGTTGCTGAAGATGGAACGTCCAAAAAGTTTATAACACATATATCAACTTTAAAAGCAAACTTGCAACAATATACAGTAGATCAAACTCAAGATATAATATTAGAATATTCTATTAATAGAACCACGCCTGAAAGAAAATATTTATACGGAACGTTAACATTTAATTTGCCAGATGGAATAAAAGCTTCATCTACAGATACTTTCGATTTAATTGGTCGTGGTTACGTACAATTAAATGATGCTGCTATAGCTTCTGCAAAAGACTATAACCATTCAGGAAGAAACTGGGTTAGAGATATAGATTCTAATGAAGATATACGAACAAAAGTGGAAATAACTAATGGTGGAAAAACTGTCTCTATAAAGAATACAGATTTTAGCGCTTACAATGGTGTTGATGTTGTTCTTGTTTTGAAAAACAAAAAAATACCAAGGCAAGGCGGAGCTTTCAGTGCAACTTTTAGTGGCAAGGCTTATTCAGGAACACCTCGCGAAGTGGATTATACTGAAACAGGAACTACAAACTTCAATGTAACTTCTAACGTAACAAATTTAGTTAGAAAAGCTGATGATGTTTCATATAACACACCAACAACTGTTGTTCTAGAAGCGGATTCAATTAATAAAAAAGCTAGTGTTTATGCAAGCTTAGACAAAGGATTAACTTGGGTTAATACAGGAGCAGTTTTAAATTCACAACAAGCAATACTTACTAACCTTTTACCAGATACAAACTATTACTTTAAACTTGTAACATCAGATGGAAGTTCAAACATGGTAAGCTATTATTCAGGTATATATGACGTTACGAATTTTGGAGCTGTTGCTGACGCAACAGTAACAGATAGCGCTGGTGACATTATTAGATATACCGGAACAGATAATTCTGCTGCTATAAATGCAGCAATTGTTGCAGCAAGCAAAAATGGCGGCGGAACGGTTTACTTCAAAGGAAACTCAAATTTTGCCTCTAATAGCATACATTTAAGAAGCAACGTATATTTATATTTTGACAAAAACTCTCAACTTATAGCTTTAGACAATATCGACTCAAGAGAAGATAGTTTAAATTATCCTTTCGCATTGGGGCAAGATGATGGTCATAGCTATTGGGAAGACGCTCTTATGTGGGGCGTTCGTGTAGAAAATATAAAGATTCTTGGAAATTCAGCTAAATTTTATGGAAATATGAATTTATATACTGGCTATAGTAGTCCTTATGTTCCTGGTGAAGGAACTAAAACTATTTCGTTAAAATTATCTAAAGATATAGTTATTGGAGGAACAGATGAGGATAACGTTTTAACCTTTGAACAAGGTGGCTGGTTCTCTATCAACTCAACTGGCTGTGATAACATTAGAGTTCAAAATATGTTATTGCCTAACTCTACTTCTGGTCGTCAAAGAGATACATTCAACTTTATGCAAAATAACGACGCATCTGCCTATAACGTTACAACTTTGAAGTCTAGTAATGACGTAGCAAAATTAGGAAGCGATTTTTCTTTAGGATTTGTTAGACACGTTTCTAATATAAATATTGAAAAAATTGTTGCTGGTGACATAGCCGGCGGAAATGTATTCCAATTAGGCTCAGAAACAGTTGGGGATATTGAAAATATAACAGCAAAAAATTTATCTCTTACAACAAATGCTAACAAAACTGGCGTTGCCATATGGGTTAACGACGGTTCAAACATAAGTAACGTAATCTTTTCAGATTTAAATTTAGAAAACACATCTGGTGGAATTGCTTTTGGCGTGTCTCCGCGTTTTGAAGGCGCTGGGTTTGACGAAGATGGAAGTCTTCAAACATCAAGACTACCTCTTGGAATAAGAAGACCTGGTTCTATTTCAAATGTAACGGTTGATGGGGCTGTTTTATCAAAGAATGCTGGAGGAGATGGAGCGTTCCCAATTGTTATTCAAGGATACAAACGATTTCCAAGCACTGGATCTGCAGGCCAAGTTGACGTTGGTTCAGTTGGAACTATTGTAGATGGAGAAACTTATCCAGTCAGCAATATAACATTTAAAAACCTTGATCTTACTGCTTCCTTTAACCCTGCCAAAACTGCTTCTATGCCAGTTTTATCAAACACTACAAAAGTTATAGCTGAAGCTAAAAATGGAGGTAACTATAGAACATCATCATATGCAAATGCTAGTTTGTTCCCTGCATATGGTATTCTTATGAAATATGTAAATAATGTAACGATTCAAGACAGTTCAATAAAATATGAAGACGCATTAAGAAATGATAGATTTGCTATTGTTATTGATAATGGAACTGACGTTAATTTAAGCAACCTAGATATTTTACAAGGCGGGTTAATTGGCAGTGCTATACAAGTTAGAGGTATCTCAAGTTATAATTTTAGCAACATAGGTGTTAAAACTTTCAATAAAAATTATAAAACACAAACTGCAACTGTGTATCCTAACGCAAATGGCAATTCCAATTTTGATAGTTCCGTAGAGGCAAATTTATCACAGTCATATGTTTTCCCAAGCATTGTCTCTGACACAGCTGTAGATATTGCATATACAAGCACACATATTAACTCTGTTTCAGGCAGTGCAATTGACATTAAAGTTGGAACTACAGTTGGAGATGTTTTAGGCGAGTTAATATCCCTAAATGGTGTTCAAACTATTTCAGTTATAGATGGTAGTGGAAATGCTGTTGCTTCAACTGTAGTTATTACAACAGATAATAGTCTTAAAGTTACTTCAGCTGATGGAACAAAAACTACGTCATTACCATTTACTATCGATGGTGCCGTACGGGCAAATTTATTACAATCATATGATTTACCTATGATTACCTCTGGCACAGATGTAGATCGTGGTTCACTACCTGATGCAGCATAAGCGCAATGGACATCTCTGATGATTCAGCGCAAGCGGAGGACATGGAATTAACAGAAAAGTGGTGGTGCAAGTATAACACCTTGCACCACCACTTTATCCTAGAAATCCTGTCTTTATGAACACATTGGTCATGAATGTCAACGCAAACCCCATGAACGATATATAGGTATTTATGATATTCATTGTCCGATGGCTTTGTTGAAACCATTACAAATAATAATATAAGAAATACCAAAATAACGTTTCTTTTCTTCTTTATAAGAAATCCCCCCTCTAATGTCTAATATAACACTCTCCAAGATTAAACTACTTTTTGCGTTATCCTACCCATTAACTTAACAAAGAAAGGGAGCAGCTGCCGCAGCAAACTGCCCCTTGTTCGTTCAGCTATCGTACCGTTAGCTGAATAGGCCGCCGATCTCGCCGTCGAAACCCAACTTCAGGCGACCAAACCTGTTGACGGTGTTTTTTCATCTCTTATTTTAGCTTAAAATTGATTGACGATTATTCTGT
Source organism: Paenibacillus sp. JT31N17 (assembly GCF_056269255.1). Taxonomy (NCBI): domain Bacteria; kingdom Bacillati; phylum Bacillota; class Bacilli; order Caryophanales; family Paenibacillaceae; genus Paenibacillus; species Paenibacillus sp. JT31N17. The sequence continues at coordinate 20,956 of NZ_JBWDNP010000012.1, forward strand.
TTGGTTTCCGTATGGCTAGATACATAAATATGAACCTGCCCCGTTCCCTCCCCCACGTTTGAAGAATCAGCTTCTTCTCCGATTTCCGCAATTTCACCTTTTGCAATTCGTAAAAGCCTTTGTTCCGCCTCAGTAATAGGTTTACCCTCCAACCGTTCACGCAGCAACCTATTTTCTTTTCTAAGCTCTACAAGCTCCTGGTGTTGTTTCAAATGAAGCTGCTTAAGATTCTCGACCTCTTCCCATGCCCTTGATAACTCCTCGTCTGCCATAAATACCCTCCTACTTCAATCGACTCCTTCACAAATTGACCTATTCTGTATATATGGCCGATTTGATATCATTTTTACTTAAAAATTTCATTAAATCATTACTCAGCTGCACAATCTCATTGTTAGCATTATTCGCATAATCCGGCAACATCATATCTCTAACCATTTTAGTTCGTAGCCATGTCATAAAGAAAAGATCCAAAAATAAGTTTGGAAATTTAAGCACCATTTTAAGCATTGGTGGATCAATTGAAACGCCAGCTTTTTGTATTGCCCTTAGATACGCTTTTAAAGTGGCTGTTATTTTGCGTGCCGTCTTTCTGGTTCTGGCTGTTTTATTGTCAATTATCTTATTCTCAGAATGCAAAACGCTCAACATGGCAATGTCTGATACGGAATGTGTGATTAGATACGCTTGCATATCCTTTTTAATAACGTAGGGAAGCTTTGCTGTTTTAAATAATTTTGCGAGGCTTTCTATGCGTTCTGTCACTACACCATTAATTTCTCCAAATGCAGTTGCCACTATAATCTTCGGTAGAAATCGAGCATGCAATACTCCATCTTTAATCTGTCCGCCGAAGCCGGGAAAAGCTGGTAAAAGTCTATCCCCTACGATATCCAGCCACGAAGAAAATCCAATTGAATTACTAGTCATCGTAACTATATTTTTGCTTTGATTATCTTTTAGCGCTAACAACGCTGATTCGGACCGATCATAACGAACGGTAACGAAAATAAAATCGTATACATCGTTATTTTCGAGCGTATCAATGACATTCACTTGTATCGATCTAACTGTACCTTTTTCTTTATATTGCAGGCCATTTTCTCTTAATGATTTAAATCTATTAGAATGTGCAAACAGGCTAACGTCAAACCCTGCTTCAATAAGCTTAATTGCGTACATGCTCCCGATAACACCTGCACCAAAGCGCGCATAAGCTTGTTTACACAATATACTCCATAAATACTGACCTAACCTACTCTTAAGGGTCCGCATTCTGTAAATACAGTCTGCAAGTTTTTCTTCAGAGAAATCGCCTCTATTTGTGATACGGTTCACCGCGCTGTCTGTAACGGCAAGTTTTGGGGCCATCCTTTGTGGGATGGCCTGTTTTATTGCCAAAATGGAAAGCAAACTTGACATTGATTGGGTAACACGATATGCTTTCTTTGTGGAAAGCTAGCTTTCCATGAGGAGGGTGAACGCATTGAACAACCGTTTAGAAGAAATCCGCAAGCAACGCGGAATTAAGCAAGAAGAATTAGCAATGGCTCTTGAAGTGTCACGGCAAACAATCGGTTCGCTTGAAAACGGACGTTATAACCCATCGATCCTTTTAGCGTTCAAGATTGCTCGTTTTTTCGGTATGACTATCGAAGAAATCTTTATTTATGAGGAGGATGAGAATGTATGAACCAGACGATTTTGTCTTATTTGATTACCGTTGTAGGCGTATCCTTACTAGCAGTCGGTGTGTACTTCATCAAAACAATTGAAGATCCGCAAGGTCTGCTGCGAGCGTTGCCTTATATCTGCGTTGGACTTGGCTCTGGTATGTTCGGCCTCGGTATGGGAGAAATAATGTTGCGCTACGCGATGAAGCATAGTCCCGCCGCAGCAAAGCTGCTAGAGATCGAGAAGAAAGATGAGCGTAATCTGGCAATCACTAATCGGGCAAAAGCGAAAGCATATGACATGATGATTTTTGTGCTTGGAGCCTTAATTACAGCAATTGCCTTGATGGCTATAGATTTAACAGTGGTATTGCTATTGGTTTTTGCCTACCTGTTTATTCTTGGATACGGCGTTTATTACCGATTGAAGTACTTTAAAGAGATGTAATAAAATCGCTGTTTATTGAAAATCGCATTCGACACATATTCATCATGAAGAAAGGAATGAAGACAATGACGAAATTATCTTATAGTGGTTTAAAATACGGAGAAAATAATGTGGAAGTAAAATTATTGGTGGATATACAAAATGATTGGATTGAGATAACACATACCGATGAAGTGTCTCAAGTAATGAATAAATCAACAGGTGAATATATCGTAGTACATCGAAATACTTTGAAATTCGATGTTGTTTCATAATAAGAGACATTGAACTGGGATCTACGGGACGCTGCCAGATTGGCACTTCCGATACTCTTTCCCGGCCTTGGAGAGCCGCCTCCGGTTCACCATAACCTCTTCTTTCCGCGGGGTGTGTCGGGAATATTCAAAAAACAAATTACATGCACCATTCCAGCGATATTCCAAACCCTACACATATTTATAAAAATCCATGCCCCTTAAGGAATTCCGGAAAAAACTTGCCGTTATTTATGGTATGGTTCACCGAGATTGATCTTAAAATGCGTTCTGCCTTTGATGTCCATAGCCTCGATACCTTCCTCAGTCGTCAACGGCTTGGAATTCGCTTCGCCTTAATGGCGACGGTTTCGAACTTTTTCTTTCGTACTTCGGTTTTATCATTAATTTCCATACCGTTCCCTCATTCCGTCACTCGATACCCACCCTTTAATTGTCATATATTCAGACGAATTCCTTTATCAATACCAAGTTATTTTCCAAAATTTACGCTTCCGAATCCATGAGACCGATGAATTCCCGGATCGGCTGTCGTCTATATAAACGAAGGCATAAATGAACACAAACTAATTTGACGAAGAGGTGTTTTGAAAATGGCATTAACGTCCGCATTCACGAGCTTCAACCTGCCTGTAAAAAACGTAGAACAATCGAAAGCGTTCTTCACCGGACTCGGATTCGAGCTCAACCCGCAATTCCCCGAGAACGAGAATTCGGTAGCCATCATGATCGGCGACAACCTGCAGGTCATGCTGATCAATCAAGCATTCTTTAATACGCTCACGGAGAAGGAATCCGTCGATACGAGCAAGTATGCGCAGATGACGATCGCATTGGCCTTCGAGAGCCGGGAAAAGGTCGATGAAATTGTGAATACCGCGGTCTCCTTGGGCGGGAAATTGCACGCTGAACCTGAATATCATGGGTCCATGTATCATTGGGGCTTCGTGGACTTGGACGGCCATCTGTGGGCCATTAACTACATGAACATGGATGCGGCACAAGGTTAAGGCTAACGGAGAGCACGCTCGTACTAGGGTTCAAAAAGAAAGACGCCGGGCATCTTCCCCGGCGTCTTCTTCGCGATGATTAGTTTTGTTCGGTATAGGCTTTGAAATTGTCCATGATCGCTTGCCAGCCTGCTTGCTGGAATTCGACGGGATTGGAGCTTTCCGCGTCGAACGTTTCAATGACCTTCGTCTCATTCCCTTGATCGACGAAAGCAATATCCACTCTTCTTCCGTCTTCCATGGTGTAGCCGATCGCCTCATGCCGATTCACGACATCGTAGACGCCGCCAAAATCAAAGCCCATGCTGCCATCCTTCGCTTCCAACCGTGTCAGAAACTTGCCGCCGACCCGCAGATCGTTTTCGGCTCTTGGCGCATGCCAGTCCTCGGACGCTTGATTCCACTTCGTGATGTGATCCGGCTCGGTCCAATAGCGCCATACCTTCTCGACAGGGGCTTGAATGACGGCTTGCACGGTTACTTTCGTCGGTTGACTCGTTTCCATTTTAAATAGACACCTCTCTCATGATATTCGTCGTTTGGTTATTCTCAATAATATAGACGTAAGCCAATGACGAAATTCATTGGTCAATCCGCTCAGGCAGCCCAAATCGCGAAAATAATGGCGTATGAATGAAGTTTTGAACGTGCAGGATTTGATTTTCTTTGGTTTCGATGACGTGGATGCCCCAGGGTACCAGGCCAGAGCCCTCTTTGCCCGGCATATACTGGGCCAACGCCGGATAACCGCCATTCACCGTAATGGGCACAAATCGCGAACCTTCGCAATGCCAGCGAGTAAGCGAATAGAAGGCGGACAAATCTTCCTTGCCGCGGATCCACATCTCGAAGGGCGGCATCGACATGCAGCCTTCCTCGTGGAACAACGCGACGAGCGCAGCAATATCGAATTGCTCGAAGGCCTCCACATACCGGGACAGCAGCTGCTGCTCCGGTTGAACGTCCATGCTGCTGAGCTCATCCGAGCGAAGCTGCGCCCGGTCCATCGTCTCTCGGGCTCTTTGCAAGGCGCTGTTCACCGCTGCCGGCGACATCCCCAACGTTTCCGCGATCTGCTTGGAGGACCATTCAAATACATCCTTCAAAATGAGTACCGCGCGCTGCCGCGGAGGTAAGGTCTGCAGGAGAGCGATGAAGCACAGTTGAAGGGTATCTCTGCGGACGAGCCGATCCTCCGGATTGCCCCCAAAGTCGGGAGACGGCCAGATCCAGGCAGAGTCCGGCAGCGTGTCGCGCGGCTCGACGATGGCGACGGCCGGATCGAACAGGTCAACGGGAAGCGCGCGGCGTTTGAATTGTCTCAGCTTGTCCAAGCACAGGTTGGAGGCAATCCGATAGACCCAAGTTTTGAACGAGGAATCCTGTCTGAACGTGCTCCAGCTCTGCCAGACCCGAATACTCGTCTCCTGAACGGCATCATCCGCATCGTCCATGGAGCCTAGCATTCGGTAACAGAACGAGGTTAAGCCCGGCTTCAAGCTTGCAAATAATGGTTCGTCAAATGCGGTCTCGTTCATCGCGGCCTCCCTTAACGATCTCCCCGAAGGGCGGTACCTTCATTATATGCAATGAAGCGGACAGCCTCAATAGAATAAATAGGCAGGATTATGGGTTCATTTATCATGGGCCTTCGAGGACTTGGACGGCCATATGTGGGCGATCAACTTCATGAACAATACTGCGTCGGAAGGCCAGGGATAACGAAGAGCATCATATGCCCCAATTATTTCAAGGGTTACTGCATTTTCTTCTATGAAGGTTCTTTGTTTCGACAAAATGGTCTATTTTTCCTCCTATAAGGTTCTTAAATAAAAATAAAACTTGCCTGGTCATGGCAAGTTTGGTTTGAATATTGGGGTAAGGGTGCAGTGCCATCTATAATAGAAGTCCAGGTATATTAATTAGCCGGCTCCATGCCTATGACGGCGGCTTCCCTAGAGGTCACTGCACAAATTATAGTTCAACATCTATCCTATGATTTCCTGCACTGCATACATAGGAAATTGAACCAGTTTTCCGCAAACTTTATTCAGAAGTCCTTTGAGGCTACACGTTGTAGACAGGGGTAAAACTGGTTCATTTATATTAAACCATAAACAATTAGAAAATTAAATTTCCATTATTCAATCTAAGCTCCTACGATAGTAGCATGTAGTTTTTAGTTTGAGCTATGAAGCACTAAGAAGACTTTATTTGCTGAGTCCAGCACTTTATTTTTCAGTCTAGAACTTTATTTTCTCCTTACAGCAATAGCTGAAATTGCCCACCCATAGCGGGGATTTCGCAATCCCCACCAGTGTCCCGTCATATTGACCTTATTCTTAGGATGAAACACAAAAAACATCGCCTTTCTCCTCCAAGGCGATGTTTTTTATTCTTACGTAATATATGCTTTTTATTGTAATCACTTGGTCTGTGTCTTATCTGTTAGAGCTTGGTTTTAGGTCTCAAAGATAAATCCGAAGAATAATATAAAACATATCATTCTTGAACCAATTTATTATAACTTGACCTGATAATTTGGTCATATGCAGGAGGAGAACACTAAAATGCCGAGTATGGTATACATGATGACCAATACAAACGAAATGAATCAGGTCGTGGCATTTTACAGGAACATGAATGGATTGCTCACCTTTGCGACTTCCTATCCGACCTATGGAAAAGGTACGGGGACAAAGGAAGTCTCAACCGCAACGCCGAACGATGGAATCGATCCTCTTCATTCTGAAGGCTCTTTAACTTTGTCCCGTGATGGTCGTTTCCTTTTTGCGGTTAATGCAGGTAGTCATAGTATCAGCAGCTTTATGATAACTAAAAATGGGCATCTTATCTTCTCGGACATAAAACCGTCAGGAGGTGTCCAACCCAATAGTATCGGTGTTTTCGGAAACCTTCTCTATGTCTCCAATGTAGGAGATGCCGCCAATCATTTTGCGTCGAATATTTCTGGTTTTTACGTAGATGATAACGGGCGTCTTATTCCTATCCCAGGATCTATTCGCTCTCTAAGCACCATTAATGCTCAACCCGCGCAAGTCCTGTTCACTCCTGACGGAAGCAAAATAGTAATACCTGAACTTACCACAAACCGTCTCAGCGTCTTTAACGTTAATCAAAATGGCACTGTAACAGGACCAATGATTAATGAATCCAATGGTAACATGCCGTTTGGCTCTTATTTCCTTTCCTCCGGGCTGCTTTTAGTTACGGAAGTAGGTTCTAATGCGCTTTCTTCCTATTCCTTAAGCGACAACGGCATACTTCAAGTAATAAGTGGCTCTGTACCAACGGGACAAAAGGCCACTTGTTGGGTGACTGCATCGAAAAATGAACGTTTTGCATATGCGACCAACACCTTAAACGGTACAATAACCATCTTTCTAATTAGCAGCAGCGGTGCCTTAACGGTAGCCGGGCATGTTACCAGTACGCCGGCGGGAATACCAACCGGTTTTCCTATGAATATTGAAGTCAGTCAAGATGGACGATATCTCTATACGCTTAACGGAAATCAGGGTACAGTATCGGTATTTCAAATCAATGACGAGGGAAGTCGTTTAGTTAGATTACAGGTTGCTGCGTCGAGTTATGTCTCCTATTTTGGATCGCAAGGTTTGGCGGTACTTTGATCTATATGCCGTAATCTAATCTGTTAGCCTCCTCGTTGTTCGTAAAACCGAGATTTTGCGAAGAAGCAAAAAAGGAGCTGCCGCGGCAGCTCCTTCGTCAAATGTTTTTATTATGCTATCGTCCTCCAATAGTCACCCCTGCCCCTCTCGGGGCACCACAAAATAATGAAAATTTTGGTGCGGCGTTTTATACTATGTTTACGGCTGGTGAGGAAGGTCGTTACGCTATGGTGTCACGAACCCATCCGTTAGTCTGACTACGACAATCACGGTGCACCACGGTATGTCGCTCCTTTTTGGAAGCACGCGGGGTAAAAGGAGTTGCTGCGCGGCAAGCTCCTCACTAACATGCACGATAACTTAAAAGGAGATATGTACCCATCGACATTATAGTTGTGATGATTCATATTCCTTCACACGCCGGTAAAATGTCCGATGTTTCATATCTAAGGTCCTCATAGCGAAACAGCCGTTATCCCCCCGCCCTTCCACTCCTTTTATACCTGAATAAAGTTGGAATCGATCTCCTGCCTGGGCTTGATTATCCAAGCAGATAATATCTGCACTCATTTCCCGTGTAATGTACTTCCATTCGGCTATAATCCCGTCATAATCACGGCCCAGCCGGTCGAATGCGTCGATATAAATTAAGTCGCCTTCTCGAATCATCAATCGCATGGCCTGATAACGCGGCCGATTAAAATCTTTGCCACTTAATTTGTCTACAAATACGTAACGCTCGTCAATCCCAAGTTCCCGGAATTTAAACGGCTGCCGCATATAGCGGTCAAAATTGGTAGGGGTCATCTGACTCATCTGTTCCCAGCATAATATAAAGCTGCAGGATGTTCAGTCCTAATGTCCGCCATAACTTACCTAAGATGACGGTTCAACATGAATCGTCTTTTTTATTTTCATCCTGTAGCATAAATATAAAAGAAGAGCTCTTGCGAGCTCTTCCTGACGGAGGCACACCTATTACACTTCATGCTTTTGGTTAGAAACTTCGGTACGCCGTTTTTATCCGGCGCATGTGTGTTGCAGACGATGTCTTTGGCACATTTCATCATTTGGTTTAAAGGGGAAAAGGTATTGAATTGCAAAAGAAAAAACCACCTAGTATAAGGCGGTTTGAACTATTGTTAATTATTCATTTCTTACCGATCACGAGCTTTCCCCCATAGAGAAAACAGCCAACGCTCAGAATTATAGGTTGACTGCCAACGTACTGATTAACAAACCCCGAATCCGAAGACGGAACGATAATAAGCAAGGAGCCGATTGTTTGAAGGATGAGATCATTTCGCATACCACCGCGGGACAACATTTATGTATGCATGGGTCATCAGTACAGCCGCAATAAATATCACTGCGGGTTAATTTGCTCTCTTTGAAGGAAGCCAACGTTTTTTCATTTTGCATACCATCGTATAGGCAGGATTAAAAACATTGCCTACCTCGTATTCCACGCACTGACCCATTAATTGACTTGCTTCCTGTACGCTTAAGCCATAGCCGTTCTCATCGGTCAGCCAGCGGAGCATCTCCGTCGATGCATGCTGAAGGGCCTGTTCAAGAGGTCTGGCGTTTCCTACCGTAAAAATCGAATCCTCCGACTCTCCGCGCGGCCAGCCGATCGTTTGCCCTTTGAGCACTGAAAGCGAGAATGTCGTATCCATTGAAATTTCGAGCCCTGTGCCCACGATTTCGCCGTCTCCTTGCACGGCATGGCCATCCCCGAGATGAAAGAGCGCACCTTGGACGAATACAGGCAAGTAGATGGTCTCGCAAGCTCCAAAGCCTCTGTAGTCCATATTGCCGCCGTATTGACCGGAGGTTGCGGTACCGATAGCCTGGCCCAACGCCGGAGCGACGCCGAAGCAGCCGAAAAAGGGAGCAAGCGGAAGCTGCAAGCCGGCGATCATGTCGGATTCGAGCTCCGGCTGAGCCGTCCGGCTCTCGGTATTGATCTTCCATCTCTTTGTTTCCGCTTTAGGAAGGTTCGGAACATAGGACGGATCGACGACATTGGGAGCAAGAACATCCATCGACCATGCCCACTCGCGGTTCGGCACAATCGATTCGAAGCGGACGACAAGCGTGTCCCCGGACTCCGCGCCTTTCACATAAAACGGTCCGGTCATCGGGTTACCCGCCATCGCAGCCGAGTTTCCGTACCGATCCCATCCCCTGGCGTCCACCGTCGAGGTCGTTATCCGGTCGCCGTCGTTGATGGTCAGTACCGGCTCATGCGAGCCGATCGTATTCCAATACCTGCTTGGCGCCAACTCATGTACAGCCATTCAATCACCTCAGTTTCAAATTGTTTTTGATCCTTTAAGTATACTCCCATTAAGAGTAAATTCCACTTCATTGAGAATGAAAAAATTTTTAAAATATAAGAAAGTACAGATTTATACTTTGCTTATATTCGGAGGGGAGGAAAACGACTTCGACGCCTCTTTTTCATCGAATCAGCTTGCATTACTAGCAGTTCTGTCCTGCAGGTTGAGGTTTTTATTTGATGTTTGAAAAACTTGAACATGCACCGAGACCTGCTTTATTATTGTTTTCTTAAAAAAAACTCATTTGATAGAAGTGATATCTCAAATTCATTATATGCTACAATTGGTATCATCAATTCCATGTAAAGATACATAATGTATCTGTATTAAACTGTTGTCTTTTCATGAGATCATTCAGAACGTTTATGCAATGGACAAGACATCTAAACATTGGAGGTATTCAAATTTGATCAGAAATCGCTTCGCAACCCGTGTACATCCGCTCTTTTTGTTTCCTATGGCAGTCTCAGACAAACTTCCGTCTTCCAACTTACCGGATAGACAGCTGACAGTAACAATAAGCAAAAGAAATAGATTTTATCTTTATGTACTTGCGGTCCTTTGTCTGCCACTTGCTTTTTCCTTGACCGGCCTTAACCAAACGTTCCCTCCATTCGATGTTAATAATCCCATCTATTCTCCCAACAATAAGCTCGCGGCAGCCGCTGCTCCAGCCATCAGGGATGATACCCCGGCTATTCAAAAAATGATCGATGAAGCGCCAAGCGGAGGCAAAATCGTCATCCCCCCGGGAGTTTATAATATTAATAAAAATCCGGAGCATATTGTTTATACTGATTACGGGAAAAGCTATTCCGCTTTAAAGATCACTAAGCCTATTACCATTGTTATGGACAACGTCACATTTAAAACCTCAACGGCATATGAATACGGGGTTTTCTGGATCTATAATACATCGAACGTGCATCTGAAAGGTGGAAGCTTAATAGGTAACGCAATGCCAACGGATGGTCATTACATGTCCAGAGTTGCCGTCCTCGTCCAGAAAAGCAAAGATTGTTTGATTGAGGATATGGCGATGATGAATTTCTCACAAGGCGTTAATTTATACAAATCGGATAAGTGCATTGTCAGGCACGTCGTTACAGAAGGCAACAGCGGTTCCGGTATTATCAGTATGCAATCCCAGAACTCTATCATCGATTCCAATACCATCCGAAATTCCGGCGACGGACATCTTTCACTGTACGGTGGAGGAGAATACAATACGGTTTCCAATAACACGGTTTCCGAGAATCGCATAAACAAAAGCGATCAGCAGGGGATTTCGGTGGAAGCGGAAAAAAACAGCTCGATAATAGGCAACACGGTGACAGGCTTCTACTATGGCATCGATATTAAAAATGGTTCCAGCTATTGCAATATCACACAGAACACGGCCACAAACAACAGATATAACATCGCTCTGCGGACGGGTGATCCCAACAGCAAGCTAATGACGAGCCACGGTATTATTATTTTCAAGAACAACGCGATGAATCCCCGTAAAGGAGAACCGAACGCCGGAATATACGTTTCCTATGCGGGAGGCGGACATATTATACAAGGAAATACAACCAACGAAGGTAAGCTTATTTATGGCAGTACAGTCGTAGAAGAAGATATGAAAAATATATTTGTTAATTTTACAGCCAATATCCTGAAATAAGAAGGACCGGCCGTGCCCCTTTGGCGGCGTTGTACTGCCACTGCTGAGTACAATGAAAGACTGTAAGAAATCACTTTGAAGGGAGGTGATAACATGGAACAACAAGTGAAGAATGTCTGGGAACAGCCAACCCTGGAAACGCTGCAAGTGAGCAGAACGCTGGAGGGGAAAGGCATGAAGTACATTGACGCTGTTTCTCCGAGCGACCTTGATATTACCGATACGCCTCCGGTCTCGTAATGTGTACTTAACCTGAAGCAAGTCCAAGTCCCCTATACATTTTTGTATTGGGGCATTTTTTTGATGACTATTCAATGGCGTTATTTACGGTGAAGGTTTGGGTAGATTCGCGCATTTAAGGATCAGGATTGTGATCGTTAAGTGGTCATAACTCAAAACCGAAAAAGGAGCTGCCGCGCGGCAAGCTCCTCACTAACGTATGCTGGCTTAATGTTTACGGCTGCCCGATCTAAGCCTATTGAATCTAAGTAGCTGCATAACCTGACCGGCACTTCGTGGTGCTGGTAGCATTCCTCTCCAACAGCCGGGAGGAAGCCAGCCCGATCAAGCATCGATACACATTAAGAGATCTGTTTGATCCGGAATGCTTTAACAGCCATGAAGATAACGTGTACGGCAATAACTAATCCTATCAGATAGATTAAACCTTCATTGATACGATCCCAAATCTCACTCACTCTTTCAAATCCCTCGCTATGGACCGGCGTTATACCGGATTGCGCGAGTTGCTGCATAAAATCGGAATTCCATATCGCCATATCCGAGAACATGAACAGCGCGAGGACGAAATAGAGAATATTGAGCAAGATTTCAAAGCCGACTAGCCTTACTGTCCACTTCCTTGAAATCATCATCAAAATATCTTTCAGGATGCTTAAGGCCAGCAGGACCCATATCATCGGCAGGAACCCGCGAAACACTTCTTCATCGAAGAATGACACAACCGTCGAATAACCGCCGTCCTCAAACCTCCATACACCAAAAAGGTCGATTGAGAAGGTAAACAGCACGAAGAATAAAACGGTAATGATTATGCTTGCTATTGGTTCGGCACGCTTAATTCGAATCCGACGATCTGGCAGGGCTGGTAATTCAGACAGTTTCCAGTCATGGGCGCCCTTTATTCCCAGCTTCCTTTTCTTCGCATTTACAACCTCTATTATGACAAACATGATCGTCACCCAGGCGAAGCCTTGAACGCAACCCACAATAAGGAAGGAAACCAGATTGCTCACCAAATGGTCAAGGACTTGCGATGGATTCATGAACGTTTCAATCGTGAACACGACTGCCATTGCAACTGCAATCGAGACAATTACCATCTTGAGAACGGACAGATAGGTCGAAAAGATTTCCGGACTAATCAGATATCTCTTATCTCCCCTGTACCTTTCAGATAACTCACTCGGATTCCCGAGTTCAAGAAGCACCTCTTCCACATCCGTTCTGGTCGCTTCTCTGCCTTGGACGCGCTCTTCAAGCATATCCTCGATTAAACCCTGCAGCTCTTTTTCTATATCCGTCCTCTGTTTCTCAGGCAGCTTTTGCGTCACCGCAAAAATGTATCTATTAATTAACTCCATCCCCATCGTCTCCTCCGATTAAATTTTCAAGGCTCATGTTCATGCTCCTCCATTCTAGACAAAGCTGCAGGTAAACTTCCTTCCCCATAGAACTGAGCAAATAGTACTTCCGAGGGCGAGTTTCATTGGTGTCCCATTTGCTTTCAAGCAATTGCTGCTTCTCCAATCTACGCAAGAGCGGGTACAAGGTGCTTGGATCGATGTTAATGCCCTTCTCCTCTAGAATGGAAACCAGGGAATAACCATATTGCGGTTCGGATAATTGACTGAGCACGCCGATTATGATCGTTCCACGCCGCAACTCCTGTGTTAATCCGCTGATCGTTTCATTGATATCCATTTAATTCATCAACTCCTGATTTCATAATACTGTATATCACACACTAATGTAAATAGTCCAATAACATTTATTTTAAAATATTTGCTTTTAAGCCATCTGCTGAATACCTATACAGGCCTTCCTGCTCTCAATGCCCTGTCTTCAGAGTTCGACTTTAAACGAGGCTAACGTCTCGTTGCCCGCTGGCGGCAGATTGGCCGCAGCTTGTGCAATCGCTCCGGTTACGATCATCCCGCTGACGATTGTCAAGCAGATACATAATTGAGTAAAGAACATTTTGCTCCTCGGCAATGGCAGTTTGACCCGCGTGTCATTAAGTCATGTAATATGACACAATAATAATTATTTTATAAAAACATTTATGTTTTCTTGAGTTTTAAGGAGTGCAAATATTCAACAACCCCATATCCATATAAATCTCTGATAACACCAAAATTTATGAATTATATGTAAACAAGAGAGAAATAGATTAATAGGCAGATAAACATAAATTTAAGCGCTTTCATCAACCGAGCTCCTGATTGACTACAATTTTCCAATTGCATAGGATACAAGTGTTAGATTAACTTCCACATGAAGTCATGTGGGTCACTTGCTGTAGAGCTTTTATAGTAAACTATGTACCTATTAAAAGGGAGGTTTGTGAGATTTTGACCAACAACTTAAAGAAAATGAGGATTGCAGCACTTTCACCCAGACGAGGTTCTCAAATGAACCTGGTCACGTCGCATGATTCGTCGGGATCCTCGAGCAGACGAAAAAAGAACTTATCTATACTCCTTGCTGGCATGATCGCATTTGGATCTTTGAGTGTCGGGTTATCCCCTAACTCCGTATCCGCAGTTTCAAGCATACCTGCTGACAGTGGTATCACTTGGCAGATCCATGACGCTGCTCCGCCGGGACTTGATACCGGCAGCATCCGGACAGCGAGCGAATCTTCGCTTCAGGGGTTTGGCAATATTTTTGTCCGCGTGTCAACAAAGCCTGAACCACGTTTGAACGGTCAAATGATTCGCGGTTTTGGACTTAAGTTCGACGGAGTTGACACTTTTGCAACCACGCAGGCCGTTGATCTTGGAGGCGTACATATCACCCGCGAAATTAAGGTTGATAGTGACGGCAGCTGGACGAGGTTCTTTGACACCTTCACGAATACCACCGAAGAACCTGTTACGGTTGACGTTTCGTTTGGAGGGGATCTCGGTTACGGTTCAGGCAAGGCTCAAAGTATAATACAAGCTACTTCGAGCGGCGATAAAACGATCACTCCGGAAGATTCGTGGACGCTGGCGGCGACTCCCAACCAGGAGCAGCGTCCGGTCGGAGTGGTGCTGGGAACACCTGATCCATACCCGGGCGCGCTGACAAAAATGGGCAACCAGGAACGGAACCCGTTTGAAGCGCCTCTGGCTGCCACCGGCAATGAAGCAAATTTCTATGGATACGTAAACAGCTTAACCGTCAAACCGGAAGAAACAAAGTCATTGGCCCACTTTGTATTCCTGGGCGCGACCGGTTCATCTGCAGTGAGCGCCGCTGCTAAAGAACTTAAGGAACTTGCAGTGGATCCGGAATTTTCTGATCTGTCCTCACCGGAAGTCTGCTCGTTAGTGAACTGGGATGTATCCAATCTGCCATGGTTTGACGCCAGTGTTTGTCCTGATGTCACCCGGCTCGATATACCAGCATCTCCCGAGGCAGCTGAGCCGTATACAACATCCAAATACGACATTGTAAACAAGTCTATTGGAGAGATGCAAAAAGACATGGAGGCTGGTATTACCACTTCGGAAGAAATCACCCGCGCCTACCTCGACCGGATTGCTGCGTACGACGGCGGACAGTTTGGATTTAATGCATTCCTGTACGTCGCAACCGATGCAATCGATCAGGCAAAAGCCGCTGATCAGGCTCGTAAGAACGGGGAAACCGGTGAACTTCTCGGTATTCCAATTGCGATTAAAGATCTGTACGATACCAAAGATATGCCAACTACTGGCGGGACTCTCGCACTTGAAGGCTGGCAGCCAGATACGGATGCCTACCAGGTAGAGAAGCTGCGTGAGAGTGGCGCCGTACTGATTGGGAAGACCAACATGTCCGAGTTCGCCAATTCAGGCAGCTACAGCGAAAGCGGCTGGAAACAGGTCTGGAACGCTCTCTATCCGTCGAAAACATCGTTCGGATCAAGCGGCGGCTCCGCTGTAGCAGTGGCTGCGAGCATGGCAGCCGGTGCACTGGGCAGCCAGACAGGCGTCTCATTATATGCTCCCAGCACAGGTGCCAGCCTGGCAACGTTCAGAGGCACCGACGGTATGGCAAGCACCCGCGGGGTCATGCCGCTTACTTGGGGGCAGGACTACGGGGGTCCTATCGCCAGGACTGTCACGGATCTGGCATATTTGCTTAACGCGACAACAGGAACAGACCCTCTTGATGTGTTGACTAAGAACGCTGATACGTTCAAGCCGGATAACTGGACAGATTACCTTGACGCCAATGCGCTTAATGGCAAGAAAATCGGTTATATTCCTGCCTCCTTCGTCTCCAGCTACGCAGACGATGGAACAGGAGACGCGTTAATGGACAAATTTGCTGAGATCGAGGCTGCAGGCGGCACGATGGTCGAAATGACGCCGCCGCCAAGCGGAGGAAGCAGCCCCGAGGGCAGCCGAAGCGAAGAAGGCTGGGCACGTTATATCGGTCTGCATGAAGACTTCCCATTCGCTGACGGAGACCAGCTGCTGGCATCTCCTCTCGTCCTGCCGTACAATCAACGGGAGCTTCGTGACACCGCCAGAATGACTCCGGCCCAGGTCGACTCCTATCTGACCTATCGTGCGGTTTATAAACAAATCATTGCGAACTGGATGGATGATTTTAATGTTGATGCCGTACTATATCCCGGATTTATCAGCGACATGTACAACAATGGCAGCGCCGATTCCCAGCTGTCTTCCGACCGGGGCACTGGCGTTCTGACTTCGAACGTCGGTCTGCCGACTGTGATCGTCCCAGTGGGCACAAATCCGCACGGGTATTCGATCTCCATGCAGCTTGTGGGACGTGCGTGGAATGATGGAAAGATCCTTGGAATGGGCTACGCCCTCGAGCAAAAATTCCACGGGCGGCAGCTTTCGGCCTTCGTACCGCCGCTTACGTACAAGCCTTAGCACAGATGTAAGCCGGATAATTCAGGGACTGACAGTTGATTGCAGCCTGCACGCGTTTACCTGCTGACGTTTTCGCTGTCCGGACAAAAAAGAGAGATCAGCCCGTTTTTTCTGGCTGATCTCTTTTTAATTCATTGGGTTGGTAAAAGACAACAGGAGTCGGACCTAACTGCCCGCAGACCCATGATCCCTGCGCTAAATATAATAGTTTGTGCCAGTCTGGATCTTTCCCATAAAAAGACAAGGTAAGACCACACGCAACCCTACTCCACTAATCCGGAACGTTCCACGCCTTGAATGAAATACCGCTGTAGAAAGAGATAGACAAGCAGCATCGGAACCAGGGCAAAGAACGTAGCGGCCATAACGACCGGCAGACTGAATACTTCAAAGCTGCTGCCCGTTAGCGTATCCAGTGACTGGTAGAGCCGCGGCAGCATCATCGGCAAAGTGAACTTTTCCTCGGATGTAAGAAAGATAGAAGGCTCGAAGAAGTCATTCCAATGCCAGACTAGGGAAAGCAGCGTTGTTACGACAATTGCGGGAGGAGTAAGTGGCATGATGATTTTCCAGTACACTTTAAAGCTCCCGCAGCCATCCACCCTGGCGGCATCCTCCAGCTCCCAGGGAAGCCCTCGAAACAACTGACGAAAGATAAAAATGAACAAGGCGCCTCTAAGCCCGTTTGCGAAAAATGCCGGTACGACGAGAGGCAGCATGCTGTCCAGCCATCCCATAGTTTTGTATTGGATAAATAAAGGCACAATGATCGTTTGCGGCGGAATGATCATCGTAAACATACACAAAACAAACAGTGCTTCGCGCCCGGGAAACTTGATTCTGGCAAATCCATAGGCAACAAAGGAACATGACAATACTTGCCCAACCACGCTTAAGACAGAGATAAGGGCGGAATTGTTAAAGTGAGGCCAATATTCAAGACCAGCCATTCCATAATAGAAATTTTCCCAAGCCAGACTTGTAGGAATCCATTTGATCGTAAAATCCATGAGATCGGCCGGCTGCTTGAGCGACGTTGTAATCATATAAATGAAAGGATATAGGAATACAAAGGCCAAGTCGATCAGAATCACATAGACGAAAATACGATATATCAACGCAATCCAGCGGCTTTTGCTGCCTATTCGGCTTAATAGACTATTATTCCTCATCACGCAGCGGTCACCTCCTCATTTATTTTTCTCCTGTGTAAATGACAAAGCGTTTGGTCGACACGAATACAATAATGAGCAGCAGAAATATAAACAAGAAGTAAATCCAGCCCATTCCCGAAGCGTAGCCCATCTCGATCTTGGTAAATGCCGTATCTTTAATGTAAACCATCATCCGGTTGTTAATGTCGGTGAAAGAGTCAACACAGGTGAATACCAGATTCAGTAGAATAATTGGCGTAACGAGCGGAAGGGTTATCTTCCAGAACATCTCCCACTCTGTGGCTCCATCGCATCTTGCGGATTCATACAGGGATAAGGAAATGCCCTGTAATCCGGCAAGGAAGAGCAGGATTTGCACACCCGTTTTCCAAAATATCACAGTTAACCGGCTCAACATATCAAAGACGATTTGGGAGAATGTCGGACCCATATAAAGAAACACTTCATCAGGCACGCCGATTCCGTTCACCAGTGTATCTTTTCCAACCCCCGCGTACAGCAGCTGCTGCATGGCCAGCCCCGAACCAATAAGTACGGGAAGAAAGAATGCGGCACGAAAAAATGCCCTTCCCCTGATGTTATGATTGAGCAGAATGGCGATAAATAAAGAAAACACTAAAATGAGCGGTGTGTTGATAACGGCATCTTGAATGACGGAGATAAATAAAGGAATGAATTCGGTATCGAGTACGAAGGCTTTGTTGAAATTTCTCCAGCCGACAGATTCAAGCTGGAAATTGCCAACGCCTACGACTTCATGAAAGCTAAGCCAAAGGGAGTAAGCGAGCGGATAAAACATAAACAAGACGAAGCCTATGGCCCATGGGGCAATATACACGTAGCCTGCGAGCATTTTTTTTCTTTCCAAGCCGATTCTTCGCTCTTTCACGCTTATCCCCCCTTGGGCACGACGATATAGTTTTTATCCGGAATACGAAGGCCATCAATTTCAACTTCCCGCGGTAAATAATTGACAATGACACGAGTGCCATCTCCATAAACGACTTCATAAACATCCTTTTGCAGTTTTCGATGCACCTGGATCGATTGAGACCATATTGGCTGCAGTTTCTCATTCATCTCTTTATACTGTTGGACCGATTGATCTACCCAGTTGTTGTACGAGGAACTGAATAAATCGCTATAGTAGGTGTCTTTTAGCTCTTCCGAAAAATTCTTCGTCAATTGATAGTAAGGCATATAACCATATTCTACCATTTTAAGGAACTGCAGTTGGGGATCGTAAAACAAATTTTGCGGATATCCCGAGTAGGGAATGAGTCCGTGTACGACCATTTGGTAGAATGGAATGGTTTCATCGGTGAAGAAAAAACCGCTGTCCTCCGTTGGAATATCGAATAAGCGGGACGCTTTCAGAATGCTGTACCCATTCCCGCCTACAGCAGCGGCACCACCAAATTGCTTGCTCGACTTTTCCATCATCTCCATCCATTGCATGGCCGTTCCTTCTCGTGTCAGCGGGTAATCCTTGTTATAGTCGTAGTAGTCCTGATAACCGATGCCATCAAAGTTAATGCCGGTAATCCCCAGTTTACTTAGCGGATCAAGCACATCTCCTTGAAACTTCAAATTTTGCTTACCCGCATTCAGATTAAACATTTCACTGTAGCGATCCGTCACGGCAAAATGGTTGGCTCCGACAACGACGTCGCTGCGTGTCGAGAATCCTCCGCTTCCCTTCCAGGCGTCGACGTAATTATCCTGAAGAAATAACTGGAATTTGTTATTTTTAGTATAATCGCTCAATTTATTCAAGCCGCTCAAACCGCCCAATTGACCGGAGGGAACGCTTCCAGAAGGATATTCCAGATAACCTTTTCTCGTCCATCCAAGTAAATTTGCGGAAATGGATTCCACACCCCGTTTCTTCAAGTCTTCCATCATTTCCTGCGCCTGCGGGAATGTAGTAGAAGCAATGAAATCATCGAACAGGATCTGGTGCTTCTTGATCCCCATCAGCAAATCAAGACCATACGGAATAGGATCCTCCTTCCTGATTTTTGAAGTCAGCCCTTGTTCGTTGACCAGGTATTCCCGGTATGCCGAAGCCATGTGACTGTAGTCGGCTTCCTCCCCGCTGAAGAAAACATAGCGGATCGTATGATCTTCCCGTATCAAGTTTTTCTCCGGTTTCTTGGTCAAATTCCCGTCCTTCTTGACAGCTTCATATTCCCGTCTATAGACGAGCTCGGAGGAAACCCGGTTTAAATTAATCAAATAGCCGCTTGGCGAGTAGAGAATATTCGCGTCATAAGCGCCATCCGTAATCATCCCAAGGAATGCGTTATTACCGACCTTCAGACCGAATATGGGAAGCAGCGCATTCTGCTGCCTTTGATAATTGTTAAACGATATGGTATCCGGACCGTAGACACTCGCCCGATAAGGATTCAAATAGTTGGGATGATTGGTTTTAAACGTAGACAGCGCACCGGGACCGTCAGGATAAATGGAATACCCTTCCTTATGATCCGATGCCGCTCCGAAAAAAGGAAGCGGCGCAATCGCCATGACCCAATTATCGCTGGATTCCTTGATAGACTTTCCCGGTACCGTGACCTCAAGCGAGTTCCCCTTCAATTGAAAGCTCATATCAAAACTGATTTGCAATCTGGGCAAATCGTAGTGTACGGATATCCCGTTTTCCAGAGAAACGGCCTTCATCTTCGGCTGCTCCATGACCGAGTTTGTTTCCTGGGTCTCCAGGGCAGGCAAGCTTGGATCCGTGAACGTCAGATGAAAGGCCGACTGACTGCTCGCCGTCCACAGCTCATTCCCATCTGTCTCCACGTCCTCGAGCGGTACTGCAGATTCCCACTTATATCCGTTCTTCTTATCCTTCACCACAATGGCGGAATCAGAGGAGCGGAACATTAACTCAAGGCGGTCCGTCTCCCCCACCTTCTCAAATTCGCTTTGTTCATCCGCCGGCTGAGCATCCGAGGCAGATGGTTCCACAGAAGCCTCGACGACCCCGTTTTTCGGTTTTATTTCCTGATGTGCCCGGTCAATGGCTCTTTGCAGAGAGGGTAAGGCCAAGAGCACGAGCGCTGCAAAGATCAGGATGACCGCGACATTGTATATCCACTTTTTGGATTTTCCCGTAATCATGGTACCCCCTTAATTATCCAGCAAGTATCGAATTTCTACGGCAATTTCGTTGATAAATTGGATGACATGGTTCGTAAGGGCAAAGACGAGGCCAATCGTCCCCCAGAAGGTAAGGAAAGCAAAAATGGATAACAGGACGACGCCAATCGACTTCTTAAAGGAATAATCATTAAGCACCTTGAGCTGTATGAAGATGAGCAAGGCTACCCAAAGCCAGATCAAGAGACTGATACTGTTATAGAGTCCAATCTCGCCTTTCGATATGACGATGGAGAGCGCTGCCAAGGGAATCGCAAACACGATATACGGAATCAGCGCATAGGACATGGCCGTGAGGATTTGGCTGAAATAAGCTTCACCGTCCATAATTGCGGTAATCAAATAACAAGCGATGACCCCTGATAATAACGGCAGTACGAATCGGACTAATTCCAAATTCAAATCGGCGTCCCTGGGCTGAAGAGAAGTGATATGAAAGCTCGTCATATATATCGTCACGATTCTGACGCACAAGGTTAGAAGGATCAGCACAAAGGCTGAGATCAGGTGCTTGTTCTTCTGCAGCTCTTCAAATCCGTCTACAGGATGAAACAGTATCGCGATCCCGAGCCGAAAGGACCGCATGGAGGACTGTTTCATTGATACTGCTCTGTTCAATAGCCATACCTCCTTATGACGGAATTCGTTACGCGAATCATGACCTTCACAATAAGGTACACCACATAAATGATGAGAACTGCCACCAGCAGGATCCAGCCGAGGTATTGACGCATGAAGTCATGCCGGTACTCGGCAAAAGCAAGCGAATAACCATCCTGATCTTCACCCAGCTTGAATTCCTTCATAGCCTCTTTCCATTTCTCTTCCTTCATCAGAGCCTTGGCTACGCCCCGGTGGGCTAACGGATAATTTTCATCGATGTTCAGTACTTCCTTCCACGGCTGCAGGGCTTCCTGGTAACGCCCGTTAAAATGTAATTGACTCGCTTGATGAATCAATTCCGCAAACCGCGTCGGCTTGAAGATTTGAATATTATTCCGATCACGGTCAAGGACGTAGATCGTACCGCTTTTATCGATTACGATGCTGGTTGGATATTCGAATCGGCTCTTTACATCCCCTTGACCGCCGAATACAGCAAGCAAATTCCCTTCCTGATCGTATTGATAAATCTTACGCGACATGGCATCCAAGGCATTAATAATCCCGTATTGATCTACAGCCAAATCGACGAAATACGGAACCTCCAACGTACCGCTATCTATCGAGGACTCTCCGAAGAAAGCTTTTTTATAGATGTTCTCACCCATCGCATTAAACTTTTTAATCTGATCGGTATCGATCAGAACAGTAGGCGTATAGATAAATCCTTTACTGTCCATCGTCAAATTAGCGTTCTGTTGAGGCACGGCGTTGTTTAACTGCTCCCTCTGCTCAGGCGTTGCCAATAACCGGATGAGGAGATTCTTCCAATCAAATGGAACACGGTTTGCTCCAATATAACCGCGAAACCGATTCATGGCATCGATCATCATAAACCCGCTGTAATCCGTCTTATTCAGCACGTACAAGTAGCCGCGACGGTCTATAATGACTTTATCGGGAGCGAATTCCATTTCCGGACTAATCAACGTGGATTCCGGCTTTACGAATTCCTCCACCAGCTTGCCATCAGGAGCCAGATGGATCACCTTGCCGCTCCCCGTATCCGCGACGAACATATCGCCCAGCCCATCTACGAAGATGCCGCTTGGTTGATCGAGCACAACTCCCTGTTCCTTGCCGTAGATGCCAAGCACCTTCCCATCGGTGTTCATTTTCACAATCCGGTTATTATCTGTGTCGGCTATATACAAAAGACCCTTCTCATCGATAAACAGGTCTCTGGGCTTATTTAATCCCGGACTGCCCACATCCAGGATGACCTTATCGACGGTATACGTGAGCGGGATCGGAATCTTATAGCCATGCATCGGGTCAAGTGTGTAGGACATTTGCGGGAGAGCATAGGCTGGCAAACTGCAAATAAGAAACAGCAGACAGCCGAGCAGGACCGCTGATATTCGTTTGACCATTGTGTCCGCCCCCCTAGGATTTGATGCCGGAATGAACCATCGTATTCATAACCATTTTCTGAAACAAAAGAAAGATTAATATGGGGGGCAGCGTAATCAGGAAGGTACCGGCAGCAAGTGCACCCGATCGCGCTACCACACCCGGACCCCCGGCAAGCGTCTGAATCGCAAGCGGCAGAGTCTTCATGGTTTCACTTGTAGTGAAAACAAGGGTAGAGAAATAATCATTCCAGTTCCCGATGAAAGAGAAAATGATCAGTGTCGACCAAGCGGGCTTGCTTACCGCCATGATGACCCTCCAGAAAATGGTCCACTCCGAAGCACCGTCAATATGTGCCGCCTCAATTAGCGCGTCCGGAATTTGATCAAAGAACTGCTTCATTAAGAAAATATTAAAGGCCACCGCGATTTTCGGCAGAATTAATGCCCAATATGTGTTGACCAAACCCAGACTGGAAACAATCATATAGGTCGGAATTTGCGTGACTTGCGGCGAGAACATCAGAGCCGATAGAATCACCGCAAAGATAAACCCGGCGCCAGGCGGCCTGAATTTGGATAGCACATAAGCACCCAAGCTGCACACAATCAAGCTGGCAACAACGATCGAGCCTGAAACGAACACACTGTTGAAGATGTATCGCGAGAAAGGAACGATAGAGCTGTCCGTAGCGGTAAGCAAGTCATAAAAGCTGCGCAGCGTCGGCTTTTGCACAAAGAATCTCGGCGGGTAAAGGAACAGCTCATCGAGTGGCTTGAATGCCGTCGAAACCATATAAATGATCGGCATTGCCGTGAACCCGACCAAAACAATCATAAAGACATACAATAGTCCCCTGTTGAAGCGGGTAACAAATTTCGCATAGTTCATCGACACGTCCTTTGCCCCCTTATTGTTCTTTGGACGATAATAATTTCATGACTATCCGTCCCAAACCAAGCGTAACAAAAAACAGGAATACGGCGATGGCAGAAGCGTACCCAAGCTCAAACCGAATAAACGCATAATCGAAGAGATGGGAAATAATCGTATGCCCTGCATAGTTGGGGCTTGGCATGCCGGCCATGGCAACGGCAATATCGAACACACCGAAGGCAGCCACGATGGAGTTCACTGCCCCAAACAACAGCTGCGGCTTCATAAGCGGCAGCGTAATAAACCAAAGTTCCTGGAAACGGCTTGATACGCCATCGATTGCCCCCGCTTCATACAACTCAGGCGAAACATTCTGAAGCCCGGCTAGAAAGACCAGGAACCCCGTCCCCATGCTCATCCATAAGGAAACAATAATGATGACGGGCATGATCGTATCCGGGTCGGTCGTCCATAGAATAGGTTCGCTGATCATTCCCCAGTTCAACATCCAATTGTTTAACAGACCGTAACGGTCGCCAGAGAAAATGTAGAGCCAGACGATGGATAATGCGATACCGCTTGTAATGGAAGGCACATAAAAGGCCAATGAAAATAACATTTTGGCCCGAAGCGTATCAATGACCCAGGCAAGCAGAAACGATAAACAATAGCTGAGCGGTCCAGCGATAACAGCAAAGATGAAGGTGTTTTTGAGCGATTTGATGAAAATATCATCTTCAAGAAAT
This sequence comes from Paenibacillus sp. JT31N17, assembly GCF_056269255.1. Classification (NCBI taxonomy): domain Bacteria; kingdom Bacillati; phylum Bacillota; class Bacilli; order Caryophanales; family Paenibacillaceae; genus Paenibacillus; species Paenibacillus sp. JT31N17. The sequence goes on from NZ_JBWDNP010000012.1 coordinate 45,112, forward strand.
AAGACGCTATAATTCGATAGGCCAACCCATTTGGCAGGCTGAAGCATGTTGTAGTAGGTAAAGCTGAGGTAGACGGATTGAACGACAGGGATAACGGTAAACACGATGAAGAGGATCAGAAACGGGCTGAGAAATAAGTAACCAAGCGCAACTCTCTTCCCTGCATGGGATAATTTGAATCGGCTTACCTTCTGTGATGCCAGCTGAAACGGGCTTTTGACTTCGACACTGCTTTGCATCTCGCTCCTCCTTCCGCCGCTCTAATCCGGAGTAAATCCGAACTCTTTTTGTTTGGCTTCAAGCTCTTTATTAATATCCTTGATTCCCTGTTCCAGCGACTCTCTGATGTTCATTCCCCCGAGAACAACGCGGTTCCACGCATTGTCAATGTTCCGCGCAGTGAAGTATCCGCCAAGCACATACGGCTGTTCTTTGTAATACTTCCACTGATCGGTTAAAGCCTTCAAATCATCCTCTGGCCAAGGCAGCTGAGAGAAGGCTTCCATATTTGCTGTATTCCAGCGCGCTTCTACGCCGAGCAGAGCCTCGAGTTCCTGACCGAATTGAACCTGGCTCTCCGTACTGGTCCACCATTTGAGAAATTCCCACGCTTCCTTTTGATGCTTCGATTGTTTGAAGATCGCAACAGATTGAACGGCACCGCCGCTCGTTCGGTCAATCGTACCGTCGGCTTTCTTATGGCCAGGCGATGGTGCAACGCCCCATCGTCCGATTAGTTCCGGTGCTGCAGTGGAGAGTAGAACGTATGTCAGATAGTCGGCAACGCCGATCGGCATTTCCCCCGTCCGGAAACGGTTGAAGAAATTGGCTGTAACCGGAAATTTGTAATTGGTGTATAGTTCCGTCCACTCCGTAAAGGCTTGAAAGGCTTCAGGAGTATCAAGTCCGGATTTCATCCCATTCGCATGATAGAATTCGCCGCCATTCTGGTAAAGGAACGGCATGAATCCAAGTGACGAGATCGGGTAGAACATCTGCATCCCATTTTGCTGCAGGATAGGTAGCATGGCGTACGTGTCTTCCCATGTTTGCGGAATGCTGACACCGAGCTCCTTCAATATATCCTTACGATAAACAAGTACGTTGAAATCCTGTGTCTCCGGGAGTGCGTAGTTGCCCCCGTTGTATTGAAACGGAATTAGCGATCCTGATAAGAATCGTTTACTGACCTCCGCATAATCCGGGAATTGTGATAAATCGACCGAGGCATCCCGAATTGCAAATTCGACAGGTAAATGTGCATCGACACCAGTCGCAACATCAGGCGCTTTGCCTGAACTCGCCGCAAGCAGCAGCGTATTGACCGAGCCTGCGTTTAATTGTCCCGCTGGAAGCGTATTGACATTAATCCGGATACCGGTTTTCGGAGTAAAATCTTCTTCCGCCATATCCTTCATGATTTCCGCCCATTCTTTGCCTCGCGATACCCAGACCTCAATGACCGGACCGGTTTCTTTAGCAGGCTCGCCTGCAGCGTAGACACTGCCAACGCCCGTATAATCCTTCGTGAAAGAGGCTATGAAGTTTTGGAACGTACTGATGGACTTCTGCAGGAAGCTGGACTTCACTTTGGGATATTCGGTATCCGGTGAACTGATTGCAAGGTAGTCGAGTATAAGCGGTACATTCTGCAAACCCATCAGCAGCGTGCTCAAGCTCGTTTGGCTATTGCTTAGCTCCGACAACTGCCTTGGAATCGAATCCGGATTCTTGATCATTTTTTCGAATGTATGATTCATCATACGAAGACTGTTCACCGTGCTTGGCTCTTCCTCCGATAAAGCCTTCAATGCATTCATTTGAACGATCAGGTCGTCCGCGATTACCTTTAAATCCTCAATGAGCTTTGGCACTTTCTTGCCCAGTTCATATTCGAAGTTTGGATCCGGAGTAGGTCCCGTTACCATAATGATGCGCCTATACAGGTCGGACAGCTTCTGCGTATCCGCCGTTAAGTCCTCGATAATCGGCTGGTAAGGCCCGACCTCGGCAACCATGGTGAGCGTATGCTCCCCCTTCGATAAATACATAAGCATAGGATCAGATTTGCTGCCTTGTTTATGCAGTGTTTCGATTCGCCAGCTTCGCGAATAGGTGAACGGGTATAATTCCAATTCTTTGAAAGGTACCTTCCCATCTATGAGAATTTGACGATAGGACGGAAGCCCATCGCCCCACCATTGTCCAAATTTCAGGCCAATCTTATATAATCCGTCCTTTGGGACTGTGAATGCCCATGTGGCTTTCTGACCACCTTTTCTCCAGCGCCAGTCGCCGAATGCATTCAGCCGTATATTTCCGTCCCCTGCCGGCTCCATTAGCGGATCGCCATTGGATTCTCTACGAATGGTCGGATCGGATTTTGCAGGATTGCTTTCCGCTTGTACCTTCACGTTTATATTCGAAACGGATTCATATCCTTCCGCCCCATAGGATTGTTTCATAGCGTCATAGCTTGGCAATTGTTCCGGTGCTGTTATCCGAATTTGATCCAATGCCATGGGTTCTACTAAATAATTCATCCGTATGGCATGTTTGCCTGTACTGAAGTAAAATTGAAAGGGTCCCGGATATAACCCGTTACCGTCCATAACCGGCAAACTCATCCATTCCGGCTCCTCCACTTGCTTGGGGCGAACATCATCTCCCTGATTGTTCTGAACGGGATCGCCTCGATCTATCCAGTTGCGATAGAAATAGATCCGCTGTGCTTCACGAAATGGACTCTGTCCGTCTATTAGCAGCTCACGTTGTATAGGCAGCCGTTTCCCCTGCATTGGATAATAATTTGTCGTTATGTTGTAAAGTCCACTCGAGGGTATATCTACCGTCCACTCCAGCCATGTCGTACCTTTATCCCATACCAGAGCGGTTGAATGACCTTCGACAGCTTCCGAAGCAGGCCTAGAACCGCCGAATGCCGAAAATTCAGTTGCCGGGATGACTATTTCCGCTCCCGCTGCAGGTACATAGCCTTCTTTGTTATAAGCAGCCAATGTCTTCCCGTAGGTCGGCTGTAAAATATCGTCTATTGACAAATGATCTTTATCCGATTGCGGAATGCCTTGATTTTGATTCCGATCCCTTAAACGCTCGCTGGCATAAGATTGAAAATTTCCACCAAAGGTTACAGAACAAACAAGAAAGGCAAGCGATAACAGCATGAATTTCTTCCAGTTCAATGCTTTGTTCCAACTTCGTTTCAAGAACCGTCACCTCATTGTCGTTCAATTCATCCAGGCAGTTGTCTTATTTGTCCTTGCCGGTAAATCGGTAAAGGAAAGAGGCAGCTTCGTATCTCCCCTTTACCGGTCTGATCATTTATTTGGCAGCTTCTAGTTTTTTCAATTCGTTATCCACGTTCTTTTTTGCTTCATCCAGCAGTTTCTTGGGCTCGCCTTTCCCGTTCAGTGCTAAATCCGTCACACGGAATGTTTCATCCCACATTTTTTGACCTGCCGGGGTAACAGGGCGAGTATGCGCGGTTGGCATCAAATCTAGGAATACTTTCAATTTTGGATTATCCGCTATTTTCAACTCCTCATTCACCTTCGGCATCGCTGTAATATCATTTCCGGCATCCGCACGTTTTCCCCAGAGCAGCGTGCCTTCATAACCGCCGATATATTTGAGCAGCTCCCATGCTTCTTTAGGATGCTTGGCTCCTTTTGGCATAACCCAAGACCAGCCTCCTGCCCAGGTGGATTGAGCTTGTCCATCCTCTGCAGGCATCGGAGCGACGCCCCATTCAAATTTCGGTTTCACCTTTGCGTTATTGATCAAATCGTTCAATATCCAGTTTCCGTCAAACACAAATCCGACTTTCCCCGTCCAGAATGGATTGATTCCGGTTTTCCCCATTACGTCGTTGAAATTGTTAATTTTGGCCATGTCATACTTCTTCGCATAACCAGTCATCCATTCAAGCGCTTTCACGATTTGAGGGTCGTTCGGCGTTAGTTCCTCGTCTTTTGCCCATTCCCCGCCAAAGTTCCATCCCTGGGTATATAAGAAGCCCTGATTCATCCATGGAATTAACCCGACCTGTTCATACCCGCTGCTTGTTTTCTTGAATATCTTCTCAGCCGCCGCGTCAAGCTCGCTAATAGTAGTCGGTGGCTTCTCCGGATCAAGACCGGCTTCTTTCATTAATGTTTTGTTGAAATACATCGCCCGGTTATCCGTACCAAACGGCATAGCATATAATTCATTCTTGTAATTCCCTTCTTCCCAAACGCTGGGGTAGAAATCATCAGCGGTAACCGTGCCGTCTGCGAGATAAGGAGTTAAGCTCTCGAGAGAGCCCTTGGCTGCCCACGCTCCCGCCATAAAGCGATCGAGTAAGGCCACATCCGGAGGCGTACCTCCGGCAATGAGAGTCGTCAATTTCTCGGTCCCTTGTTCGGTAATGTATTTTACTTTGATGTTAGGATGCGTTTTCTCGAATTCACTAATGACAATCTTCGTATAATCCTGCTGAAACTTGCCGCCCCATGACCAAAAATCGAGCGTTACTTGCTTGCTGCTGTCTTTGCTATTCCCGTTAGCGGCCCCGCTGTTTGCATCATCTCCATTTGCTGTACGGTCTCCGGTTTTTTTATTGTTTCCATTTGATGTATTCGTTCCGCTTGCTTCATTCGTACCCCCGCAGCCTGTTAATGCAATGGAAACTAATAGTGCGGCCACAACAAACATAATCATTTTGCTTTTAAAATGTAGAGTTTCAACACTCTTTTTCCTCACTTTCCAGCCTCCTCTTTAATCATCTCAATAGATATCTTTGACACCACCTTAGTGTAAACGCTTTAATTCAATTCGGTAACGTGCCTATGTTTGTATTTAGTGTAGTATTTTTGTTTTATGGGTACGCTCAATCTTCGACCCTTCCAATGCCTTCACTTTTGCAAGCTCAGTATCGAGATTCTTCTTCATTTCGCCCAGGAGGGCTTTTGGTTCACCCTGCAGATTGACTGCCAGCTTTTGTACGCGATACATCTCATCCCACATGAATCCGCCCACAGGCGTTACCGGACGAATATATGCATGCTCCAGCAGCTTGATGAATACGTTCATTTTTTCCTTCTTATCCAATCCAAGCTGTGCGTTCACTTCCGGAATACAGGTCAGATCATAATTGTTAGCCGGTCGGCCTGACCAAAGAAGAGCCCCCTCTTTACCAGCAATGAATTTAATAAACCTCCACGCCTGATCTTGGTTCCTGGCTCCTTTGGGCATAACGAAAGACCAGCCTCCCGCCCAAGTAACCGATTTGTTACCCTCTTCTGAAGGCATCGGCGCTACACCCCACTCAAAATTCGCCTTATCGATATCGTTAAGCAGCCAGTTGCCTTCAAAAATAAAACCTACTTTGCCGGACATGAACGGATTTTGTCCGCTTTGCCTCAAACTATTCGAGAAATTCGTCATTTTCTTGTTGTCATATTTCCTGGCATAGCTTTGGATCCACTCCAGCGCCTTGACAATTTGCGGATCGTTTGGCATAAGTTCTCCGTTCTTCTCCCATTGGCCGCCAAAGTTCCAACCATGTGTATATAAGAACCCCTGGCCCATCCAAGGTATAATACCAACCTGATCGTAACTTCCATTGCTGTTTTTTTTGAACATTTTTTCAGCCATTGCATCCAGCTCTGCTATCGTTGTCGGCGGTTTGTCCGGGTCAAAGCCCGCTTCCTGCATCATGGATTTGTTGTAAAACATAGCACGGCTGTCCATATTCCATGGGAGCGCGTACGTTCTGCCCTTATATTGAGTTTCCGACCATACATTAGGGTAATAGAGGCTTCCCATATCATCCTGGACGGCATACCGGGTTAAATCCTCCAAAGAATCCATTTCAGCCCATTGTCCGACCATAAACCGGTCAAACATTGCTACATCCGGTGCCTGGCCTCCTGCAATCGCGGTCTGCAATTTATCCGAAGCCTGGGTATTATCAGAGTTTTCAACAAAAGTCATTTGGACTTTGATATCCGGATTAACCACTTCAAACGGTTTCACGACTGTATCGTAAAATTCTTTCTGAAATCCTCCTCCCCATGGAAACCAGAAGCTTATCGTTACAGGTTCGCTGCTCTTCTTTACATTACTCGAATCACCATTGTCATTGGCCGTCCCCGTATCCGCTTCCGAATATGAAAATTCTTTGCTGCTGCATGCGGCCAATAACATGATTACGGCTATCATGAGGATAAGAATGGAAGATACACGGCTTTTCTCACCAAGTAAGAGCTCTCTCATCTTTACATAAATCCCCCTTACAATTAATGGAATCCGTTGCATGTTGCGGCATCTTCTGCATGGAACGAGTTCAGCTGGCATGCTTAACCTGATCCCTCTTCGTGAGCGGTATCGTCATCGTAACCGTAGTACCTTCCCCGTATCGGCTGTGGATCTCTATCCCGTACTGAGGCCCGTATGCGATTTTAATCTGTGAATTAATGTTTCGCAGCGCAAAATTCCGATTATCCTGCGGTTCCCCGCCTTTCAATATAAGCTGCAGCTCGGACAACTTATCGTCCGATATCCCGGCCCCATCGTCAGCTACAATGAACTTCAAGCAATTGCATTCCCGAATAAATGCTACATCAAGCCTGCCTTTGCCAGTCTTTTTCTCCAGCCCATGATAAATCGCGTTCTCTACGATAGGTTGAAATATAAATTTAAGCGCCTTATAATCCGCAAGCGATGTGTCTGCTTTCAAGAGAAGAGTGAACTTATCCTGATAGCGAACCTTCTGAATCATGATATAACTATCGATCAACTGTACGACCTCACTGACGTACACCTCATCCCTGCCTTCGCTGAGACTCAACCGCAAATACCTGGATAACCCAAAGACCATAGTGCTGATATCGTCCACCTTGTTAATCCGTGCAATCCAGTGTACCGAATCCAGCGTATTGTATAGAAAATGAGCGTTAATCTGAGAGCCGAGCATCTTGAGCTGAAGATCCTGCTCCAACAACTTCTGCACATATAGTTCATTGATTAATTCCTTGATATGAGCGACCATCTCGTTGAAATGAATAAACAAGTAACCGAATTCATCTTCCCGCTTGTCCTCGAGACGTACATCGAAATCGCCGTTTTTCGCTTTATGCATAGCCCGAATCATCTTCTGCAGCGGCCGGTGAACCGTCGAAGCAATAATTAAGGCCAACAGGATACCGATTGCGGAAAACAGGACTCCGAGCGATAACATGTAAAAGCGGATATCGTTCGCTTCCTTCATCAACTCCGAGCCGCGGAGCATACCGACTAGAGTCCAGGGGGCTGTTTCCAACTTGTTGTAAACAACGAGCACCTTTTCTCCATCGATTCGTTTGCTGAATATACCCTGATGCTTTTGTTCCAATTGAACGCCAAGCATACTGGATAAGCGTATGCCGTCCTTGTCGCCGACAATCTGCCCGGTTCCGTCGATAATGACATTCATGCCCGATCCGTCGTAGTCGATCTCCGATAGAATATCCATAATCTCTTTGGGATCTATCTCATATAACGTAACACCGATAATTTCTCCGCGGCTATTAAAGTCCTTCTCCGCCCGCCCGAAGCAGAACACAGGCCCGGATTCCGCCTTCCATGGCGTAATAAACGACTTACCCATACCGAAGTAAACCGCTTGTCCGTCTGCTTCGCGAATTTGTTTGTACCAGAGCTCGAGGGAATGATCGTAAATATAGGGATTATAGGCAGGGGTTGAATCTCTAGGCGAGTAATGATAGGAGAAGCCTTTCTCGCCAAACAAGTAAACGCTATCCACATCGTTTCTTGAATTGACCAGATTAGATAGAAAGGCTGTATTGCTATTGTTGTTCTCGATTCGTTCCATTTCGTCAGACAGCTCTCCATCCAGCTGTTTCTGAATTTCCTTGTTGCCTACGACCAGCAGCGAGCGATCCTCGTACCCTTCGATGATTTTCTCAATCCGTTTACTCATTTGCTGAACATTCTGAAGAGCCATTCCGCCAATCTTGTTCTCCATCATCTCGGTGGATTTGACATAAGAGAGATACCCCATCACCGTAATAATGATAAGCATACTGGCGACATACAACCCAAAGACCCTCATGCCTACATTGGTAAGCTTTATTCTCCTAATAAATGCCACAGTCCTGATTCCTCCTCTTCTACATACCGTGGTTGCGGAACTGAGCTGGTGTCATCCCTTCATATTCTTTGAATATTTTGACAAAATGCCGAAAGTCCTTATAACCTACGCGATCTGCTATCTCATAAATCTTAAGCAGCGTCTGCTCGAGCAGCTCCTTCGCCTTTGCTATCCGAATCCGAATGAGATAACGGCTAAGCGTTTCCCCTACCTCTGCGTGAAACAGCCTGCTGAAATAAGAGGGGTTCAAATATATATGTTCCGCCACACTATTGAGGCTAATGCCAAGGTGATAATTGTCATGAATGTAACGTAATGCTGTTTCAATGATGCGTTTCTGTCCAGACACAGACACAGTGGTATTCTTTGTTAAAAAGACACTCATGATCGTGGATTTCCATTCATGAAGGGGACACCGATAAAGCTGAAGCTTCTGTTGATGAGTAACGCTGAAGGGTTCTGAGGTATACTTAGCGGCGCATAGTTCTCGCCATTTGGAAAGAAGAATACCGATATACAAGTTCATCTCGCATCGAACCGCAATGGCGGAAGTTTGTTTGATCAGCTCTCTTAGATGCTCAGTCTGATCGTCAAGCAGCTCGGAACATTTATGTTCATCCATCAGCTTCAGGGCGTGCAGCAGTCGATTAGAGCGTGCAGCATCCAGCGCTTCCGGTTTAATCGTTGCGACGGGTATGCTCCCTGCAAAAGAAACTGACTGTCGCGCCTCCGGCATTTGGAATGCAGCATACGCTGCCGGCAATGGATATTGTGGAGGCGCATTGACATCCATATAACTGCTTTCCATGATTGCCGGGCCGTAGACATGACCGGATTCTTCAAATAAGTAACCCGCACTGTTTGTAAGCGCTTCCCTAAATGCGGAATAAAGATTCTTTCTATCCGAAATATCGCTGATCCCAATGGTAATTCGGATGCCCAGAAATTTTTGTGCTCCTTCGATGACTCGATAAGCACATCTGAATAATTGCTCATACATTGCCGGCCTGTCATGTTCTTGTGGAGAAACAATCAGCGCCAAATCAAGAAACTCGTTCTCATGTAAAGGACATGCGATGCATCGCATGCCATCGCCTGAAATCATCTCCTCCATCAGATTGCCAAGAGCGTATCGAATAAGCGAGCATTCCTTCTCATTCATGTCTCGTTCACCCCATTCGTGCACTACGGCAGCCAAAATAACGAGGCGATTCGGATCCAGTTCAATCTGGAACGTTTTCCATTTGATCTGTAATTCGTTGTCCGGCATAGGTTGGGTTAGACACATTTCCAAATGCTTCTGTTTTGCGAGTGGTAAACTCTCTCTAATCCGGCTTGACAATTCTTCCAAGCGGAAAGAATCCTCCTTCTTTTTCATGATTTCGCAGACACACCGTTCAATGATCTCAAGCATCACCTTCTCCTCAATCGGCTTGAGAATGTAATCGAACGCACCGAGTTTGACAGCTTTTTGGGCATATGCGAAGTCGCTGAATCCGCTAATAAAAATCACCTTAATATCTGTGCCGCGTAATTTTAGCTCTTCAATTAATTCCAACCCATTCATGGAGGGCATTTTAATATCGGAAATAACGATATCCGGGATATTGTCATCGATCAGCTTGAGTGCCTTCCGTCCATCTTCGGCTTCTCCAATAAGTTGGATACCGTATGCCCCCCAGTCTATGGTTTGTTTCAAACCTTCCCGGATCCAAAGCTCATCATCCACAATTATGAGTTTAAACATTCAAGTGTCCTCCTTAATCTATCGATATCTTTGGTATGTCGCTTCCGTTTACGTCATATCCCCCCTTCCCCCATCCCTCTGTCCGTTGTGACCCATTTTACAGAAGAGAAAGGATTTATATAATGTGCATATTTTTGGATTTGGTGTACTATTTTTACTTCACGGTTTTGGTTGCATGGGCAGTCATCTCCAATCTTCCTATACATTTTTTAAGGAGGCCTATAGTATGTCTACTTTATTCTCATACAACTAATATAGCTTGGCAAGTATTCCCAGTCCCATTGTAGCGGTAGGTTTATGGGCACACATATGGACGCCCTACATCTTCCGCATACACAAAGGGACTGATTCCGGACCGGGCACGGCTCCAGTTCAGCAAAAAGAGCCGGCTGCAACAGCCGGCTCTTGGTCAAATATTTATAAATGCTTTTAACTTGTGCGAAAAGATTTCACTGTGTGGTTATTCCCGCTTCCGGTCCCCTTCCGATATTGATTATAAAAGGGGACATTTGCCGTTTAAGCAAATGCCCCTCTCGCTTGTCTGTCTCCTAGTGGATGAACGGCTTCAAAAATTCAACCGATCTTCTGACATCTTCGGCCATTGTCCGCACAGGCCGGTTCTCTTCGTTATGCAGCAGCTCAAAGGCCAGCCAGCCGTTATATCCGATATCCGACAGTGCCTGAAGCAGCTTCTCCATATCGATGTCCCCTTCAAGGAGATCTTCCGTTGGCGTCCGCCCCCGTTGATTTCTTAAATGGAAGGCATCGATTCTTTCCGGGTAGGTCCGAATCCATTCAATCGGGTCGTATCCCGCAGCATGCGCCCATCCCGTGTCCACGCATAGTCCCACATCTGTACTGGCGTACTCAATAACGCTGCGCAGGTCGCCTTCCGCATTATGCTTCTCATCCGCATGATTATGCAGGCTGACCTTCAGCCCCCATTCTTCTGCGGCAGCGGATATACGCGACAGATGCTCACCTTGCCGTTTAAATTCGTCCTCTGTTTTGGGGAGCGCAGCGCCCCACCCGCCTTTGGGATCCGCATTTACAATCAGATCCGTCCCTCCGGCCACCGCCAGCCTGCGGGCCAAGGGCATGACGCTCTCCTCGAAAGGAATCGCCGGTTCATGAAGATTAAGCCCGATATAGGCACCCGAGACGGATAAACCGTACATCAGGGCCAGACTTACCAGCTCCGGCTCCGGATCGATTTCAACGGCGTTCATCCCGGCTGCCGCACACTCCCGGAATATTTCATCCCAGGAGGCCTCTCTTCGGTCGAACCGGAATCGTTCATGCCAACCGTACATTGCGGTCGAAAATCCTTTTATGATCATCCCTCAATTCTCCTTTTACCTTTCGATGACAGGCGCACTGATAACCTCCTATAACACGGAGTGGGGCACCGTCTGCGGCGTTCCCGATTCTGCGCAATCATAGATGGCCTGCAGGCATTGAAAATTGAAAACCGCTTGCTCATTAATGGTTGCTTGCGAGTCCAGTCCTTTGACTTTCAGATAAAAGTAATAGATCGGATGGTCCATAACGGTAAAGGGGCCGTTATGGGCCAACTGGTTCTCCGTCGTTTCCACTTGTCCTTCTTTATCCCGTTTGTAATCAATCTGATCAGTTTCAAAATACGGCGACCACTTCACCGCACCCAGTGTGCCTTCCAGCTCAACATGATGATACGGTTCGCCGTGCGTGCAGGATGCCCGCTCATATTGAACCCATACGGATTTGCCGCCGGCAAGACAATACTTCAGCATCGCGCCGACATGACCCTCGACATCGTATTTCGTATCCGCCGGATCGGCTTGCGTTACAGGCTTGCTTGTCCAGGCTGCAGCAACTTCAATCGACTCAGGCTGCAGCAGATCATTGAGCACTGTGAAATCATAAGGTCCCCAGTCCATCAGAATCCCGCCCGCGCTCTTGGCGCGATCCAGAAACCATTTGCTCTCCTTCTGGTATTCCACGCCAGCCCGGGCGCGCTGGTTCCGGTATACGAAGGTCACCTTATAAACCTCGCCCAATGTTTGCGAGTGGAGCATCGATTTGATTTCTTCGGTCTTGGAAAGACCCAGGAAGCGGTCGCTGCAGCATCCCAGCATGCGGTTATGCCGTTTTGCGGTATCAAGCAGCACCTTGGCTTCCTGGCCGTTCATCACCAGCGGTTTCTCGCATAATACATGACGGCCGGATTCCAGCGCCATCCGCGATAATTCAAAGTGCGTGAACGGAGGCGTGCCGACTATGACGATATCGTCCTCTCTCGCCGGCTCAGCAAGCATCGTACGCGCATCAGAATAGCTTTTCGCCTCGGGAAACGTTTCTGTGAAGGCGGCAAGCGCCTGCGCGTTCGGATCTGCAGCCTTCAGCTCCACAGGCTCGCCGGCGGGAAGCTTGCGTATGGCCTCCGCGTGATACCGGCCGATTACACCTGCGCCAATTAGATAAATTCTCATCATATCCTCCATTACTCCCAGGGCATCTTGGCCGGGAAACCGATTTTCTCCATGCGGAACGCTTCCTTGGCTTTTTGCGGCAGCTGATCATATGTTTCTTGCGGGATCGGAATATAGGAGCCTCCACCATACCAGCTCTTGTTAAAAATCATGGCCAGATTCGTACGGCGGTCGTTGGAGATGTTCGGGGTTCCGCGATGCCACATCCGGATATCGCGAATCACAATCGAACCGGCGGACATGAGCACCTTCTCGGAAAGCATATGTTCAGCCGCACGCACAATATGCAGATGCGGATTCACGCTTCCGTCCAGCGTGTCGTGGTTTGCCCGGTCCGGATTCAGATGTGTACCGCCAGGCCAAACCTCAAGAGGCCCGTTCTCTTCCGTAACATCGACCAGCGGAATATTTACAACCAGGCTGAAGGTCGGCAGCGGAATCGACAAATCCGGGAAGAGAGGCATGATGTCGCAATGTACATTCTGGTAATCGGAGCCTGGCATCGGCGTGTCCGAAGCCAAATACGTACAGCGGTTGTCAGCGCCGAGAATGCTGTCGAGCACGGCTGTGGCAATCGGATTGCAAATAATCTCCTCGTCGATGTAGGGCTGCATGAAAGGGAGAAACATTTGCGCGCGATTCGTCCCCGTATTGAAGCCTTTGCGTTCAATAAATTCATCGAAAAGCGGATCGAACGATTTGCGGATATGGGCGATTTTCTCATCGCTCAGCACTTTATCGAACAGAATATACCCATTGGTTTTTACCTGCTCAACCGCAATTTCCAATGTCTCCGGATTTAATTGTCTGGTCGAACGTTCTTGTTCCGTCAGTTGAATTTTCATTTGAATTCCTCCATTTATTCGATTTAATATCATTCACAATTTCGGGAAATAGGCATTATCGAATGGCTGCCCTTCTTTGGGCCGCGGTCCAAGCAGGCGGATGTTATCGACATTCTGCCCTTTGTTCCGGTAAACCGTATTCCCCGGCATCAGATGCGCAACGACTGACAGGCGCGGCTGATCGGACAGATTAGGGCCCGAAGCGTGCAGTGTATACGCATGATGAAAGCTTACTTCTCCCGCCTTCAGGATCATCGGCACCTCGCTCCACACCCTCCCCTCCTTGGCGAACCGCTCCTTCAAGGAATCCAGATCCTGATCGAAGAACGAATCGCTGGCCGGGATAAGTCCCCACTTGTGCGAACCCGGAACGACAAGCATGCAGCCGTTCTGTACCTCCGTATCCTGCAGCGCCACCCAAGCCGTCACCAGATTAACGGTATCCGTGCATTGCCAATAGGCATAATCCTGATGCCAGCCCACATTCCCGGATTTCTCCGCGGCCTGCTGCCCGGTTCCCGGTTTATAAATGACCTGGTCGTACCACAGCCTCGCTTCGCCAGTGACCATTAACTGCGCCGCGATCTGCCCAAGCAGCGGACTGGTAACCGCTTCTCTCACTTCATCGTTAATCCACCAGGCATTGTCCATCTTCCGAAGCTGAAGCGGATTGCCGTTCGAATGCCAGTCTGACAGCGGAAAGCCGTCCCCGTCATAATCACCGTCCCAAATACGCTCATGGGCTCTCTGCAATCGTTCCAGCTGTTCGTCATTGAAGATCCGGCCGCTTATCCAATATCCGTTCTCCCGATAGAACGCGAGTTCTTCCCCTGTCAGTTGAATTTGTCCGTTCATACCTGTCCTCCCTGGGCGTTCTATTCCTTGACTGAGCCGAGCATGATGCCGTGAATAAAATATCTTTGCAGGAATGGATAAATAAGAAGAATCGGAAGCATGCCGATCACGATTTTCGCCGCATTCAACGTTTGATTGGACAGCCTTTTGAACATTTCAATCTTTTCTGCCGAGGATACATTTTGCAGATTCGTTTGAACGACAAACTGTTGAATATACGTTTGAAGCGGATATTTATCCATACTCCGCATAAATACGAGACCGTCAAAAAAGGAATTCCAATGGCTGACAATGCTGAACAATGTGACTGTGGCCAACGCCGGCGTGGACAGCGGAATGAATACCTTCATCAGCATGTACCATGGGCCTGCTCCGTCGATATGGCCCGCTTCCGATAATTCCTTGGGAATGCTCCGGAAGAAATTCATCAGCAGAATAACGTTGAATACCGGTACTGCAGTCGGGAGCACCAAAGCCCAAATGGTGTCGAACATTCCCAAGTATTTCATCAAAATATAGAGAGGAATGATCCCCCCGCTGAACAGCATTGTCACAATGATGAACCACATGTACAGATCACGGGAACGAAATTCCGCGACCTGACGGGATAGCGGGTATGCCATTGATACCGTTATCACAAAATTGATGATGCCGCCTACCAGCACCCGCTTCACGGATATGAAAAAAGAGCCGAGAAAATTTTTGTCGTTCAATATCGTGTCATACGCAAAGGTGTTGAAACCGACGGGCCACAAGGTTACTTTACCCGCCGCCGCTGCCGCTTTATCACTAAAGGATACTGCGACCGTATACAAAATCGGAGCCAATGAGAGAACAGCTATAACGGTCATAAGGAGGTATAAAGTGCCTCGTGACAGACGCGCCGTCCCTGTTTTGTTCCGAACCATGAGCTTGCCACCCCTTTCTGGTTAAAAGATGCGATAATTGGCAAATCTGCTGGCCAACCGGTACGAGATGAAAATCAAGATCAATGCGATTACCGATTTCATTAATCCAACCGCAGTCGCCAAACCAAATTGGGCTTGTACAATACCAACGCGATACACGTACGTATCGATAATATCGCCAGAGTCATACACGAGCGGATTGTACAAATTGAAGATCTGATCGAATCCGGCATTCAAGATGTTTCCGATGCTCAACGTTCCGAGAAGCACGATGGTCGGTGCAATGCCCGGCAGCGTAACATGTCTTAATTTTTGCAGCCATGACGCGCCATCGATTTCAGCCGCTTCGTATAAGGTCAGGCTGATTCCGGTCAGAGCCGCCAGGTAGATAATCGCATTAAAACCGAATTCCTTCCAAACATCGCTTGATATGATAATCCACGGAAACAGGGTATTGCTTCCAAGGAACATAATAGGCTCCATGCCAAAAGCTTGCAGCGCATTATTAACCACCCCGTCGAGCGAGAGAAGATCGATTATAATGCCGGATAAAATAACCCAGGACAAGAAGTGCGGCAAATAAACGATCGTCTGCACCCAGCGTTTGAAGGCTACTTTCCTTACTTCGTTCAATAGAATGGCGAAAATCAACGGCAGGACGCTATTGGCGACAATCTTCCAAAAAGCGATATTAATGGTGTTGAAAAAAATCGTTTTGCTGTCGCGCATATCAAATAAATAGTTAAAGTTTTCCAATCCGACCCAGGGCGATTTCGTAAAGCCCAGCCCCATTTTGAAATCCTTAAAGGCGAGCACAATGCCGACCATCGGAATGACACTAAAAATAATAAGCAGAATCATTCCCGGCAATAACATCATGTGGTAGTGCTTCTGAAAAGTATTATGCTTCATTCTAATAACGCCTCATTTCCTGAAGAAACAGCAGAGGGACATAAAGCGCCGGTCCATCCTTGGCGCTTTATGCAATCCATTGGATTATTTCTGTATTTCTTCCTCAATCTCTTTAATAATCGTATCGCCGCCTTCGGCTTTCCAGTCCTCCACGAACTTATCGAACGCATCCAAATCCAGGCTTCCCAGCACGATTTTATAGAACGTTTCGTTTTCCAGCTTCTGCAGGTTGGCCCACCGCCGCTCCATCGTTTTGGTTGAAGCGCTGAATACGGGATCGATCGCATTCATTTCCAGCTCCAGCACGCCCGCTCCTACCAAATAAGCCTGAGGCGCTGCCCAATCGTCGGCATTCGCTTTGGGATTTGCCTTATCCTTGAGCGCCTGCTCGTATACCAATTGCATCTCCCCGTCCAATTCTTCCGGCTTCACCTTGCCTGCCAATGCATCGAGGAGCAGCTCGTGTTTCTTCGTTGCGGCATCAGGGTAATCCGTAATCATCGTAAGCGGCCACAGGGAATGGCCGACGATCAGATTCTTGGCCTTCTCATCCGGCGTATGCGACACCTGGTCATACATGTTGGCATAGACGACAGCCGCTTCCGGATGCTTGAAGCCTTTCTTGACGACGAGGTAAGACTGGGCTGCAGGCAGGGACGAGATATTGTACTTGCCGTCCTTATCCCCAATCATATAAGCCCGCCAATCCGCTTTCGGGTCATTCTTTACTGAAGCGGTCAGCGCCCAGGGCGTCCACCAGGGACCGAAGAACGCGCCTCCTTTGCCGCTGGCTACAAGCTCATCCGGACTTTTCCTCAGCGCAAATTCCTTATCGATAAGACCTTCCTTGTACATATCGCGGATAACGCTCAGCGCTTCCTTGACTCCAGGCATCGTCGAGCCGTATACGATATTGCCTGCTTCATCCTTGACCCAGGTCAAGGGATACGAATTGAATGCATTGAAAATCCCTTTGAAATCATGCAAACCGCCGCCCTGGGCGGAGAGCGTTACGTTGTTGCCGGTTAAGCCGATCGTGTCGGCGGTGCCATTTCCGTCAGGATCCTTCTCCACGAACGCTTTGAGCACGGCCCTCAATTCCTCAATGTTCTTGGGCGGCTGAAGGCCCAGCTTGTCCAGCCAATCCTGACGGACCCAGAGCATGGAAGGGGCATCGGCTTGAATGCCCACGCTCGGCAGCGCTAGCAATTTCCCGCCGTAGGTCGCGGCATCGATTACCTTGTTGTCGGTAGCCTGGTAAAACTTCCGGATTTCCGGCGTCACGTATTTCTCGTACACATCCGTCAAATCTTCAAGCTGATCCGATGCCGCCATGGCGCGGAATGTCTTCTCATCCACCACCATCATGTCGGGCATGTCGTTGCTTGCGACGGCAAGCTGCATTTTTTGATCATAATCGGTCGAAGAAGCGTACCACATGACCTTGGTTTTAATGTTCGTTTTGTCGAACACATATCGGGTATACTCGTTGTCCTCGATCGTCTCGCCTTCCTTCATGGTCAGGTCCGGAAGGACGGACTTGATGATCTGAATCTCTACCGGCTCAGGCAAACGAAACGGATCCACAGGCGTATTGTCGGATGCTTGCTGCCCTCCCGTGTTTGTATCTGAGGCGTTATTGCTGCTGCATCCCGCAAATACAAGAGAGGCGGCCAACACAAGGCCTAGCATTTTCACAACTTTCATATTCTCCCACCCTTTTTTGGATTGAATGTTTTGCTAGCGTTTTCATTATAAAAGAAAAAAACTCCCGTCGGGAGCTCAAGCGTCCATAATCTCGTATACGATCGTACTTACATATACGTCCTCTATCCTTATCTAAAAGATGATTTATGGCTATTTTTTGGATGATAGTGCACCCCGCTGCTTCTGGCGGTATTCGCTTGGCGTCAGACCCGTCTGCTCGCGGAATAACCGGCTGAAATATTTTTCATTCGGGTAACCGGTTCTCTCCGCGATCATCACGATCGGGATTCCCGTCTGTGCGAGCAGCTCCTCCGCTTTGGCAATCCGCCGGTCGCGGACATATTCATTGAAGGGCTTCCCGATAATATCCTTGAAGCATTGGCTGAAATAGCTGCGGCTCATATGAACCGTGCTGGCCATTTCGACAAGACCGGTTTGCAGCGTAATATCCTGTGCAATCAAGTCGGCCGCCTTGAGAATGCTGTCCACGATCGACCCGGAGTACATCGACTTATTCGTTAAGGCGATCATGCTCCGCCGCGTCTCGCGGAGCCATTCCTCCCACTCGTACCAATACAATAAGCTGCCGATCCGGTAGCTTCCGGATATCGTATCGGCGGAGAGCGTCCGTTCCCATTCCCGGACAGCGGAGTAGAAGATACTCTCCAGCCTCTCCTTCGGCAGCCGCATCAGCTTCAGATCAGTCAACCACTCGTTGAATACCAGATCATTGTTTACCCAGCTGAGCGATGACCACCGTTTATGCATTTCACGCACATCGTCTTCGAACACGATCGGCCAGTTCTCCTGCTCCGATACAATAGAGATATCGTACAGCCGCTTACCCGCTTCCAATTCGTACAGCAATCCCCGGCTGCGGAATTCCCTCAGCCATTTGACGGCCTCTCCTCTGTCGAAGCCCTTAATATCGGGCAGTCGCATCAGGACAATATCAGGCTCGACCTGCAGCCGTTCCGGCAAATCCTCACCCTGCAGCGACAAGGCATCGCTATCGCCTTGGACCCACAGCCATAAATCCTGTTCCACTTCCGTCATAAAGTCTCCCGGCCTAACCGGAAGCCGTTTAGTCCATTCGCTGTCCTGCCGGGGAGTCAGGGATAATAAAACAAGACCGTTCCCGCTCTGAAATTGAAGCTTCTCGTTCTCCTCCGGCAGGAACCGGCTCGCTGGCGGACGTTTCCCGGTTTCTTCGGCAATCCTCCCCATAATGCGCGCAAGCACGTCCTCCATTTTCTCTTTTTCCAGCTGCGTCTTCACGATATAGTCGATTGCGCCGAGCCGGAGCGATTCTTGAATATATTCGAAATCCTGATGGAACGTCAGGACGATCAACCAAATATCCGGGAAGCGGATGCGGACGGTGCGCATTAATTCGATGCCCGACATGACCGGCATGGCCAAGTCTGTAACGAGCATATGGACATCATTATTCTGCAGAAATTGAAGGGCTGCCTCGCCATTAGCCGCTTCCCCGACAACCTGCAGCCCGAATTGCCCCCAGGGCATCAGAACCATCAGCCCTTTGCGGACCAATTTATCATCATCCACGATTAATACGTTCATCTCAAACACCAGCCTTTTGTAAAGGAATACGAAGCAGAACGGTGGTACCTCCGCTCTCGTTGCTTTTCATTTGTATTACGGCTTCCGATCCATATCGCGATGAAAGCACACGCTTGACGTAATTGATACCGATGCCAAACCCCATCTTCTTGTTCTCGCCGCGCTCATTATGAAGCAGCTTATGAATGGTCTCCCCGGATAATCCGATTCCGTTATCGGTTACCGAGAGGACGACATGGGACGATCCTTCCAGGCTGACCCGCACCTGTATCACCCCATCGTCTCCCAATCCGTGATATAAGGCGTTCTCCACAAGGGGCTGCAGAATAAACTTGGGAATGTCCAGATTTTCGATGGATGCGTCAGCATCAATTTCCACGCCAAAGCGAAAATCATAGCGTATCTGCTGCAAATTCAAATATTCCTTCAGAGCGCCGATCTCCTGCCGGATCGTCGTTTCTTGTCCCTGCTTGTCCAGATTGTAATGGAGCAGCTTGTTCAGTGACGTAACAAGACCGTCGATCTCGTCCTGGCCGTTCAGGCGCGCAAGCCAGCAAACCGTATCGAGCGTGTTATAGAGAAAATGCGGATTGATCTGGTACATCAGCTTTTCGACCTCAAGGTCTGCTTTTCGTTTCTCCTTTTGCTCCACTTCGGCAAGCAGCTCCCAGATCCGTCTGCGCATGTTCCAAAATTGATGCAGCAGATGATCGAACTCGGGAATTTGCGAAGTCTTGATCTCAGAATGAAAGTTTTTGTTTGTCAGCTGCATGATCTCTTTATTGAATTTCGTAAGAGGCACGTACACCATCCGCCAGAGCAGCCAGCCAAGCAGCAGACTGACGGCAATCGACAAAATGGAGAAGCCGGCAAACTGCTTGATCCATTCCGATATTTCCTTGCTGTACTCCGACTGCGGGATGACGGAAACAACGCTCCAGCCCTGATTGCTGACATTCCGGAATAAATAATATCCCTTATGCTTCAAGGATTTGCCCGGTACATTCTCGTCCGGATACATCGTGCCGACAGGAAAATCAGCCGGATTCTCGCTGTAGCTGACCAAACCCTGATCATTGACGATCAGATGGTCGACCTGCATGCCGTCCTGGCTGCTCTCCAATATTTTCTCGGCAAATTTGAATCCGGTTTCAATATAAACGTACACATCGTCCCGATCCGGGATATTGGCCTGCCGGAAGACGGAGATGACGTTATTGTCGTCAAACCGGTTGCTGGCTTTGTGCGGACCATAATAAGTAATGCTGTCATACTGCTGCAGAATGGGCAAGCTGTCCAAATCAAAATCTTTTTTGATCGGGAAGTTCTCAAATAAAAAGCGATGGTCGTTCTTAAAATAATAGAAGGTCAGCCCGATCGACGGATTGGCAAAGTTGATAATATTGAGCTCGTTGACGAGCTCCTTCTCTAATCGCGATTTTTCATATACATCCGCTGTATCCAGATAGTTTTGTAAATCTTGTCCAATACTTCCGTTAAATGCTAGCTGCTGTGTAACATGATTCAGGTTGGACAACGTATTCTCCAGCGAAAGTTCAACCTGCTGCAAGTTATTTTGCACGCCTGACTCGATTTTGTTGTCCAGCATGGAATACATTTTATAGTACGAAAGAGTTCCAATTAAGGCCAACGGGATAAGCGAGCTGGTCAGAATAATGATGAGAAGCCGCTTCTTCAGGGATAGCCTGGTCAATAAGCTGCGGTTCAATGAATGCGCCTCCAAAACTCTATAAATTGACGATACTAGCTTGAAATAAGAAGAAATGACTCATTCTTGCCTGGGCTTGAACAATTAAATAGATTCCTATAAGGTGGAAAAAGACGTCTCTTCTTAACCGCGAGGCTGATTGTGCAGCCCCGCGAGAGACGTCCTTCAACAAAGTCATGGTCAGTATATCAAAACATCAGCACATTCGACAATCATTTCCCGGTGCCCGGAGGGAGCTCTATGCAGCCCCGGCCCTTGCCGGTCGTAACTTCGTTGCCGTAAAAACTTGCCTGCATGCCATCGTAAGTCCAAGGCCTATCCCATCTCGATAACCAAAACCATTCCCCAGGAATGCTGCCCGTTCGCCGCGCGCCGAAGAGGCAGCCGGTTGATCCCGGCTGCCTCTGTCACGTGATAATAAAAATCTGGATCAGCTGCTTTGTTGAATTAGTCGAGTTCGACGCGTCGCTTGAAAAACATGAAAAGATCAGGTGTGAAACCCCCACAAATTACCATATAAAGAAAGTGGGACACTCTCTCTGCCGCATCACTTCTATCTAATAGAAGTTGGCCCTGTTACTTCTGGAAGGTTTGCTTCACTGCCTCAAGATAACCGTACCCATATAGGTCATCCGGTTGAAGATAACTGGTTTCCGTCCATTCGTTCCAGCTGTTAATGGTGATCAGCGGAGGCTGCCTTGGATGACTGTCGGCATATTGCTTGCCCAGCTGAAGCGCCTTTTGCACATTGTCCGGCGTGTTCTGCTTCACAATGCCGGGACGGAATTCCTGAAATCGCGGATTGTTGTCCCATCCGATTGAAATATGCGGGAAATAAGGAATGTCATAGGTTTGGTCAATCCGCTGCCATTCCTGAACGACATCCTTCATAATGTCATCATAGTCTCTGTCAATATTTGCAAAATGAACAAACTGATAGTGGGACAAGCTGTCAAATCCCAGCAGAGTGACAACCTCGCTTGTCGTTGCCTCTTTGCCGCCATCGACGCCGCTAAGATTAAAACTCATCTCGCTCCATAGGGTCAATTGAAGATGTAGTCCCGGAAGCCCTTCCTCTACCGCCCGGTTTCGGAACCATTCGAACGCGTCTTTGGTTGCGCTTGCTCCTCCCAAGCCCTTCATTAAATTTGCCAGATCGTAAATCATAAATACAGGCTTGCCGTCGATGGTGTAGTAGGACGGGTGTTTGAAGTAGTCGGCGATCAACCTGCTGGCAATTCGTTCGAACTCGGGCCGGTCCACCGACGCCTCCCAAATGACCGTATCCTGCATATGGGAAAGCCGGATATCCCATGTATGGTTGACGTCGTGATTCGCCCACATCAAGTAAAATTTAACCCTGTCATTGTTTCGCGCTTTCAAGTAGCCGTTATTTAAACACTGCTCCAGGAAAGGCCGCTTGTCATACCAATACCAGTCATAGATAAACACATTGACTCCGTGGTCTGCCGCAGCATTAATTTGCATTTCCATCACATAAGGATCGGCTTCATTGACATATCCCCATAACGGTTTCCTCGGCCAATTGTGTTCCGGAAATTTTCTCGCGGCATTTTTGACGGACTGCCACTCCCCGTTTCCTTCCGGCCAGAACATCCTGGTTCTCGGTTCGTCCCCCGTATAAGCCGGCCAGACATAAGCGGCTACATCATAGTTATTCATATTATTCATGCGAAGCCCTCCTGATATTAACGTATAAAAAGCAATAGTTGCCAAACTGGCGTCAGCCCTTCACGCTGCCAAGTACAATACCTTTCATGAAATACTTCTGAAGAAACGGATACACGGCCAGAATCGGGGCTGCCGCGATAAAAATCTGCGCCGATTTCAATGTGCGGTCGGACACCTGGGACAACGTCTTGAGTTCCTCCTGCGAGGCGGTCGTAAACAGGGACATATCGCGGTTGACGATGATCGTCTGCAGATAGGATTGCAGCGGATAATGCTCCGGCGAGCTCATCAGTATCAGCCCGTCGAACCAGGAGTTCCAGT
The DNA here is from genome assembly GCF_056269255.1 of Paenibacillus sp. JT31N17. Lineage (NCBI taxonomy): Bacteria > Bacillati > Bacillota > Bacilli > Caryophanales > Paenibacillaceae > Paenibacillus > Paenibacillus sp. JT31N17. The sequence continues at coordinate 68,038 of NZ_JBWDNP010000012.1, forward strand.
GCCCTACACAGGTAAAGAGCACTAATGTCGCGAGAGCCGGCTTCGAAAGCGGCAAATAAATTCGACTTAGAATGGTCCAGTGACCCGCGCCGTCGATGAAGGCCGATTCCCCGATCTCCTTCGGGAGCTGGCGGAAAAAGTTAAGCAAAATGATGACGTTGAATACAGGGACCGCACCCGGCAGAATCAGCGCCCACACCGAGTCCAGCAGGCCAAGCTGCTTAACTGTCATATACCAGGGAATGAGTCCGCCGCTGAAAATGATCGTGATAAACAGGTACCACGAATAAACATTCCGCCCATACAGATCACCGCGTTCCTTTGACAAAGGATAGGCCGCGAAAATAGTTAACAGCATATTGACAGAAACGCCGAGTGCCACACGCTCCAGCGTCACAAGGAAGGAGGTGAGAAACTGCGGATTATTAAGCGCATATTTATAAGAGCTTAGGTTAATGTCGACAGGCCATAGCGTCACCTCCCCGGCAGCAGCTGCGGTACTGCTGCTGAAGGACACGGCCAACACGTGGATAATCGGAAAAATACATAGCAGCGCACTGGCAGCAAGGAATAGATAATTTACGCCTTCGAATACTTTGCCGCCCAACGTTTGGTGATGCATGCTGCACGCTCCTTTGTCAGAAAATGCGATAGCCTGCGAATTTGGAGGCAAGCTTGTAGCCTGCGACGATGAAAACAAACGAAACGACTGATTTGAACAGCCCGACCGCGGTAGCAACGCCATATTGGCTGTTCAGCAATCCGATCCGGTAAACGAATGTATCCAGGATGTCGCCGGTCTTGTATACGACGGGGCTGTACAGGTTGAATACTTGCTCGAAGCCTGCGTTCAGCACATTGCCGAGACTGAGCGTCGCCATCAGCACAACGATGGGCATGATACCCGGAATGGTGACATGCAGCACTTGGCGAAAACGGCTGGCGCCGTCCATCACGGCAGCCTCGTAGAGCGAGGTGTTAATGGAAGTGATCGCCGCCAGATAAATAATCGTCCCGTAGCCGAACTCCTTCCAAACATCGGTAACGACCAGGATATAAGGGAATATTCGCTCGTTTGCCAGAAAAAAAACAGGTTCGATTCCCATTCCTTTCAGCATGAAGCTGATGATGCCGTCAGTCGGGGACAAAATATCAACCAGGATGCCCGACAGAATGACCCAGGACAAAAAGTGCGGAATATAAATCAGCGTCTGAATGGATCGCTTCACGAAGCTGCGGCGGACCATATCAAGCAGTATCGCAAATATGACAGGCACCAGCAGCCCGAAAATGATCTTAAGCAGAGCAATAAAGATCGTATTCCAGAGCACCTGCATCGTCTCCGGCATTGCATAAACATAGTCAAAGTTCTCGAGGCCGACGAACTCCGAGTTAAAGAACCCTTTCGTCGGATTGTAGTTCTGAAATGCGATCAGTATGCCAACCATCGGATAGTAGCTGAAGACCACGACCAGCAGAATACATGGGAGCAGCATGAGATGCATTGGAATCTGCTGCCTGAATTTCGCTGCGGCACGCGCACGTTTGGTATAACTGCCGGTATGAGACGCGGTTTGTCTAATCGCCATCCCTTTACACTCCCTGTTCTATTTATAGCCGGTTGAAGGAGCGATTTCATCCACCCAACCGGCTTCGATACCTTACTTGGCTGCGTTGACTTCTTTGGTAATGTCGTACCCGCCGAGCTTCTTCCATTTCATCACGTAAGCGTCGAACTCATCGACGGGCGCCGTTCCCATAATGATTTTCGTGAACGTCTCGTCGCGCATCTGCTTAAGCGTCGCTCCCTTTTGAGTAGTCGAGTCCGTATCGGTTTTGATATAGCCGTTTTGCAAAAAAAGATTATTCTTGTCGTAGTAGTCGATCACGTTGAATGCGCTGTTGTCGGGACCCGCCCAAGCGTAGGCGCTCCAGAGCTTATTATCGCCAGCCTTGTACTTCTCGATCTGTTCCACGTTATCCTTGACCCAGTAATTCTCCAAGACCGATTGATCCTTTTCCTTGAAATACTTGTTCACGCTCTGATGGATGAACAGATTCTGCTGCGGGTAGAACGTCGACATAGTAGCCAATTGAAAGCTTTGATCCGGCGCTTTTTCGAGCTCGCCGTTCTTGCCGTGATAAGCGGGATCGAATTCCGGGCTGATCGCCGGGTCTTTGGCATAGAAATAATTGTAAAGCTTGATCGCTGCTTCCGGATTATTCATATTCTTATTGACGACGTAGAACGTGCCTGCAGAGCCGTTAATCATCGGCTTGGCGGGCTCACTGTCTGCAGAGACAACCGGGAACGCCTGCCAATCCGCTTTCGGGTCCTTGTTCTTCGCATCCTGCAGCGGGTAGAACGGGTTGAAATGCTGGCCGAATTGCATTCCGACTTTGCCAGCTGTTACCGACTCGGCGACCTTTGCGGTGTCTTTAACGGAAAACTCCTTGTCGATATATCCGTTCTTGTACAGTTCCGCCACCTTGGCGAGTGCGCTCTTGATTTGCGGCTGTATCCCCCCAAAGACAAGATTGCCCGATCCGTCATCTATCCACCCGTTAATGTAACCGTGATAGCCCTCGAAGAAACCGTCAAGCCCGGCAAAACCGCCCATCAAGTCCTTCACGAGCCCAAGTCCGTAGGTATCATTGACTCCGTTCTGGTCCGGATCGTTTTTAGTGAAAGCCTCCGCGATTTTCATTACATCGTCCATTGTCTTGGGAGGCTCCAGACCGAGATTTTTCAGCCAATCCGCCCGGATCCAAATCATCGATGCTGCATCAATGGCCCCATTCAGCTGCGGGAGACCCATCAGTTTGCCTTCCACAGTTGCCTGATTCAAACCGATTCGCTTGTCGGCTTCCATCATTTTCTGTGTGAAATCGGAGGCGTACTGATCAAACAGTTTCGTGATATCCATGGCCACACCCGTATCAACCAGCATCTTGAATTGTCGTGAGTTGGCAGGGATGATGTCCGGCAAATCATTTGCAGAAATCGCCACGTTCATTTTTTGTTCCATCTGTGCCCCGGGTACCGTCCAGAGGTAGTTAACCTTGATTCCCAATTCCTTCTCATAGCCCCGGGTCCATATGTTGTCGCTTGCAACATCCGGTTTGATGGCGACGGCTTTCTGGACCTGATCGCTTAAGCCCATAACCGATGTAACGGTAATCGGAGGGCTGTATATTCCCTTCGCGTCTTCCGCATTAGAGACGGCCGCTTCCCCCGTGTTGTCGTTCGATGTATTGCTTGCTTGCGGTGAATCATCGCTTTCTTTGTTCGTTGTCGCGTTATCTCCGCAGGCCGTAAGAACCAGAATTGCAGCCGTAAGGACAGCAATAAGGAAAATTTTAGTGTATGAAGATTTCTTTTCCATACTCGTTCCCCTTTTATCATTATTTACAGTGGCCACCGTGTTTTCATTATAGAAAAGATTAAAGCGTTTTCATATCATCATTTCTTTACGCCCTATTCATTTGTTTACCTGCAAAATGCATCTCTGTAATCCTGTGGGGCGAGACCCGTCAGCTTCTTGAAGGAACGTGCAAAGTTCGAAGCGGAACCATACCCGAGCGATGCTGCTATGTCGTGGATGCGGTTCTCGGAATCGGCCAGCAGCTGCTTGGCCCGGTCTAGCCGGACAGTCTGGATGAATTCGGAAAGGTTTAGACCGGTTTGTTGTTTAAAGAAGCGGGATAGATAGGTCGGATTGAAATGAACCAGATCCGCAAGCCTCACAAGAGAAATATCCTCGTGAAGATGCGCGTCAATATAGACTTTGACCTTGGTAACGATATCCTGGGACCGGGTCTCCTGCTTATCGGTACGAAGCATCTCCGTACCTGCACCCAACCGGTAATCAAGAAGGAGCGCGAGCGATTGATACGCTTCCGCAATCCGCTCCCATTCAATAGTCTCCGTGCAAACCGCAAAGGAAACCGTCCGCTCCGTCGTTTCCTTTGCTGCCCTCTGGATGGTTTCGAGCGTTTCGCGGATGAACAGTCCGATTTGCTCATCCCGATGGCTGGAGAATTCAGAACCGTTATTTTTATTTTTCGCCTGCAGGAGCCATGCCATCAGATTCGAACCGGAAGCGGTCATGACGCTCTCCACAAGTGGCGAAAAATACCGCTCGGCAATCAGACGGATCGTTTCGACCGCTGCCTTTCTGGCCATATATCCTGACGGAACCGGCGGGAATGGCGTGTCGAATCGGCAGACGGCCATCCAGACCGGCTTGAAGGGATTGAGAGGCAAGCCAATCCGCATCAGCTCTTCGGCAATGTCTGGACCGGCCTCCATCTCTTTGCACAGCGCGGCTGCCAGCATGTCCTGCAGCAGCATCTCGTTCAATACCTGAAGCCTTTCTTCCGCCTCGGCAATCAGCGCTTCGGCACGAAGCGACCGCTCAATCTCCGCTATGGTCTGCCGGGCGGCCTCTCTTACCTTGCCATACCCTTCCGTTTTCAGAATATATCGGACTGCACCGTTCTCCATGGCGCGATGCGCGTAGTCAAACTCCTTATAACCGGTTAAAAAGATCACACGGCAGGATGGCCAATTGCTTCTAACATGATGAAGCAATCCGATTCCATCCAGGCCAGGCATACGAATATCCGAAATGACAATATCGACTTTCATCCGGCCCAATAGCTCGAGCGCTCCCTTCCCGGAATAGACGCGATGCACATCCATTTCCCATTCACCGCAATCTTTGAAATCTTCATACAAGCCGTCGGCGATAATCGGTTCATCATCGACTATCAAAAGCGTATACATCGGAATCCCCCTTCACTTTCAGATTGTTGCCAGCCGGATCGTTACCACGACACCGAACTTGCCGCTTGCAATGCTGAGACCGCACCTGTTCCCGAGAAGCAGCCTGATCCGCCGGTGTATATTGCTCAAGCCTGTGACTTCCGCGTGTTCATTCGATTCTATATCGGACTCGAATTTGCGCAGCTGTTCGTCTGTCATCGGCGCTCCGTTGTTCGCTGCTTCAATGAGCAATCCGTCTTTCTCCGGAAGGAACCGGACTCTCAGCAGACCGTTCTCTTCCAGATTCTCCAGACCATGCTCGAAAGCGTTCTCAATAATGGGCTGCAGAATTAACCGCGGCACAACTACGTTTGCATAGGCCGGCGGCAGCTCGCCGAACTCCACCCGAATTCTGTTGGAGAATCGCATCGACTGTATATCGCAATAGGTTCGCGCGTGGTTGACTTCCTGCTCGAGAGTTACCTCATCCGAAGCATTTCGGGTTACAAATTGGAAATACTCCCCCAGCTGAAGCTGAAATTTCATTAATTGCTCATATTCTCCCCGCCTGGTCATCGTGTAAAGGATAAAAAAACTGTTATAGAGAAAATGCGGGTTTATCTGGGCTTGCAGCTGCTTCAGCTCCGCCCGCTGCACCATGATGGTCTGCTTATAGTTCTGGTCGATCAGCGATCGCAACCGTCCGAGCATAGAATTGAATCTGTCATAGAGAAAACCAAACTCATCTTCATAACGATGACCGATCGAGAAATCCATATCTCCGTTTTCAAGCCGTTTAAACCCTCTGATCAGTGTATGCAGCGGCATCCTGATAAAGCGGAGAATCGTCAGCGAAAAAAGAATGATGATCAATAGTACCGCAGCAGAAAGCAGCCAGAACGAGAATTCGTATTTTCCCAGCCCGGCAAACAGAGAGCTTTCCGGAATATAGCTGACCAGTGTAAGACCCATATAGGATGAAGTGCGGTAAATATAAAGGTAACGCTCTCCTTTAATCGTAATTGAACCGCTGCCGCTATCGGAAATGCCTACCAGCAAGCGGATACGTTCCTGGGTTGGCGCTGCCCTGTTGTCTGAAATCAGCAAATGCTTGCGGGCATCCACAAGGAATGAACCGCTATTCTCGTTCAGGTTGAATTGCTGCAGAGACTCCTTGAGCCGAGGGAGGGATAGCTTGATCTGCACAGCATATAAAGGCTGAGGGATTTTCTTGATGTAGTTGGGCGGAAAAAAAGCGTTAAGAAGCAGCTGCTCATCGCTATAAATCAACTGCGAAGGAGTCGAGTTGTCGAAGAACGTCATCCATTTCAAATCCGTTTCCTGCAAATCTTCTATACTGCCTTCTGCAGGAATTGTCCGCCCTATGGATGGAATGTAGGCGATTACATTTTCAATGTAATTACTGCCGTTTTTAATCGCACTCAGCCTCTGCTGCAGCTTGTTCAAATAATAACCGCGTTCGTAGTTGTCCATGAACGGAACACTATTGGCCAGCCGGTTAATATCGTCATTGTAAAGCGTATCAGACTGTACCAGCTTGAGTCCCTGAATCTCCTTTTCGAGTTTATCCAGATAGTAGGACATCTGGGCTGCCTTTGTATTGAGTATTTCCCTTTTGATCGCGGTAACGCCCCATTTGTACATACTGATGCCGATTCCGTACAGCGGTACCATAACGATCAGAAAGGTAAGAACAAGCCGTATAAATATCGATCTTCGCCAAAAACCGACTATCTTCAAAGGCCATCTCCTTCCTTATACTTTAATTATTCCCTCCCTTATTAAGCCATAAGTTACCGAAAAACACAGCCCCCTGTTAGAGCTCCTCTGCCTGGAAAGATAGAAATGCATATGTAAAAACATTGGTGCAAACTCCAAAACTATATAAAATGGAAGTAAACGAGAGGTTGTCCTGGATGTAAATAAATTCCATATTAGCTATTATACTGCGCTAAAAAAGAGCGTATATCCGGATACGCCCTCTTTTAGTTTTTTTCCTGTTTGTTAGATTCCTTGATAGATTTGCCTAATGGCTTCAACAGGCAGCTTAGACTCCCGGTCAATGGTACCAACCTGTTTGATTTAATATTGTAATTGACGGGATCCTTTGCTCATCCTGCTGCACTGCTTAACCGCCTTCATAACCAATATTATATTGGTTAATCTCCCCAGACGCTGGCATAGGCGTAATTTCGTATCGTCCCGTGCCAGCGGTACCATGGCGAGCCTCCCTCTTGCTGTGCATAGAACAGTGCCACTTCTGCCTCCGGATCAATGACAACATAGCACCCTCGGGCGCCATCCCAGCCGAATTCGCCATTTTGGCTCAAAGAGTTGTTTTCCTCCCTATCCACCAGCGTCCGTACGCCAAGGCCATAACTGTAGCCGTTCTTGCTCACTCCGCCGAATTTGGCGAAATCCTGCTGCGCGTCTTGGCACAAGCGCTTTTTCCTCATCTCATTGACTGTCTCTTTTTTTAGGATGCGCTCGCCGTTTGACGCCAAGCCATGGTTGCACAACGCCTCGGCAAACAAGATGTAATCGGCTACGGTAGAATAGAGTCCGCCGCCGCCGCTCTCATAAGCCCTGCCAGGTTGGAGGACAAATGTCTCCCCTATGCTCTCGGCAGTATGCGTCTTTCCATTGAAATTATTGTAAAGCTTACAGAAGCGCTTCTCGTCCTTCAGAGCAAAAGAAGTCTCACTCATACCGATCCTGTCAAAAATATTCTCCTTGAGATAGGCCCCGAAGGTCTTGCCCGACAGCACCTCGATAAGCGCACCCAATACATCATGGCAGGCACCGTATTTGAAATGTGTGCCCGGCTCGAAGATCAGCGGTTCTTTGGCAAGCGCCTTGATAACATCCAGCGTTTTGCCTTCGCCTTTTGATTCCTCGATAACTTTTCGGGTCTCCCCGGTATCCCGTTGGTCAAGCCCTGCCGTCATGCTAAACAGATGCTCAATAGTGATGTTGTTCTGCGCGGGACGCACTTCCTCCGACCCATCCTTCAGAATATGCCGGACGGTCATGTTCCTGTACTCGGGAATATACGCATCTAGCGGATCGCTGAGCTTAAACCTTCCAGCCTCGAACAATTGCAGGAGCGCCGTACAGGTTATGACCTTGGTCGCTGAATAGAGCCTGAAAATCGTATCGGGTCCAAATTTGATTTGATTCTCTACATCGGAAAATCCTGCATAGTGCTCAAAGACAGGCTTGTGCTTGTAGTACATTGCAAAACCCACGCCGGGAATGTTTTTCTCGATGTAAAACCGATTCAGATAATCCTCCAGTTTCGAAAAGTTCATTTTTACTCCTCCTTCCACCAACTCCAAATGTTATTTGCCGCTTGCTCCCGGATTTAAGTCTATTAATCCGCTTCTCAATAAATATACCACTAATTAGAAGTGATAAAGAACCTCCAGAACCCAAAACGGCTTGCGGGAACAGCGGAATGCAGGTGATTGCGCCGAACATGCCCATCCCTATCAAGAAGCCCGATCCCCTGGATGGCGCGTAAAGACGATAAGCTGTGTCATGTCCAGCGGCAAGCCTCACAGCGCCGAGCCGGCGGGGAACAGTCCCATGCCCTTGTAAAGATTTACTGTATAGACTCACATAATCAGCAAAAAACAGCCTTGGCCGGCTAACGGCCAAGGCTGTTTGCATACGAGCGAATCGGAGCCGATTTATCGGTCATCCGGCCTGCAAGCGGGATAACGGCGGATAAGGACAGCGTACAGCCGGTGACAGTCTATGGATCGTCTTCATATCGGTGTCGAAGTAGTCTGCGTCGCCACCGATCCGTCAATATGGCGCTAAATCGTACAAATTCGCAGGCAATGCCTGCACGAACGGCGACCAGTCGCCCGTCGTGTAAAGATGAAGCCGGTGCATGGCCCGCGTACACGCCGTATAAAGAAGCTTGCGTTCGTTGTCCCTGCCATAAGCTTCAGGAGAAGCATCATAGACCAAGACTGCATCGAACTCGACACCCTTGGCGAGATATACGGGAATGACCATCACTCCTTTTTCAAAGACCAGCGTCTCCTTCGTAATGAGCTGCAGAGCTTCGCCTCCTTGAATCCGTAACGATTCATGGACATCCCGGCTTTCGGCGGCTGTCTTCGTAATGACCGCGATGGAATCAAAGCCCTCGGCCCTGAGCGCCGCGATGTCTGCCAGAATTTGCGCATCACGCTTCTCACCGCCGTCCAGTTTCGTCAAGAGGGGTTTTTGGCCTCCTCTTTCAAACGGTGTAATTTCTTCCCCGTCCGGAAGCATCGATTTCGTAAATTCAACAATCTCCCTGGTTGAACGATAACTGCGTACAAGACAGACAAGGCTTGTTTCGGCTTCGCCGAAGAGGCGGACAAGCGGCGAGTCGGATGCGGCCAAACTTGTGGCCTGCATGAAGATCGCTTGCCCGAAATCGCCGAGCACCGTCATTCGGGCACGGGGAAACAGCTTTTTTAGATATTCATATTGAAACGCCGAATAATCCTGTCCCTCATCGACGAAGACATACCGGATTTCCGTGTTCGTCCGGACGCCTTCAATCAGTTCTTTTACATACAAATACGGAGTCGCATCCTCGTGTAACAACTCGCTGCGGAGCAGCATTTCCTTGGTTTGCCTGCATATTTCAGGCCACAGCGGGGGGATGGCGGCCCCATTCGTTTTCTCCCGATAAGCGGCTCCGCCCTCAAACAATTGGCCATATATGCCTTTGACATCTACAAACGAAAATTTCTTCACACTTTTCCTTAGCGGTTTAAAGATTTCTTTCACGATCCTTCGGCGGAGCAGATCTTCCTCCTTCCGGGCGAAATCAAAGTCGCCTTCATCTTCCCGGCGCTTGTTGTTCATTTTCTCGCGAACTGTGGCGTAATTTTCCGCAAGGTCGAATAATTCCTTCTCTTTATGCAGCGTTCCGAAGACTTCCATGTACTGCTCGGTGTCGAGATAATTCAACTCTTCCTGTACCCAAGGCGCTTCCCGTTCCATGCGTTCCAGCGAAGCCAGTTCATTCAGCAGCCATTCCTGCAAGAGAACGACACGATTGGTCAACGGCAGGGAACGGTCATAACCGTAAAATTTCGCTCTCATTCGCTCCGCGGTAATCAAATCGCGGTCCCGAATCCGGATACCGTTGAACCGCATGCCTTCCCGTCCCAACCACATTCCATAGTTCTGCAGGGCCTGCAGGAAAGTCTCGGAAGCTTTATACTCGATCCCCTGAAGACGAGCCTCATACCCCGGCGCTCCTTGTGCGGTCAGTACATATTCGATCTGGTCAAAGGCATCCTCCGGCCGTAACGAGGAACCCAGCCAATAGTCGAGATATTCTTGAAAAGTCGTCTGCTGCATATTCTCCTCACCGAGCTCCGGCAGGACGGTGGAGATATAACTGGTAAACATCGGATTCGGTGAGAAAAGAACGATCTGATCGGCCCTGATCGTCTGGCGGTGTTTGTACAGCAGGTATGCCACCCGCTGCAGTGCCGCAGAAGTCTTACCGCTGCCGGCCGCCCCTTGTACGATAAGCATCCGGCTTTTGTCATTGCGGATGATGGCGTTTTGTTCCTTCTGGATGGTTGCCACGATACTCTTCATTTTCGAGTCCGCATCTTTGCCGAGCACTTGCTGCAGCAACTCGTCTCCGATCGTTTCGCTTGCGTCAAACATGTTGCGGATTTGTCCGTTTTGAATCTGAAACTGCCGTTTGAGCTCCATCGTCCCTTCGATTCGTCCGGCCGGCGTGACATAAGAAGCCTGGCCGGGGGAGTAGTCGTAGTACAGGCTCGCGATTGGCGTTCGCCAGTCATAGATCAAAAAGCTCAACCCCTCTTCGTCGACAAAGGAAGATACGCCGATATAGATCTGCTCGCTGAGGTTCAGGCCATCCTCCTGAAAGTCGATGCGTCCAAAATAAGGAGACGGGAGCAGACGATTCATGCTTTTCCATTGCTGCGTCAACAGCTTGTGGCCGCGCTCCCGTTCGGCCAATACTGCGGACTGCTGGGTAATCGTGTAGAAGGTCTCTTCGAAATCTTCGTGCGTGCTTGTGTTGATCGTAACTTCTTCCCAAAACCGCTTGCGGATGTCCGTTGCCTGATCGCGCAGTCCGGCAACCTCCGGTTCCAGTTCGGCGATTCTCGCCTGCAGCTTGTTCCTGACCCATTCCAGTCGCTCCTGTTCCTGCCGCCAGTCATTCGCTTCCATTTCTCCTTGAACACACTCCTTTTTCCGTTTTTTTTGGGATAAAAAAGAGCATTGACAAATCAAAGTTCCAGATGTACAATTAAAGTAGGAATAAAATTGGATACATCACGTATTTTAATTTGTCAATAACGCTATAGATTATATCATAGCGTTATTTGTTGTTCAATTTATTTTTTCACCCTCCAGCAGAGCTAAACGTTGAACCGGATTGTGGACAGTTAAAACAAACCACCGCGGAGTTAAGCTTTCAGGAGATGGCCCTTGAATTCTTCAGGGGTCTTCTTTTTTTATGTCCACTGGCTCTGAATCTAATAGTTTATGTTGTAAGCGGTGACGCGTGCCCGAACTTCTTCAGGGGTACCCTTGGGTTAAAAGAATGAAATCACTTGAACCCGTTGAAACACAGGAGAATCGCTCAGGGGATAGAGGCAAGTCTTACTCGAATTGTCTGTATACTGCCTCTCATTATCTCTACTAAAGAACTTTATTTTCTCTCATCATCGCTTTCTATCTACTCCAGAACCCGGATGTTTTTAATCCGGAACCTGTCGCTTTCTATCTGCTCCAGAACCCGGATGTTTCTAATCCGGAACCTGTCGCTTTCTATCTGCTCCAGAACCCGGATGTTTCTAATCCGGAACCTGTCGCTTTCTATCTGCTCCAGAACCCGGATGTATTTGTAATATAATTGTAATGTTTCCTTCATGTTCTTTTCATCTTATTTGCCTATAATAGAGACATGACCCCCCTTTATTATATATTCTCTCTTGCGCCTGCGGATATTGCCGCAGGCCTCTTTTTTTGTCATAAGAGATTCTCCTTAAGAAATGGAATCACTTTGCTCCAAAACCGAGGGTCCTGCTCGGACTGGCTGTGCCCGCTTCCCTCCACATAAAAGGCATCAACCGGCCACTGCTCCGCAAGTATCCGCAGATCATCCGCCGGGATGAAGCTGTCTCCCTTCGCATGAATCATCAACACCGGCACCCCGGCACCAGCTTCGTTCGCCGCCAGCGCATAAGGAATTTGTGCCGCCCTGTATTCGGCACGAGAGATCCCGGCACGCAGCAGCCAAATCGCCGGAATGAAGTAACCAAGCGGGAAGAACGGCAGCTTCTTCCGCTTCAAATCAGCCTTCAGCATGGTCTCGAAGCGGGTAGGCATCGAATCGGTAACAACCGCCCTTACAGGAAGTCCCGCACCCAGCGCGAGCAGCGTGCCGAAGCCGCCGAGCGAATGGCCCAGAACGGCTATCCGCTGCGGATCAATATCCGGCAGCTTGCGGGCAGCCAATACCGCGGCTTGAATATCGTCCCGAAACATCAGCGCCGAAGGGGCTTTGATGGCTCCGCTGTCCCCATGGCTTCGCGCATCATACAGCAGAACGGCGAGCCCCTCATCGAGCAGCGGCTGCGTATATCTCAACACACGCGAACGATTAGAGCCCCAGCCATGCGCCACGATAACCAGCGGCAGCAGGCCGGAATCCCGAAACTGCATCTCATCGTCCGGAAACAAGAGCCATGCCTGAAGCGCAATTCCTCCGCTGTTGAATGCAAATGACCGGTAGTTACCGACCGGAACAGAAGGATTGGCCATTCTCCTCGGCTGCTGGGCTCTGGCTGCGATAATCCAGATCAACCACAAAAGAAGCGCGACAAGCGCCGCGCTTATAATCAAAGCTATCCTCATAATTACACCGCCTACAGCGATTTGACCGCATCCGCGAATTTACGGGCCCGCTCGGTCAGCAAATCAAAACGTCCTTCTCGCACCCATTCCATATTTACCAGCTTGCTGCCCATTCCCACGGAACACGCGCCTGCTTTGAAGTAGTCCTGAATATTGTCCAGATCGACGCCGCCGGTGGCCATCATCGGTATTTTATCCAGAGGCGCTTTGATTTCCGCCAAATACTTCCAGCCAAGCGTTCCCATCGGGAAGATCTTCACCGCTTCCGCTCCCGCTTTCCATGCCCTTACAATCTCAGTTGGCGTCATAACGCCTGGCCATACGGAAATGCCGTTCTTCGTTCCGTAATCGACAACCACTTCATCCAGATTGGGAGAAATCAGAAACTGGGCGCCTGCGGCGACGGCTTCCTTCGCCATCGGCAGATCAAGCACCGTTCCTGCGCCGATCCCCGCTCTGTTCCCGTATTTATCGCGCCAGCGGCTGATCATTCCCGCAGCGCCCTGCGTATTCATCGTTATTTCCATCAGGGTAATCCCGCCGTCCAGCAGCGCCTCGGCTGCCTGGTCGGCATACTTGTCCTCAATGTTGCGGAAGATCGCCACAATTTTCTCCCGGAACAGCACATCCAACATTTGGCTCATTCAAAATTCCCCATTTCCATTAATAGCTGTTTTGCCGCCTAATTCTATTGTAAAAGATATCCTGTTCAAGATTCAATCGGTGGTTTCCCAATAATCCCGAAGCAGGCGCAGAAAAACATTGGGAAAAGCCAGCTCGCGCATATCTTCCGGCCCGATCCAGCGGTAGTGTGGAGGCAATCCGCCGTTTGGTTCCTTCCGCGGCTTCCCCTTTGTCGTGTAAGATGCGCCCGACTCAGCCGCGAGGAAATTCTGAGCGCCTCCGCTCCCGAATAACGTTCCTCCGGAATGATCCGGTTTTTCAAGCGCCGCTTCATTGGCAAGCCAATACCCGAATTCCGCGCGGTACACCTGCACATCCCAAACGATATGGCTGAATACATGCTCCGCCTCGCCCCACCAGCCGGCCGGTCGGACAAGCAGCCCATCCTGGGCGAACAGCTCACGGCACAGCATATCCGCGTGAATGGCGTGGGTATTGGCCCTGCCTGCTAGGCCGCTGCTGGCAGCGCTGCCGCGAGGTCCGACCCCGGAATCCGGAATAAGCTCCGGCTCCGCAGCGCTCTTCAGGGAAAGCAGGCCGCCATCTGTTCCGGCTGCGGCTGCGCTCTGCATCAGCAGCGCTTCACCGCTGCCGATATCTGCAGTGCCTCCAGCCGCGGCGGCTTTCCGCCCGCGGCCTCTGGGCCTCGCTTCGCCGCCTGGCGGCTGCTGGGGCCCCAATACATGCGGCAGCTCCCACATCCGGGCCAGCAGGCCGCTGCCCTGTCGCTGACGCACCAGTATCTTGCCGGCATGCTCGCCGCTGCCAACAACAAGTGCGGCAAGCCGCATTTCCGGCCGCGGCGGCTTGGCCTTTGTCTTGATCGGCAGCGTATGCTCCTTCCCTGCCATCCTTCCCTCGCAGTGCGCCATCACTGGGCAGGTCAGACAGCCCGGTGACTTGGGAGTACAGACAAGCGCTCCGAGCTCCATGAGCGCCTGATTGAAATCGCCGGCCGCTCCCTCAGGAATGAGCGACTTAGCAAGCTTCTCGATTTTGATCCTCGTCGAAGGCTTGGCAATATCGTCCTCCAGGCAGAAATACCGCGACAGCACACGCATGACGTTGCCGTCCACAGCCGGCTCCGGCCGGTTGAAGGCAATGCTCATAATGGCGCCAGCCGTGTAAGGACCTACTCCGCGCAGTGACGAAACGGCATCCTTGTTATCCGGAACTATGCCTCCGTGCCGGGTGAGCACCTCGCTTGCTCCGGCCTGCAGGTTGCGGGCACGCGAATAATAGCCAAGCCCTTCCCAGCACTTCAGCACTTCCTCCTCGGGGGCCTGCGCAAGAGCAGCCGCCGTAGGGAATTTCTCCATGAAACGTTCATAATAAGGAATGACCGTATCCACCCGGGTCTGCTGCAGCATCACTTCGGATACCCAGATCCTGTAGGGATCACGATTGATCCTCCATGGCAGGACACGTTTATTCTCACGGTACCAGCCGAGCAGCTCGCGGCTGAAATAATCTGCTGCTTCCCTATCCATACTTAGTGGTCACCTTCCTCGAGCAAGAGATGCGATTCACGGTGAACGCGCCTGTACTGCGTCGGAGACAATCCGATATGCTGCTTGAACAGCCGGGACAAATAATGATTTTGCAGCCCCACCTGCCCGGCAACCTCATTCACAGCGCGGTCCGTTTGTTCCAGCAGCCGTCTGGCTTCCTCCAGGCGTCTTCTGTTGACATACTGAATGGGCGAAAAACCGACTGCACTTTTGAAAAAACTGATAAAGTAGTTCGGGTGCAGAAAAGCCAGCTTCGCCAGCTCGTCCACACCAATATTGCCATCCAGGTGCTCATCAATATATTCTAACACACGATCGATCACTTCGAGCGAATCGATTCGCTGCATAATCTCCTCCTGCTGTCCGCAATAATCGAGATAATAAGCAATAACCTCAAGCATGCCCGCCTTCACCCTCAAATCACTGGACAATGATGTTGAGTGAAAAGCATGGATGAGGCTTTCGAAGCAATCGATGATATGATCTCCATGTACGGGTTTAACGCAAAATGGGAGCTGGAGCAGCTCAAACAGCTGCATATCTCCCATTGATGCGCGAAAGTGGCACCAGTAGATGCCGATCGCAGGCAAAGTCTCGCTGCCAAAAACGATCTGGGATCCCGGCGGCAGCAGATACAGCTGCCCTGTTTGTACTTCATAGCGGTGCCCGTTCATATAAAGGACCCCTTGTCCTTCTTTTATGTACCATAAGCGATAAAACTCGGGAAGGCTCTGCACCCTCAAGCCCGGTCTCGTATATGAAAATGATGCCATTGCCACATCAGCATGGAAATGGTGAAAATAGTTTCGGATGATCGTCATGTAGGTAGGCTTCATTTTCTGCTCCAATCATCATAATAATGAAAACTTTCATTCACTCCAACTAACATTATACGTACAAAAAGGTTAAAAGGATACGACCGGGCATGTCAGGTTTGCAAAGGTTTGCCCAAACGTCCTATACTGGAGAAAATACCCTGAAAGATTAGTTCTAAAGTCAGGACACACGGCTGCACCGTCCTTTGGCGGCATAGTACGATTCTATAAGGTGAACAATGGAGGACTTTGTGATCATACCATCCTATCTGCAAGCATCTTTGCGCCCGCTGCTATCCCTGCTTCTGTCCATTCTGGCTATCTTGCTGCTAAGCGCCTGCGGAAGTCCGTCAAACGCGCTGGAAGGTCCGGCCGAGGTTGTGCAAATCGCCCGCTCCGCCTGCATATCCTGTCATGGCTCGGAGCTCCAGGGTAAAATGGGCCCTGAAACAAATCTTCAGCATGTAGGCAAGCGGTTATCCAAGGAACAAATCGCCCGGCAAATTAAAAAAGGCGGCGACAGCATGCCTGCATTCGAGTCGCGGCTGACGGCCGAAGAGATCGAAGGGCTGGCAAGCTGGCTCAGCGGCAAGAAATGACAATTTATCCTCCAATATAAAAAGAACCTCGCTCAACTGGCGCAGGCTCTTCATACTGACCTATCCGAATGGATCAACAGCAGCCCTATCCGCTTTCAACCGGATGATAGGGTTCTTTTTTTGTATTTTGGCGTGAATTATAAACATACGCTTCAGACTTCAGGAAGTCAAGCTGAGGCAGGCGTTTTGGGAAAATGCGGAAGAGCGCCCGAAACAAAAGAAAAACAGGCAGCGCGCGATAACGCCGGTGCCTGTTTTCGGATTTTTATAATTTCAAACATGTCCTTCAATCGACGTAGAGTTTCAAGCTGGTGATGAGATATTATTTGCTGATTCCATTCCAGAACGTCACGTCCTCGACAGGCAGGCGGACAGTCGGGTGAGCGGGCTCAAGCGCTTTGCCGACCGCAATCAGCATAACGTCGGCATAGCGGTCCGGTATATCGAATAATTCTTTGAGCTGCTGGGCGTTATAACCGCCCATTGGTGAGGTATCGTAGCCATGCGCTTTTGCCACAAGCATAATCTGCATAGAGACAAGGCCCGAATCAATGAGAAAAGCGTTTTTAGTCTTGTCGGGGCTGGATTTCGTGTAATGGTTTGTCAGGTTTGTGACGAGCTGGTTTTTCGTCTCGTTCGTCATGTATCCGGCCTCGACCGCTTGCGAATAAATTTTATCCGCTTCTTTATAGGCCTCAAGGTCCGCCAATACGACAATCACCGCGGAAGAGGTCAACGTCTGCTCCTGATTGAACGCAACCGGCAGCAGCTTCTCTTTCAGAGCCGGATCGTCAATGACCAGAAATCTCCATGGCTGCACATTGGCTCCGGAAGGGGCGAGAGTAGCCTGCGACAGCATCTCTTTCAGCTCCTGTACGGGAATCTTCACGTTGGGATCGTATTTGCGCACCGCGTGCCGATCGCGAATAACGGTAAAAAAATCAGTATCTTTGAATATGCTTGTTTCCATTTTTGAACTCCTCCTAAGATGAAACTAATAAATTCGTCAAGCCCTTAACAGACCTTACTTTCCCAATAGAGCCACTGGTATATTTCCTGCAAAAATTGTTGAACATTGTTTTGTACCTATAGGTATATTAATATCTGCGCTCTACAATGTCAACCGTTGAATTACAGAGAGACAGTAAATTGCATTTCGGAAACGTCCGACAGCAAGCGGAGCCATCTGACCGATGTGCCGGTCAATCTGGCCTCCTGGCCGGATCATTATAAATCATCTGCCCTTAATTTCTGTTATTATCGCCTATTCATACATCTTCAATGCGGTACAGCTGCCATCCCTATCCTTCTTATGACACTTCGCCGTTTCTCAACGACTGGAAAGCAGTCACACGCCGCGGCGGGCGATAAGGCCAAAGAGCGACGAAGCGATGGCAATGATTCCGCTGACGATGAACACGGCAGCCAGCCCGGCCGAGTCAACAAGCAGGCCCCCCAGTGCGGAGCCGACCGCAATGGCCAGCTGCATCACGGTGATCAGCATGGCGGACGATGCTTCCGGGGCATCCGGAGTTGCTGTCAGCATCAGGGTCTGAAGCGCCAGAGGCACAAGTCCCCATATGATGCCCCTTGCGACAAAAAGAATGCTGACGATGATCGGAGCATCGCTCAGTGCGGGCAGGACGGCCAGGATGATCCCGAACGCGGCGGCGGCACCCACGAAGGTCCAAATGCGGCTGCGTGCCACAAGTGCGCTGCCGAGCAGCGTGCCGACGATGCCGGCGAGCCCGTAACCAAGGAACAGCACAGTAGCCAGCTCAGATTCCATTTGAGCATTCTGCAGGAGAAACGGCGTCACAAACGTGGATGCGGCGAACTGCCCCACAGTGACCATTCCTCCCACGATAAGCACGGTCCGGCCGATCGGAACGCGGAACACCTTTATGAGGTGAGTGAACCGCATCCTGCCGATCGCCGGAATCTTCGGCAGAACCGCAAGCTGAATGACGACGATCAGGACCGCCAGAGCCGCCGCTCCGGCAAAAGTCAACCGCCATCCAATGAGGTTCCCGAAGAACTGTCCTGCGGGGAGTCCGATTACAGTGCCCGCCGATAAGCCTGCCAAGATAACCGACGTCGCGCGCGTGCCCGCCTCCGGGCCTGCCAGGCGAAAGCCCAGCGAAGGGACCACGGCCCAAAAACCGCCAATCGCGACCCCCAGGAATACTCTCGCCAGAAGCAGGATGCCGAAATTAGGCGCCACGAACGCAATCGCATTCGACAGCACGACGAGAATGCCCAGTACAACAATCAGAAGGCGGCGGTCGAGACGGCCGGCTCCAACGATAACCAGCGGCGCCGCGACAGCCGCGCTCAGGCCGGGGACGAGCACCATCAATCCCGCAGCTCCAAGCGTCACATTCAGATCGCCGGCAACGTTCGGCAGGAAGCCGACAGGGATGAATTCGGTCGTCACGATAACGGCTGCCCCCAGCGCGAGAGAAATCACTCCCAGCCAAGTTCGAAGTGACGGCAAAGACTTGCTCATTTTGTACTCCTCCTGAATTTCTGAGATGGGGATATCTAAGCTTTTACAGTTTTATTTTTTGTCTCTTTAAGCTGTAATAGCAGTTATTCCGAACTCATATTTTTATGGCACAACATATATGTACCGTTAGGTAAATTTAAGGCAATCAACCTTTATTGTCAATAAGAAAATTCAAGAAAAACTCTTCAATACTGCCTATTTAGCAATATATTTTTACCTAACAGTACGAATGAATGGAAGGTAATTTCAAAAATTCGAACGGCAAAAAGGCAGCCCCGGACCGTTTCAGACCAGGACTGCCTTCCTATTATTGCAAAATTATGCTGACCCGCGGACTGTGAATCGGGTCTCCCTTTGACCAGAAATCCGACTTCTTCTCCTATGCCATTCGCTCAACGATCACAAAAGCCGAAGCCAGCGAGTGATCATGCGTTATCGTGACATGGATGGCCGTTGATGCCGGAGACATCCTGAGCCTCTCCCAAGCCTTGTCAGCCAGTCTGCAGAGCGGCTTGCCGCAATCATCGCGGCCAATCTCGATATCGTGAAAGGACAGCGTACGGCCGATTCCGCAGCCGAAGGCTTTGGATACCGCTTCTTTGGCGGCGAAGCGACCTGCTGTGAACTCGATAAGCCGCAGGCCGCTCATCTCAACCGCCCTCTTCAGCTCAAGAGGCGTTAATACCCTTTCCTGGAAACGGGCTCCTGCAGTTCCTTCCAGCAGCCTCTTCATTCGTTCCAGCGATGTCAAATCATGCCCGATCCCGACAATCATTCAGATTTCTCTCCCTTGCTTGCTGTGTAATTCGGAATGCCGAATTGTCCACCGAAGCGTATTGACTGCAAACGTTAATAAGCTCCCCACCTGATAGGGTGAAGAGCTTATCGGACATACCGCTTATATGCCGGGAATCGGCTCGCGTTTATGTGCAGTCTTGATGTACTGGCGTTCCAGTTTCTCGCAGGCTGAATCACTTACCGTTTTGCCTTCGAGATAAGCGCTGTTCTCATCATAGGTGATACCCAGCTCTTCCTCGTCCGTCTGACCTTCCCAAAGTCCCGCGGTAGGAGCTTTGCCCTGTACGCTTGCGGGAACGCCGAGAACGGCTGCCAGCTGGCGGACCTGGCGTTTGTTCAGTGTGGAGAGCGGGGTAATATCAACTGCCCCGTCTCCCCACTTGGTGTAGAAGCCGGTAATGGCTTCCGAGGCATGATCCGTGCCGACGACCAGCAGATTAAGCTCAAAGGCCAATGCGTACTGTGTAACCATCCGGGTACGCGCCTTCACATTGCCTTTGCCGCCGCGGCTGATATGCCGGGACATGCCGATCGACTTCAAGCCATGCTCCACCTCAAGGGCGATCTCATCGACCGCTTCCTCAATGTTGGTTTCTATGCGGTGCTTCAGGTTAAAAGCCTCCGCCACCTCGTAGCTATGGGCAATATCGCTTTGCTCCCCGTAGGGCTGGAAGACTCCAAGCGTCATATAATCCTTGCCTGTTTCCGCAGACAGCTCATCAGTCGCTTGCTTGCACAGGCCGGCGGCAACGGCGCTGTCGATCCCGCCGCTTATTGCGATGAGCAGCCCGGTCGTCCCTGACTTCACAACGTATTCCTTCAGAAAGTCAACCCGCTTGCGTATTTCATCCTTCGGATCGATTTCCGGTTTTACGCCAAGCTTCGCAATAATTTCCTGCTGTAAGCTCATTCCATCACCTCTTAGCTGCAAAAACGTTCGAAAGCGGAAGTCAGATCTGCCGCGATGTCGGCTGCCGAACGGTTCTCGATTTGATGACGTTCGATAAAATAAACCAGTTCGCCGTCTTTCATTATGGCGATTGACGGAGATGAAGGAGGGTATGGAGCAAAATATTCACGCGCTTTGGCTGTCGCTTCTTTATCCTGTCCGGCAAACACGGTGTACAGGTGATCGGGCTTCAATTCGTTCTGGAGCGCCTCGGCTACCCCTGGACGGCATTGACCCGCTGCGCAGCCGCAAACGGAGTTGACGACAACAAGCGCGGTTCCTTTGGCATCCGGAAGCTTGGCTTCCACTTCTTCGGGCGTGCGAAGCTCCTCGATTCCAAGGCGTGTAAGATCATCGCGCATCGGCTGCACCATATCGAGCATATATCGTTCAAAAGACATTGACATGTGTAATCACTCCTAATATGAGATCATTTTCTACTATTATAACGCCGACGGAATTTGAAAGCAAAAGAAAAAGCAACCGGCACTGACCGATTGCTGAACATATTGCCGGCTCCCGCCGCAGACGCTATATCGAAGGCCGGTTCGGGCCGTCCAATTTCTTATCAAAACCTGCCGATTCCGGTGCCTTGCCGCCCGGTTGCTGTCTGCGCTGCTGCTTCTGCTCAGCGCTATCCTGCGCCTCTGCAGGAACCTGCTTCGTTTGTCCGTCTTGACTGTTGTTCACTGCCAGCACCTCCTTCCGGTGCTAGTATGTGCGCAATTCTGCCGGGTTATCCCTTTTTTACCTGCAGCAGCGCTCCTCCAGCCGCGAGCAGGATGAAGCACCACTGGAGAGCGCTCAGGCCCGCTGTCAAATCCGGAAAATCGCCTGGCGGGTACGGAGCGAACAGGCTGACCACCAGCCCTCCTATCCCCGCACCCAGCAGGCCCGCTCTCCCGTATTCTCCGCTTACAGGCTCACTCGCCTGGACCGGCCGCAGAAGATATATGTATACAATAAGAAATAACAGTGAATAGATAATCCGATAGGGAAAATCCGTCAGCCCGTTCCAAATTACACTGCCCGGAAGCACAGCCATAGCCGCGGTATCCAGCAGACGCAGCCAGGAAAGCTTGCGGACGCGGACCGCAATCAGCAGATACACCAGGGCCAGGAACAGGCCGATCAAGGCATCTGTATCGCTTCCTCGTACAAGCAGCAGCGATTGCGGCGAATTCCAGACTGACTCGGGGTCTCTTATGATAAAAGCCAGCTTCCATCCCAGCAATGCAATTACAACCGCGTTGAACAACAGATCCTGAAGGACCCTGTCCGGGCTATCCGGACTTCTTCTCTGCCACAGCCATAATGCGCCAAGCCCGGCTGCGGCCGATAAAATAAAAGTCAGCAGCAAGCCATCCAGGCGGGCTGATCCAATTGAAACCAGTTCCGGCATCCTATTCTCCATATTCCGCCGCTGCTGCGGCCTCATGTATTCGCTGCTGCATGCTGAAGGCTACAATAAACAGCGTACCTTCACCTTCTGTCGATTCAACCTTGATCTGACCCCCGTGACGTTCTACGATACTAAGGCAAAGCGGAAGGCCAAGGCCTGTGCCGCGTAATTTTGTTGTATAAAAGGGTTCGAACAGCCTCTCCTGCTGCTCCGCGGAAATCCCGCAGCCGTTGTCGCCAACCCGAAGCTCCACCTGCTGGGCATGAACGACCGTCCCAAGAGTAAGCACACCCTTTTGATCCATGGCCTCCATCCCGTTGCGGGCCAGATTCAATATAAGCTGTTTCATTTCTTTTACATTGAGCAGAAGACGCGGCATTTGATCAGCCAGCTCCAGTTCAATGGATTGCCCCCGCATATTGGCGTCAGCCCAGAGCAGCGGCAGCATTTCATTGATCAGATCATGCAGCGAACAGCTTTCCTTCTCAATCATCTGGTTCTGGGCAAGAGAAAGAAAGTCGTTGATAATGCTGTTGGCCCGATCAAGCTCGTCCATGACGATACGAAAATATTCCTGTTGATGATCGGGACTGCGCTCCCGCATCAGTTGTACGAAGCCGCGAATTACGGCCATTGGGTTGCGGATTTCATGCGTGATGCTGGCAGCCATCTGCCCGACGAGGCTAAGCCGTTCCATCCGCCCGACTTCATCGCGCAGACGGCTTACCTCCGTCTTGTCGTAAAGCATAAGAGCCGCACCGATAACGGTGTTGTTTTGCTGGTCACGGACGCTGAATCCCTGCTTCAAATAAATCTTGCCCTGCTCCTGCACGCTGTCGCTGGACATATTATTGCCGCTTAACGCCTCTGCAATCAACTGGCCCAATTCGTCCTGCTCCACATTCTCGTAAAGGCTGGAATAGGACTTGCCGAGCAAATCCTCCGGGTCCCCCGATGAGAGTTTATGGCTCAGAATACACATGGCCCGCTTGTTAATGTGGGAGACAATACCGCTCCTGTCCACGAAAATGACGCCAACTTGGCTTTCTTCAAGCATTTGGTGGAGCGTGTGAGCCTCACTTCGCAGCTCGTTTGATACATTTTGAAACTCATCGATATTTTTTTGGCTTTTTATTGTTTTTTCCATCAGGCTGATGCAAAAAACCACTGCAATAATGCTGATCAGTCCATACAATAAATAATACCGGACAACGGCTGGATCATAGAAATGCCTGGAAGATACAAGATGACTGAATAAGGAATCTCCCATAACCAAAGCCATAATGGTGATCATAAAAAAGGCGATAAACTGTTTTTCTTTGAGCGAAGATTGTTGAAATCGTTTTATGGATACAAACAGCATTGGGATAAGAACAATAACAAGTCCGACCAGATCGATTCCGATCCCCCATCCGTTCCTCAGAAACTGTGAGAGCGCAAACATGAATGCCAATGCGACTGCTGTAAAGCTTCCCCCATATAGAGAACCGATCAGTAACGGAATGGCCCGAAAATCAAGATCGAACCCATGGAAGCTTATCGTGGTGACGGATCCAAACAAGATGGATACGCTGCAGGTCAAGGCAATACAAATGGAAAATCCCTTGTTTTGTTTGAGATGCTCAGTCCACGTCTGAAAGACAAACACGGGTATCAAAGCGACAATGAGTTGCAATAGCGTTTGCTTCCACAAATATCCGATCTCCCCCCAATCCATCCCTTATTTTACCAGCTGTTTATTCCCATTCACTCCGATTAAAACATAGGTCTATCAAATTTACAATCATCGATCCATTGACTCACTCAGGAAAAATGCCATAAAATCTGATGTTGTCGAATAGACGCTACGCAGTGGAGCAAATATGGACGCAAAAAGAACAAAGGTAGTATGATAGTGGGGACGAATCTGGCTGCGCAGCAGCATTGTCCAAATAACTGTTTATGAGCGAGGAGAATATATGAATTACGATGTCGTCATTGTTGGAGGAGGGCCTTCCGGACTAATGGCTTCCATTGCTTCAGCAGAAAGAGGAGCCCGGACCCTGCTTATTGATAAAGGCAATAAACTGGGAAGAAAGCTTGGCATTTCCGGAGGCGGCCGGTGCAACGTGACCAATGCCAAGGAGCTCGAGGAGCTGATCCGTCATATCCCCGGCAATGGGCGGTTTCTCTACAGCGCTCTTGCCCAGTTCAGCAACCGCGACATTATGGTTTTCTTCGAGCAGCTTGGCATTCCTTTGAAGGAAGAAGATCGCGGACGAATGTTTCCTGTATCGGATAAAGCCAAGTCGGTCGTGGAAACTCTTATCCGCAAAGCAAGCTCGGAAGGTGTCGAGATGCGGGTCAACGAGCCGGTGGCCGGTCTTCTGATTAAGGACGGAGAGCTGCTTGGCGTGAAACTGCGCTCAGGAGAAGAGATCAGAAGCGCAGCCGTTATCATTGCGACCGGAGGAAAATCCGTGCCGCATACCGGCTCGACCGGAGATGGCTATCCCTGGGCGGAGCAGGCCGGTCATACGATTACGGAGCTGTACCCCACGGAGGTGCCGCTTACCTCGGCCGAGCCCTGGATCCAGAACCGCGAGCTTCAGGGCATATCCCTGCAGAGCATCACGCTCACGGTATGGAATGCGAAGGGAAAGAAGCTTGTTGAGCATGAAGGGGATATGATTTTCACCCATTTCGGCCTGTCGGGTCCTGCCGCACTCCGCTGCAGCCAGTTTGTCGTAAAGGCGCTCAGGAAGGATCCCAAGGGTGATGTAGTGGTCAGTATTGATTTGTTCCCGGAGCAATCGGCCGACGAATTATATACGGCCACGATGTCGCTCATCAAGGCGGAGCCCAAGAAGGCAATCAAAAACGTTCTTCGCACGGTCGTGCAGGAGCGGCTGCTGGAATGGCTGCTGCGCCGCAGCGGAATTTCGGGGGATTTGACCTTTGACAATGTGGCGAAGGGACCGTGGATGGAGCTTGTGCGGCTGATGAAGCGGATTCCGGTCAACGTAAACGGAACCTTGTCAATCGAAGAGGCTTTCGTTACCGGGGGCGGTGTAAACCTGAAGGAAGTCGATCCCGGCACGATGCAATCCAGGCTGACGCCGGGACTGTTCTTCTGCGGCGAAATATTGGATATCCATGGGTACACCGGAGGTTATAACATCACGGCCGCTTTCACAACCGGCTATACGGCAGGAATGAGCGCCGCTGCGCTGCGGCAATAAGTTCCTCCGGCATGAACAAAGCTGACAGCCATTGTGGCGCTGTCAGCTTTGCAGGAAGGAACGACGGACGCTGCATGCCTGCAAAGCCGTCTATTCCAGGTTTTGAGTTGTCGCATTATTCAATTATGCACATCGCCGGAAAAATGATCGTAAGTGCCGCTGTCGCAGCCAGTAAGATTTTCCTGCCGGGCATCCCCGTCGCGGTTATGCAGGGAATCCTCAGCATCGGGCACATTTAGTCCCGTTTGCCCCGGCTCGCTTTGCTCCTCTTTGGCGATCCAGTCCTCATTGACCATATGCGCCGGAATGGGAATTTCCTGCACAGCCAGCTTGCCGCCATGCGCCTGCGCGATCTCGATTGCGGAGGTCAGATCTCCCCCGTCCAGTTGAATATGAACATTAGGTTTTCCATCCAAAAGCACTGGAGCATAACCAAGCTCATCCAGCGTATTGGATGCCAGCGCCGCGTCGTTCTCATCAGCAAATTCAAACAGCAGGTCCATATAATTTCGCATCGTGCACACTTTCCCTTCCTACTTGGAATGTCGACCCTATTGTCAACAGTGTGCCCTTTTTAATGCTGCGCCATGCAGACCGGCCGTTCACCGCCGCCTGAAACCATCAGAAATTCAGCCCTTCTCCTGCTTGAATCTGAGCATCATGAAGGTGGACAGGAATTTATTGATGACCATCCATACGAATACAGCCGGTACGATAAGCAGAAGCCCCCCAAGCCCGTACATTTGCAATCCTCCCACCAGGCCCATAAACCCAACGGCAGGCACCACGATCCAGAAGCGGATACGTTCCCCGGACTGCATGAGAACGTCGTCCGGCCATTGGAATTGAGCAATAAAAGCCTCAGCAATCACATTCCGCCAATGGGACTGGACCCATAGTGACAACAGAATAGGGAAAACGGCGATTATGAGCAGCTTCAATCCCCCTGGCGACAAGCTGACGGCAAGCACCGAAAGCGCGGCAAAGCTCAGCCAGATCCGCAGCAGCGAGAAGCGCCTCAGGAAAGATTTCAGGACGGCCTCCGCCAAGATGGCCTCCGCATCAAATGACTTGAAAATCCGGTTCGACTGGCGGAAAATCAACGGCCGGTTCAACTGGATACGCGGCTTGCGGGTAATGACGCCCCGCAGAAGCAGCCCTGTGACGGCCAGACGGGCCTTATGCTCCTGCTGGACGTCCGAGTCGAATGTATCGCGCGCCCGCAGCTTCAGGCGCATCAGAGCCAGGAGAACGACGGCTCCGAGCGCAATCGGCAGCAGCAGCTGAAGCCAATCCGCTCCGAATATGATAACCGGTATAATATAGGTGGCGCCCAATATAATGGTGGACAATAGCTTCCACAGCCATTTGCGCCAGCCGCGGTAGCGCCCTTCGATCAGGTTGCGCCAGATTGCTCCGATCATTGACCACACAAGGGTAAAAACAGCCAATGACACGACCGAGCTCATCGTGAGGCCATGCAAGGTAATGAGAAAAGGAAGCAGGAACGCATAGATCAGAACAGTCAGAATGGACAGTATGACAGCCGTGTAACCCATGCCGCGCAACGTCAGGCTGCGGCCCCATTCTTTTCTCTGCAGGAGAAAGAGCACATCGGCGTCTTCCGCGAACGTCCGCAAACGTCCAACCAATACGGCAATCAAAGCAACCCGCTCACCAACCCACAAGGGCATGTCGGCAAGCCAGACCGGAGGGTCGCGCCACAGCTCCACATAAAGCCCGCCCCCGATCCAGAGTCCGGGGATCACGATATAAAGCCACACCGACCAATCCAGAGCCGTACGCCAAACGCCCCACTGCTCCCGGATATAACGGACCGCCCTGCGGCGGAACAGCTTTCTTGCCGTCCAGCTCCCGGGCTTGTCCTCTTTCACATCAAGCGGTGCTGCTGGTATTGACTCCACCTTAGAACCTCCCAAGAAGCAACGGCTGCCCGTCTTCCTTTAACGGCACAGCAGGCTTCTTCATCTCAGAAATATATGTTGCCGTTAGACCGGATTTCAGACTTACTTCTAATTAAAAAACATGATGGCAGCGTTCTGCGCCAGCTGTTTTCCCGGATCAGGTAAGCGCATAGAAACAATCCGTAAGCGGCGCATCCGCAGCGCAGCCTGCCTGCTCCCTGACGGCGTCCAGCGTCCCCTGGGCGACAACGGAGCCGCCATTAATAAGCAGGATCCGGTTGCAGATTCTCTCGGCCGTATCCAGCACATGCGTGCACATCAGGACTCCGGCCCCGCGGCGTCGTTCCGCCTCCAGCAGCTCCAGGAAATCGCGGGTCGCGCGAGGGTCCAGGCCTACGAAAGGCTCATCCACCACATATACATCAGGCTGCAGCATAAAGCCGATAATAAGCATCATCTTCTGCTGCATCCCTTTGGAGAAGCCAGTAGGCAGACGGTGACGATCATCGGTCATGCGAAACCTGTCCAGCATCAATCCGGCTCTTTTCATAAAAGTCGTCTCATCCAGTCCATAGGCTGCCGCCGCCAGCTGCAGATGCTCCCAGAGCGTCATATATTCATACAGCACCGGCTGCTCCGGCACATAGGCGTAGCGTTTGCTCTCGCCTGAGAAGACGATCGTCCCGTCCACATGGCGGAGAAGTCCCAGCAGCGACTTGATCGTGGTGCTTTTGCCCGCACCGTTGGGACCAATCAATCCAACCAGCTCGCCTGCCTCTACGGAAAATGAAACGTCGCGGATAATCGGCTTGCTCTCTTCATAGCCGGCATTACGGATGTCTACCGTTAATACGTTCATCGTTTACGTGCTCACTCCTTTATCTTCAAAACCGTTCACCGCGTGGCAAGCCTATTTCACTTCATTATAGTATATCGTACTCCGTCAATCACGTATAACCATCTTTAGGATGAGGAGGCATTCATGCATACAACAGCGGTCCCGGCCGTGATATACTCTTTACTACCACTCAAAGCAAAGGATGAGGAGCATTGGCCTTCGGCATAACGAGAGCAGAACTGAACCTTTGGAAGAAAACCGTCTTAAGCGGAGAAACCGCCTATTTGACCCACTACTGGTACGATCCGCGTTTTCCCGATATCACCTCCGTCACCAAAGTCGGCAATGCCAATCTGAAGCAGCTCCGGATATGGTGTGTGAAGCACGGATTGAATCCCAAATATATTCATGACCGTCCCCCTTTTCCCCATTTCGATCTCATGGGGGAGAAGCAGCAGGAAATATTGATGAAAGAAAATCTCCAGGACCATTTGACCCGGTTCAAGCTGGGCGAATAGTTCCGTATCTCATCCGCTGTCTTGTAATAAAAAGGCACGAATATAAAGGCACGAAAAATAGCCGCTCCCTTCGGGCACCCCGAAGAAAGCGGCTCAATAAGCCAGTGCGCTAAACGGTAATACGGTTAACTAGTTCCGGAAAGACTTCAACGCCTCGTTCAAACCCCGTGTCTGGCCATATACCTCCTGATAAATACGGAACAGGCCCGCGTAAGCGTCTACCGCCGCCTGCTGCGGCTTATAGACAGATGCCCGCTTAACGAAACGTTCCGCGCATGCATCCAGACTTTCGAACCAGCCGCAGCCATAGGCGGCAAGCATAGCTGCCCCAAGGCCCGGTCCCTGCTCATTCTCAAGCGCAACGACGTCGGCATTGAAAATATCGGCCTGCATCTGCAGCCAGACCGGATTCTGCGCGCCCCCGCCGATGGATACGATGGTATCGACCGTCTTGCCGGCCTGACGGAACAGGTCGACGGACTCGTTGAGCGAGAAGGTAATGCCCTCCATAACCGCCCTGGCAAAGTGCTTCCGTTCATGCGAGCCGTCTATGCCGATGAAGCTTCCGCGGATGACCGAATCAGCATGTGGCGTACGTTCTCCTACCAGATAAGGTGTAAACAATAGGCCGTTCGCACCCGGAGCAATCCCGTCAATGCCGAAGAGCAGCTCATCGAAGGACTCGCCCTTGGCGAATGTATTCTTGAACCAGCTCAAGGAGTATCCGGCCGCAAGCGTCACGCCCATGGCATAGAAGGCATCCTCCTTGCCGTGGTTGAAGAAATGCACCTTGCCGGCATAATCATTGCCGCTGCCGCCCTCGTAGGAGAGAATAACCCCGGAGGTCCCGATGCTGCACATCGTAAGTCCCTCCTGCAGGATGCCTGCTCCAATCGCGCCGCATGCATTGTCCGCACCGCCAGCGAATACTTGAGTCGCAGCTGGCAGACCTGAGCGCTCAGCCGCCTCAGGCAGCAGCGTTCCAACCCGTGCATGCGATTCAACCAGAGGCGGACAGAAGGATTCGCCAAGACCGAAGGATGCCAGCACATCGCGGCTCCATTTTTTGCCCGCAACGTCCAGCAGCAGCGTTCCCGCCGCATCGGAGTAATCCATATTCAGCGTCCCTGTCAGCCGGTAACGGACGTAGTCCTTCGGCAGCAGGAACAGCTCCGCCTGCGCGAACAGCTCCGGCTCATGCTTGCGCACCCACAAAATCTTCGGCAGCGTAAAGCCTTCCAGCGCAGGGTTGCGCGTAATGTTGAGCAGACCTGCTCCCAGCGTCTGTTCAATTTCGCGGCACTCTGCCGTTGTGCGCGTATCATTCCACAGAATGGCGTTGCGCACAGGATTGCCTTCCCCATCCAGCAGCACAAGTCCATGCATTTGACCGGAGAAGCTGATGCCTTCAACCGCTTCCGGCGCAACTGCCGACGAGCGGAGCAGCTCGGCTATTGCGCCGAGCGTTCCTTCCACCCAATCATCCGGACGCTGCTCGCTCCAGCCGGAATGCTCATGGAACAACGGATATTCCCGGGTAGCTTCGCCGGCGACCGCACCGCTGTTGTCAAGCAGCAGCGCCTTCACCGCGCTTGTGCCAAGATCGATCCCGATAACATAAGGCATATAAGCTCAGAGCCTCCCTCTTAAATAGATGTTAAAATTTATACTCGAACTTATACGTTGAAAATAGCTTCATTCAGCAGCAGTTTAATCCGCTCCTGGCGGCCCGAGATGTTGACGATCGGGTTGTTCTGCAGGGCATACTGCTCCAGCGTGTGCAGCGTGGCTTTGCCGGCAACGATGTCTGCGCCGATGCCTTCGCGGAAGCTGCTGTAGCGGTTGTCGAGCACATTGTCGAGCACCTTGTTCTCAATCAGCTTGGCGGCCGCTTTCAGTCCCCATGCATAGCTGTCCATACCGGCGATGTGAGCCAGGAACAGATCCTCGTCCTCGAATGATCCGCGGCGCACTTTGGCGTCGAAGTTGATTCCTCCGTCGCCAAGTCCCCCGGCTTTGAGCACTTCGTACAAAGTCAGCGTTGTCGCATACAGATCTGTCGGGAACTCGTCGGTATCCCAGCCGATCAACAAATCGCCCTGGTTGGCGTCAAGCGATCCCAGCATGCCGTTAATGGCGGCTACGCGGATTTCGTGCTCGAACGTATGGCCGGCAAGCGTCGCGTGATTCGCTTCAAGGTTCAGCTTGAATTTATTTTTCAAATCATATTTTTGCAGGAAGGCAATCGTCGTTGCAGCGTCAAAATCATACTGATGCTTTGTCGGCTCTTTCGGCTTCGGCTCGATCAGGAATTGGGCATCAAATCCGATTTCATTCGCATAGGCGATTGCCATATGGAACAGACGCGCCAAATTGTCGAGCTCCAGCGCCATATCCGTGTTAAGCAGCGTGTCGTAGCCTTCGCGGCCGCCCCAGAATACATAGTTGGAAGCGCCCAGACGCTTGCCCACTTCAAGGCTTTTCTTCAGCTGCGCTCCGGCATAGGCATAAACGTCCGCATTGGAGGTTGTGCCTGCGCCATGAACGAAACGCGGATGCGTGAACATGTTAGCTGTATTCCACAGCAGCTTTGTTCCGGTCGACTTCATGTTCGACTCCAGCAGATCTACAATGGTATCGAGGTTTTTGTTGGTTTCCTGCAGCGTTTCGCCTTCAGGCGCGATATCGCGGTCATGGAAGCAGTAATAAGGAATGCCGATTTTCTCCAGGAATTCGAAATTGGCGTCTACGCGGGCTTTCGCCTGATCCATGGCGTTGGCGGAATCCCAGCCGCGAACTGCCGTGCCTACACCAAACGGATCTGCTCCGGATGCGGTAAATGTATGCCAGTACGCTACAGCAAAACGAAGATGCTCTTCCATCGGTTTGCCAAGTACGATTTCATGAGGGTTGTAATGCTTGAATGCAAGGGGATTGTCCGAACCTTTACCTTCAAACGCAATCTTGCCGACTGATTTAAAATAACTCATAAATTTGGGCCTCCTAAAATGGTTTATGACGAGCTGTTTGATTCTTGAAAACGTTCTTATTGTTATATTAGCATTCCCGAACTTGGTTTGTCCATTAAACTAAGTCAAATTTTCAAAAAATAAATTTGTCCTTCTGCTTCTGGCTGCTTCCTCCCGCTCTTATTATCCTGAGCAAACAAACAAAAGATGCAACCTTCGTCCTGATCGTGGTAAAATCGTTCCCATATCCATGATAGTGGACCAGGAAGCTGGAAGAAAGGAAACCTGAGCGATGAAAACGACCGGAGATTTGGCCCTTGTCAAAAAGATCAATACAGCGATTGTGCTGGATGCCGTTTTGAAGAACGCTCCTCTATCCAGGGCCCAAATATCCGAGCAAACCGGACTTAATAAAGCAACCGTATCCAGTCTGGTTCAGGATCTGATTGATGCTCATCTGGTTATTGAGACCGGTCCGGGCGAGTCAAGCGGTGGACGCAAGCCGGTTATGCTGGTATTCAGGGGCAGCGCAGGTTACGCCATTGGCATCGATCTGGGGGTAAATTACATCCGCGGTGTTCTAACGGATCTGGAGGGAGCGGTCATATCCGGGCGCGAGCTGACGCTCAAGGCCCATGAGATTGAAGATGTGCTGCCGAAGCTGAATGACTGCATCGAATCCTTGATCGCAGCCATGCCCGAGAGTCCATACGGTCTTGTGGGTATCGGCATTGGCGTCCCGGGAATCGTCAATGATCAGGGCGACATTCTGTTTGCGCCGAATCTGGCCTGGTCGCATGTGCCGATGGAAGCCATCATGAGAGAGCGCTTCGGCGTGCCGGTTACCATCGATAATGAAGCGAATGCCGGGGCCCAGGGCGAGCAGAAGTACGGTGCCGGGCGCGGAATTGCCGATCAAATCTATGTCAGTGTGGGAATCGGGATCGGAACCGGGATTATTCTCGGGAAAGAATTATACAAGGGCGCTTCGGGCTTCTCCGGCGAGCTCGGACATTTGTCGATCGAGATGAATGGCAAGCCCTGCCGCTGCGGCAATAAAGGCTGCTGGGAGCTGTACGCTTCCGAGAATGCGCTGCTTGAGCAGGCCGAGCCCTTGGGCTATGGCGATCTGGAGGCTCTTTTGGCAGCTGCCGTCAGAGGGGATGAAAAGGTAATCGAGCTTCTGCGGAGGATCGGCGAATGCCTAGGGATTGGCATCGCCAATATTGTCAACGTGTTTAATCCCGAGGTCGTCATTATCGGCAACCGGATGAGCCGGGCCCGCGAGTGGATCGGCGATGCTGTGCGCGATGCCGTAAGCAGACGTACTCTCTCTTATCACCGGGAAAAGCTGCAGATCCTGTTTGCGGAGCTGAGTGAACAGTCTGCGGTAAGAGGAGCCGCGTATTATGCAATCAGCCGGTTTTTCGTGAAAATAAAAGACGGAGGGTAAGCCCGTTTCATTCCTGAAATGGGCTTGCCCTCCTCTGAAATAGCGGGAGTATCAGTGAAACGCGCTGAATCTTATGATGCTTTTGCAGCCGTTTCTGCATCGGGCTTGGCCTGCTGCTCCGCAGCCGCCTTCTTCGCGGCTACGATTTGATCAGTTGGCTGGGTAAGGATGGCGAACAAGACCGCCGCTTCCTCTTGACGTGTCACCGGCTTCATCGAATGGAAGTCGGCAGCGCCTCCGGGCCCAATCTGAACCTCCGGGCCATGCAGGCCCAGTGCAACCATCATTTGCACGGCTTGAACCGCCCATTCCTTCGTTTTCCCCGACAGCTTCACATCTTCAAAAATCTCCGGCGGGTACTGGGCTTTGAGGAGCCTCCACAGCGTGACTGCATACTCCTCGCGAGTAATAGCCCGATCCGGCTCGAACTGGCCGGCACTGTTTCCCGTGACCATACCAATTTCATAGGCCATCTGAATGAAAGGCGCAGCCGGATGACCTTCAATATCCTTGAAGGCAAGCTCGGTTGTTTTACTGCCCTTGATAAGGCTTGCTTCCAATATTCTCTGTACAAACTCCGCTCTTGTTACGTTTTGCTCCGGATGGAATGCTTCTCCGGCATCATTAGGATAATAGCCCAGGGACTGCAGCGCGAATATATATTTGGCATATGGGTGGCTATCCTTCACATCGCTGAACCCGACTGCCTCCTCGCCCTTGCCGCTGTACCCCAGCGGATTAATATAGGGCTCCTTCATATAAGCGACTTGTCCGCTTTCGTCCAGCTTGAACGCTGTAAACTGATTAGTAATATTATCAACAAACAAATTATCGTCTACTTGCCGCAGGCTGCGCGGACCGAGAAACGTATCGGAAATCGACAGCGCCCCCTGCTCATCCACACCAAGCGATGACACAAAAACATTCAGCCGGAGATCGGCATAAAGCCCTTTGAACTTATCCAGCTCTTGCGGGGACTGCGGTGTATATTCGTCCAGCTCAGCCGGCTTGGCATACTGCGGGAAGAACGTTGATATGAACTGGGGATAGAACAGATTCCGCAGCGCTCCCGCTTTGTTGTAAGTAAGAAAAACACCGGTATTCTGTTCGGGAATCAGGAATAGATAAGAGCTGAAGCCGTTTAAATCACCGGCTTTGGTAAAGATTTGCGGGCTGCTGCCGGCTCCGGGAAGCTGGAAGGGCGCCTCAAAACCATAAGTGGTATCGGGCAGCAGAGGATGAATAAAGGAACGGTATTGTTCCATCGACGCTACGGATTCCTCCGACAAAATACGGCCTGAGCCGCTTGTTCCCCCATTCAGGAATGCCGTCATAAATTTGCCGACATCCTCAGCGGTCGACAGCATCCCCCCATGCGGCATAACGGTTGGTGTAACCGTATACAGCTCAAGCGGTTTATCGGCTGCATCATAACCAATCGCCAGATTCTCTTTCAGCTTTCCTTCAAGCAGAAAACCGCTGTTCTCCATACCGAGCGGACCGAATATATGATCGTCCATATAAGTCTGGTAGGGCTCTCCACTGACCTCCTGAACAATAAGACCCAGCAGCAGGTAGGCGAAATTATCATACATGTATGAAGTCCCGGGTTCGCGGACTACCGGCGGCATATGCCCGCGGACATAGTCTTCGATCTCCACGAACCTGTCGAAGTCCTGATGGATATCCTCTGCCTGCGGATCGCGGATTTCAAATCCGGTTGTGTGCGTAAGCAGCTGCTCCACAGTGACAGGCGTATCAAACGGATTGTCGAAATCAAGACCGCTGACATAGCTGCGGAAATCTTCTTTCAAATCGATTTTCCCCTGCTCCACAAGCTGCATAATGGCCGCAGCGGTAAAGGTTTTGGATACGGAAGCGATGCGGAACACGGTCTGGGCCGGGTCTACCGCTTTCTGCTTCGATGCGTCTGCATAGCCATAGCCTTTTTCGGCGATGATCTGGCCGTCTTTGACGATGACGACGGAAGCTCCGACATAATTGGGTTTCGCAGCATCCGACGAAAAGAAATCATCCAGAAATACTTCTGCGCTGCTTGCGGTCAGATCCTTCGGCTGCTGTAAATCGCTGCTGCCAACCTCTGCAGCAAGCGCTGTTGGTGTTATGAGAGATATGGACAAGGCCGCAATAACTAACGATTTAACTCCTGCATAGGACATCGACTTCCAAAATAACCGTTTCAATTATCCGCTCACTCCTCTTAACTGTTTATTTTTTCAATGGATTGTTGTTTCATATAGATGACTGTTTCCGCATTCCCCAATTCTCTCGCTATGGCAAGAAATCACCCCCATCAGGTCATTGGATCATCCAAGCGTGACAACCTTATCGATCGAATATCACTTATCGATACATCCATTATGGATATATCTATTAAGGATATAGTAATCAAAGGAGTAATATTTGTCAATGGGAGATTTAAGCGGGACAATTGTCTGTTTAAGGGTAATAATATTACGGCAACCGAGGCATATTCGTTCCATAAGATTCCATATTTGATAGACTGGAACCTGTCACATCTCCTTTGAATTATCGAGTACTAGATTTAAGAACTAGATTTAGATGTCTAATGACACAAACATATTCTTATAAGCTTCGTACGATTCAAATTCAATTCCGTTGATGAAGCATGTTGTGACACAGACATACCAACAAACAAACGGAAGTCGGCAGCGAACAATCACCATCGGCTCTGGGCGCAGCAGCTGCTTGCAACTCGCTCCGACGTCTGTCACCCGCATCGAGACCATCACACTGCCGGGGTGCGCGCCAGCGATCCTTTGGCCTGTGCGTCACTACCATTTCCAGGCAGCTTGACATGATTACACATTGTGGCCTATATTTAATAATATACTTAATTAAGGAGGTTATTAATTGGCTGCGAAGGACTCACTCAGCCTCATCTTCGCTGCGCTTGCCGATCCGACACGCCGAAACATCCTGACCAGGCTGTCACAGAGGCCCGCAACAGTCGGGGCGATCGCCGAGCCCTTCGAGATTAGCGCACCCGCGATCTCCCAGCACCTCAATGTGCTGGAGCGAGCAGGGCTGATCGAACGCACAGCGAATGCACAGTGGCGGACCCTGTCGATGCGCACCGAACCACTCGATGAGGCATCGGCCTGGGTCGAGAAACACCGCCGTGAATGGAACCAGCGCATCGACGCACTGGAGGAACACCTCAAGACCATGATCAAAAAGGAGGAACAATGAACATGTCTACATCCGCACCGGAGTTCACTATCACCCGTACCCTGAATGTCAGCCGCGAGCTCGTGTGGCGCGCCTGGACCGAGAAGAAGGAACTCGCCGCCTGGTTGCCTTCGACACCTCTGGAGTCCATCTCCTTCGACGTCCGCGAAGGCGGACGCTACCGCTACACAATGGTCAACGCCGAGACCGGCGAGGAGTATCACACCGGAGGTGTGTTCCTCGATGTCGTACCTTTCGAACGGCTCGTCTTCACCTGGGGTTCCCCCGATGATCCCATCGAGAATTCCCCTGTCGTGACCCTAACCCTCACCGCACAGGGCGACCGCACCGAGATGATCTTCCACCTGCGCGGATTGGCCGGTCAGCCCGGCGATAAGTACTTTTACGACGGCTGGTCCAATGCGCTGGAAGATCTGACAACGCACCTGCGCGACCTGAAGCAGTAGACGGCGAGCAAGAACAGAGAAGGAGCCTTCATGGGTCCTCCCATCGTCGAACAGATCCTCTCCGCGAGACGGCTGCCCGCAAGATGCGCCTACGGCGGCATGGGCCAAGTCCCGCCGGCGCCCGCGACGAGGATGCATCGTCCTCCCACACGGCCCCCGGCGGCTTCGGCATCAGGGTCGCCACCCCTGCTGTGCAGCAGGCCGCGACATCCGGCGTGTCCGATCTGGACGCCGGACGTCGCGGAAACGGTCGTTGCCTGCTACCCCCGGCCTATTGTCAAGTCCGCACCGCTAGCCATATTCAAGGAGAAGCCGATGGTTTAGGAAGCTCGATTACCCGTTCGTCCTCCTCTCCTTGATTCACGGTCAAAATAAACGAATTCCCCAATGAAGCCATCCCCCTTAATATAGCCAGAGCTTCCCGTGGGTCATGGTTTGGGCTGCCGACGTACAGCATGCGGCGCATGAAGAAACCCAAAAGCTGCGGATCATTATTGTCCGCAGCTTTTGGGTTTGATTTTAGACAGGCTCGTTCATCAATTATTCAAATCGTCTGGAATATCCATGGTCAACGAGAAGGTATAGCCAGGAAGCACATCCGGGAATTCAATGCCATCAATGTGAATAACTTTGACAGGATCGAATTTGGCTGTGACCATTTTGCCCTGCGCCTCGTCGAAGTAGCGGGCTTGACCGGCTTTGTAATCCCTGCCAAACCGGCGTATCATGACGCCATAGTTTTGGATTTCAAGAGAATATTCCGTGCTTGGTGCGTTTATATTTGCGGAAGCGTTATGAATATCCTTTTTTAATTCCTCATAGCTGCGGCTGTCGAAGGAAACGCGGATGGTGTCTGGGTTGATTTTTTCGGGAAAAGCCCAATGCCATGTATTCTCTTCGGATTCAAGCAGAATTTCCGGACGGAACATGTATTCCAATGTCATACATTCAATCTTGATGTCGCGGCTGCGCTTCTCTGCGCCGGAAGCGGTAATGGTATAATATCCGGCCTTGGTTTGATTGGACGCAAGCTCAAATGATGCTTTTCCGTTTACAACATTCTGAGTGCTTAGTACTTTTCCGTCAGGGTCCTTGATCGTAACCGCAGAAGCATCGGACACAACCGGTATCGTTACAGGAAGCCCCTCTACAAAATCTCGTTTA
Source organism: Paenibacillus sp. JT31N17 (assembly GCF_056269255.1). Taxonomy (NCBI): domain Bacteria; kingdom Bacillati; phylum Bacillota; class Bacilli; order Caryophanales; family Paenibacillaceae; genus Paenibacillus; species Paenibacillus sp. JT31N17. The sequence continues at coordinate 105,782 of NZ_JBWDNP010000012.1, forward strand.
TTAACGGTAGCAACGCCATACTGCCCCGGTACCGACCATGGTATTGCCGTCGGGTCGATTTCAAACGGGTGGAACGTGAAGTCTCTTGGGACAACGGATTGGGTTGCAATGTCATTCCCGCGGTAATCCGTGAATGTTGGTGCAATCCCCCGGAAGTTCATGTCCGCCATGGCAAAAGCCGAGGCTGTTTCAAGATTGGTTTGCGCGTGTCTTGTCTTGGGGGAGATGACAAGCCCAAGGTTCTGGGACGCACCCAGCAATTCAAATACGGGTTTTGCGCCGGCTGTGGAGATAGCCACACTTTCAGGACCGTTCCAGAAATCGTCCATACCTTCTGTTATCATCACAGGGCGCGGCGCCATCAGCGCAATCAAAGCATGGTGATCCAGCGGATAATCATACTTGTTGGCGTTGGTGAACTGCTGCACACGAGACGAAAACCATGCAACATAGCTGCCCTGATTCTGACTCATCTGTTCTTTGCGCAGGCCTGTGCGGGCGCTGTACAAGCTGCTCGGATCCATTTCGTCTGCTGTATAGTTCGTATAGGTGTTGTTGTTGCCTGCGGGATATTTTTTGGAGTCATGGGTAAAACGCAGACTGGACGCGCCCCACTGGCCGGAATGCTGCACATACGCCATACCCATGCGCTCATCAAAGGCGCCCGCCAACAGCGCTCTCTTGCCATTTTGCGAAAATCCGGCAGAAATCATTTGGGTTTCGTCAATTTCAGGGAAAAGACCCTTGCCGGTAACCGGATCACGCCATTCCAGAGCATCTATAACCCGTGATGCGGCCCATGCGCTGGCAATCAGCTTGCCCGTGTTGAACTCGACACTGTCAGGGTCGTAAGGGAACAAGTCGTAATACGTCCCGGTGTAATTGGCGTTATTGCCAACATTGGTGTTGCCTGGCCATGGGATAGAGGCATATCCCTTGGCCTGATAGCCTGTCGGACCGCCGCCGATAAACGCCGGAACCGGGAAGCTTTGGCCAATGGCATCAAGATTCTCCTTGGTTGGAAGCGTGAAAGCAACACTAAAGGTCGTTGTTTTAACAATCGGTGCTGCCTGGTCGTCAGGATTTGGATATTCTTTGGTCATGGTCACATTCAGCGTATTGCCGGTACGTGTTGCCACTAGCGTATCCGGCCTTTGGGTGTAGCCGTATTCATAGTATTGAAGCATATTGGCAATTTCCGCACGGCGCGACGTCCAATCCGCAGCGGTTTCAACCATAGATCCGTCATTAAACTTAAACAGATTAGGCAATTCATAAATAGGCTGAAGGCTTCCGACATTCGGGAAGGTCGGGAAGGCCGTTGGCGTTGTGGCGGCGTTTGCCGTAGAAACCGTCTCTGAAATCATTAATAGACAAAGCAGCAGGAATAATAATTTCTTCGCTCTGGACATTGTGCATCCTCCTTGTTATCTATTGGTCTACCATTCAATGATCATTCGGGCTACCAGCACCAGATCCTCGATATCGATCTTGTTGTCACCGTTCATGTCGCCGCTCTTCACCAGATCCCAGTCCGGATCAGCTGATGTTTTGCCGTACGATTTTGCCATAACTGCCAAATCGCCCACACTCAATTGATCATCGTCGTTGTAATCTCCAGGAATGTATACAATGACTGAATCGCTGAATACTTTTACCGCTTGCCTCAATTGAGTTGCAGCCTGTTCGATATCCGTCAATGTGGAGGACGGATTGTTCAGCACCTGCTGTGCCGCCACGATCGCCGCATTCAGCACCGCTTTCGAGCCTGCCGGATATTGACCGACCTGTTTTCCTTCGACTGCGTTGTCATGCAAGGTCCCCGCTTGTTCAATCAACTCGGCCAATGTCAGCTTCTCGACGCCGATAATCTCGATTGAATGCGAAGCTCCTAGGACTTCATGTTCTGCTCCTGCACCGTCAGCGACCACCGCATTCGTGATTCTGACATCCGCTTGCCCGCTTGCAGCGTCCGCTTTCGCCTTGAAGCTCAGCTTCATCAGGCTGCCGTCCGGACCGGTCTGTAAATCGCCGAGGAAAATGCTAAGGAAGCGGATAACCCCCGGTGCCGATTCTTTATGATCAACGATGATAAAGTCCTCGTCCAGCGATGACGAACCGACAAACTCCAGCTTGCCGGCATCGAAGGAAACGGTGATATCCTGCGCAAGCCCCTCGCCGCTGTAATCCTTCAAACTGTAAGTAATGTCAAATGCTTCTCCGGCTGAAACACTTCCGGGTCCGGTCAGAATGCTCCCGCCGCTGCTGCCCGATTTTATCCATTTTGCAAATAGAAACAGATTAGTTCCGGTAACTGGCGTTTTCAAATCCCATTTGTTAACGAAGGTCTCATTATCCAGGTACCACCCGTCAAACGTATAGCCTTCGCGTATCAAGTCTGCCGGGGCTATATCTTCCACTGTGTCGCCTTCGTGCTTTGTTTCAAACATGCTTACGGTTTTGGCATCGTCATTATTCCAGAACATGACGAAGACGCTGGCTCTGTCTGCGGCCATGGCGTGCGTATTAGCCATTATGAAAACCATAGCAATCGCCAGCATGCAGGATAAAAGTCTTTTCCCCATAATCCTAATCTCTCCTTTGAATTAAGCTGCCTGGACGCTAAGGCACCTTTTTTCGATTATTTTATCCCCGAAGAAGATTGCCCAGATAAGAAGAAACGGCATCGCCGTCCTTTGGTGGCGCAGCAAGTTTCTTCCCTCAGACCTTATAGAAATGGATAAATGTGAAAGTGAAACTTATACATTCTATAAGGTTGAAAATAACGGCTTCATTATGTTCTACCTTTCCTCCCTTCACTGCAGCCTCCTCTTACGTTGTATTATATGAATTCAATAATCTGTAATCCATGGATAAACCAAATATAATTGGTAATTATCAAATATTTATAATAATATATCCCATATAAAAATCGTAAATTTTTTTTGAAATGCTCAAACTAACTATAGTTTTGCAGCCATAGAAGGAGAATAACCTTTGCTCGCTTTGAATACTTTGCTAAAATACGAAATATCGTTAAACCCGCACCGGTCCGCTACCTCGCTCACGGTAAATCCCCCTGTATGCAGCATCATCTCTGCATGATTGACGCGTATTTTGTTGATATATTCCTTGACCGAATAATTCGTATTTTTCTTGAAAAGCTTGCCTAAATAAAAAGGATGCAGTTGAAGCATGGCTGCGATCTCCGAAATATCCACCTCTTCCGCGAAGTGCTCCATAATATACGCCTTGACTTTGTTCACTCTGGGATCATAGGGAGTGTCGAGGGATTGATCGTAATAAATCGACAGCAGACGATGAAGAATCAATTGGAATAACCCCCGTGCCCGCATCACATATCCCGGCTGCTTGTTCATCCAGACATCGTTGAACTCTCTAATATGAATGAATATCTCATTGGTATTGAAATTCTTGTTCACCCTCTCAAACGGCAGAGGATTGTTGTGATAGGCGTCCATCCATACAAAATTGAAAGCGAACGAGTGCATCGGGGATTCCTTGACCGTCTTGGCCTCCCGGACGCAGCCCGCCGGAATATAGATGACGTCACCGGCTTCTACCGCATACTGCCGGCCGTCCACCTTATAAACCGCCTGGCCTTCGACGATGAAAGTAAGATCATGAAAGTGGATCGTTTGCTTCTCTATTTCCCACTCGGGGAAGCAGCGCCGATCCACAAAATAAACGACTCTGGGAATATGGTTTTGAAATCGTTTAATGCCCATATGAACGCTCCCCCGTATTGAGCTCTTTCTTCTTCCTGTAAATCCCAGGCGTCACACCAACGATTTTCTTGAAGGCTCTGTGGAAGGAAACGGCATGAATATAACCGACCTGGACGGCAATGTCGGGAATCGAATGATCAGTGGACAATAGAATCTGCTTGGCATTCTCCATTCTGACGACAGACAGATAATCGATGAAATTGATGCCTAATTGTTCCTTGAACAGGTAGCTTATATATTTCGGATTGATTTTGAATACATCGGCAAGATGAATCAGAGAGAGATCGGGATTTGTATAATGCTCATCAATATAGCGTCGTACCTCCTCAACTGTGGAGGCATGCTGCTTGCTGTCCCGCAAATGCTTCATCTGTGCTTCGAAGGTCAGCAAGGGACCAAGAAACGATTGCTGCACCTCCTCCAGGCTTTCAAACGTGGAGAAGGTCTCGCTGAGCATCGGCAGCGCCAGGCTTTCCCACACTTTCTGATAATCCACCGGAAGCTCTTTGATCTCTCTGTGGAATGTATTGAGAAGCACGTTGATCAGCGCAACGGCGTCATCCCGGTTCATGCTACCGGAGCGGAACGAATCGAACAGCTCATTGAACGCTTCCTGCCAATTGGGCTCTCCCATCCGGTACATGACCGGTATTCGGCGGATTTCCGGCAAAAATTCATGAATCGACAGGTAGTACGTATCCTCAATGGTATTTTCCGTAAAAATGACCTTGTTCGTTCCCGAAAAAATCTTTTGCTTCAACGTATCCGACGCCTGCTCGAACGAAAGCGAAATATTGTCCGGCGAATCAACGATACTGCCTACTCCAATTGTTACCGTATACTTCAAATGCTCCTGGACCCATCTGCGGAAGGGTTCGAGCAGATCCGTGACGCCCGGCTTTTTTTGCGCTTCATTATAAGGATCGCCCAGAAGCAGCATAACCAGTTTGTTGCTCTCCAGCCACTCCAGCCAAATGGTGCATTTCACGGACAGGGCTACTTCCTTCGCAACGTTGACCATCGCGAATTTGATCAGATTCTGATCCCGCTGGTTGTATTCCGCGCAAAATTGCGGATACTTGTCGATCTCGGCCACAATAACGCGGAACTGCTGCGAATCGTAAGGAAGCTGCAAGCCGGCCATCTCGCGCCGCCATTCCTCCGCCCCGACGACACGGTTGCCCATAAGCACATCATGATAGAATACCTTTTTCTTATAGACCAGATCCTCCTCATGCGTTTTCTCGTAATCGATGGATTGGCGGATCAGACGGTCGATGGCGGAATCGATAATGATCAATTCATGATTGCCTTCAAAATCGATGATGTTGTCCTTCCGCTGTGTAAATGACTGCAGCCGGTCCATAATCGTACCGATCGGCTTGTAGTTGATTCTGGCGATAAATATAAACCATAAAATGCCGATAATCGTGAAAAATAATGCCGCAGCGGCAGGAATGATAATGGAGGCTTCGGGAAACTGCTTCACGGCAAAACGGCTGAGACCGCTGCGGAGCGTCCATCCTGTATATTCGGAGCGCAGCTCCGCCAGAATTTTCCCGTCCTCCTCCGTGCCGGAGCCGCTGAAGGAATGGCCGGAGCGGTTAAACAGCTCAATATAGCCGTCGTTTATTTGCGAATCCGGATTCAGCAGTGCCTTAATGGAGGAGGTTTTGACATTAACCACCAGTGCTCCGAGCTCTCCGTTCGCGAACGGAATATCCTTCACAAGGGAGACGACCTGTTCCGTCCTGCCTTGAAATATCGGCTCCTGATAGCTTCTTGGATCGCTCCACGGCTTGGAGGGCAGCTCCTTCAGCTGCGGAATTAGAAAGGCGGCATCCGGGAATGCGGACAATGAAATCCGCATCAGATTAGTCAGAACCGTATTGTCGCTTCTCCGGTACAGATAGACCGAGTCGATCAGCGGATTAATGACCTTCCAGCCTCTGATCGTCTCCGAGGCTGCGCCTTCCTCCAGGACGAGGTCCTTGCTGTCGTAGAAGAAGCGAATCAGCCTGGAGTTATCGGACAATTCCTTTATTACCAGCTTATCAATCTCCTGCAGCGAGTAATCGACCAGTCTCAGCAGGCGTTCGGTCGCTAAAGCATTGACCTGCTGCGAGGCTTTCTTGGACATGTCGTTCAGGGAGATGAAGGTAATGCAGGCCAAAGTGATAAGCACCATCACGAAAAAGGAGACATAGGGAATGAGCTGTCGATATAACCATTTCCGGTTCACGGGGGCGCCTCAATTCTTAAATGAGCATTGTATTCACCAAATGATACAATTTGTATCCCAACTGACACAACAACAAGCGTTTGCAGCAGCGCAGCAAGCTTGACTTAAGACCGCTATTTTGCAAGGTTAACCGGCACCCTACCGGATAGAATAATAGTCTTTGGTGAACAGCACTCTATCCTTTTTCTCCGTGAACCATTTTCCGTAATATTCATCCACCGCAAGCCCTCCGGACTGCTCCCAGGCATTCCGTGCGTCCGCAACGGCCTGCTCAACCGAATACGACGGGTTCACAATCGCTTTATTATAAATGTCGGTAAGCGCCCTGGTGCCGTCATTGATGGATAATTGCAGAGTCTGGGGCAGGGTCGGCCAATTCCCGATGGGATAAGCGAATTGCAGGGCGGGATTCAGAGAGAATTTCTCCCCCTGCTTCTCAATCATGATGTAATCCTTGTCGATCGGATCCTTCGGATTAAGCGAGGCCGCCAGCGAGTTGCATTTGCCCAATATAATGCGTGAAGCCGGCATGTACAGATCCAGGGTCCAGGCCATCTCGCGATTATACTTCTCCCGGCTGGTATATTGATAACAGCCTTCCTTATTGATGAAATAATGCTCACCTTCTATCCCGAACCGGAGCGTCGTCAAGGCTTCCTCCGACACGATAAAATCGATGAATTTCATTACATCCCTGGGGCTTTCCGCCTGCTTGTTGATCGCTCCGACGAGCTGAACCGGGGCTTTGGCGAACGGATTGAATTGACCGAATGGCCCCTCCGGGAGCGGCATTGCTTTCACTTTGGCGGACGGGACTTTATCAATGAGCGATTGGATAATGGGATAGGCATCCTCAATGCCGCTGCTTACCCAGAATATGCCGAGCTTGCCGTTCACAAAATCGAGCTTGGCCTTCTCCCCGCTGCTGTCCGCCAGGAAATTATGGTCGATAAGTCCGTCCTCGAATAATAGTTTCTCATAGTCCAGGGCAGCCTTCACGCGGTCCCAGGCCCGGATAACTTTCCCGTCTTCAAGGATATAACCGACGTTCTGGAACATCATATCGATAGGCCGTATGCCGCCTGCCGTTTGACCGTTCAGCAGCGAGCCCAATCCCGCAAAGTTAATTCCCAGCGTATCCTTGATGCCGTTTCCGTCAGGATCCTGATATGTAAACGCTTTCGATACTTCATATAACTCTTCTGCCGTACGCGGCTGCTCCAGATGGAGCGCATCGAGCCAATCGCTGCGGATGAGCAGGGAATGATTGGTCTTGATCCCTGTTATCTGGGCGATCAGATACATATTGCCGTCCTCTTCCGTGGCCAGCTTGCGCACCGAAGGATACGCATCCAGCAGCTGCTTGTAATCCTTGCTGTAGCGGTCAACCAGATCATCGATTGGAAGCACCTGCTGATTGGCAATCAACTCATTAAGAAAGGACCATTCGTAGTCCAGGATCAAATCCGGCGCTTTTCCCGATGCCAGCAGCATCTTGTACTTCTGCACGGAATCGCCGCGCGAGATCGGAACAAATTTGACATTCACAGGACTATGCTCGTTAATCCACCGGGTCCAGCGGTTATTGTCTACCGTGCCTTCCGCGGTGGGAACGCTTCCACGATCATAAATGCCGACGGTAATTTGAGGCTTTTCTGCTGCAAGAGGCGGGGCGGAAGATTCTGCTGCCGGGTTGCAGGAAGTCAACGTCAGCAGCATGGAGAAAATCATTAAGGAACTAGCGGCAGTAAGTACCCGGAATCGCTTCCATATAACCATGGATCTGTCAGCCTCGCCTTCTCTTATTTCACCAGCTTTTGGAAGTGATATCATTGTAGCAGGCGTGGGCTGGAAACGTCCATATACTTGTTTCCGAGCCTTAACATTATTCCAAAAAGAATCTTCCTTCCACCATATCATGCATGCTTTATGGCAGTTTTTTATTCCTTATCCTGCAAAAATCGCTGCTGCTATTTCCGCCAAGTCTTGTATATTGACTATGCCATCTCCGTTCAGGTCATAATTCTTGGCTTCCATCCAATCCGGCTGCTCCGAAGTCCGGCCATAGAATCTTGCGGTAACCGCCAGATCGCCTACGCCCATTTTCCCGTCGTGGTTGTAATCGCCCGGCAGCGAGGTGCTTATCGTCACATGATGGGCTGCGCTGCCCACTGAAGTTTCTATGCCTTGATCGTCACTGACAATCAACCTGGTAACGGTAATCGCCGATGCTCCCGATGCCGCTTCCGGCTTCACTTTAAACTGCAATTTGACGAAGTCGCCGCTTGGACTGGACTGCAGCTCTCCGAATCGGACCGCTATGAACCGAATTCCGCCCGGTGACTGGACATGATCCAGGATCGCGTAGCGTTCCGCATCCAAAGCCTCTGTGCCGATCAGTTCCAGTTGATCCGGATTATACGTCAAGGTCAGATCCTCAGCGGTTATGGCGCTCTTCCGCCCGCTTAATCCGTATATCAAGTCAAAGCTATCACCCGCTCTTGCGGTAACCGGTCCGGTTAATACAATGGCTGCTGTCTCCTCCGCCACACCCGACAGTATCCAGCGGGCAATCTCGGACACGTCGGCTATATCCACCTGCCCGTCCCCGCTCACATCCGCATCGGCATAGCTGCCCCAGTCGGGATCGGCGGATGTTCTGCCGATAGACGAAGCTGCAATAGCCAAGTCCCCGACCGATCGGTTGCCGTCCTGGTTCAAATCCCCCTCGACGGCAGGAAGCAGCTGGATGCTCCCGAAAGAAGGACTCTCCGCATTATCAGCCTGCGCAGCCGGCAATCCTCCGAGGCCTGCTGTCATACCCAGCAGTAGTGCCGCCAGCAATCTTCTCACGCCCGCTCCCAATCTCATAGGCTTTTCCATTCTCCTTTCCTGCAGGTGCAGCTTCACGCCTTAATCCGCCCGGTAGTCCAGCAAAGCCATAATCAAGGACACGGCTTCCGCACGGGTTGCCGTACCAGCAGGATCAAAACGGTTGTTTCCCTTCCCGTTTACAAGTCCGGCTTCCGCCGCTGCCGCGATGGCAGGATGTGCCCAGGATGGAATGGTGCCGGCATCGGCAAATTTGGATTTCCCCTCCGCTTCCTTATTCAGCCCTGCAGCCCGGGCGATCATGACCGCCATTTCAGCACGGGTAATGGAATTGGCGGAACGGAAGGTGTGGTCCGCATACCCGACGATGATGCCCGACCCTGCCGCCTCCGACACAAACGGCCTCGCCCACTCGGGAATCCGGTCCAGATCGGAGAAGTTCAGCGTCACGCCATCTCCCGACGCGGGCAGCTGAACCGCGCGCACCAGCATCGCGGCGAATTCGGCGCGGGTAACCTTGCCATTCGGGCGGAAGGTGCCGTCCTCATAGCCCTTCACAATACCGAGTGCTGCCGCCCGCTCGACCGCCGCCTTCGCCCAGTGGCCGTCCAGATCGCTGTACGTGACGGCATTCTCCGCCGAAGCGATATCAAGCTTCAGCTCAACATCCGGCGTCAGCGTCACCGCCTCAACCTGGCTGTCGACGAGCTTGACCCTCGTCAGCACAACAGCCGTCTCACCTGCGGCAATGCTCTCAAAGGACAAGGTCGCAATCGCAGCCTTGCCATTCTCCCCCGCAGTCTTGCCAAGCTTCGTATGCGCAAAGACGATCTCCCCGTCCTTGTCCATCGCGGGTACGGTAAGTCCAGTCCAGTGTGATGAAGCGCTCTTGAAGCGCAGATGCTCCGCATCATAGCTCATACGCAATTCATAGCCATATAAATCAGTCAGCTGTTCCCCTTGGACCGTCACGCGGATGTCCTGACCTACAGCGGGAGCCTCATTGTTTGCCGATAATGAAAAATGCGGCGTGTCCGCTCCCATTGCAGCATAAGGGAATAATGAAAGGCCAAGCAGCAAGCATAAGCCCAGTGCGATAAATTTGCGTCTCAACATGCATATCCATCCCTTCCCATCAATGGGGGGGAGGAAGACGTGAATCCCATGTCTTCCTCCCAAAGCAATCGGTTCATTCCAGTATCTATTGCCAGTTGATAATAAGTCTTGCAACGGTTACAAGATCCTGAATATCGATAACATTGTCGTTGTTCAGGTCGAACTGCTTCAGATCATTCCAATCCGGATCGGTAGAGACTGATCCGTACGCTTTGACCATAAGCGCCAGGTCGCCGACGCTTACTTTGTTGTCATGGTTGTAATCGCCGCCCACCGACACGATTACAGAGGCAAGGAAGGTCTGCAGCGCCGTATGAAGCTCCGCTGCAGCTTGCTCGATTTGCGCCTGCGTGGAGGACTGGCTGTCGTGTACGGCCTGTGCGCTGTTGATCGCAGCAAGCAGTACTGCTCTGGATCCGGCCGGATATTGTCCGACTTGGCTGCCTTCCACTGCCGCATCGTACGCTTCCTGCGCCGCCGCGATCTGCACGGTCAGAGCCTGCTTGTCGATAACATTGATCTGCACGCTGTGCGACGTGCCTTCAAGCTGCTTCTCGACACCCCCGCTGCTCGCAACGACCAGGTTGGAAATGGTGACATCGGTGGTTCCCGCCTGCGCGTCCGGCCGTGATTTGAAGTGGAGCTTCAGGAGATCGCCCTCAGGATTGGCCTGCAGCCCGCCCAGATGGATGGCGAGGATGCGGATTTGGCCCGGAATCTGCTTGTAATCCGCCACAATAAATTCATCATCGGCAGGCGTTAAGGGATTATCAGCAAGCTCCAGCTTCTGCGGATCGTAGGACACGGTAATATCCTGAGCTGCTATTTCCCCCTGGGAACCATCCAGAGCAAAGGTCAAATCGAAGGATTCGCCAGCCGAAACCGCATCGGCACCATTGAGCGTAACCGCGTTCGCCTGACTTGCAAGCTCCTTCAGCCCGGTATCGTCCAGGTAGAAATTAGTTGTGGAGTTCGTTGTCGTATACACCAACTGAAGCGCGCTCACATCACCCGGATCCTCGAAGGTGAACTGTCCCTTGACTGCCGTCCAGGCTGATGCTGTCAATTCCTGCTGTGCGACTGGAACGGTATAGATTCCTTTGCTAGCGCTGGTCACACGCAGATAGATGCTCGCCGTATCATACTCGAAGCCGCTGTTGTACGGATAGAAATATCCCGTAACCTCATATTTCGATTGATCATATAGCTTGTTCAGAATTGACTGTCCGATGCCCACTGTCGGGTCTGCGGACTGCCGGTTCAGCAGACGGCCTGCGCGCGAGCCGCTGTAAACGGAAGTCGTTACCGTATTGACTGTCCCATCGCTGCCGCCGCCATGGCTTCTGATCCAGGGAGAGGCTGAGGAACCGCTTTCGAACCCCGGATTGGCCAGCAGATTGTCCCCGATCGCCGGTGCCAGATTGCCGTCGTTGAAGGCAAAGGAATCGACGTTGAACATCTTGCCGTCCCGCCCGCCGGTGAACACCACATACATATCGTGGAAGCCGTAGGCGCCATCGGCCGAATTGGTATCGATCATCGTAGAGACCGTCAGCCATCGGCCGGGATCGTTCAGCGGAGGAACATTCATGGTACCGACTACCTTGCCGGAAGCCGGATCATCGAGCCTGATCTCAATTTTGCCCCCGCCCTGGGCGGCTACACGGGCATTCATGCTCAGCACATACCGCTTGTTCGCTTCGCCATTTGCGGAGCCGTCCGCAAAATTGACATTCGCGTATTTGATGTAATCGCCATTGCTAAGACCGGTCACTGCCTGACCGCCGCCGCTGCCGACTGTCGCCTTCACGTCCGGAGACTGGCCGTCATTTTCCTCTGCCTCATAAGTCGAGAAGACATCCTTCTGTTCGGGAAGCGCAGGAAGCTCGTATTTCTTTGGTATAAAGGTCGTCACACTGGAGCCCTTGAGCTCCATCGTGAACGATTGGCCGGAAACCGCGATATCGCCCAGCTTCTTCAAATTCTCATTGGGAGAGGTGCGGTACGGAACGACTGCGTCCACTCCCCCCGGGAAGTCCTGAAGATCAAAGGTAATGGTTTGCGGCATGGAATCGTTATTGACCGCAACGATAGAGAAATTCCCCGTCTGCGGATCCTTATAGGCCGTAACCATAACCTCGTCCACAGGATTCTTGTCGGCGCCAATCATTACATAGCCCGGACGGATGAACCGGCTGTAGTTGCCGAAAGAATAGTATCGCTTGAACACCCGGTACTGGCCGTTCTCCGTCGGCGCGAGCGCTTGATTGCTGCCGTCATTGCTCAGACGGATCAGGTCGGAGCCGTCGGCGCCGTTGTTGGCGGCCGGCCACCACCAGAAGTAAGCGCTGATGCCGGTGTTGTCGAACATATTGCCGATCAGGTTTGCGTAACGCAGCGCATCGGTAATGGTGTTGTTCTCGAAGGTTTGCAGTCCCGTTCCCTGATTCATATACTCGGTCTGCCAAATCGGCTTGCCTTTCTCCCTGGAAACCGGAAATTCGGGAACATTCGTGCCGATTCCGTAAGCATGTGTAGCTACGACATCCACATAATTGACTGTCACGGGATCGTTAAGCGCAGGAAGCGCATAGGCTTCGGTGAAGTTCACATGCTCAGGCATAACGATCTTGGCCGGCACCTTTCTTGCAGTGAAGGTCGGTCCCAGATAATCGCGGATAAAGACATTCATCTCATCGGCCGTCCATACCGTGCCGGAATAGGCTGGGCCTATATTCGGCTCGTTGGCCAGCGATATATAAGAGATATCCAGATCGAAATGCTTCTTGTAACCCAGAACATATTCGGCCAAATAATCGGCATAGTCCTGATAATTCTCTTTCTTCAATTTGCCATTGCCCGTACCCAGGACGCTGTTGTTCGTTTTCATCCAGGCCGGCGGGCTCCAGGAAGAGGTCATAAACGTCGTGACGCCACGCTCCTTGGCTTCATTCATGAACCAGATTTGATATTTGTCGAAGTCAGCCTTTTTCGTTGCCCATTGGGGATCATCCCAGACAAATACGCCCTTCTCCGGTTCGATCGTTTCTGTCGGCCCATCGTACTCTTTGCTGCCCCATGTGCCGCCGTCCCCCATCATATTGCGGACGATGCTGATGCCGATGCCGCTTTCGCGGGAAAATATCATATCCAGTATTTGCGTCCGCAGAGGCTCCTGAAGCCGCATGATCGAGCCGGCCTTGTGGAAGGCCCCGGAGCCGCCAAAGCCGTCAACCTTTTGCAGCTCCGTGTTCCAAGTTACCTTGCTGACAGGGGCCGCCGCTTTTGCTTCCGGCAGCACCCATCCGCTGACGATCAAAGAAAGACAAAGGCATAAACTTAAGAATTTGACCGCATTCCTCTTTATCATGAAGAACGTCACTCCCTCTGGCTTCTATTGGGCAGCAGCCCACTGCTCTTCATATTCCTTCGCTATTTGATCCCCACCGCTTGAACGCCAGCGGTCCATCTCGCTTTTCCATTTCGCTTCGTCCATCACGCCCATGATGAATTTGGTATTTGCATCCGTGATGATCAGCTCAAGCTCGGCTCCGCGCTCCACCTGCGTTTGGGAAATGAACGGATTAGCCGGATTGTTCACCAGATGATTCTGGTTCTCCGTTGTAACCTGAAGCTCCTTGGTAACCAGCGGATTCACATTGCCCTGCATTTTGATCGCGTCCAGCGAGACGGCGCGAAGCGGCCATTTGTAAGGGAAGCCGACTTCGTTGTCAAACTTCTCCTGGTCGATGATTTCCGGTTTGCCGTCCTTCATGGTATAATGCGTTCCTTCAATTCCCCATTCCAGCAGATCCGCCATTTCCTGATCGGCCAACTGGTCGAAGAATTTCAGAATTTTTTTCAGATCATCTTCCGTCTTCACGCTAGATTTCGGGAACATCAGAATGCCGTTCGAGCCAAGAGCCGCCGCAATCCGTTTGCCTTTGTCCGTGCTCAGAATGCTGAAGAAGTCGACTGTCGCATCGGGAATGTGCTGTTGAATACGGGCTTCATAAGACAGCGCCACATTAGTGGAATTGGCGATGGCGCCGGCCTTGCTGTTCTCGAATTCGCCTTCCACTTTGGGACGGTCCATGATGGCGAAATCGGGATGGATCAGACCTTCATCGAATAACTGCTTCTGGAATTTCAGACCTTCCAAATATTCCGGTGTAAATACATCACGGGTAAATTTGCCTTCCTGAACATCCCATACGTTCGGCGCTCCGAAGAATACCCCGAATGTGGATGGAGCAGGTCCCGAGCCGCCCAATGCGCCCATCGTCATGCCGTAAGTGTCGTTTTTCCCGTTTTTGTCCGGGTCCTGATCCTTGAACGCCTTCAGCATCTGATGAAACTCTTCAACAGTTTGCGGCTCCTGCAGGCCGACATTCTTCAACCAATCCACCCTGTAGATGAAAGCGTCGCGGGCCAGCGGACGTTCCCTCGGAAGCCCGAATACTTTTCCCTGGAATGCGACATTATCGTAGATGGCCTTATTCAGACTGGATAGATTAGGAAAATCCTTGATGAAGGGAGAAATATCCCAAAACACATCATTTTGAAACGCGGAGAGCAGGTACGATTGCTTCGGCGCACCGTAGCTTGCAATGACCTGGGGCAGGTCGCCTGATGCGATCATGACAGAGAGCTTATCCTGGTAGGAATTCCCGGGGAAATGATCGATCTCCAATTTGGTATGAGTATAGCTTTCGATGGCCTGCTGCACGGGATTTCCGGCCTGCGGAACGTCTTTTCCATCGAAATTCACCGCCATCTTGATTGCAAAAGGCTCGGTATCAGCGGGCTCCGGCTCTGCCGCCGCCGGTTCATTGTTTGCCGTTTCATTGTTCGCCGTGTCTGCCGGCTGCTGCGGTGCGGGATTATTGCTGCCCCCTGAATTCGAACTGCATCCGGTCACGACAAGCATGACTGCGAGCAGTACGGATAACGCCCCCGCTGCCCATCTTCTTCTGTTAACCATCTTTACGACCTCCTGTTAATGCTGATTTTTTTATGGAGAATTCAAGGCCGGTCAGCCTTTCACCGAGCCCAGAAGAACGCCTTTGGCAAAATGCTTTTGCAAAAACGGATACACAAGCAGGATCGGAATCGTGGACACGATAACAACCGCCATCCGGACCGATTGTCCATAGAAGGTCATGTTCTCCCCCATTTGGGAGGAATCGCCGATGCTTCCCGATGCCTGCACGACAATCTGCTGGAGCAGCACCTGCACCGGCCATTTCTCATTGTCGTTGATATAAAGAATGGCGCTGAAGTATTGATTCCATAGTCCGACTGCGTAGAACATCCCGAACGCCGCCATAGCAGGCAGGGACAACGGCAGGATGATCCGGAAGAACACGGACAGCTCGTGACAGCCGTCAATTTGCGCCGCTTCCTTCATCTCCTCAGGAACATTCTGGAAAAACTCCTTCATCACGAGCAGATAAAATCCGCTCATCAGTCCCGGAATCATAAGCGCCCAATACGTGTCGATCATCCCGAGATTGCGGACGACGAAATAGGTCGGGATCATGCCGCCGCTGAACAGAATCGTGAACAGCACCATCATGAGCACCGCTTTTTTACCCGGTATGTTCTTGCCCGAAAGGCCGTAAGCCATCAGGGATGTGAACAGCAGGCTAAGCAGGGAGCCGAGCGCCGTAATGTAGACGCTGACCCCGAGGCTGCGCACGAATTTGTCCGTTGAGAATATGTACCGGTACGCATCCAGCGTCCATTCCCGCGGAAAAATATCCTCCGTTGTAGAGAAAGAGTTGCTCAGTACATACAAGAACGGGAGGACGGTCAGCACTGATACGGCGCCAAGGAAAACGTAGATCAGAATATCACCCAGGCGATTCGCAAGCGTCCTGTCGTAAACCATGCCCGCACCTCCTTTTTTAATAGATTCCTTCTTCGCCGAATTTCTTGGCCAAGCGATTCGCGAGCCAGACCAGCACCAGGCCGATCACCGATTTGAACAATCCGACGGCCGCGCTGTAGCTGAACTGTCCCTGCTGAATACCGACGCGGTAGACATACGTATCGAATACCTCGCCCACTCCCCGGTTGATGGCATTCAACATCAGGTAGATCTGCTCGAACCCGAGGTCGAGAAAATGGCCCAGCCGCAGTATCAATAGAATAACGATTACGCTTCGGATCGACGGCAGCGTAATATGCCAGATCATCCGCAGCCTGGAAGCTCCGTCGATCCGTGCCGCTTCATACAGCTGCACATTGACCCCCGCCAGTGCGGCAAGAAAAATAATCGTGCCCCATCCGGCGTCTTTCCATATAATTTGAAGCATAATGAGCGGACGGAACCAATCCGGACTGTATAAGAAATCGACGCGCCCTGAGCCGATGGCCTCATTCCATTTGTTGATCAAGCCCTCGGAGCCGAGCAGCAGGAAGGTAATCCCCGCGACGACCACCCAGGACAGGAAGTGGGGAACATAGACCAGCGTCTGCACATAACGCTTGAACATTTCATGGCGCACCTCATTCAAGAGAACCGCCAGCACAATCGTGATCGGAAAGTAGATCACCAGACTGTAGAAGGCGAGCATGAAGGTATTTCTGAACAGCGTCCAGAATTCCGGTGTATGAAACAGCCGGTCAAAATGCTTGAATCCCACCCAATCGCTGCTGAACATTCCCAGGGACGGCTGATAGTTCTGAAAGGCCATCAAGACGCCCCACATCGGCCAAATCTTAAAGATGAGAAAATAAATAATTCCCGGCAGCATAAACAGATAAAACCATCTGGCCTTCCACATTCTGATGGACATGGAAGACCGGCTGCCAATTGGCGTCCCGCCCTTTCTAATTGCAAGTCCCTTCTCCAAACGATCACCTCTTGTCGACTGTCATTTTCACCTCGTCATTGTATCGGCTTTGGCCCGCTTGCATCTACAGACATGATTCCGATCAGATACACATTTCATAAAAGGAGGATAATCGGGCAAACATACAAATTTCCGGCAGGATACTGTTTTCGTAAAGGATGAGCTTGCGGAACAACACAAGCTCGTTTCCCAAATTTTCATGCTTATTCTCTCCCTTATCCTTATTTGTTCAGACCAAGTATTTTTGATACGATACACGACAGGCGGCCCCATTCTAGGATCCGCCTGTCCCTTCCATCTCAACTGCTAATTTAAATATCCGATTTCTTTACTTCATGCCATTTAAGTTCAAACAGGATTGGTGCAAGGTATATCGGATCCAGCCAATGGTACTTCCCATCCCCTGCCAATTGCCCGGTAAGCAAAGGCCATCCGCCTCCGCTTGAAGCTGCCACTTGCCGCTAGCCATTGCCTTTCCGGCCTTGACCATTTGGACGTCTTGTTCCCAATTAAACTCTGGTCCTTTATTTCGTTCAATTTCGGTCAGCATATTCTCATAATTTCTCTTTAAGATTTCTTCTCTATCTTCCGGTTCCTCAGGGTCCCAGATGAGTTCGAAGACAAATCCCTTTAAATTTGCATCCATTACGGTATCGCGAAACATGTTGGATACGTAGACGCTGACACGTTTGTTTTCTGTTAGCTTAAAAATGTTGCATTCCTCTATAACTTCTTTCTTAAATACGATTTTGTTAAATCCTCTAAAGGTGCCATCTGAATCAATTCCAATATCAGACTTTTCATAATTAACAGCATACATCTATGACATTCAAAACATTTACCAGATATAATTTCTCTTCATACTCGACAGGGAAATACTCCACATGATTTTGTAGAATTGAACTTAGAACTTGAAATGTTTTTTTGTAAAAACAGGTATTGAATTTTTAACCCAAATCTTCATTTTGATTGCCCCAATATCAGGCCTGTTGATTAGTGAAATCGAGCCGTAATTGAATGTAATCAGACGATGTATGTGAATCGTCCATTAGTCGATTGCGCTGCCAAGCGCACAAAGGAGAGAGGCAGCTATCTGCCCCTCTCCTTTTTCGTAAAGCTGTTCACAGGTAACTCGTTAGGACATTACCAATCAAAGATCATGCGGGCCAGCATAGCCAGATCGAGAATATCGATTTGGTTGTCGCCGTTCAAGTCGAAGTCTTTCACTTGATCCCATCCTGCATCTGTTGAAGTGGTGCCATATGCCTTAGCCACAATCGCCAAGTCGCCGATGCTGACCTGGCCGTCGCCGTTGTGATCGTTCGGAATCTTCACGTTCATGGAAGACTGGAAGGCCAGTAAAGCGGCGTTCAACTGCGTGGCAGCCGCATCGATCTGAGCCTGGGTGGCTTCCGAGTTATTCGCTACGACCGCAGCCTCGATGGCAGTCTGCAGCGTTGCTTTGGAGCCTGCTGGATATTGTCCGAGCAGTTTGCCTTCCACTGCTTGATCATGCGCGCTTTGCGCCTCGGCAATCAGCGCGTTCAACGCCGCCTTGTCGATGACGTCGATTTGAACGGTGTGTACCGTGCCGGCTTGGACCGTTTCCGTGCCTGAGCTATCTGCCGTCACCAGTCGGGTGACCTCAACGTTGGTCAGGCCGGCTGGTGCATTTTCTTTAGCCCGGAACGACAATTTGATCAGATCCGCATTCGGATTGGTTTGTCCGGCGCCAAGATGAACGCCCAGAATACGGAGTGTTCCGGCAGGTTCTGTCTTGTAATCGACGACGACGAATTTCTCTCCATCTGTCGAGACTGGCGGTGCGGCCAGTTCCAGCTTATCGGCATCGTACGTGATCGTCACATCTTGAGCCAGCACGTCGCCCTGCACATGGTTCAAACCGTAGACAAGGTCGAAGGAACTGCCGGCCGGTACATGATCTGCGCCGGTTAACGTTACAGGTGCTGTAGAGTCACCGATAGAATAGATTCCAAGATCGCCAAGGTCAATTTCATAGCCGTCCTGGAGTTTCTCGTATTCGCCTTCAAAGAAATCATCTAGGTATGAATGTCCAAGAACGAATCTGTTCGGATTCATGGCGCCATAGTAGCCGGCATTGGCATTGTTCTGACTGTCAAACAGCACATAGCTTCCCTGCCATCCTGAACCGGATACGCCCCAACTAATGATGTGATCTATGTACGGGGCGAACTTGGTGAACAGTTTGTACATCAGCGCGTACTCATAACCAAGGGCGTCAGACTGTCTGACATTGAGCACTGCGGGAGCGATCGCGCCGCCGCCGGGGGCGCTGGTCGGCATCTTAAGGTCAAATTCCGAGTAGGAAATACCGGAAAGAAGGCCTCGGTCAACGAGAGAGGCATAGAGGGCCATGGCATATTGGTTATCGCTTGCAAGGGTCTTTTTTACCGAATCGTGTCCCTGGATACCGATGTCTTCGATAAGGGGTCTTCCGTCATACAGCGGATCGGAGAGCCATGCGGTGTTCAGTTCGAGAACCATGTTGTATACAGTCCTCGCTTTGGTGCGGACAGAAAGGTCGTAATCGTTGTAGGTCAGTTTCGGAGGATTGTCAACGATATAGGAGTCAATGCTGCCGTCGGCGTCGTGTCCGTCGAGCTTCATGTACTCGGGAAAGTCAGCGTAGTTGGCTTTGTAAGCCGCCGCCATCTTGGCGTTGGGGGCCGCGATGTGCGCGTATTTGAAGAGCAGGTAAATGTAATGCTCTCTGATGTCGCCGTCAATTTGATCATCCGACATGGCAACAAGCCAGTTGGTGTGTTTGAGGCTCGTTCTCCAGCTGTTCGCATTCGTGGGGATGATTTCGCTGTGGCGGCTTTCGTGGACCTCTTCGTTGAGTACGTCCCATGAATTGAAGGGGATTACTCCGCGGGATACGCTTGAGCCATACTTCGTATCTGTGGTCAGGAAGTGCCGCATCACATACATTGTGTGGTTAAACTGCACTCTTCTGGCCATTTCTTTGTCTACCGGAACCGTGGTTGTAACGCCGTTGCCCAATCCGTAGAAATTGGCTGTGCCGTTATATCCGGAGGTAAGGTTCGCGGGAATAATCTGTCTCATCCATGCAGGGGCCTGGTTGTACCATGCCAAAACATGGCCGTGAGACTTGTACTGTCCGGGAGTTCCGGAATCCCTGATCGCTTGATAAGAGCTGGTCGGGAAATTGTATTCAGCTGCGCCAGGGGTGGTGGTTGCGCCGCTCAAGGGCGCGCCAGCAACGCTTTTCAGCCAGTTCGGGCCGCGGGGATGCGTTGCATCGGCCTTGAGGTTGTTGCCGTCGACAAAGATTTCATAGTGCCGGGCTCTGGTTCCGGTTACTGATCCGGTTCCGATCGCGCCGACCATGAACAGGTCATTTTCCTTGCTGTAAACACTCTTTAGAGGCGCTACGGCACTCTGGTTCTCCTTGTTGACTACGTTGGGAAGCGCAATGCCGTTGGGATCGGGTGCGGTTATTTTGATGTTGGCGACAAGAAGCATGCCGGTTTCTGCGGGACGGCCGGTCTCGCCATGGAGCTCAAGAATGAAGTTCGAGGAATTGCCTGTTGAGGCGTTAATGCTGTGGTGAACCATCAACCAGGATTCACCGTTGTAGCTGCCAACCCAGTCGGGGTTAAGGTTGTTGTACTCGTAATCCCTGAGGTAGCTATCGAGGTCAGAGTTGGTATTTCTGATTCTCCACCTCATGAATTTGCCCTGCGCGCTCTTGGGATAGTACACATCAAACTCAATAGTTGCGCCTGCGGAGACATTTACAGCCGGGGACAACGGAGATACAATGCTTATTCCGCCGAACGTGCTTTCTCCGTTATGGACGTAATTGATCTGGAGCACATCAGCTTTGGCTTCGGAATCTGCAAAAGGATACGGAATCATTTTGTATGTGCCACCAGCAAAGTCGGCGGGGACACGATTGTCAAGCGGGGTTCTTGAGGTCCAGACATTGGTGGGCTCGGTAATTTCTACAGGTATTTTACCAGGACCCGGATCAAGACGGAAATAGGGATCTGAACCGTCCGCTTTGATCTTTCCAATGAAATTCACTAATGCGTCTTCAAGGCTGGCTATGGCTTCGCCGGCGGGAGTGAGCGCATTTCGCGCGAACTCAAGCGCGTTATCAAGATCTTCGAGTTCGTCGGCGTACACCCAGGAAAAAGCTTTGTTCACATCGGATCCGTCGTCAGTGTGGCTAATCTGGAGCGGGAATTCCTCGTTGCCGGCTTTTAAAGCTTCGGCTTCTGCAATAAGGTCGTTCAGTTCAAGTGTCAGTTCGCCTTCGGCCGCAGCGGCCGGGACGGGGACAAACGCGAATAAGGAGAGCAGCATGATGACTACGAGGATGCGGGAGACGTTGATTAAGAGTTTTTCACCTTTCATCTTAGTTTTGCTCCTTTTCTTAAGGCAACCTCTAAAATCTCGTTTTAGAGTCGCCCAATTTTTAAATTTCGGAATTTTTTACAACTTTACCGATAAAAATGTTGTTTTGGTTGAAGATTTTGCGGTTTTTTGATGTTTTAACCATCAAATACAAGAAGAGCCACGATCGATCGAAATTACAGCCGCGTCAGCGCTTACAAAATTCCCCCTAAAAATCTACCGAATAGGTTCACCTCCTAATCTCAAAACATAGCTGCCTTATTTCCAAGACGTAACGCCATCATTGTAGCGAAAACTTTGAAAAAGAGTCTATAAACATATTTCCTTACAGACACAATATTCGCATAAGCAACTATTAATTGAAGAAAAATAGGCTCAACCTCAAAATCAGTGCTTGACGTAGTAAACCAAGGTTGAAAATGGAAAAACATCTGCTAAACCTGTATTGTTGTAAGTCCAACCAAACAACAAAATAGAGGGATAGACAGATGCAAATTCAGTATATCAATGAAATGCTCCAGATATCAGAGGTTCAAATCAACCAAATTCAATTTATGAACGACAATGAAATGCATGTTGAAGTCGTACCTGTAGCCCAAAAGCAGTGTTGCCCGATTTGTCAGTCGCTTGCAGAAATCCAGGTTTCTGCTTCCTAATTAGTTCACTCAGTGAATAAAAAAATAACCTGTGCTAGGCAATTATTGCCTGCGCAGGTTATAGGTTTGTTTTAGCCCAACGAGACCCGGTGAGTCTCGCCTTCTGCCACCTGAATCATAAGATAGCGGTACTCGTCTCCGCCGTCAGACCGTTCTGTTGCTGCTTGTACCGGGCTGCCGTTATGCAGGATGGTCCCGGAATTTGTATGGAAAACTGCCTTCCAGAGGAAAGGCTCCCCTTCCTGCAGGGTGACAGTGGTTTCTTCGATGCCGTTATGCCGGACCGTAAGGGTGCGGTTCAGAATAGGAATGCTCCCCAGCTCCGCCCATTCAAGCCCGCTGCTCAGCCTGGACATTGTGGTAATGGCCGACTGGCCGTCTGCCGAGATTCCCATGAGTCCGTTTGCCATGGAACCGACCACGCAGTAGGATACTTCAGGATAATCCCTGCGCTCCAACGACGGATCAACCAGCTCCTTCAATTCTTGCAAGGCCTCCTCGTTAAGGCCATACCGGTAAAAAACGTCAGGGAGATACGTCTTTCCTTCTACATTCGCCACACGGTTTCTTTTCAAATCCTCAAGCGCTTTATGAAGTTTGGTCTTATCCCTTATCACTCCAAAATATAACGGCAGAAAATTGCCTTCGGCATTGTACGCTTCAAGGAAAGTCCGATTCTGCAGCATGGCGCCGAAGAAACGTCCCTTGTCTGCATTCCACCATTCCTGGTCATAGCGCTGCTCCAGCTCTTGCGTTTTTCGAGCATAAGCTGCGGATTCCTCAAGCTGGCCTTCAAGTTCGAGCAGACGGGCATAAGCGCGGTACCCGGCAGCCTGCAAGGCGATCATGTCGCCGCCGGCCAAAGGCTGCAATCCAGCCTCATTGTAGGTAGCCAGGCCTCTGCGTCCGTAATCGGGATAGTACTCCAATATCCCGTCTCCGTCCTTGTCCCATGTCTGAACAAAGTTCTCTACCGTTAAGCGATAAAAATCAAGCATGATGGCATCATTCCGGTAATCCTGATCGCCTGTCCACAAATACTGACGGTAGCTTGCCTCGATAATGTCGAAATTGGCAGGAAGATTATACCAGAAGTCCTGGTCATTCTCGTAATCTACTTCAGCGGGCAGATTATCCTTGGTTATCTCCCAATAAGTGCACCAGTCCCGGGATTCCGCTATATTCTCGGCAAAACGCATAAACATGTTTTTCGTATGCAGATTTAAGCCAAGTACAGCGGCTCCAATGCTGTGATGCGCCACATCGCGCATGCAAAATGCCTGCCTGTCCGGCAGAGCCGCCTCATACCACAAACCTACCGGATCTCCGCCGGAATGGGCGTATGCCATGGCTTGCTGCCTGGCCCATTTAAATCCGTCATTCAGATGCGAATCGGATGACAAGAAGGTAACGGCACCTGCTTTGGATTGAATTTGATTCCAGTTTGTCAATTTCACCACTCCAATACGTTCTCTTTAGCTCTCTTTTGATCCTGAAAATGTGAGTCCTTCCATAAACGCCTTCTGGGCGGCAAAGAACAAAATAATGCACGGCAGCGTAATGACGATAGCCGCAGCCATCAGTAAATTCGTATCGGTGGCATAGGTTCCCTGGAATCCTGCCAGACCGAGGGTAAGCGTCTTCCATTTGTCGCTGTTGATATAGATAAGCGGCCCCATAAAGTTGTTCCAGGACCCCATGAATACCATAACGGCTACGCCGATAAGCGCCGGTTTGGACAGGGGCAGGAAGATCGTCCGCCAAATTTTGAAATAGCCGCACCCGTCAATGATGGCCGCTTCCTCCAGGCCGACAGGCAGCCGGGAATAAAACTGGCGGAACAGGAAGATGAAGAAGGCTGAGCCAAAAAATGATGGGACGATTAACGGATACAGCGTATCCAGCATGCCAAGCTGTTTGAATAAAATAAACTGCGGAATCATGGTTACTTCGCCCGGCAGCAGCATGGTGGACAGGACCAGAATGAACAGGATCCCGCTTCCTCTCACCTTCAGACGTGCGAAGGCATAGCCGACAATGGAACAGGAAAGCACGGTTCCGATAATAGGGAAGACCGTCGTAAGCAGCGTATTGAACAAGTAACGGCCGAACGGAAAAGCCGTCAGCGCCTTCGCATAATTATCCCAGCGCCAGCTTTCGGGCCATACATTCATGCCGGAGGAAGCGATCTCTTCCAGACTCCGCAAGGATGCGCCAATCATCCAGATGAAGGGATACAGGAAGGCAACACTGCCAATGATGAGAACCAGATACGCTAACCATTTGATTGGCTTCCCGGTTGATTTATGACGTTTTTCTGCGGACACGACGCTTCCTCCCTCCGTTTTGCTCCGTCTCGTAATAGACCCAAATCGCGCTGCTCCGGAAAACAAGTGCGGTAAACAGCAGAATAATGACAAAAAGCACCCAGGCGAGCGCAGAGCCATAACCCATTTTGAACCACATGAAGGCATTCTGATAGAGGTAATAGGCATAGAACAATAAGGAATTATCCGGTCCCCCGCTGATCATGAAGCCCTGCGTAAAGGTCTGGAAAGCCCCGATCATGCTGGTTACCGTGTTGAAGAACAGAATCGGGGAAATTTGCGGCAGCGTCACATGCCATACCTTACGCATGGTCGTGGCGCCGTCGATCTCCGCCTGCTCGTACAGGGATTTGGGGATATCCGATAATCCGGCCAAATAGATGATCATGTTGCCGCCGACCGTCCACAGGCTCATGATGATGACCGCAGGCATCGACCAATTCGGACTGGAGAACCAGCCTGGGCCCGTAATGCCGAATAAACCAAGTATGGAGTTCATCAAGCCGACGTTCGGATTGAATATCCAGATAAACAGCACCATCTGCGCGACACCCTGAATCAAGGTAGGCAGATAATAGATGGTGCGGAAAAGATAAATGCCGCGCAGCTTCAAATTCATCAGCATGGCAATGGCAAAGGATAACGCTACCTGAAGCGGTACGCTCACCAGCGTGTAGTAAAACGTAACGCTCAGCGCCTTGTAGAACATCGTGTCTTTAAACAGCATCCGGTAGTTGTCAAAGCCGGTCCACTGGGGCGAACTGACGACTTCCCATTTGGTGAAGCTGATATAGAACGAGAATATCATGGGGCCCAATGTAAACAGCAAAAATCCGATAATCCAAATCGAAACAAACAAATAAAAGCTCGCTGTTTTAATATGGATGACTTTTTTCCTGACTAATATTCTGGCGATAATAATGATCACGGCGTACAAAACCGCAATAATCGTAAGAAAAGGGAGAAGCGGCAGCAAAGCTGCCGGCAACCCCAACGTTTCATAGAAGCTGTAAATCTGTTCGATTATTCCATTCATGGCCTGCTCCCGCTAGTTTTGTTGTAAAATTTTGTTTATATTCTCAGCCAGTTTAGGGAATACTTCCTTCACATCCTGCTTGCCGATTCCGATAGGCGTCAAGTCGTCGATCATTTTCATTTCATTATTGATTTCGCTTGTACGTTTCTGTGCTTCCTGATTGTGCTGCTTCTCTGACGCCTGAACGAAGGCATTCAAATTCTTCTCCGGGTAGATTGATTCGAAGGAATCCTTTGCGCTTGCAATGACCGGAATCCCGTATGCGTCCTTGTTGCCCCCGATAATCTTCTGCGCTGCCTCGTTCTGCGTCAAATAGTTGACGAAGATCTGGGCCGCTTCCGTGTTTTTGCTGGTCTTGCCAATAGCCAGTCCGTTAACTTCTTTGGCGCCTCCACCACCAGGAATTGGGAATATATCCCAATTAAATCCTTCAACTCCGGCCATCTGGGGCAAGAACCAAGGGCCAAAATCGGTATACATACCGATTCTTCCCCCCAGGAACCAGTTCATCATGTCTTGTCCCTGTTTCTCCGTGTTACTGGGCACAGTACCGGATTGTTTCGTATGAACGATGTATTCCGCCGCCGCAATCGATTCCGGCGAATCAATCGTCGATTTGGTATTATCCTCATTGTAATAGCTGCCGCCGAACGAATAGATCCAGTTTCCCAGTCCTAACGGTTCGGAACCGAATATCTTGGCTTTTCCATTGCCGGATGTTAATTTCTGGGAAATATCTTCGAACTGCTCCGTCGTCATGGGCTCTGTCTTGCTTGGCAGCGGAATGTTGTTCTTCTCAAAAAGATCCACATTAACCGCCATTACTTTGGGCTTGATAATGAACGGAGCTGCATAGACCTTGCCTTCGTAAGTCATGGACTCCACGAGGGAAGGAGAACTGAATACGGAAGTATCCACCTGCATTTCCTGGAAAGCGTTTGCGAATCCCGGCAGGTCGCCGCCGGAGATCAGAATGACGTCAGGCGCCGTTCCTCCGGCAATCATCGTTTGCAGCTTGGTCAGATAATCCCGCTGAATCCACTGCTTCTCGACTTTAATGTCAGGGTTTTTCTCTTCGAAATTGCTAACGACATTATTGATGGCATCGGCTTCGGACTGCGCCCCCCAGAAAGCGAAGGTGATACTGCCCTTGGCGCCTCCCGCATTGGCGTCCGATGGGGTATTGCCCGTATTTTCTCCTGTCGGAGCATTGCCTGCGGTGTTGTTTCCGTTACCGCTTCCACAAGCGGATAAGCTGATTACGATACAAAGTGCCAAAACGATGGCGAACCCTTTTTTCATCTGTATTTCCCCCTAGTAATGATAATATCTCCGGTTGCTTGCATGAATCATTCGGCGCCCTTTGCCATTGCCTTAACCGACCGTTTCTGAAAATTGGCTTCTGTTTGCCCCGCAGCTGCTTCTGACGATCAGTCTTGCCGGCAGCACGACCTTAAGCGGCACTTCTCTTCCTCCTATACGCTCCAACAGCATTCTGACAGCCGTCTGTCCCATTTGTTCGGTGTAGATTTTGACCGTGGTAAGAGGCGGATTCGAGTAAGAGGCCATTTCAATATCGTCAATGCCGACAATGGCAATATCCTGAGGCACCCTCAGTCCCGCTTCCTTAAGCGCCCTGCTGGCCGCTATCGCCATAGGATCCGATCCCATCAGAAAAGCCTGCGGCAAATTCTTCTTCTCTATCGCCTGCTTCATCAACTGGTAGCCGGTGGACATCGAGAAGTTATGTCCGATATGGACATGCTCGGGCATGTATAATTTCTTTTGCTTCATATAGCTTTCGAAACCGCTCTGCCGTTGATCAACCGATTCGAAGCCCGTGTTCGAGCCAAAACGGTTAATGAAATCCCTGGAGCTGATCAAGCCGATTTTGGTGTACCCAAGTCCGATCAAATGATCCAGCGCCGTCGTCGTCACTTTCTCAAAATCAACGATGACAGAATCAAAGCGGTTCTCATCCGGAGAATAGTCGACGAAAACAACGTTTTGAATCCGGCTGAAGAACAGGTTGTAAGGATCAAACTCGAATTTCCCGATCACGATAAGGCCGTCCAGTCCCGACAGGCTCTCGTAGGATTCATGGTTGACCCAGCGGATGGTTCTAGTGATATGAAGTCCCTGCTGATTGAATTCCTTCTCGATATGAAGCCGGATGGACAAATAATACGGATCCTCCGATTCAAGCTGCTCCGAACAGAATGTAACCAATCCGATTTTGTAATCCTTCAGCTGTGCCGCTTTTGTCGTTTGACGGCGTTGAACACTTTTATATTGTAATTGTTCTGCGGTTGAAATAATTTTTCTCCGGGTCTCTTCCTGGACAGATAATGACGAATCTCCGCTGAGTACGCGCGAAACTGTAGATGGAGAGACGCCTGCCACACGGGCAATATCACGAATAGTTGCCAAACCAGATCACCTTTTCAATAAAGTATTTGGGAAACATCCCCCCATGCTTATTGTAATGTTCTTGCAGACAGCTGCCAATGATTAATTATTTGTTTACTAAACATTAGCGAACTATCGAATGAATTCACTATAACAAACAGATGTTTATTTGGCAATACCACCATGTCGACGCTTTCATTTTAATTTTTGACAGATATATATGAAACAACTTTCTGGTTCATGCATCAAAAAAAATATTGTTTACTATATGTTTCGTAAACATTATAATCATAATGCACCATCGCACAGGAATGATTTTACCCACAAGTAGGAGGAATTATGAAATCTTTAATCAACAAGCATGATCCTGTCGTAACCGTCAGCAGCGAAATCAGCTCGTTCAAAAGCTTTGTAGAGGTTAAAACCATAGAAGAAGATGTGTTTGAGATTCATATCCGGCTGACTTCCGGCCGGAAGCAGGTTCCCCCCATCCATCATATCCGCTGGTCCCATCCAGCCATCGATATTCACTCGTTGTGGCATCCGGGCACCGATCGCAATAAAGCATTCCAGGTGGACTGGGGTGAGGGATTTCAGTCCAAAAACACTTCGCTTGCGCCGGCTGCCTGTCTGTACAACCTGGAAGGGAGGAGCAGGCTGACCTTTGCTTTCTCTGATGCGCTCAACCATCTGGCCATCAAAGCGGGCATTCATGAAGAAGATGCCACTTTCCTATGTTCGATTACATTGTTTGAAGAACCTATGCCGGAAATCGACCATTATGAAGCTGTGCTTCGGATAGACCGGAGAGATCTGCCTTACTATGTAACGCTGCGCGATGTATCGAAATGGTGGGAGACTTTCCCTGAATTCCGGCCCGCGGATGTGCCCGAGACCGCTCTGCAGCCCATGTACTCCACCTGGTATTCCTTTCATCAGGAGCTGAGCGCTTCCGAATTGGAGCGTCAATCCGAGCTTGCCCGATCGATTGGCTGTGAGAGTATTATCGTGGATGATGGCTGGCAAACGGACGATAATAACCGCGGCTACGCCTATACCGGCGATTGGGAGGTTTGTACGGAGAAAATTCCGGACATGAGGAAGCATGTCGATGCCGTTCACGGACAAGGTATGAACTATATGCTGTGGTATTCGGTGCCGTTCGTTGGGATAAACAGCAGGACGTGGAGCCGTTTTGAGGGAAAATATCTGGGGATTAATGAAAAGCTGAATGCCAGCGTGCTGGATCCGCGTTTTCCCGAGGTCCGGGAATATTTGATCAATATCTATGAACAGGCTGTGAAGGAATGGAATATCGACGGCTTGAAGCTCGATTTTGTCGACAGCTTTCAATTAAGTCCTGATATGAAGGAGGAGCTTGGGAACGGCCGCGACTATCATTCGGTTCCGGAAGCGGTGGACAGGCTGCTCACGGATGTCATGGCCAGGCTGAGAGAGATCAAGCCCGACATTCTGATCGAATTCCGGCAGACCTACATTGGCCCGCTGATGCGAAAATACGGCAACATGCTCCGGGCCAACGACTGCCCGAATGATTCGATCCAGAACCGTATCCGCACAATGGATATCCGCTTGTTGGCGGGAAATACGGCCGTTCATTCCGATATGATTATGTTCCATGCCAATGAACCCGTCGAAAGCGCGGCCATGCAGCTGATTAACGTGCTGTTCTCGGTTCCGCAAATATCCGTCCGTCTGGATGAAATCGGACCCGACCATCTGGATATGCTCCGGTTCTGGCTGGCATTCTGCAAGGAGCACCGCGATCTGCTGTTGAAGGGCGAGCTGCTGCCCCAAGGGCCCGAGCTCATGTATCCGCTTATCAGCGCGCGGGATCGCAGCCGTCAGATCACTGCCGTTTACGCCGACATGGTGATCGAGGTCAATGACGAATGGGATCGGCTGATTATTGTGAACGGAACCTATCATGACCGGCTTGCGGTCAGAAGCGGTCTTGACCATGCGCTTTACCATGCGGTGACCAGAGATTGCCGCGGCCAGATCGTCCAATCGTATGAGCTTGATCTGCATAAGGGGCTGCATGAGGTGAGCGTTCCGAGGGCGGGTGTTGTCAGCTTCCAAAGGGTGCTTACATTTCCCCCTAAACTACTTCCCCCTAAATCCCCCTGAGGGGGACCCCAGAGAGCGCCGGCCCTCTGGACTCCCGGGTGAATAACGTTGGCGAGGCAGAGGATCGGGGTTTTGTGGCTTTTGATGTAGGAGCATTTACGTCCCTTGCGGGACACACTTCCTTGCGCCGCCCGCGTGTACTCCCCCCTAAATCCCCCTGAGGGGGACCCCAGATGGCGCCGGCCCTCTGGACTCCCGGATGAATAACGTTGGCGAGGCAGAGGAACGGGGTTTTGTGGCTTTTGGTGTTTGGATCGTTTTCGTCCCTTCCGGGACACACTTTCTTACGCCGCCCGCGTGTACTTCCCCCTAAATCCCCCTGAGGGGGACCCCAGAGAGCGCCGGCCCTCTGGACTCCCGGGTGAATAACGTTGGCGAGGCAGAGGAACGGGGTTTTGTGGCTTTTGGTGTTTGGATCGTTTACGTCCCTTGCGGGACACACTTTCTTACGCCGCCCGCGTGTTGCCTGCTGGACTTCGTCCCATACTAACGTTGGCGGGGCAGTGATGCGCTTATTGCTGATTCCAGCGTAATGTTGGCGGGGCAGAGATGCGTTTATTGCTGATTCCCAGCTATGTTGGCGGGGCAGTGATGCGTTTATTGCAGATTCTAGCAGAGATGCGATTTTGGCGCTTCCAGCTTAAATCTTTTTCGTTCTTGAGAGCTATAGTTAATCGCTCAAAAAGAAAGACTTATGGCAAAAAGCCGGGCATCTGGATGCCCGGCCTTTTTGTTTAATAGATTTTGCGGTTCTTTGAGTCTGGAATTCCTGACTTGCGGAGGAAGTACGTATTGATAATATCTCGCCACTCCTTGGCATGCTCGGCTTGGTCGGTCAACCGTGCCAGCACCTGCGTGTATCGGCCGCTGTCCACTTTGTTTTCGAGCGTTGACCACGCATTCACGAGCCCCTCAGCCTGCTCTACACCCTCGAAATGTGTGTCGTAAATATGCTGTATCACGGTTTTACCGGATTTGAGCTTGTGCGTGTACGGAACGTGATGGAAGAACAGCAGCAGCTCATCGGGACAATTCTCAAGAGATTCGTATTGTTCCGCATGTGGAGGGTGGTACTGGGCGGTATAACCCGTGCCCGTACTTAAGGTCCGGTCCACTCCGATTCCCAAGTTATCGGCAAAATGGTACGTCCCCCACTTGGAATATTCATAACCATCCACATCAGGACCGTAGTGATGTCCCGTATTCACCATCCAGCCTACGCCTAGCGGCGCTGTATAATTCTCATAAATGCCCCATGAGTCAAGCAGCATGCGGGATATGGTATCCAGGGCGGAAGGATCGCTGCCGAAGGTCTGGATGATCCATTCCCGTGTAATCTGATCGGACGATAACGCCGGGTTCCAGGCAAGCCGGCCGAAGCCGTACAGATTGGCCTGCGCCAAAGTATGTCCGGTCCAGTTGGCGTCGTCGCCAATATTGGATACGGCTGCCATCCCGCCGAGCGGTCTGTCGAACAAACTGCCGCTTGCAAGCTCCGCAATCGTTGAGCCTTCGCCTTTGGCATAAGTGTCAAAGTCGAGAACTTCCTTCCACTGGGGAACCAGGTAGCACAGATGCTTTTGCTGCCCCGTATATTCCTGCGTGATTTGCAGCTCCAGCACCTGGTTGGTATGCGGCAGGGCGCCGAAGAGCGGCGACACCGGCTCGCGGACCTGAAAATCCATCGGGCCGTTCTTGATTTGCAAAATTACATTATCCAGGAACTTGCCGTCCAGCGGTTTGAAATGGTCGTAAGCCGCTTTGGCTCTGTCGGTGCTGCGGTCTCGCCAATCCTGAAGGCAGTTGTACACGAAGCAGCGCCAGATGACAAGACCTCCATGCGGCTCCAGCGCTTCCGCCAGCACATTCGCTCCGTCCACATGATCGCGCCCGTAGGTGAACGGACCAGGACGGAATTCGGAATCGGCTTTGACCAGAAATCCACCGAAATCCGGAATATACCGGTAAATCTCCGCCGCCTTCTCCGCCCACCAGCGCTTCACATCCGGATCGACCGGGTCTGCCGTCGCGAGGCCGCCGATCTGGATCGGACTAGCGTAGTTGATGCTGAGAAACAGCTTGATGCCATAGGTGCGGAATACTCCGGCGATCTGCGCCACTTTCGGCAGAAACACTTCCGTTATAAGCATGGTCTCGACGCGGTGAACATTGACATTGTTGATCGAAATCGCATTGAGGCCGACCGAGGCAAGCAGCCGGGCATAATCGCGGATACGGGCCATATCCACTGCGATATCGCTATCCCGGTAAAAGATTGATTTTCCCGCATAGCCCCGTTCGATGCTGCCATCCATATTATCCCAATGATCGATCATCCGAAGCCCGTTTTTCGGGTTTTCCGCAATGGACAACCCCTCCAGACTCGCCCCGTCCTGCATCAGACGAAGCAGATGAAAGACGGCATAGAGCACGCCTTTATCCGTTTTCCCTGCCAGTATGATATATTGGCTGCCGGCATCCTCTTCCGTGCGAATCACATACCCTTCATCCGACAAGCCGGCTGCATGAGCCGGGTCGATAACGCTGCCGGCATCCCCTGGACGGCCGAACGTTTCCAGCCGGATATACCGCTTCCGCTGCGCCGATTCTGCCTGGACAGGCTTCACTCCGAGCAAGGAAGCAATGCCCTCGGACAGCTCCCCTGCTGCAGTCTGCAGAATGTCCGTCCTTGCCGCGGCTGCCACAATTTCAGAGCACCAGGATTCATATTGGCTCCTAAGCGCTTCATCGGCAATTCCCGCATACCCGAGCCAACACGCATAACCGTTTTCAGCTGTTTCCTGCGTCAAAACCTCATCTCTCCCTTGCATATCTATTATTTGAAGTAGGACGGATATTTTTCCTTCAATTCCTCTTTTTCAAAATTAACCTGGCTTAAATGCAGCAGCATCGTTTGCTCCGCCAGATCCGGATTATTGCCGCGTATGGCTTCTATGATCTCCTCATGCTGCACGATGATATTAGCCCAGTCATAATTGACCGCTAACCGAAGCAGCCTGATCCGGTTGTAATGCGTATTGAGCTGCTGAAGCAGCGTCCATGTGCGCGTTTTCCCGCAGCCGATTATGATCAGCTTATGAAATTCTTCA
This sequence comes from Paenibacillus sp. JT31N17, assembly GCF_056269255.1. Classification (NCBI taxonomy): domain Bacteria; kingdom Bacillati; phylum Bacillota; class Bacilli; order Caryophanales; family Paenibacillaceae; genus Paenibacillus; species Paenibacillus sp. JT31N17. Next base: position 138,695 of record NZ_JBWDNP010000012.1, read on the forward strand.
TCAAGCTCAAACAGCCGCTCATAGTTATTCTCGCTGGCGCAAAGCTTCTGCAGGCCGACTAGATTTTGCAGGCTCAGAAGCTGCTCGGCATTCAGCATTTCACACGCCTGGCGGACGATCGCCATCTCCAGCTTCTCCCGGATGAAACGGGATTCTTCGACCTGCTTCATATCTATCAGGGAGATGAACGACCCTTTCTGGGGAATGGTCTCGATTAATTCCTCCTGGGACAGCTTGACGAAAGCTTCGCGAACCGGGGTACGGCTGACCTGAAGGGCCTCAACGACTTCCTTCTCCGAGATAAAACGCCCCGGCTCCAGCTTAAGCTCCATGATGTTTTTTTTCAGCGTATCGTGCACATAGTCCCGCATTGATCCCTTTTCATAACGCGAAGCTTCCATACTTACTTTCATCCCATCTACTCCTCCGGAAAATCTGCTAATGCACCTATCCTATACGAAAACGGCGGCTCCGCCCTTGTCCCATGCCGGATTTCTGCCAACGGGCCGTGATCCCTCTTATGTTCGCCACCCGCCGTTTTCGTCCCTGCTAATGCCTTCTTCAGACTCCTTCGGCCCAGGGCTGTCTGGTTGACGTTACCGTTTCGCCTGTCAGTACCGCCTGCTCCAGCAGCATTCCGAGATAATGATCCTGCGACGCTTCGGGAAGCCCGTAGAATTCTGCACCGCCTGCGGCATAATCGGACATCTGCGCCAGACAGGCTGCGATCCCGATCTCGTCGTCATATAGTCTTGCAGGCGCGAAAGGATTCACGTACGCCCACTGTTCTCCCGCCATAATTCCCTGCAGGAAATACCCCTCCTGATTTTCAACCTCGCCCTTGTTGATGCGTTTGAAATCCAGATGGAGCGGCGTAGAGAAGTCGGCCAGCGCCGTCAGGCGGCTGTCGAAGATCTCACCGCGCTCGCCTCTTACGGACAGGTGGTTGGAACGGGTCCACGAGCGATGCTGGTCCTTTGTAAAATCATAGATGCCCAGCTTCTCGCCGAAATTCAGCCACGCCAAATCCCGCTGCATGGGGATCCGCCGTTCTTCCGCAGGAGGACCGCTGCGGGTCGGTCCCGCAAGCCAGCTGGACTCGAACCTCATTCCCTTGATCGTCGCGTCTTCGAAGCGGATGCCCAGCATTTTGCGGATCAGGCTGACGGCATGATACAGATGAGAGACCGATACCGTGGTTTCCGTCACTCTCCCCAGACGCCCCGCTTCGATAACGGCCAAACGCGCCATCTGCAGCGGATGATATTGATACTGCTCGGCCACCTGAATCCGTGCGCCCTGGCGGGTAAGCCTGTCGTGCAGCATGATCAGGCCGTCCAGGTCAGGCGCCGGAGGCGTTTCCGCGAGCGCAGGAACTCCCCGCTCCGCCAGCTGAAACAAATAATCGAAGCAGGCCGCCCAGCCCACAGATACAACGACAAAATCAAGCCGCTGCGCCTGCAGCATCTCCTCCAGCGTACGATACGAAGGAATATTCCACTGCTTCTCCATCGCCTTGCCCTTGTCCGCATCCCGCACCACCAGGCCGCCAACGCGGAACCGGTCGGGAAGCGCCTGCGCGATCCTCAGGTAATACTGCGCCCGGAAGCCGGCTCCCCCGATAATGCCGAAGGTGGCGGCTCCGGATTGCTTATACATAGCCATTGGCAAGCCATCCCCCTTTCGCTTTCAAAACAATTCCCGAGACATAATCCGGCTCCGGGGATCCCGGAAACACAGCGATGGCCGCCCCGGTGCCCCTGCCGCTGCCTGCTATTACTGCTGCTTCGTCCACCAATAACATAGCCGCCAACCTTTCTCATTCCCAGAATGATAAGTCCTATTTGACCTGATAATTGCCGCCAAGCGTAATCTCGTTATTCGCGAATTCCGCTACTGAATTTGTCTTTTCATAGAAATGAGGCGCGTTCGCCAGAATGCCTGCCCGGGTATAAAACAAGCTGTCCGGCTGCAGCGGCAGCTGGATCTGCCGCCCGGTCAGGGCTGCCTCGTAAATTGCGGTAATCAGCTCCAGCGTTTTGCGCCCTTCATGCCCGTCGGCAAGAACGGTTAACGACTGATTCTCGATAGCCTTCAGCACATCGTCGATTTGGCCTGTATGGCCCGTATAGGGGATTTCGGGATATTCACGATAAATCTCCTCAATCCGCTGCTCCATCCCGGGGTCCCTTTCGGGGAAACCATTGCTTCGGGATACCGAAGCATATACGTCCCAGGGAGCGGATACCTTGGCCTTCTCCGTCTGAAACACCAGCTGCTGCTCTTCGCCGTGATGAACGACCGAGCTTGTAATCTGGGCGAGCGCCCCGTTTCCGTAGGACAAGACGGCAATCGACAAGTCCTCCACTTCCGCATTATCGTGCGATGTATTGCTCGTAACGGCCTGGAGCCGGTCCGGCATGCCCATCAGCCACTGCAGCATATCGATATGATGCACGGCATGATTCAGCGTACAGCCGCCGCCTTCCTTCTCCCATGTCCCTCTCCACCATAAATCATAATAAACGTGACCGCGCCACCAGAACGAATCCGCCTGTGCATGGACGACCTTGCCCAGGAGTCCGGAATCCAGCACATGCTTCAATTTCATGATGGGATTATAGAAACGGTTCTGGCTGACAACGGAAAGAATCCGCTTAGAGCGCTCAGCCGCCTCCAGCATCCGGTCGCATTCCTCAAGCGAGGAGGCCATCGGCTTTTCCACCAATACATGCTTGCCTCCATTCAAGCAGGCAATCGTAAGCTCGGCATGCATGTAGGGAGGCGTGCAGACCGATACCAAGTCCACCTCATTGTGGGACGCAATTTCTTCCGTATCGGTAAAAATCTCGCAATCCAGATTGTATTTTTGCTTCAGCGCTTCAGCCTTTTCCGGAGAAATATCGCATAAAGCCACCACTTTGCAGCGGTCCCCAAGAGAGGTATACGCTTTCAAATGCGCTTCCGAAATACCTCCCGTACCGATAACAGCCACTCGAATCATAGCCTGCACCTCCAATTAGATAAAAAAATGAATAAGAGTATCAACTGATCGTACTAGTATACAAGGTGTATTGTAGCGAATATGGCAATAAATATCAATGATAGTTTGTGAAGGTTCTTGTCCGTATTCCGGCAAACGCGCTTTATCTGCCTGTAAAACGGAATCAAGGGCTGTCACAGGGACAGCCCTTCCGTCTATAAAACTATCAATCTAACCATTCCATTGTCTTTTCAAGCGCAGCGTCTGTTGATCCTGCCCGTGTAGTATTCTCCTTCATCTGCGGGTTGCATTCAATCTGGCTACCCTCGGCATAACGGTAATCGTCTGCAAATTCCCCTTGTTCGGGATACTATTTCATCGTGATGGTAATCTTGTCCTCTGCTTGCACCCATTCGACTTTTGCCCCCAGCGATTCGCTGATAAAACGCAGCGGCAGGTACGAGGCGCCGCTTAGTATAAACGGATCGTTCTCAAGCTTTACCGCTACATTGTTCAATTTCGTATCGCCATTAAAATCAACGGAAATTTGAACGGCCGCGCGGCTGACAGTGGCAATTTTCTTATATACGTCCCATGTTACTTTAGCGCCTAGTTTCTCGAACAGGGAACGGAGCGGAATGAATGCTTGCCCATTCCGGATAATGACGCCGCTCGTCATTGTCACAGATTCCCCATTGAGTTGAATGGAAACCGGCTTTTGCATTTGAACGGGGGTTGTATGCATGAACTCGTAATCCCCGCTTCCCAGCTCGCCATTCTTGTTTACGCCCCATCCCCAAAGTCCGCCATTGGATTTTTGCAGGATCACATGACGATCTCCGGCCTTGACTTGACTCACATCAGACGCCAATAATGTAAAATCGGGGTTAGCAGGCATGGCTTCACGATGGACCGAGGTCTCATATATGCTTCCATCACCTGTAAGCACAATTAAGGACAGTTCAACGAAAAAGACGGACCGGGCATCCTTGATGCTGGTCAGCTGCAGCGGTACAGGCGATTGATGGGAGGTCGTTCCATCTGACATGCCAGTGGTGGTCGCTCCCCAAAACCATACGCTGCCCTTATCGTCAATTACGGCAAAAGCGGCATAAGAATCAGTGGAGCCATTGGTTACGATCTGTTTGATATGCGTCAGTGCAGTCATTTGGACTGCAGACAAGGGGCCTGCCGACAATTGATCTTCTGAGAACTTCGATGGCCAGGACCACACTGTTCCGTCTTTTTTGACGGCTATGTTCTGTGCGATTTGCACAATATCCGAAAGCGATTGGATGGCTTCAAACGACTTGAGCGAATCAGAGCTTCTCCATACCGTGCCGTCATGCTTCAGGAATACCCATGTCGGAATCCAGCGTTGATCCTGAATTTCATAGTAAAAGTTAACGTCCGCTACATCTTCAATATCCGGCAGCGCTGCGATCTCCTCCAGTTGGAGCTTGCCTTGGACTTTGGGAATTAAATAGGTCTTGCCGTCTGTATCAATAGCCAGGGATTCAGTTCCATTGGAATATACATGAGTGAGATTTTGTAGTGCCTCAACAGGGGATACTTGTATCCCGGAAGTTGAAAAATTCCGCTCCCAATGCCAGATTGAACCGTCTTTCTTCATAATAAGCTGGTCGGAAAATACCCTTTGAACATCCGCGATCCCTGGAATCTGGGCAGGAACGGATAGCTGGTTGCCCCAAACCCATAACGTCCCGTCGGATTTGATAAGCGATGAAGCATCGAAATCCTCGACATTTGATGATGCTGCGCCAGCCACGGCGTTGAAGGGCGAGAGAACCAGACACAGAATCATACTAAATCGAATCAGCCATTTTTTCATTTAACGGTTTCTCCTCTCGAGTGTGAGCTAAGCAAGTCATGGGAATATAATTCCTTATGATTAGACGCTGCCGAATGAAATTAGTTACAGATAAGGCGATTATAGTCACAAAAAAAAGAGGAGCCGCCATAGCAGGCTCCTCCTCAATGATCTTCTTCACCTAAACCAGCTTCAGCGTTTTGTCGACGACGGCGGAGTGAATACCTACCGTGGTTTCCCTCATGTACTCCCCGCGCATCTTGTGCGCTTTCTTGTAGCTGTCGGCCTGCAGCGCCTTCCTCATCTCTTCCTCTGAATCGAAGCTGATCTGGACAATCGCGTCGATAGAAGGCTTGTCCAAGTATAGGTTATATGATTGCCCAGCCTTGTTGTTTGCGCATTAATACGATCTGACCAATATGATACGCATTATGGGTACAAAGATTGGAGATGGCCGCCCACCAGGGGCATTCATCCGGATAATTGGGGATGTGGGTATCGAGCTTCGACTCAGGCGAGTCCGCGATCACTTTACGAAATTCCAAGAATGCCGCATCCAGTTTATCTACCGCGGATTTCCAGTTTTCTTCATTCATTTCTTCCTTTATTTCGAAGGTGCTATCGTTATTATTGCCAATTGTTATGAAGGTTTCCTTACCGGTAAAGTAGCTCAGCCATTTTTCATTCCAATAGGTCAGATGGCTGGTAAGCTGCCAAATGGAATGACTGGAACGATCACTGCACCATCCTGCCTGCTCCGCTGTCAGCCCCTGTACGGAATCAAGAAACGCAGGAAACCAGCTCAGGTCATTATGACATGCGGCAAGCTGATCCAGCAAAACATCTTTTTTGGAATAATTCATGTAATCCCTCCTCCAGCCTTCATTTCCTTCTCCACAAGTATAAAGCCTTTGCAACCTATTTTACCACAGCCTTCAAAGTCTCCTGCCCGTTCGTTCAATTATTAAAGCCGCCTCTACCCGGCAAATGCTGCTTCCGCTGGTCTGCCCTCGACCAAAGTACGGGAGCGAACTCATTCTCAGGGTCATTCCTGTCCCCTCCCCCGCCCCGTATAATTCAGCTCAGGAGGTCGAATCCATGGAAGAAGCCTGCTGCAGCTTCGGAACGCCGCAAATCATAGGCAGCGCATCTGCTAATGAAATCGTTTGCAAATTTTCTAAAATTTATAAATCAGGAGTGATCTTGTGTCCCCCCATCATCCCATATCGACCACTACAAAACCAGCAGCCGGATCGGGTGCAGCCAGGTGGCTGAAGCGAATTTGTATCCTGGCTCTACTGTTCGGTGCAATGCTCATTGGACTGCTGCAAATTCGGGCCCCGCAGCCCGCCGGGCCCGATGCTCCTGAAGACACATTCTCTGCATCCCGCGCGATAGAGAAGCTAAACGTCATTGCGAAGGAACCGCATCCAGTGGGCTCTCCTGCGCATGATCAGGTCCGGAATTATTTGTTGGGGGAGCTCGAAGGGTTGGGCTTGAAGCCGGAGGTGCAGCGAGTGGAGGTCACACCGGGTTTGGAGTCCGGGCTGACAAGCGGGCCGGATCGGCCCAATCTCCAGACAGACGTGCAGACCATAACCATCGAGAACATTATGGCTCGTGTTCCAGGTACGGACAACAGCAAGGCTGTTATGCTCGCGGCGCATTATGATTCTGTTCCGGAAGGTCCGGGAGCTGCCGATGACGGCTCGGCAATTGCGGCAATGCTGGAGACGGTACGAGCGCTTCAAGCATCGGGGCCGCTTAAGAATGATCTTCTGCTGCTTTTGACAGACGGCGAAGAGCTCGGCATGCTTGGAGCAAAAGCGTTCATGAAAGAGCATCCCTCAGCCAAGGATGTTGGAATGGTGCTCAATTTTGAAGCGCGGGGGAATAAAGGGCCTTCCTTCATGTTCGAGACGAGCGAGCAGAACGGATGGATGATCCAGGAATTTATGAAGGCGGCTCCTCAGCCGGTAGCTTACTCCCTGATCTATAACGTCTATAAATTAATGCCCAACGATACCGATCTGACGGAATTCCGCGAAGGCGGGCTGCCCGGTCTGAATTTCGCCTTCGGCATGGGCTTGAATGCGTACCATGAGGAGATTGATACGCCGGGGAACCTCGATCGTTCCAGCCTCCAGCATCAAGGAAACTACATGCTTAGCCTGACAAAGCATTTTGGCCAGTTGGATCTGAACGACGTGAGGCAGGAAAACCGGGTTTATTTTAATGTCCTCGGCTGGAGCATGGTCAGCTATCCGGAATCTTGGGCGTTCGGTTTCATGCTGATCGGCGTTCTGTTATTCGCCCTTACCGTATGGCACGGCTTGTATCGGCGCCGCTTGAAACTGAAGGGACTTACAGGCGGCTTCCTCGTGTCCCTGCTTAGTTTGGCGGTGGTATTCGGGGCAGTCAGCTTGGTATGGAATATTCTCCGAGCAAACGTGCCGCATCCGTATTATGTATCAATCGTGAAAGACCCCGGTGTCAGTACGTACTATTTCATCGGCCTGCTGCTGTTCATGCTGCTGATAACGGTTCTGCTAATCCGCTGGTGCTCGCGCTATGTGAAGGCTGAGAACCTGTGGGTCGGCACGCTGCTGCTGTGGGTACTCCTCTGCGCAGCGACGACCCTGTATCTGCCGGGCGGGAGCTACCTGTTCACATGGCCGCTTCTGTTCAGCCTGATCGGGCTGAATGCATCTTACCTGGTGGGCGAAGGGGCCAGGAGCTGGGTATCCACGCTGTTCGCGTTGCCGGGCATCCTGCTGTTCACACCGATATTGTATCTCGTATTCGTCTTGATGACGCTGGATCTGGCAGGCGCGCTGATCACGTTCGCAGCGCTGTCATCCACGTTGATTTATCCTCTATTTTGCCGTATGCCCAGGGATCATGGTCACAGGTAAAAGCTTCTGTTCCAAATAACCGGAACAGGCATTTCCATTAAAGAAGCAGCGGCAGACTAAAGACTCGTAAAATAAAGTCCAAGGTCTGCCGCTGCTATATATGCGCTGCCGTATCGGTTCGTGGATATGCAGGCACTACACGTTCAGCAAACCCCTCGCCAGCATCGATTCAGCGAGAAGAACGGCGCCTTTTCCCGCACCCATCTTCGTATTGTGGGAGACCAGGACATATTTCACGCCACCCAGCACCGGCTCCTCTTCCAGTCTCCCCATACTTGTTGTCATCCCGCCTCCCAGCTCGCGATCCAAGCGGGGTTGAGGGCGAAAAGGGTCATCAAATAGATGAATCATCCGCTCGGGAGCCGAATGCAATTTGCAGCTGTCGAAGGGATTATATCGATTGATGGCTTCTCTAATTTCAGTTAAATTCGCCTGTTTCTTCAGACCGACAAACACGGATTCCGTGTGCCCATCGAGCACGTTCGCTCTCGTACATATACAATTGATGTTAATCTCCGCCGGAGCAATGCCCTCACTGGAATATCCGCCGAGTATTTTCAAAAGCTCTTTCCTGACCTTTCCCTCTTCGTTCGGAATGTACGGGATGATATTATCGAGAATATCCAGGGTTCGAACTCCGGGACTTCTTCCGGCGCCGCTTACGGATTGCATGGAGACCATTAGAACATTTTGAATTCCAAAATGCTCGTGCAGCGGTTTTAAAGTCACCGCAAGTCCAGTCACCGTACAGTTGGGAACAGGCAGAACGAAGCCCTTCCAGCTGCGTTCCTGCTGCTGTTTGCGGATTAACTCCGCATGATCATCATTGACTCCGGTAATGAGAAGGGGAGTATCATCGAAGTAACGAAATGCGGATGCCGTCGAGAAGGTCGGGGTCGTTTGGGCAAACCAGGGCTCCAGCTCTTTGGCAAGATCGGATTCAATTGCCGTGAAAATAACATCGACAGCGTCTGGACGGAATTCCCTGGAAGAGACTACCGGAACTCCCGACATATCTCCGGGAACCGGCGTATTCTGTGTCCATCTCGATGATCCGTCTGTTTCCAGCAATGCCTCGTCGTACGATTTCAACGTTCTGGATGTAACCATAGTAACCACTTCAAAATTCGGATGGTTGGACAATGCCTGCACGAACTGCTGTCCGGCCATTCCCGTTGCTCCAACGATTGCCGCTTTTAATCTGGACATTTGACTCACTCCTTGTTTAGTATGGATAAACTTTCTTCATGCCGATTATGAAAACAAAAAAATCTCACCCCCAAGACTGTAATAAGTCTCAGGGACGAGATTAGTATGCTCGTGGTACCACCCGGATTCGCAAATATGTCGCCATATCCGCCTCTTCGAGTACGGCATCTCTATACGAGGATGCTTATACTCTAGCTCTATAACAGGAGCTCCTGTTACACCATCCCCTCACAGGTTCCGATGTACGGCTCAGAGGCTTTCTTCAATAAAGGATTCCTCGCTCCTTTTCAGCTGCCGGAGCTCTCTGTGGAAGAACGCTTCATTTACTTTTCTCATCATCGCATTTATAAGTATTGGAAAAAGAATAACAATTAATCGAAGTAGAGTAAAGATATTTTTGTATCGGGTGTCCTGCCTTTAGGGAATTTGAAGCAAACGTATGATTTCACCGTCTATTACTTCTTCACTGACCTTATTAAACCCCAAGGATTCATACAGGCTCCCGGCAATTCCGTTATCGGGTCTATGTCCAATCATTAATTTTTTACATTTCATCTGGCTCATGAGTTCGATAAGTTTTTCCATTGCCGCTTTCCCGTAGCCTTTGCCTTGATGCTCTTCATCGATCATGAAGGCAGGTATCCAGTAGTTTCCGTCGTTATCCGGCTTATTGCAGAATACAATAAACCCGGTTAATTCTTCATCCCGATATACGGCTTGCAGCTCATATTCATCTATATATTTGGATTCGGCAATCCAGTAAACAACAGGTGCCGGAAAAACACCGAGCTGCTCTGCCTTGACTTTAAGCTTCGTACAATCATACCAGTTCCCGGCAGACACCGGCTTTAGAATAATTCCCATGGACATTTCCTCCCGAGGTTGACTTCACAGAGGAATCAGACAGGCTCCTCTGTCTCTAAAACAATACTCCTCTTGTAACTCCCGCCACAGATTGGATATTGCTCATACCACATCACTCCTCTCAAAATGAAAAATAATTCGTTAAAATAGGGATAACCCCTGACAGCATACTAATAAACTAACCTACGAATAAAAGGAGGGGCGCATGAATTTTTTATTAAAACCTCTGATCCTTCTTTTTACTTGCCTTTTTATTTATCCTGCCATTATTTTCTCTGTCCTTGTCCTGGGGTTAACATCATCATGGAAATCAGGAATAGTAATGCTAAGCCTGGCTCTGCTGCTGCTAATTATCGTGAAATTTTGTTCAAGCAATCTGCCTATTCGCAGAGCAAGCAACCGGGAGCTGAGGATTCCCCACGATCCTCCTATCCATGAAACTCATCCACCGCCGCTCAGGGATATATACCATGAGATCATCTCCCGGCACCACGAACAGGAGCTGTTTGGGAAAAGGATAGAACAACAAACCGATTCTGCGCTGGACCCTAATCTCCCCGACAGATGTCCCTGCTGCCTTGACCATGAATGCCGCCGGCTGGCCGTGAAGCACTAAAGCCACTGTACCCCGCTCATTCGCATACCATCTATACATTCTGCTCGCTTATTCCGGATTCAGGATCAAACGCGAGCATTTTTGTCGCTATTTTATCGATGAAAAACCGGTCATGGCTAACCGTAACTACAGCTCCGGGAAAATGAATCAAGGCCTGCTCCATGACCTGTATGCTGGTCAGATCAAGATGGTTGGTTGGCTCATCCAATATGATGACCGCTGCTCCCGAGAGAAGGCATTTCGCCAGAGCCACCCGGGCCATCTGGCCACCGGAAAGAGTGCCAATGACTTTGCCCAGATCCAGCTCCGAGAACTGCAGCATGGATAGAAACTTGTTCACTTTTTTCCGGGGAGCATCCAGTCCAAGGCCGTAAATATTCACCGCATGACTGACGGTATCCTTAAGATCAAGCTCATCCCACATCCGGTTGAAATAAGCGTAGCTGACGCCTTTCTCCCAGATCACTTCGCCGGAGTCGGGCTGCTCCTGTCCCGTAAGCACCTTGATCAGTGTGGACTTCCCGCTTCCATTGGGGCCCACGATAACCAGGCGGTCCTCCTTCTGGATATCGAAGCTTATGTTCTGGAATATCCGCCGGTCTCCATATGTCTGCCCTACCTGCTTCAGCTCGCACAGCTTGTCTGGAAACCGCAATTTCTCATAAATGTCGGTAATGAGCACGTTAACCGGATGAGGCTCAATCCGCTTCTTCCGATCAGCCAACTGACGCGACAGCCGGTCTTTTGAAGATTTTTTGTTCGCGCGGCTGTCGATCGCCTCAGACTCCATAATGAGCAGCTCTTCCTCCCACTCGAACTGGCGGATCAATTCTTTTTTGCGCAGCTTCTTTTTTCGGATGAAATCGGTATAATTCCCTTCGTATTCCTGAAAATGATAGTTCTCAATCTCAATCGTACGCGTAACCACTCTGTCGATGAACTGCCGGTCATGCGACACCAGAATCATCGCGCCATTGTAGCGGTGGAGCCACTGCTCCAGCCACACCAGGCCATCCAGGTCCAGGAAGTTCGTCGGCTCGTCGAGCAGTACGACATCGGGAAGCTCAATCAGGATTTTGGCGAGCGCGGCGCGGTTCCTCCATCCGCCTGACAGCTCATTGACGGGCTGATTACGGGACCTGTCATCGAATCCCAGCTTTGTTAGAACCGTATTGATTTCCACGGACACATTCCAACCGTCCAGATGCTCCATCTGTTCAAAAAGCTTCGCCTGCCGCTCCAGCAGCCCTTCCATCTCGCCATCATCCGTAACATGGCCCAGCTTCTCTCCTACTTCCTGCAGCTCCCGTTCGATCAGCGCAACCTGCTCGAAGCACATTTCCAGCTCCTGCTGCACAGACAAGCTTCCCTGCATTTCCGAGAATTGAGAGAAATAGCCGATCCTGACCTGAGGATCTATTTCCACTTTTCCGGACGTAGGCTCCTCTTTGCCCAGGATCAGCTTGAACACAGTAGATTTACCGGCGCCGTTGCGTCCAATAAGACCGATGCGCTCTCCTTTGCCCACACGAAAATAGATATCGCGAAAAATCAATGTATCTTCATATTTTTTGGTTACATTCTCCATACGAATTACGCTCATCGCCATCACCCTTCCAAATCCCGCTAAGTCTAACGTGATTATAACCCAGATCCCCCCTAATGTTTCATATCCTTGATCCCCGCTTCGTTTTTTCTGCGGACAACCGCCATTTGGGCTATACTGGAATGGATAAATATAAACTCACAGACGAGGTGCTTGTCCCATGAAATCCAAACCAGCCAATCCGCTCCTCATTGCAGTGTTCGGCGTGATGCTCGTCATCTTCGGCATTGTCGACATGATCTACGTCAATAAGCCTATGGGCATTATCCTGCTCGCCATCGGCTTAGTCCTGGTGGGAGTCGGAGTGAACAAATACAAAGCCCTGAAGCTCCAGCTTCAGCAGCAGCGGAAAAAAGGCTGATTCCCGCTATGAAATATGATTGTTTAATTGTAGATGACGAGACGGTACTCGCAGAGGCAACCTGCGAGTACTTTGATATGTTCGATGTCCGATCCGCTTATGTGACAAGCGCGGGGGCTTGCCTGGATTTTTTGCAGGAAAATGAAACCTCGCTCATCCTTCTGGATATTAATCTCGGGGACTCCTCCGGCTTTGAGTTATGCAAAAGGCTGAGGCAAACGACACAGATTCCCATTCTGTTTATCAGCGCCCGCACCAGCGATGACGATATCCTGATCGGGCTCAATATCGGCGGCGACGATTACATCCCCAAGCCCTACACACTCAGCATACTGCTTGCCAAAGTTAAAGCTGTGCTTAAAAGATACGGCAATGCCAGCCCCATTGAAATGCTGGAATTTGGCCAGGTCAAGATCGACTGCTTGCTGCACCGTGTCCATGTAAAGGGTGTGGAGATCAGGCTTAAGACGCTGGAATATAAGCTGATCTGCTACCTGGCGGGAAATAAAAACAGGGTAATAACCAAAGAGGAGCTGTTCCAAAAGGTGTGGGGCGATTCGTTCGCAGGTGATGGAACGCTTAATGTTCATATCCGGCATCTGCGCGAGAAAATAGAAGACAACCCGAATGAACCGCAATATATTAAAACCGTATGGGGAACCGGATATGTACTGGAGGATCGCGGGCAATGAAAGCCAAAGGGCTGATCGCGACGATTTTTGTTGTTTTTGCCGCTGGCTTGGCTCTATCTTTTCAAATGATCAATACGAACCTGAATACGGATGTGGACGTTGTGGCCGTGAATGAGGCGGTAAAAACGGTTGAACGCTATTGGGGACATCTCGGGCAGGGAAACTACAATGCCGTGCAGGAGCAATTCGTCGTTATTGACAACGACGGCAGCATCCTTTATCAGACAGCCAGCGGTCTTTCCCTGACCCTGAATGAAGCGCTCAAAAACAGGGATACGATCGTAGATGTGAAGGTGAATGGCGACCTTGCCGGGAAGCTGATGATTCACAATGATTATGAAGCGAAGGTACAGCATGACAAGAAGAAACTTATATTTGTCATTATATCAACATTCTCGATGATCATCCTGCTGTGCATATTATATCTGATCTACATGAGTCAAACGGTGTTTAAACCCTTCAAAAGGCTGAAGAGCTTCGCCCTCAATGTGGCGCGGGGCAACTTGGACATCCCTTTGAAAATGGACAAACATAATCGGTTCGGCGCGTTTACGGAAAGCTTTGATCTGATGCGCGAGGAATTGGCGGCAGCCCGGCAGAGCGAATACGAGGCCAACCGCAGCAAGAAGGAGCTTGTAGCCAGCTTAAGCCATGACATCATAACGCCGGTGGCATCCATTAAGGCGGTAAGCGAATTGATGCTGATGCGCGCTGCCGACGAGAAAACAATCAGGCAGTTAAACACGATCTATTCCAAGGCTGAGCAGATTAATCTGCTGGTGAACGACATGTTCCACGCGACGTTAGAAGAACTGCAGGAATTAAAGGTGTCCGTCACTGAGGAGCTTAGCGAGGTCCTTGACGCTATTATAGCCAATGTAAATTTTGACGATCAAATCCAATACGGCCCGATTCCCGACTGTATTCTCTTAATGGACGCTGCCCGCCTGCAGCAAGTATTCGACAATATTTTAAGCAATGCCTATAAAGTATGCCGGCTCCTCTGTCAAGATTGCCTCCGTTCTCAGCCATACCCATTTGGAGCTTCATATCATGGATTACGGAAACGGCATTCATGAAGACGAGCTGCCTCTATTGTTCAACAAATTCTTCCGGGGAAGCAACGTAGGAGGGCAAAACGGATCAGGGCTTGGACTATTCATTTCCAAATATCTGATGCAAAGCATGCAGGGCGATATTGCCTGCCGTAACCGGGATGACGGCTTTACGGTTACACTTAGAATTAAACTGGCGGGGACGAATTAAGAAACGGTTAAGGATTCGGCAAAGCTTGACTAAGAATTGCTTTTGTATAATGAGACTGTAAGCTACTTTACAGTCTTATTTGTATGGAATCGGATGAAACTTCAAGCGTCGATAAAGGAGAGCTGCCCCGTGCAAAGCACAATATTGAGAACCGAGAAATTATGTAAAACCTTTTCCAGCGGCGGCATACAGCAGCATGTACTGAAAAATCTTGATATCAGTCTGATGGAAGGTGACTTTACTGTCATTATGGGCAGCTCGGGCTCGGGAAAATCGACCCTGCTCTATGCGCTTTCCGGTATGGATAAACCTACTTTGGGCACCATCCATTTTGGAGATCGGGATATTTCCAGGCTTAATCATGATCAGCTCGCGGTATTTAGACGAAATCATTGCGGGTTTGTGTTCCAGCAGGTCCATCTGCTGGACAACATGAGCGTATTGGATAACGCGCTTGCGAGCGGCCTGCTGGTCAATAAGAACAAGCGCGACGTCGTATCCAGAGCCAAGCAGCTGCTGACCCAGGTGGGGCTCGACCAGGCATCGTGGGGGAAATTTCCCTCTCAGCTCTCCGGCGGCGAGGCGCAGCGGGCAGGGATCGTCCGCGCGCTCATCAACAGCCCGAGAATCGTGTTTGCAGACGAGCCGACGGGCGCGCTCAATTCTGCCGCAAGCGACAGTGTACTTGATGTGTTGACCGGGGTCAACCTCAATGGACAGAGCATTGTGATGGTCACCCATGACCTCAAAACAGCATTGCGGGGGAACAGAGTGCTCTACCTGCGTGACGGTGTCATCTGCGGAGACCTGAGCCTGGGCGCTTTTCTCGCGGAGCATAATCAGACGAGGCATGAGAAGCTAAATGCTTTCCTTGCCGGCATGGGGTGGTAAAGATGAACATCGTAAATCTAGCCCTGGCCAATATCAGAAGAGGCAAAGGTGCGGCAATCTCTCTGTTCATTTTGATTTTTATTGCCGGGCTGCTTCTGAACATAGGACTGACGGTTATTATCAAAATCAATACCTTTTATGAGGATAAGGTGGAGGAGCTGCACGATGCGCACTTGAGCATCGTCAGAGAACGCGCGGACTATACAGAAGACCAGGGAAGTTTTCTCCACGCTTATCCGGGCGTGAAGGAAGCTGAAACAGAAAACTTCCTGCTGATGAGCACGGCCAAGTTCCGTTACGGCGACAGCGACTTGAGCATTGGTACGGCCCTGCTCAATGCGGATGCCAACCGGACGATTGCGCCTATGAAGCTGATTGAGAAGCTGGAGCCTGCCAAGGGCGACGATATTTATATCTCGTACAGCTTCAAGTCGAGCGGCGGCTACAAGCTGGGCGATTCCTTTACCATTACGTTTCTGGATAAAGAATATCGTTACCGGGTCGCGGGATTTTTTGAGGCAACGATGATGGGAACAAACAACATGAGCATGATGAAATTCTTTTTGCCGGAATCCGCTTATCTCCAATTGTCCGGCGAACTGGGAGAGAAGGCCGGCGGCACCTTGATATCCGCGATCTTTGCTGACAGTACGATATCGTCCCGGCTGCTGGATGACTACAACAAGCAGTTTCCTCATCCGGCCGTGGGGACATCCGTTCCCTTCTTTTGGGCGGCTGATCTGGAAATGATGCAAAGCGCGATGATGACGATCAATATTATCGCCATGATTTTGGTTGCCTTTGCGGCTGTCATCGTGCTCGTCTCGCTAATTGTAATCAAATTCCGCGTAACGAACAGCATCAATGACGGTATCGTGAATATCGGCGTCCTTCAGGCGACAGGGTATACAAACGGACAGATTCTCGCCTCCATCACATTGCAATTCATGCTGATCGCCCTTGCGGCCGGCATTGCCGGTGCCGCGGGCTCTTATGCCATAATGCCCGTATTCGGCGGTATTGTCTCTTCTTTAACGGGACTGCTGTGGTCTTACAGTTTTGCCGCTTCCCTTAATCTGGCCAGCGTGCTGATCCTTGCCCTGTCGGTGCTCGCGGTGACGCTGCTCTCCACCCTGCGTATCAGAAGGCTTCACCCTGTCGCGGCGCTGCGGGGCGGCATTATGACGCACAGCTTTAAGAAGAACTTTTTTCCGCTTGAGAAAACCGGAGGCGGCCTTCACTTCATGCTTGCCTGCAAAACCATGATGGCCAGTCGCAGGCAGAATCTGATGATTGCCGCGATTTTTGCCGCCGTCACCTTTGCTTCTGTCTTCTCCGTCGTACTGTATTACAACATTGCGGCAGACAAGACGGCTTTCCTCCATCTTGTCGGGGCGGAGACGTCCAATGTCATGGTTATGGCCAAATCCGGCACGGACAGCAAAATGCTGACTGCGAATATCGATCAAATGGACGGTGTTTCGAAGACTTCTCTGCTGGACATGATCACCGTGAGAATTGACGATCAACCTTTTTATACGAATATTTCGGATGATTACAGCAAGCTGAATAACAACAACGTTTATGAAGGGCGGTATCCGCAGTTCGATAACGAAATCGCCTTATCCTGGATGGTGGCCAAGCGGCTTCACAAAAATATCGGCGATACCGTCAACGTGGAAGCGGACGGCAAATCGTATTCATTTCTGGTTACCGGATTAAGCCAATCCATCAACAATTTAGGACAAATCGCCTCTTTAACCTTGAATGGCATACAGCATTTAATCCCTGACTATGCCATTACAACGATCAATGTCTATTTGAAGGGTATAGATAACGGGAGTTTTATGCAAAGCCTCAAAGCCCGGTATGGCAATCAGACAGAGGATATTACCGATGTCGATGAAATGCTCGGCAGCCAGAGCGGCATTTATATATCCGCCGTATTTGCCATCATGATTATGATACTTGTCATAACGGTACTGGTCGTAACTCTGATTCTCTATCTCGTAATCAAGGCCATGATTTGCAAACAAAAAAGGGAATTCGGCATTATGAAGGCGACAGGGTATACGGCGTTCCAGTTGATGACGCAGATTGCACTGGGTTACGTTCCGGTTGTGATAGCCGGCGTCATTACCGGAGGCGTGCTGGGAGGGCTGTACACCAATACGGTCCTGTCGCTGCTGCTGAGCGGCGCCGGTATTCATAACGTTCAATTCGTAGTCAACATTCCCCTTACAGTCGCGCTTTGCGTTGGACTTGCCGTTCTGGCCTACCTCGTCTCGATGCTGGTATCGTTCAGAATCAGGCGGATTACAGCTTATAGTTTATTTACGGAGTAGATTAAGCAGATCCTGCTACTTGCGACAAGTGCGCTATCACGACGCATGATGAATTATTGAAGATAAGCACTTGGAGGAATCAACCCATGGAAAATAAACACATGTCCGGATCTAAATTGGCTCTAATGGTCTTCATCTACTATGCAATCACTTCAATTGCCTCACTGGTTCTGGGGATCATACAGCCTGGCACGGGCATCCCTGAGGCCGTCATTGAGTTGACCCAGTTTGGACCGGCACTTGGCGTCCTGGCTGCCCTGCTGTTATTTTCCGGCGGACAACGCCCTTCTTTCTCCACCGGACTTAGCCTGCACCCCATCGTCCTGCGCCGTTTAATGGCTGTGGTTATAATAGTCGTCTTTATATTCGCAGCAGCGATTATCTGGTATAAGCTATCCGGTCATCCGCTTGACTACATCTCCCCATCCGCATTGCCGCAGCCGTTCTGGCTGATCGTCATTGCCCAATTTATTGGCGCTGCCGGTGAAGAGTTTGGTTGGCGCTGTTTCATGCAGCCCATGCTGCAGACCAGATTCAGTGTACTCCTCTCATCCATCATGGTCGGACTGTTCTGGGGGATATGGCATATTGGCGTCTTCTCAGAGGGATGGTTGTATGCCTTCCTGTTCATCATAAGCACGGTCTCCATTTCAGTTATCCTGGGAGAGCTGCTGTGTGACGCGGGAGGGAACAATCTTCTGATCGCGACAACGTTTCATGCACTTATTAATCTGGGGCTGCTCTTGTTCTTCAATGAAGAAAGCGGCGGACTGCAGGCTATGGCGGTATTTTCCATTTCCTGTCTGGCAGCAGCAATAGCCCTCCTGTTCATTCAGGCAGGGCTGGCCAAATCATTCTCTCTAGAAAAATAAAGAACAGCAGGGGATCCGATGAGCGAGTGTTGAACGACAGATCCCCCATGCTTCAATATAAAATAAATCTCTACCAGGCGACAGGCTTGCGCTCGCGAAAAAATCCGCCGCTTGGACCTTCTTCATCCAGAGTTGCCAGCCAGACGGCCGTATCTGCTCCTTCTGCAACCGTCAAGGGAGCAGGCAGGCCTTCCGCGGCTGCCTGGGAAGCAGCCTCTCTTCCCATATCCGTCTGTACCCTCCCAGGACAAACGGCGTTGACTTTAATACCCGTTCCGGCCACATCCTGTGCGGCTAAACATGTCAAGGCATTGACCATGGTTTTGGAGATGCGGTAGGCTGACGAAGATCCCTTAAGACCCAACAATCCCTCCAGAATCTCAAAAGCTCCCAGGCCAGATGACAGATTGACGATGCGTCCATACTGATGTTCTTTCATTAATGGGACAACGGCTTGAATCATTCGCAATACGCCAAAATAATTTGTCTCGAATGTCTCCTTTATTACAGACTCCTCCACATCCAACACGGAAACGCCGTAATCCCGTATAATTCCGGCATTATTTACCAATACATCCAGACGTCCATATTGTTGCTTTACTCTCTCTGTCATCCTGCTGACGCTTTCCGGATCATTCACATCAACAACCTGCAGTTCAACTGCCAGCCCTTCCTGACGCATATCTTCAACCGTATGCAGTCCCTTGTCTTCATCCCGGCAGCCGATCAATACTTGCAGCCCCTTCAAAGCCAGCTGCCTGGCGATTTCCCTTCCTATACCGCGGTTGCCACCTGTAACCAGGGCAATTCGGGGGATTTCCTGATTCATCTTACTGATCATTTGTCCGTCTCCTTCACGTAAAATCTTTCTTCGATGGATCATATTCCGTATCTGATATTCTAATCCATCACATCATGTGAAGGTCAAGCGTGACCGGACTCGAAGTGGAGGATCTCAACGGGGTACGGCCGCGATGTTCGAACGGATGCTGCAACAGACATTCTAATCATCCATTACAGAATATTGAAAAGTGCTGGATAAGCTGCCATTTATCATTTTTCAGCAACTTTTTCATGGAATTGTACAGCTCACTAAATTGTTAATAGCTCCCACTTTTCAACACCAATTTGTGGTATTCTTTATAAAGAATGAAACTTACCTTTATAACGAAAAGGAGGATTGAGATGAAAACAGTTTTACCCAGAGTGTATATTGTGAAGTTGGTCGTTTTAGTAGTGTTCGCCATTCAACTGCTCAATTTCAATGCCGGCTTTGCTGCTGCGGATCCCGTAACCTATGCCCCCTTGCAGGGAACCATTACCGATGAGAATGGTCTGCCCATTCAAGGGGCCAGTCTAAAGGTCTTTGCCGCCTATGCCTATAGTCATTTTCCTGGACCGGAGATCGCCAGTGCGACTACCGATCAAAACGGACATTATGAAATTCCGGAATTTCACCGGAGTGACTTCACGAATCTTGTTGTGCTTACCGTTAAAGGCCACCCGTTAATGAAAGACATCGGAATTGGAGCAACCACTTTCGACTTCCAGTATGACCCGGCCATGATCGAAAACATCGAGGGCACGATTACCATAAATAGTTTTGGTATCGGCGTTCCCGATCACAGAGTAAGTGTGGGATTTCGGGTTCGTTCAGGTTGGTGGATTGAATTGGGTTCGGACATGACCGACTCCAACGGTCACTATGATATTGAATATAACGCAACACCACATGCAGCTTTAGATATAGCAGTCAATGCAGATCCGGACCTTAGCCCATTTTCCGATGTAAGAATCGGCAATCATGCGTCTATTGAAATTCCAGTCCCTCCTCATACCATCTATGGCAGCGTAACCGGTCTTATAGGATCCGGATATTACGGACTATACAACGCAAAGGTTGAATTGAACGATGGTTCTGTGGCTTACACGAACAATGTAGGTGAATACGCCTTTTTCAATAAACACGACAGCTATTATTCGATTACAGTATCAGCCGATGGGTACCAAAGCTCGTCAATCCAATCTGCTGTTTCTTCAGCGCCGCTTGACATTGCACTGAATCTTGTTGATATGCCTCCTTCAGTGACGGCTGTGGCCAGCCGGCCGCCTGATGTCGATGGGGGGCATCTCGGCGCGTGGTATACGGACGATGTAACGGTTTCCTTTATAGCAGAAGATAATGATGAGACGCCGGTTGCTACGATTTCTCCGCCTCAGATTGTATCTGCTGAAGGCGGCCATTACATCCATGGGTCTGCCACAGACACCGCCGGCAATACGGGGGAAGCTGATATTTTCATCTCGATCGACAAGAGCCCGCCTGTTACAACTGTAACTGAGATTACCTACGAGCCCTATCAACCTTACGCTTACGTTCATTTTGCAGCAAGTGATACGGTTTCGGGTGTGGAGGAGTGGACGTATTATACCGTTGATGGCGGTCCTGTCAAAACGACGTATCGGGGAGATGTCCACTACGCCGTCATTGACGGTGGTCCCGGAGCCCATACTCTTGAGTTCTGGAGTATTGACCGTGCGGGGCATATTGAGGCCAGGAATCAAATGACTGTAAACATTGAAAATAAAACAGCCCCCATCACCAAATATCACCTTGATCCGATTTTTGCAGTAAATAGTGCCGGAAACCAGTATATCAGCGGGTTCACTCTTACTCTCAAACCCTTTGGTGACCCCAGCGGATCAGGAGTGAAGGACACCTTCTATTGGATTAATGACGGGCCCTCCGTAAAATATACGGGTCCGGTTACGATAATGGCCGGCCAGGTACATTATGTACATTATTACAGCACAAGTCTCTCTGATATACCAGGCCAACAGAACTCAATGAATTTTGTGACTGGTCAATTTTCGGGTTCCGGAAGTTTTTAAATCAAAGGAGATGAGACAAAAGTGAATGATGCAGACGATGCCGCAGTCAAGAAAAAAGCGTGGAAGCCGCCTACCCTGGAGTCGCTGGAAATTAAGGACACTGCCTACTGGGAATATCAATGGGATATTGAGACCGGCTGGTGGAAAGAGGTTTGGATAAGTTAATCCGGCATTACAAAACCAGAACGCGGGAAGCAGGTCCCGCGTTCTTTTCATTTTACGATGGTAAATTATCCACACTTACAGCAATTGGTGTGCTTTAAGAATTCTTTTTGCATTACTTTGAACCATCGGGCAAAAAAACCAATACATCATTATCGTAAGGCTGGAGTTCGCCTAGTGCTCTTGTCGACCATTTTCCGATGATCATTGTAACACTCCTGCTCCAATCCTGCATTAGCCTAACGAAAATTAAGGACAAACTCACGGGGAGTGACCCCGAGGATGCGTTTGAAATGGCGGTGAAAATGGCTCTGATCGCTGAACCCCAGCGATGCGGCAACCTCATGGATGGGACGCCCGCCGAGCAGCAGACGCTGGGCTTTGCGGATTCGCTCTTGAATGACATACCGGTGAGGCGGCAGACCTGTGGCTTCTTTGAACAGCCTCATAAAATGGGATGGGCTTACATGCGCCGCTGCTGCAATATCATCCAGGGAAATATCCTGTTCCAAATAATCATGAATATACTGCAGGGCTCCGTCCAATTGCTTTCGGGCCAGCTGACTGGGCGAAGCCGCCTGACGTGCGGAAGCCGTACCAAACCGATGCAGCAAGTGCATGGACAAGAGCCGAATAAGGGAATCGGTATACAGCTTGCCTCCCGGCCCGCCACTCTTCATATCTTCGTACAGCCACTGGGCTACCTGCACAATCCGATCGTCCTGCAGCCGGATTTGTCTTCCAAAATCAATGGCGGTGCCGCCTCCAAGAGGAAGCTCCAGCTCGGCGGCGATTTTCGCGGTTAATACCGGCGACAAGTCCAGCCTCAGAAAGGAAAGTTCTTCATCCCACCTGCAGTACGACATATCGCCTGCCGAGAACAAATTAATGTGGCCAGGCATTGCAATGCCTTCTCCATGATATCCGTCCGCCCGTTCAAACACTCGTACCGGCTGCGGCGTTTTATGGATAACAATCAGATGGCTGTCCAGAGCCGGCTCGAACGCTTCCTGCGGGGAGACGCCCTCCCAGGCCGAAATTTTTAATTCGGACCACCCCGAAGCATCATTCGTAACAACAGGTGAATCTGGCAAGGAACCATCCCCTTTTCATAGTACTGCCCTCGAAAACATATCTGGTCCTCTATCATTTTACCGTATCCTTCCCGTGATAACCAACGGGTTACAGGCTTGGCATGAGAATTTTGTACAATAATGCGGTTGTTTTGTTCAAGATGAACCTGCGTTCCGCCAGGTATAATTTGATTCAAGAGATGTTCAAGCCATACAAAACGGGAGACTGGGAAAATATGAAATACGTACAATTGGGCAATTCCGGATTAATCGTATCCAGGCTGGCATTCGGGGCAATGACTTTTGGCACGGGAAATATTCCAAGCGTGTACAAGGTAGGCCAAGATCATGCGCAGGGGTTAATAGATCAGGCACTCGCCGCCGGCATCAATTTCTTCGATACGGCGGACGGTTATGCGGACGGGCAAAGCGAGGAAATGCTGGGAAGGCTGCTGGGAGCACGCCGCAAGGAGACGGTCATCGCCACGAAAGCCGGTTTTCGATCAGGCCCGGGCCTTGTTCAGGCAGGTCTGTCCCGCAAGCATTTGTTCGCTGCGTGCGAGGCGAGCCTAGCCCGTTTAAACACTGATTATATCGATCTGTATATCGTTCATAAGACAGACCCATTCACTCCCTTGGAAGAAACATTGGAGGCGCTTAACGATCTTGTCCGGCAGGGCAAGATCCGGTACATCGGCTATTCCAACTGGCCGGCCTGGCTGGCTGCACAGGCGGTTCAGATGCAGCGCGAACGCAGATGGGCCACCTTTATTAACGGGCAAATGTACTATTCCTTAGTCGGCAGAGATATCGAGCACGATACGGTTCCTTTCATGAAGAGCGCCGGAGTCGGATTAACGGTGTGGAGTCCTCTGGCCAGCGGTTTCCTAAGCGGCAAATATACCCGCGACAATCTGCAGGATCCGAATAACAGACTGGGCGGCTTTGATTTTATCCCGCTTGACAAAGAATGGGGGTTCAGCATTCTTGATACGATCGGCGGCATCGCTCGTGCTCATGGCGCAACACCGGCACAAGTGTCGCTCGCTTGGCTGCTGGCACAATCTCATGTGAGCAGCGTGCTGATAGGCTCAAGCAAGGCCGCGCAGCTGGAGGAAAATTTGAATGCGGCCGATCTGAATTTGACATCAGAAGAAATCTCGCGGCTGGAGCAATTGACCCGCCCTGCACCGCTCTACCCGAATTGGTATACAACCATGACCCTCGATTCCCCCGTTGCGGAGGCATTGAAATAATAGCCAGCAGAGAGCGATGGCCCTCAGGCGTTCAGCTTTATATTAGTCAACCCGAAGGGCTGCCACGCGGCAGCCCTTCGGGTTGAGTTTTCGTATTCCTTTAATAAAACGAACAGAGTCCCATATATTTTTCGATCTGCAATAGCTCGATAATCGCCTGTCACCGCTAATGGTGTACTCCCGTTCAAATAGTAATGGGCAGGGGTTTGTTTTATCCATTTTTCTTAACAATAAAATAGATCGGGACCGCCGCATATACGGCAATCGAAATATACGGAGAGATGAAAGCGATACCTATAGCGGCAATGTAAACAATCAAATGCAGCCAGGTATTCTTGAAAGAGAGCGCATTCCCGCTAGCGTTGAACGGATGACCGGCATTCTTGTTCAGTATATGGTGAAACAGGCCATAATAACTCCCTCCGCAGAGCAGGCCGATTATCCCATACAAAATAGAAGGAAAACGAAGGCCCGGGTATTCACCCATGAGCGCTGTCGGGTATGGGATGAAAGCGATAAACATCAGAAAAATGCCGTTCAGAATAATCGTCTTGCGATCCATGTATTCGGCTCCATGAAACAACTGATGATGAGACATCCACCAAACAATGAGAACCAGAAAACTGATTATATAGCTGAGAACAACGGGCAGATCATGGATAAAATCCTTGGCGAGCACCCAATCCCCTTCGGATGATTCGAGCATGGGAACTTTAAATTCAAGGATTAGAATGGTCATTACGATGGCTATGACGCCGTCGCTCAGAGCCTCAAGCCGGGTCTTGGTCATCGGTCGCTTGCTGCGATAACGCTATAATGCTTCATCTCCAGGATCGCGTTGAAGAAGGGTTTAACTAATGCAAAAAAATGCTGAAATTCCGGACTCCTGCGAAATCCTTGCATATGCCCCTCCAGCGATTCCCATTCAATTCGGATAATGAAATGATTAGGTTCTTCAACGCCGTTTATTATTTCATAGGACAAACAATGCGGAGAGCGGTTTAAATACGTCCCGGCCTCTGTATAAGCTGTTATGAAATGCCGAGCGGATTCGGGCGCTATGTCATACCGGATGATTTCCACTACCATGGGTATCCCACCTTCATATTATTTGTTCTGGCCGCGTTTAATGATCTGTATTGCCTGTCGCAGATCAGAAAAGTGCATATCCACATCCAGAATTATAAAAGAGCAGGTCCCAAACATACAATACGGCACATTTTTGTTCGTTGAATGCTGCCTGGGCTGCGGACTATCCGCCGGACGTCCCCATTGTCCTCACTTGCAGGTTGAATTCACGCATACGCTGTTTGCCCCATTCGCACATAAGCTCAAGAATCGGCTCAACACTTTTGCCGTACTCGGTGAGAGAATACTCGACCCTTTTAATCCGCTCCTCAAATACGACCCTCTGAATCAAGCCGTCCTCCTCCAGCTCCTTCAATTGAAGGGTCAGCATCCGCTGTGTAATATTCGGCATCCGCTGTTGGAGCTGACTGTAGCGTAAAGCCCGGTTGGAAAGATACCGCAGGATGACTGTCTTCCATTTGCCACCCAATACATCTAATGTCACTTCTACCGGACAACCATATACTTTGGTCATGGCAATACCACTCCTCTTCAATGCCTGGTCAGATAAGGGAGAGAACAAGCTTTTTTATGGCCCGCAGTTCATCCTCTATATTAGCTTAGAATGAGGTCACATGGATTTCAACATTTTCCGCTATGTAATTGCCGTCCCCGGATTCGTATGGGAATATAAGGAGAGCGGCGAATCCTGTCTGCTTGCCAAGTTAACCATCCATCCGGTCCAGGTTAAGTCGATCCCCTATTCGAATTTTATAAGGAGATGATTCTCATGTCCCAGGAAATGCCGCAGGAACCGTCCGCCTCCCAAGTCATTGCACCCTATACCAGAATGATCACGGCTGAGGACTTTACCGCATCCAACCGCACCTCGATTTGGTGGCTGTCCGGAGCCGGATTCCTGATCAACGCCCGCGGAACGCTGATTATGATTGACCCCGTCATTACGATGAAGGACGGCTCCCCTAACGTGAATGAGCTAGGCTACCGGATGCTGGTGCCTCTGCCGATTGTGGCGGCGGATGTTCCGCATCTGGATGCTGTGCTCTATTCGCATATGGATAATGATCACCTGGCGCCGGATACAGCCGCGGCTCTGATTCGAACAGGCGGCATGTACGGTGGCCCCGCCATCGTTGTGCGGGAGCTTGCGCGGCTCGGAGTGCCGGCCGATCAATCCCGGGCTTTCCGTATCGGCGAGACCTTCCGGGTCGGAAATGTTGAAATCGCCCTCACGCGGGCCGACCATGCCTGGCAAATTTCCGATCCGGCAAAGTTCGGTCCTCCGTACGGGCCGGAGGACTGCTGCGGCTTCTTGATCAGCAGTCCGGACGGGGTTATCTGGTACACGGGAGATAGCCGTCTACTCCCCGAGCATCTGGAGACGAGCGGAGTCGACCTCCTGCTGCTGGATGTATCGAATGATCCGTATCACTTCGGAATTGACAATGCCGTTAAATTGGCCAACCATCTTGGCGACGCCGATCTTATCGCGCATCACTACGGTACATATGACGCGCCTGAGGCGCTGCCGTTCAACGGCGATCCGGCCAGGCTGTCTTGCGGCATTACCCGTTCGGAGAGCAGATTCCACATACTCGCGCCCGGAGAACGGTATGATCTGAATACGACGAAGTAAGCTGCCAGAGCCGCGACTCTACTGCGAGGCGTGGCTCTTATCAGGGATTTTGGCAAGCGAGCACCCTACAAGGCAATCCTACGGACCGAAGAATAACATGCCAAAAAACATCATTAAAAAGAAGCTCAAGAAAGCAAAAATATTAAGGCCTATCAAAGTCATATCCAGGGCAGAGTCTGTTTTTTTATAAGCAATCCCCGCACAAACAATCCCGATTAACGGGAATATGAACGTTGAGAATATTCCCAAACCGTCATAGCACTGATGATAATCTATAAACAATCCATCCACTAGAAACAGGATAATTGCGGCAAGAAAAGTCCCCATTGCCATCGAACGGAAAATTCTCTGCTTCAAAATGTTCAACAATCCCCTCCACCAACATATTCATTTTCTAAAATAGAATATTGATGGGAGTCATGCCATTTCCCTTTATGCCGCATATGCTCCCTGATATGCCCTTCGTATGTCATCCCTATTTTTTGCATCACTTTGGCGGACCCAATGTTATCCGGACGGCAAGTCGCGAATATCCGATGGAGACCAAGCTCGCGAAAACCAAATCCAAGCAGAGCGTCAGCAGCTTCTGTTGCGAAGCCGTTTCCCCAGAAGAGCGGATTAAAACAATATCCTATCTCCCCTTGTGATGGACTGGACAGGTGGATGCCGCAGCCGCCGATCAGCTGCCTTGTTTCTTTCAAGACTGCCGCTGCTTCAAAGTCAAGGCGGGGCATTTGCTCTTGCATTTCCATTACCGTATTCAGATAGCTTTGTGTATCGTCTTTTGAGTTGGGTCCCCATATCATATGCTTGACTACTAACGGGTTCGATGCATAGGCATGTATATCTTCCAAATCCTCGGGCTTAAATTCTCTTATAATCAATCTCCTGGTTTCGAGAATCATTGTAACCCTCCTTCAATTGATCAAAAAAATTTGTGCATACTTATGTATATATTCTTGCAAATAACTTGATTTCCTGTTTTTTTCCAATAAACGATCACATGATGCCGGGTGCAGCAGCCACTCTAAATTTGTTTATTCCGATTGCCCCGGAATGACAAAGCGGATAAACTGGAGTATAGACGCAATAAAAGAAAAGGAGACTTCAAAATGAATATACTCAGTCAACTGCTTGAGCCGATCCCGATTCCAAAGATGGTTCGAATACGGCAAAGATTTGACGGAACGAAGCTCGATGATCCTGCCGGGGAACTGCTCCGAAAGCTTGATGCCTGTCCTGCAATGAACCAAATTCAGCCCGGACAAAGAGTAGCCGTCGCTGTAGGAAGCCGAGGGGTTGCAAATATCGCCGCGTTCACCAAAACAATGATAGAAGCGATAAAAGCACGGCATGCGCATCCTTTTATCGTACCTTGCATGGGCAGTCATGGCGGAGCCACAGCTGAAGGGCAGAAGGACGTTTTAAAATACCTCGGCATCACAGAATTGTCCGTCGGAGCGCCGATCCTTTCTTCGATGGAGGTCGTTCAGCTGGATGAGCTGGAGAATGGATTGCCTGTTTATGTAGATAAAATCGCGTCCGAAGCGGATGCCATCGTGGTGATGAACAGAGTGAAACCGCATACCGCTTTTCGCGGACCGTTTGAAAGCGGAATCATGAAGATGATCTCCATCGGTTTAGGGAAGCAGAAGGGGGCGGAAGCCTGCCACCAGTTGGGCTTTGCGTATATGGCGGAGAATGTTCCGAAAATGGCGAAGCTTATGATGGACAAATTGCCGATTTTGTTCGGAGTGGCCCTGATCGAGAATGCCTACGATGAAACATGCCGGATCGAGGTGCTTGCGGCGGATCAGATTGAAGCGTTGGAGCCGGCTCTCCTCGTTGAGGCGAAGCAAAGGCTTCCAAAGATCCTGTTTTCGCAGCTGGATGTGCTCGTCATCGATTATATCGGCAAAAATATAAGCGGTGACGGCATGGATCCTAATATTACAGGCAGATACCCTACGCCCTATGCGCATGGCGGGCCTGAGGTAAGCAAGATGGTCGTCCTTGATTTGACGCCCGAAACGAAAGGGAACGCCAACGGTGTCGGGACAGCGGACTTTACAACTTCGCGCCTGGTCGAGCAAGCCGACTGGCCAGTCACCTATGCGAATGGCCTGACTTCAACCGTTTGCGCCCCAACTAAGATAGCAACCACCCTGCCTAATGACAGGGACGCTATCAAAGCGGCTGTCAAGACATGCAATATTTTGGATTATACCGCCTGCAGAATGGTGCGCATTCAAGATACGCTGCATCTGGGGGAGATCGAGATATCCGAAACGCTGCTGGAAGAAGCGCGGAACCATCCGGATATTGAGATTTTAACGGAGGGCTATGAACTGGCGTTTGACGAAAGCGGGCATTTGAGGAAATAAGTCCGGCATGCAGCCCCTGATTCTCCAGGCCTTGCATGAATCTGCAGCTTCTTTAAATAAGCGCAATGAGACGACTGATTCTGTCGCTCGTTGCGTTTTTTTTCATTGATGCATCCGTCAAATATTATTTTAAATTTTACCCACAGCAGCAAAAGCGGCAAGGTAGCCGCTGTCAGTCCAAACCACAGTGCCATCTGCAACTGTGTTTCCTTCAACTGTTGGCCAGGCTGGAGCCGCAGCGCCGGTCGTACCTGGAGTCGTAACGGTATAAACGCGGCCTCCTGCATTTACTTGATCGCCAAGCGCTTTGACTGTGGCAGCAGTCCATAGAATATTATTAGCGGTCCTTGGCAAATCATCAGGCGTACCCGCTCTGGATAAGCACAGCCAATATTCAGGTTCACCGGCAGCCGGATACGCATTTCGGATGACTTGGCCCGTAAAGAAAATGCCATACGTCGGTACGGTATCTCTTTCCTTATCCGGATCGTATCCAACATACACATTCTCTCTTGCAGGCAAAGTGATGTTGCTGAATATATTTCGTGCAGAGATGAAGGATTTAATTATGCCCTTGCTGTTGTAGAAACCAAGCGTCAATTTCGAAGGACCGGTATAGATGATGCGGCTTCTTTTCAAAGCAAAGGTGAAGAGCGGCGGCAGCCCGGCGGTCAAATCGTTCTTGATCAAATACATGAAGCCGGCATTATTGATCGCAAGTTGGCTGTCTTCAATTTGTACGGTGCCTTTCGATGTATTGAAACTGGTTTGCACAAGCCAGGTCAGCGTATTTAGAATGACCATACAGTCCTTCAGGCCGGTGTATGGGTACTGACCATTTGTATTGGTATTTCCGATAAACACAATCGTATCGGTAAGTTTGCTTTTGTAAATATTTACTTTCCGTTCTTTCATTGCGTACAGAAGATTGTCAATCTGGCAGGATTCAAACGTACTGTTATAGAAATTCACATTTTCATTGACAGTCAGCTGGTTACGGGTATTTACCCGAATCGTTGTATTTTTGGCGTCCAGACGATTTATTTCATAGGCCTTGAGCGTAATCAGTTTTCTGGCGCCTTTTACTTCCATCGTGCAATCTTCAATATGGTTAATTGTGATCATGGGTGCGCCGGAGAAAGTATCGCTCCACCTGAAGTGGTTGCCCCTGAATACGCATCTGTCATCGTCAGGGTAAGCGAGGTTGATTACGTCCTCGAATGTATTGCCCTCGGCTGTGATATGGTAACCAACGCCATTGTTTAGCAGCAGATTGCCGCCGACGATTGTATTGTCTCTGTAGGTTACATGCGCATTTTGGAAAACCGCAGTCATAAGCCCAAGGGAAGTGCCGCATTTGTAAATGAAGTTGCCGGTTACGACTGCTTTTTTCAGGATGTACAGATTGATAGCTGTACCCAGGCAGTTATAGAACCGGTTGTTTTCTATCGTTGGAAAGTAGGCGCCGCACAAGATGCCATGAAAGCAGTTATACATAATGTTGTTGCGGATGAGCGTATTGTCGCCAAACGAATCCTCCTGATTGATGCAGTATCTGGTTGGATCGTTAAATATAGGCTTGCCGTCCAGATACTCGACGCCGATATCGTGAAGGATGTTGTTTTGAATAATCAGATCGTTGCCGCCCGGCGTAATGCCTCCTCTATGGCAGCCAAAGATTTCATTGTCCTCAACCGTACAATGATGCGGCGTCAAACCGAATTTCAGATGGATCTGCATATCCTTGGTTATATTCGTTTCGTTGTAGAATACGAAACGAAACATCGCAGCGCCAGGTACGATTGTGATCGGTTTGTATATCTTTTGGTTGCTGAAACCGCGGATGAAGGCACCAGCAGCATTGTAGTAATAGACACCAACCTCTTTTGCATTGATCGCAGTTGCACGGGTATATCCAAACCCTGCAATAAGAAATGCCTGATGTGGCGGTTTATGTGCAGGTATAGTCAGAAGCTTGCTGACCATGTTTGTAGTTGAAGCCATAAGCGCGCCGGTATTGGGGTTGATATCGCTTACAGACAAGCCTAGTGCAAATTCTACCATCTCTGCTACGCCGGAATTAATGAACGATATCCCGTCGGCCATAAAGTAGCTGATCGTATTTTTACCTACGCTGATATAGCTGGCCCCTTTGCCGATCTGTATGCCGTTTGTCCATTCATTTTTCCGTTCTTCATTAGGAACGGCAAATGACCGGTCGGCTTTATCTCCAATAATAATCCCTTTAATGAGACTCGTATGTGTGCACTCTTCGATTTTAAAAGCAACGCCAGGTACTTGATTGCTTGGGAAGGCATAGTAATCACGCAGCACACTTCGATCTGCAGTGTCGTAGGGAGACTGCGCCTCGGAATCGTATATTTCCTTGAAGGTAGAACCGTTGAGATCGACAGTAATATAGCTGTCGGTGATCTTGATTGAATTAGGGTAACATAAAGCATACTCGCCCTTAGGAACGATAATGTAGCTATATCCCTGATCCGCTGCCCATGCGATAGCGTTTGTGAATCCATTCACATTGTCATTCGCTCTGTTGTAGTCGGCCGTCACGTAAGGCTTAGATGGTAGTCCAGTAGTGATGTTCCAGAGAGCCAGATCAATAGTATACATCATACTAAAACCTCCTATTGTATTTGAGAGCTTTGTCGTTTTAGCATATTCCGCATCGATAAGAATAGTCTGTGCATGTGAGCAATTTAGATGAATGTCCGCGCCGCGATTCCTCCGGTCTTTCATCCGATTATGAATCCGCGCTGAAAAGACCGTCCGGCTGCCCGGACGGTCCTTGCGTGCATCGGCTATCATGTTATCAATTACGATGAGACTACCTATCTATCCAGCCCTCTGTCCGTAAACGGCATGAGCTGACGCACTTTATCATTGCTCAACCAAACTCCTCCCCAGGTCAATACAGCGAGGTAGACCGGAAAGAAAGAGAATCGTACTGAAAAGCGGGGCGTCCATCCGAATTTGCGTAGCAAGCACTCCGCCATAGTATCCGGTCAGCAGCAGTGCGCCCAGGAATGACGTGCGTGGAACGGCATACAAAATAGTAGAAAGCAGCCCGAGTATTCCAATAACCATAATATGATGCTCGGCATATCCCAGCGTGACTGTGCCTTCCACAACCTGGGCGGGCTTGAACAATTTAAGGATACTGTCGAACAGCATAAATATTATCGTTACCCCGCTCATGATTCGCGCCGTCCAAAGCCGTCCTTTTGAAATGCTGGTAGTCATGATTTATCCCACCTTCTCAAATTTTGGATAAACCCATAGTAGCATAAAGGGGTAGGCAGGATTTCTTCTGAATTGCTATTTTCACTTATTTGTCCTTCGTCTCAAACCACACTCTTCTGAAGTCCACCCAGCCTATCGAGTTGAGATGAACCCCTTTCAGGGATGGATGTACCTGTGTTTTGAGCGGACGATGATACAAATAGAGTACGGCATCATCCAGCTTGAGCATCTGCTCCAGCTCTTTGGAGATCTCGTAACGTTTGGCAGGCGAAGATTCCTCGTACACTCGTTGGACAATACCCTCGATCTGCTGCAAGTTCCCCGGACGCAGGTTTTTATGGAAGCAGCTGTTCCCGGACAGAAATAACTCAATCATCGAAAATGCCGATTCATCCTCCGTTACGATCGAACCGATGGTCAAATCCTCCTGCTTGATTCCAGCATCCTTCACCATGCTATTCTTGGGCGGTTCAATAACATCCAACTCAACACCCAGAATCCCGCATTCCTCTATAAACCATTGTGTGCTTTCATTGGATAATGCTGCATATACCGTTACCTTTTCTTCCTTGTAGCCGCTATCCGCCAACAGCTTTCGGGCTAACTCAGGGTCATAAGCAGCTTCATAACCGGTAATCTCAGGATCTGGAAAGAAGCTTTCCACGGCTTTGGCATCTGTTGAAACCATAATTTCCAGCAGCCTCCTGCGATTCAATCCATGAAACAAAGCCCTGCGGAATAACGGATTCTGCTGCGGACCCTCCTTGGATAAATTAAAGGAAATATAATGGCAGGAGACCGCGCTGGTCTCAACCTCCAGCCATGCGGACGGGGTCTGCATCCCCAGCTCGCCGCAAAGATAATTGCGCATCTGATAGGAATCCGTATCGCGCTTCCCGCTGCTCATATTCCGCTCCGGCGTCCGCCATATCTCTACCCGGTCCAGATGGGCGCGCTTGTCAAAATATTGCTGGTAGGCCTCAAGCACAATCATATTATCGTCATTTTTCACCAGCTTGAAAGGTCCCGTGCCTACCGGCAATCTCGTGAATTGTCTGCCCAGGTCCTGAACGGCATCCCGCGGAACAATGGAGGTGGGGTCAAAGCTTAAATTCCGCAGGAACAAGTGATTGGTTCTGGTCAGAAAGATCCGCAGGACATAGTTATTGACCACTTCAACCCGGGAAATATCGGAGACCAGCCAGCGGAAGGGGGCCTTGATCTCATCGTCATTCAACCGTTCCAGCGTAAACTTCACGTCATGGGCAGTAAGCTCCCGGCCATGATGAAAATAAATCCCTTTACGGATATAAAATATCCATTCCGTACCTTGTTCATTCTTCCTCCAATAATGCGCGATATGAGGCTCAATGCGTTCCTGAAGCGAATCGTACCGGACCAGGCAATCAAAGACATGCTTGACCAAATGCGACTCCACCGCATAGAGCATAAAAATCGGGTCGATATACTGAATCGTTCTATCGTATGGAATCCGCAGCGTTTCCATAACATCCATATTCTTTGTTTCCGTCCGGTAGCCAAAATGGGTATCGAGCCAGTACATGAACTGCTCTTTAACAAAGGGCAAGTGAGCGTATTCATCAAGAAAAGCAAACGCTTGTTTAAGATCCCCTTTTTCCACATACTGCTGCGCGATTTGCAGAACGATCGACTCCTGGGAGACGAGGAAGGTCATTTGCGAGCGATTGCCGCGCCCCCTCCCCGCAACCCACTCAATCCACTGCTGCTCTTCCATTTTACGCAGAATCAAATTCACGTTGCGCCCGGAGCATTCCAATACATCTGTCAGCTCCTGCAGGGTGATTTCGAAGCTCGTTCCCCGCATTTCGTTCAGATGCAATTGTCTTATTTTCAAATACTGCTGCTGCAGAATCATGCCCTGTCACCTGCCCTGAATAAAAGATGAAATATATAATTAATACTTTACAATTTTTATTCATCTTTATCCAGCTATAATAAAAATCAAAGGGGATGAAGCAAATGAACAACCTGTATGAATATGAAACGAGAATGAATCAAATCAGAGACGATGTGGAAAAAGCAGCGCGGGAGGCATGGAAAACAACTCCTCAAGCGCCGCCCGGGCGGTTCGTTCTTCAGCTGCTCAGGAGCCTGACTCTATGGCTGCAAAAGCTGTGAGCAGCATCGTACATCTGTCGTCTAGCCGTCAAATTCTACCTTT
Source organism: Paenibacillus sp. JT31N17 (assembly GCF_056269255.1). Taxonomy (NCBI): domain Bacteria; kingdom Bacillati; phylum Bacillota; class Bacilli; order Caryophanales; family Paenibacillaceae; genus Paenibacillus; species Paenibacillus sp. JT31N17. The sequence goes on from NZ_JBWDNP010000012.1 coordinate 173,102, forward strand.
CCCGTAACTCCCGGTTGGGTCACCAGCGGCCTCTCCACACCCTCGAAGAGGTTGCGGCTCACCGAAACTTCATCCGCATCGACCGCGTGAATGCCAATCGCCGAATTTCGGAATACATTGCCGCTAATCGCAATATGCCGGTTATACGGTCCATCGAAGCCGGAGGATTTGATGCCGATGCACCCTTCTGCGCCATAACGCGGATAGAAGCCGCAGTGGTCGAATACGCAGTCCTCTATACGGATATGCGTCGCATGGCCTCCCTCGGCATGGGTTGGAAGCTCCGCCCCCAGAAGAATACCCGGATTCATTGTATTGCGGTATGTACAGCGCTGGATCGTAACATGGTCGTTCCTCACCAGATGGCCTGCTCCGGCGATATTGACAAATTCCGAGTCGGTGCATGTGTAGCTGTCAGCCTCCCAGCAGTCTGCCGCGCACAGCATGCCTTCGAGCGCGAATGCGGGAATCTCCATCTGCAATCGTATACGATAGATATGGCCTCCTTCGGTCTTCTCCTCCAGCGACCATTCCTCAATCAACCCTCGTTCCATATGCGCGCCATCATAAAATTCAATATGACTGCCAATCTGCAGCGGCGCATACGTGTACTTGCAGAAGAAAACAGCTTCCAGCGGAGACAGCTTGCGCTCCAGAAACAGCCAATTGCTCTGAATATTCTGCCCGTCCATTCTGACGCCTTCCACATACATCCGGTTAATCTCGATATGGCCGCTGCACTTGAACAGCTTCCAGGCATCGCGCGGTGCTGTGAACAAGCGGTTCCCGTCAGGCTTGAAGACGACACCGTCGGCGCGTATATGCCGGCAGCTTTCCGTCAACATGGCGAAGCCGTTCGCATTCTTAATGCGAAGCCGGCTGAGCTCCAGACTGTCGCATCGGGCGAAGTAAATCTGGAAATCCGTCCGGGCGCCTTGATGCCATGACAAATGCTCGCCAAGCTGCACTTTGGAGGCAACCGATTGGCTGTTCAAGACAAAACTCCGCTTGCCGACCTGCTCCCAATCCGCGTCGGCCCCGCCGCCATAGGTGACGCTCTCTCCGGTCAACGCGCCGGTCAAAGGATCCAGGCGGTTCATGCAGTAGGTGCCCATCCCCTCATGGCAGGGATTCCCGGCGAACACCTCAACCGTAATGGAGGATTCCGAACGGCTTGTGACGATTCCCGCAGAAGCAAATTCAGGCTCCCGCGTAAAGGCCAAATGACGCAGGCTGAGGGCTTCATTGTCCTCGCACCACAGGATCGACGGCAGATAACCGTTGACACTCCCGTCATTGTAACCCGCCAGCACGGTAGCCGGCTCGCCGTTATCGCCTATCGCTCCCTGCAGCGTCAAGCCTTTCGCGCCGCTTATCGAAATATGGGTATCCTTCCACAACTGATGGCCGCTCCCCGCATCATGCACCATCCCTTCGGTCTGGACAACCTCAACCGAGGTGAGCCTGTATGTCCCCGCCTCAAATACGATTAATCCTGCTTCAGCCTCCAGTGCTGCCCGAATCGCCTCCCGAATTCCATCCGCGCTGTCCTGACCGGATGGCGAGGTATAATCCTTCACATAGATGATTTTATCCGAACTCATATGTTCTCCTTCTTTCTCCCATTAGTCTTGGAGCAGCCTCACCCTGCCGTCACTTCCACTATAAAGAAAAGCTGCCCTGTGCAGCATCAAGGATCTGGCGATTTATTTCATAATATGACGGATTTGAAAAGCTACGGCCGCGCCGGCTGATTCCTTCTTCATAACTTCATGATTTCTTTACCCAACCATGCATCAGCGCTAATAATCATGAACTACTGTGAAGATATCATCCGTAAGGAGGAGTGGGCCCATGCGAATTGCCGTGTTTTCAGACACTTTTATTCCGCAGATCAATGGCGTTGCTCTTACTTTGAAACGCTGGACAGATTATCTATCCGACCGGGGAGTCGAGTGCAAGCTGTTTGTACCGACCGAACCGGATCCCTCTTATGAAGATCAGGTATGCAGGCTCGCCAGCCTCCCTCTCCTGCTCTATCCCGAATACCGGTTCGCCATTCCCAATTTGCTGCGCATCCGGCAGCAGCTTTCCCGCTTCAAGCCTGATCTTGTCCATATCGCTACCCCGTTCAATGTCGGACTCGCCGGTCTTTCCGCCGCCCAAAAGCTGCACATCCCTGTCGTAGCCTCTTACCATACCCATTTCGACCGCTACCTCGAATCCTACCGCTTTCCTTTTGCCCGGTCATGCTATTGGCCGTATATCAAATGGTTCCACCGTTCCTGCCGCGCCATCTTCGCGCCTTCGCTGGAGACGATAAGCCTGCTGGAAGCCAAAGGGCTGAGCAATCTCGCCTTGTGGACTCGGGGAGTCGACTGCAAATTGTTTACACCCGCGAAGCGTTCGCAGCGTATCCGGGAAATTTACGGGATCAAGGAGCGGTATCTGCTGCTGTTCGTCGGCCGTCTGGCGCCGGAGAAGGATATGGATATCCTCTTCCAGCTGATGCACCGGCTGCCGGATGCGATCCGCAACCAAGTCCATCTGCTGATTGTCGGCGACGGCCCGATGATGGAGCAGGCCCGGCAGGAAGTGCCGCAGAATGTAACGTTCGCCGGCTATCAGAGCGGAGAGGCCCTGGCGGAACTATACGCATCCTCGGATTTGTTCGTGTTCCCGTCCTCGACCGAAACATTCGGCAACGTCGTGCTGGAGGCTTCGGCGTCGGGGCTTCCCGCTATTGTCGCCAATAGCGGAGGTGTGACCGAGATTGTACAGCACGGGAAGACCGGAATGCATGCACAAGCCAGAAATGCGGAGAGCTTCCTCGCGGCCTTGACCGACTGGTTCGAGCATCCGGTCAAATGGCGGGAGTTCGGCGTAAGAGCCAGGGCCTACGCGCTGACGCGCACCTGGGACCAGGCGATGGAGGCCATCTATACGCGCTGCCTGCAGATCGCCGAAACGGAGAATAATCAATTGGCCGCCGCAAGTCAAATCCTGACGTCTGTCACGGAAGAAGACGAAATTGCCTGAAGCTGACACACATCGGCACGACGCTTGTTCACATCCAAGATTCAGTAGGAGGTTATGGGATATGGATACCGGAACTCATCTTCTGATTGGCGCCACGTTGGGAGGACTTGCAATCTCTCTTGCCGATCCCGCTCTCATCAGTCATTCGACCGCCGTCTACGGGTTATTCGCGGCAACAATCATCGGCTCGAACGCTCCGGATTTCGATACGGTCATCCGTATTCGCGGGTACAAATCATACCTGCAGCATCATCGGGGCTTCAGCCATTCGCTTCCCATGCTTGCGGGGTGGCCGCTTGTCCTCGCCCCACTGATCGCCCTCGCTTTCCACGCCTGGGCCTATCTGCTCCCGATATTTCTATGGACGATGGCCGGAGTAATGTTTCATGTCTTCCTCGATTTATTTAATGCCTACGGCGTGCAGTGCTTCAGACCGGTTTCGCGGAGGTGGTTCCATGCGGATATCATCCCGATCTTTGATCCGATTCTGTTCTCTCTTCACGCAGCGGGGCTGCTCCTGTGGGTGTTCGACGTCTTCGGGGCAGCGGCTGTCTTTCCGCTTGTCTATGCTTTAACCTTTCTCTTCATCGGCTGCCGCCTCCTGATTGGCCGCTTCATGCTGCAGCTTGTCCGCCGGCGTTACGGAACTGCCGGCTATTCCTTCCTGATTCCGCGGGGGCTTCCCCACGAGTGGAAGTATGTTCATGAAACCGGGCAGGCCTATATCACGGGCTCGATCCGCGGATTGACTTTGAAGGAAGAAGCGATCTTCGAAAAAGGGGAGCAAAACGATATCATTCAAGCGGTCATGGGCAGCGACGGGGTCCGAACATTTCTCCGGTTCACGCATCGCGTTCATATCTCCTGTCAGAAGCTTCAGGACGGATACAAGGTTGAGCTGCGCGATGTCCGTTTCCGGCACGGGCATGATCTTCCTTTCGGTATGGATGTCATGCTGGATGAACGGCTGCAGGTGATCGGGGACACGATCGGGTGGAGGAAGAAGATGTGGGAGCCCCCATATGCATGATATTCGGCGGGGGCAGTTGAGTATGTAAGGGTGGTTGAGTACTGGAATCTTTGAATGAAGAGGGCATCTGGCAGCAGGTGCTCTCTTCTTTTTGTCTTGCAGCACATAAATGCCGCCCATCTATCAATCAAACGGCAGCACGAACGATGAAGTGATCCACCGTTGTTGGCAGCTTTGGGGAAAAGCCGCGGCAATTCTGGAGACATGCGATCCCCGGGATGCAGACCAAGGATATGCCCGCCTTTTTTTAAGATTCTTTTTAAGTCTGCATAGGCGGAGGTCGGACCTTTGCGATTGTAAGTACAATCAAAGGCTTCCGTTTCAAACGGAAGCCTTTGCTTCGTATTGGCCGTAACAAAAGATACGTTAGCCAGATTGCGGCTTCTGCCCGCTTCAATAAAGTCGCGTGTGATATCCAAACCTACAATTTGCTTCACAACCGGGCCCAATTGGATGGTGAAGTCGCCGTGACCGCAGCCGATATCCAGCACCTTCTTATTCTGAACCATCAGCGTTTTCAATATATGTAATTTTCTGGGTATATTCAATGCTTTCCTGGATTCGAATGATTCGTAAAATTAATTCCAAGCTTGACTTAATTTGGAATCATTGTAATTTCAACAGATTATTTGTTTCACCGGCAGGGTTGGGAAAGGATTGTTTTTGAGTATAAACCGGGAATCTGACCAGCCCAGATAAAGCATAATGTGGATGAAATAATGGGATAGTAAGGGCGTGGTAAAAATAAACTTATATTCAAAGGACGGTGTCTCATTAAAATGGTGGACAATCAATATCCTCGCTTAAGAGGAAAGCTCCTCAAATCGGCAGCAAAGCTTCTCGGATCCGCCCTGTTAGTAATAGCGCTGATGACTGGCTTTCCGGATGTCAGCTCGGCGATCGGTAAAGGGGCGAAGGGTCCGGATGTATACGTCATTCAGGGGATGCTGAAATCACTTGGCAGTTACGCTGGCCCAATCGATGGGAATTACAATGCTCTGACTGTCATCGGCGTCAAATATTATCAGAAGAAACATGGACTTCCGGCGACTGGCTCAGTGGACAAAAGGACGCTCAAGTCGTTGATCTATGTGTACGCAAGCAAGAAGACCGGAACCCAAATGCATACGCAAAGTAAAGGTAATGGAAAAATACGCGAGCAAGGTATTCGCGGCGGCAAAAATGGCGTCATCGGCGGTGGTCAAGACCACGGCGGCGGCATCGGTGGTGGTCAAGGCCACGGCGGCGGCATTGGCGGTGGTCAAGACCACGGCGGCGGTATTGGCGGTGGTCAAGGCCAAGGCGGTGGCATCGGCGGTGGTCAAGGTCAAGGCGGCGGTATTGGCGGTGGTCAAGGCCAAGGCGGTGGCATCGGCGGTGGTCAAGGTCAAGGCGGCGGCATCGGCGGTGGTCAAGGTCAAGGCGGCGGTATTGGCGGTGGTCAAGACCACGGCGGCGGTATTGGCGGTGGTCAAGGTCAAGGCGGCGGCATCGGCGGTGGTCAAGGCCAAGGCGGCGGCATCGGCGGTGGTCAAGGCCAAGGCGGCGGCATCGGCGGTGGTCAAGGCCAAGGCGATGGTATTGGCGGTGGCCAAGGTCAAAACTCCGGCCAGGGACAAGATCGGGGCCAAGGAAAATTAGAAATAAAACAAGAAGATCAAGGGCAAAAAATTCAAGAGAAAACCAAGGAAAAAGACAACAAAATTCAAGATGACAATATTCAAGAAGACAATATTCAAGAAGACAAGGGCCAAGTAGAAGAAAAAACCAAAGAAGATACCAAAAGCAAGGATTATGGCCAAGGCGGAGAAGGCAGCCATGGGCATGGTGACAAGCAAAGTCAGGATCAAAATGAAGGAAACAGCCAAGGCGATAATAAAGGCAGCGGATATGGTCAATCAAAAGACACGCAATAAAATCTCCGGCAGCCTTCAAGGCTGATCAGAAACAAATATAAGCCGGGAAGCTCCCAATGGAGGGTCCCGGCTTATTAGTTAATTGCACTTATACCTATTTAAATTCATGATTTTTTCGTCGCATAACATCCAACTACCTTCTCTATTCGGGTTAATCAATTATTCTAGCCCTTCACGGACCCCAGCATAACGCCTTTGGCAAAATGCTTCTGCAGAAACGGATAGACCAGCAGAATAGGCACCATGGCCAGCACAATGGACGCCATACGGATCGTTTCCTGCGGAATAACCCGGTCGTCGGACCCGCCGGACCCGCCTACGCCGTTGGAATCCGAATCGATAACAAGCGATTTGATCAGCACCTGCAGCGTCCATTTCTTGGCATCGGTCAAATAGATCAGCGCATTGAAGTACGTATTCCAGTAAGCGACTGCGAAGAATAAGGTGAAAGCGGCGACAGCCGGCATGGACAGCGGGACAATAATCCGCCAGAAGACGCCGATATCGGAGCAGCCGTCGATGCGGGCGGCATCCTCAAGTTCCGAGGGGAGCGTATCCAGAAAGCTTTTAATCACGATCAGGCTCCAGGCGTTGGTCAGGCCGGACAATATCAGGGACCAGTGCGAATTGAGCAGTCCAAGATCCTTGATCAGCAAATAGTTGGGCAAAATCCCGGCATTGAATACCAGCGTAAAAATAACGCCTCCGAGCATCACATTCCGGCCGGGCACGGCTTTCTTGGTGAGGACATAGGCAAATGTGAACGACACGATAACGCTCAGCACGGTTCCGATACCCGTCACGAACACGGTGCTTTTCAAAGCGTTCATAAAGCTGTTGGTCGACAGAATGTACCGGTACGCCGACAAAGACCATTTTTCCGGGAACAAGTAAAATTGCAGCGGCACATAGACCTTCGGATCGGTGAAGGAAACGCTGAACACATAAATAAACGGAAAGACGCAAATAATCGACATGATCGCGAGCAGCGAGTAATTCACATAATCGAATAGAGTCAATCTTTTGGAAGCTACGAAACTCAAAGTTGGTCCCCCCTTAATAAATGCCCTCTTGGCCCAGCTTCTTCACCGTATAATTCGACAGCAGGACAAGGATCAAGCCTACAACGCCTTTAAACATCCCTACAGTTACGCCTACGCTGATCTTCCCTCCGAGAATCCCGATCGTATACGCATAGGTGTCGAATACCTGGGAAACGGAGGTGACGAGCGGGTTGTTCATGAGCAGCACCTGCTCGAATCCGACATCCGCCATATGGCCGAGCCGTAATATAAGCAAAATGATAATCGTCGGACGAATCGCCGGGATCGTAATATGCCAGATTTGCTTCATGCGCGAGGCGCCGTCCATAACGGCTGCCTCGTACTGCCCGGGATCCACGCCGGCAATGGCGGCCAGGAAGATAATGGTGCCCCATCCTACTTCCTTCCACATGCTCTGAAGCGTGATCAGCCCCCAGAAATAGTTTGAATTGGACAGGAACGATACCGTTTCGAAGCCCATACCGGAGATGATCTTGTTCACGATCCCCACATCCGTCGAGAGCATGAAGAAGGTCATGCTGGCCACTACGACCCAGGACAGAAAATGAGGCAAGTAAACGATCGATTGATTGATCCTTTTGAACACCTCATGCCTGACCTCATTCAGCATGATAGCCAGTATGATAGGAACAGGGAACATAAAGATGATTCCGAAAATATTAATCGCAAATGTGTTCCGCAGCATATCGTAGAAAATCTGGCTTGCGAACAGCTCGGTAAAATTCGTGAAGCCGATCCACGGACTTCCCCACAATCCCTTATAAGGGTTGTACTCCTTGAACGCGATCAGCAGTCCCCAGAAAGGAACGAATTTGAACAGAATAAAATACAGGATGCCCGGCAGCGCCAGCACATACATCCATTTGTGCTGCAGCAGGCTGGCCCATAGTCTGGACAGAAGCGGCTGACGAGGCTGACTCTTGACGGCAGTTTGCATCAAAGCACCCCGCTTGAACTGATCCGGTATTCCGCCTTCTCCATCCACTGCGGATTAACGGTTATCCCCCAGCCCGGTCCCTCTGGAACCTGCACCCTGCCGTCCGACACGGCCAGCGGCTCCGTAAACAGGCCCTTCGTCCAGGCATCCTGCTCGATCGTGTATTCCATATAATCTCCGGCATTGGGGATGGCTGCCACCATATGAAGCGTGAACACGGCAAGCATGGATAAATTAGCCGCATGCGGCATGCAGATCATGCCCGCGGACTCCGCCATCCGGGCCACTTCCAGCGCGCGGCTGAGGCCGCCGACATAACAGATGTCCGGCTGGACGACGTCCACCGCCCGCATGGCGATCATCCGCCGGAACTGCGCCAGATCGGTATCCTGTTCGCCGCCGGTAACCGGTATATCAAGAGCGTCCGCCACCTGCTTCGTCCACTCCAGCTCCGTATAGGGACAGGGCTCCTCGAAGTGACACACCCCATACTGCGCCAGCATATCCCCTGCCTCGATGGCCTTGCCCGGCGTAAACCCGCTGTTCGCATCAACAAACAGCGGGGTGTCGTCACCGACTGCCGCCCGCGCCGCGCGAACGGCCTGCTCCGAGCGGCCCGGATATACATCCTTGTCGTGACCGAAATTGCTTGCGATGCGGATTTTGAAGGCGCGGAAGCCCTCCGTTTCCTGAAGCCGCCTCAGCCGTTCCGCCTCCTCCCCAGGAGAGATGTCCCGCCTCATGCTCGAACCGTATACCTCCACCTTGCGGGGTCTGCCGCCCAGCAGCTCGCATACGCTTTTCCCCTCCCGCTTGCCCTTCAGATCCCATAATGCCGTATCCAAACCGCCTACTGCCCGGCATAAGTGAGAGCCGGGAAATTTATGCTCCTCGCGGATGATGGCCGCGGACAAAGCTTCTATCTCGCTGCAATCCGCTCCGAGTGCGTGAGGCGCAACCTGCTGGTGCAGCACAAGGGCCGATATATTGGCATGATAAGGGGCAATCTGCCCGTATCCCTGAAGGCCATCCTGGGAAGTAACCCGGACGACAGAAAGCTGTCTTGTCGTAAAGGTCTCGATACTTTTGATCTTCATTGCTGTTCCTCCACTCCGTCTTCTAATAATTTGGCAGCCGCGTTCGCGTCCACCCATGTCCCGCCCATATCCGCACTTCCTCCGCAAGCTACCGGTGCTGCGCTCTGAAATTGCCGGGTGTCAGCTGGACATAACGCTGAAAAATGCGGATAAAATTCCGTTCGGAATATCCGACTGCCAACGCGACCTCGCTGATGCTCCGGTCCGTATCCTTTAACAGCCGCTTGGCTTCGTTGATCTTGTTCTCCGCGACATATTCCAGGAAGTTTTTGCCCATTTTCTTCTTGAACAGCCGGCTTAAATAGGACGGGCTGACGCCTACGATTTCGGCGCAATGCACCAGGGACAGGTCTCTTCCGCAATTTTCCCTGATATAGCTGCAAACTGTCTGAATGGCCGTTTCTCCCGCTGTTTCCCTGTCGTTGCGGGTTAACCATATATAAAGGGGAAAGAGCGTCTCTTCGAACCAGTCGCAAATTTCCTGGGAGGTTGCCTTGCTTCTGAGCTGTCCGAACAAATTATGCTCCATCATGTCGACCGCGTTCGCCCCCTGATTCTCCAGGGCCACAATCAATGACGAAAGCAGGACATGATAGCTCTGATACGTATACACGTATGACTGGGAATTCTGCATAATTTCCGTGAATGCCCGAAAATGCCGGATCGAAGCCGGGATATCCTCCTGGTCCAGCGATTCCACAATGGACGCTTCCAGCTCTCTGGGATAACTGAGATGAGTCTGTTTCTTGACATGTTCCACATCTTCGATGAACAGAATGGATTCCGAATCCTGAAAAATCCGGTAATTAAGCGCATTTTCCGCTTCCTTGCACGAAACCGGAACATCCGCCACATGCGCATAGAACCGCCCGATCCCGACGGTGACCTCAAAGGACAGAAAATTCGTAAACGCCTCCGTTATAGCGGCGGCATACTCCTTGGTCCTCTCCAGCATCGTATCCTGCGGCATATCCGGCTTGAATTGAAGAAGCGCCGCCCCTCTTCCCTGATAAGGAACCGCGTAGCCTTGATGGCCCAGATCGCGGAGAACCTCCTGCATCACATTGGCCAGGGAGAAGGCGATAATTCCCCGGTCCTCCGGCAGAAACCGTTTTTCCTTGTATATATTTTCAGCCTCGACAATGAGGACGACATTCGTGAATTCAACCTCAATGCCATAAATACCGCAATCCTGTATAAGCGTCTCATTTCTCGTATAATCACCGCCCAGCAGCTGATAGAGAAACTTCTCCCGCAAGGACGGCTCAATCGTTTCCATATACGATTCCAGCTTTCCTGTTTCTTTGCTCAAATAATCCAGCGACTCCCGGATGATATCCAGCTCGTTCTCCTTATGCTTCATACCGCCTGCGCTGAGAGAGCGGCTGTGATTGATCAGCTGTTCGATCGGCGTGTAGGCTCTCCTGGAGGTGATATAGGTCAACAGGATTCCCATCCCTACGAATACGACAAGAATAAGCACCGTCATTTTGCGGATCCAGTTCAATTGATCGGTAATGATTTGTTCCGGGATGACCGATACATAAGTTCGGCCGAACACATTTTTCACATACCGGTACTGCGCGGATTTGCCGTCAATGCCCTCCGCTGTAAAAAAACCGTCGTTTTTATCCGATGCCTTGATGATGTCAATGCCTTTTAAACCGGCCGTCTCGCGAAGCCTGCTGGCATCCGGCTGGCCATCGATGGCAAACGGATCGTGCAGCTTCACGACGATCAGCTCCTGGCCGTCTGTAAGAATAGCCGTATCCGCTTCCAGAAACTTGCTGAGAACAGAGGTCTCGATCTCGAAGCCCAGAACCCCCGCAGGTCCTCCGTTTCCAATGAGCGGGAGCATTCTGGCAAACGTAATATAGCCCTGTCTGCTGCTGAACTGCGACCACTGGGCAGGATGCCTGCTTTCCAGCAGCCGGTCTATATTATCTTTATATTTGTATTCCGACTTGGCGATGGGACCATATTCATTGGAAAGAATCCGTTCTCCCGCACTGTCGTACAGGAAGATTTCATTAATGAAGCTGTTGGAATTTTTGGCCAAAGCGATTTTCTTCAAAATTTCGATATTCAGCAGTCCATTCTCATCGGACGGGCCTGCAAAGGCGGTCTGAATGACGGGATCCTTGGCTAACTGGAGCGACTCCTGTTCGATTTCCTGCAGGACTCTCTCGGCGCGGTCCTTCAGGATCGTCAGGGACGAACCGCTTTCGGTCTGGATATAGCTGTTCATCCGGTTCATCGAGAACTGATAGTAGGCGATGCTGATCAAGATAACGGGAATGCATACGGAAACGCAGCCCAGCCAGATCAGCTTGTATAAATACTTTCGCGGATTCGCCAGACGGCCGATACCTGAATAGTTCAATAGAGATTTGCTCCAGTTAGCCATAAATCCTCCCATTTTCCCAATCCATTTCTATTTTCATTATCATAGGGAGCAGAGCGTGAAATTACAAGCTTTACGTTTGCGCTTTTACTTGCCGAACTTCTCTTTGTACTCCGCCGCGAATTCCTGGTATGACTTCTTGAAGTCGGGACTGCCGTTCAGCTTGTCCACGTAAGCCTTGTATTCATCCATGGACACTTGTCCGACGATGGCTTTAATAACCATCGACTGCCATTCGGACTCATACTTCGTCCAGACGGATGTCCATGTATCGGAATTGATGATCGAGAACGGATCGATTTTGCCGACATTGGCGTACTCCTCGACAGATTTCATCTTTGCGTCGTTATACGCTTTGGGGGCCGCCGGGTTCACAACCTTCATCTTGTTGTTGTACGCAAGCGGGAAGATGGCGCCTGTGCCGTTCGCCGTTACCTGCCTGGTCCCAAGCTCGGTAAGCTGCTGCTGGCCGTCTACCATTGTGTAATCCACGCCCTCGATGCCGTAGTAATTGTAATCGGTTTGTTCCATCGTGGTCGTCTTCTCGAAAAAGTCCAGTATCTGCTTCACTTTCTCTTCAGGCACTTTCTTGGAAATATAGAAGGCTCCGGAGAATGGCGTGGACAGCTGCACGCTTGTACCTCCCGGTCCTTTCATCGGTGGCAGAGAGATGATTTCAGCCTGCGGCTGAACCTTCTTGACCTCCTGCTCGAAGGTATAATCCCGCCAAATATTCCGGGCATAGGATGCGGCGCGGCCGGTGGTGTACATTTCTTCCGCCTGCGTCTGCTTGATGGCCGAGAAATCCTTGGCCAGAATGCCGTCCGCATACAGTTGGCGGAAATAGCCCACCATGTCCGTGTAATTGGGCGTCAGCAGTTTATTGATCAGCCCGCCTTCCTGGTCATATACGGGGTCCAGTCCTCCGAAGGCGGACAGGAAGCTCCCGTCGCCATCAGCCAGCAGGAAGCCCTGCCCGATGAGTCCGACCGTATCCTTCTTCCCGTTGCCGTCGGGATCGCCGTTTACGATCGTTTTCAAAGCGGTCTCGTATTCTTCCAGAGTGGTCGGAACCGGCAAATTAAACTTGTCCAGCCAGTCCTTCCGCATTTTGATGCTGATGTCGATTTGCGGTCGGTTTCGCGGTATCCCGAAAATGCCGCTGCCTGTCTTCATATAATTCCATATTTCCTCATAGCTGTTGTTTTTCAAATTCGGATACTTGCTGAAATCGCCCAGGAATGGCGTCAAATCCCAGAACGCTCCCTGACTGATGGCATTCTGCAGCGTCGGGCGGGTCGTGCTGGTGGCTACGATCACCTCCGGAATATTGCCGGAAGCCAGCACCAGATCAAATTTGGTGTTGTAGTCGCCGGAGGGAACCCATTCCACATCCAGTTCGGTTTGGCTGCTCTTCTGAAATTCCGTCCAGTATTCATCATTCATATCCGGAACATCGGCGTATGACGGAACCATAAATTGAACGCTCAGTTTTTTCGCAGCCTCATCCGTTTGCGCCGCCTTGTTCCCATTCTGACCGGTGCCGCCGCATCCTGCGACAACGCCCAGGGAAAGTGCCAGCAGCATGGTCAAGCCTAGAGCCTTGCCAGAGAAAATGTTCATATAGACCTCCCAAATTATTTTTAACCCGCTGCCGGATTATTGGACGAATCCGCATCGTTTGGCAACGTTTTCAACATTTATCTTAACGGCATCCCGGACTGCATGTAAGTGACAGATCTTGAACTGCCTGTGAAAATCGGGGTAAAAACAAGGATTGGCAGTCCTTTGTCATGGTTTGCGGCAGCTTGAAGGCCGGCGAACAACAAAACAGCCGCCATCGGTAACAACCGGTTGGCGGCCTGCTTGATGGAGCATGTAGACGATAAATTCCCGCTATCCCGTGAACTCCCACTGCGGATTCCAGACGACTTCCCACAAATGGCCGTCGGGGTCCTGGAAGTGTCCGGAGTATCCGCCCCAGAAAGCATCATGCGCCGGGTCCGTAATAACGGCACCAGCGTTCCGGGCCTGCTCCATGACCTGATCCACTTCTTCTTTGCTGCCTACATTGTGGCCAATCGTAAACTCGGTAGAACTTGATGCGGTCTGATGAACCTTCGCCTCATGGGCGAGATCCTTACGATTCCAGATGGCAAGCTTCAAGCCTGCCTGCAGATCAAAAAAAGCAACGGCGCCATGCTCGAACTCTTTGCCAATGATGCCTTGCGTCGGCAGTCCCAGTCCCTCGCGGTAGAATGCCAGCGATCTTTCCAAATCATCCACGCCCAATGTGATTACCGTAATCCGTGGTTTCATCATTTGCCTCCCTGCACGATTTGCTGTTTTGAATCTATTATATCCTAGTTAGAAAAAAACCGCCCAGCCTCCCGCTCGTTAGCGGCCGACTGGGCGGTGATTCATCTTGAACCTCTTATACGCTTCTCTCATCTTCAACCTAGAACTCCACATTCAGCTCGACATGGTCGAGTATTTCCTTCACGCGCGCGATCTTGAACGCGTCAGCAGGCACTTCGCCCGACTGATAACGCTTGTCCCGGTTAAAATCGCCCAGATAAAGATGTTTAAATATTCCTTGCAGCTCATCCAGTTCGAACAATTTGACCGTCCGGACTTCTCCGTCTACGGAGATATGCAGGCTGGATGCCGGATTCATCTGCATCTGCACCTTGCCCTCGAAAGCGTTTCTTGCCGGCTCATCATCCAACCAGTACATACCGCCTGCGGGTTTCCCCGCTTTGCGCACATGGACATTGACGTCCGACAGATAGCCTTTGTTCACAAACGGTTGATTCCGAATGTAAACCGGGCTGGTAATCGCAACATTTCCTGCAAAATCATAGCATTTGGCAATGACAAAGCTGTCTTCTTTCACTTCTATCCGGTGCGTGCAATCATACTGCATGTCGCTCACGGCATACTCGGCTGCAATATCGCCGTTGACGATCAGCTGTACGGTCGAAAGCGATGCCTCAAAACAGCTGAAAGCTTCTATAACAATTTCGAACGCCTCCCCGCTTTCATAGGAGAACACGGCGCCCGGCAGCTGCCCGTTTACCCTCATAACCAGAATGGGACCGGAGCTGACGATATTCCTGCCGTTCTTCATAGCAGCACCCAATGCCTGCATGCTGAACTCTTCCAGAAAAGCATACGTCTTGTATTGAAGAAACCGCTGCTTCGGAACTGCGTCGAAGGAAACGTCCGTTTCCGCCACTCCGGGAAGAAAACAGCCATTCCGCAAAGCCTCGAACCACAAGTCCTGATACGCTTTCTTGTCGCTGCCATAGCCCATAATGACCATCCCGTCAACGGCACCCGCCAACAGATCAAACGCCAGCGTAGATGCGATATTCGTAATGAATACATCATGCATTCCCCACCACCAGCTCGTCGGATGAGCGGAGAACGCGAAGGAATGCTCCTGCTTTTCCGCAAGAACGGCTTCATACGGATAGGAGATTTCATAGCGGGGCTCGTCTCCCTGCCGGTTGCTGTCATTCCAGGGATCCCACGCCTCGTCGTAATATTTGCTGAAGGGGGGCTTCTGCACAAAATTGAACAGGCATATATGTCCATACCTGCATTTGACAAACTCGTTCCCGATATCGATGATGAAGCCTTCCTGATTGATCTGATTGATCTGTCTGATATCGGAAGCGAACTGCTCGCGATAAGGAGCTTCGCTCCTATACTCTTTGTTTAAATACTCCATATGCGTTTCGTGATCATAAGGCGAGCCGGCATAGAAGAAATTGAAATCCTCCGCCATCATAACCGTAGATGCCCATCCGAGGTTTCCGGTCACCAGGTTCTCGTTCCTGGAAACATGGGAATGCGCATCGAATGAATAGAGGCCAAGCTTCCTTGTATCCACCAGAGGCTTGAGCTGCACACGGATGTCGACATTCCCGGTATGCACAGCCGCAGTCTGGCGGACTGGAGCATGCAGCTTGCCTTTGAACACCTCGATCATGTATTCGCCGTTGACCGCTTCAAAGTCATGCTCCCCGCTGCAATATATAATTTCGCCAGCATTCCCGTTATCCTCAACCGGCCCGTTACCGGATTTCCGGATCACAATTCTGCAGGGCGTTAATTGTTCATTGGCATCATATACCTTGATCCTGATTCCCATGCTGTCCCTCCAAAACGATTGGATTTGCTGTCATGACCGGCATCGAGCTTATTGAATGGCATGAAGCAAGGTGAAACGGCTGCCGCCGTCCTTCAGTGGTGGGGCGCGTTTCATTCCGGTGAAATATAAGCAAAGTATGGGTCAACTTTTATACTTTCTGATATTTGGACGGAATACACAGCTGGGGATAATAAATCCCTTTTCGTTCCTTGAAATCAATCGTCGCCACACCCGTTAGCTCGAAGCGGAAGCCGCTTATCGGAAATGCCCTGACCCCGAGCAGAAAATTCAGCAGCGTCCCCAAAGAACCTCCATGGGCGAATACCGCTATGGACAGATTCCGGGCGTGCTCTTCAGGCACAAACCCGCCCATGCGGCTGTGAATGCCCAACCGGTCCAACTCCTTCAGAAAAGGCGGGATGATCCTGGCGCTCATTTCAAAATGTCCTTCGCCCATGTCCGTCTTCCAGCTTTCTTCGGCATACACATCTTCAGCCTGCTGCTGGATTTGTTCATATACCGTGCTTGGAAGGCTCGCAAGCTCTGGGCTTGGCATCCATTCATGCAGAAAATGCAGCACTTCAATGTCTGTCTCTCTTCCAGCCATAATAATTTCAGCCGTCTGCAGAGCCCTGCCGTACGGAGAGGAGAAAGCATGATCGAAATGCACATCCTTCAACGCCTGCGCCGCCGCCTCCGCTTGCGGAATGCCTGACTCTTCGGTAAGGCAGCCCTGTACCGGTCTTTCCGGGCAAATGAACGGATCCCCGCACATTTCTCCATGTCTGATTAAGGTCAATTTCATAATCGGCATCACCTTCAGTCCTGTGAATTTTCCCAATAAAGTGGATAAGGCCATCCGGCCTTATCCACCTGCAGCTTTATTACGATTATTTCAATCCCAGCTTCACAAGATTCTTCTGATAATTCTCGGTAACCGCCGCCTCGACCTTGGCCGCTCCCGCATCATCCATTGCCTTGATGAACTTAAGCCATTCCTCGTGCGAGGCTTCTGCGGAATTGGCCAGAACAGGCTTATAGACGGCATCGCCGAGCTTGCTGTCGATCGTGCTGTACATCATCGTGATATCCTGCGGCAGTCCTGTCTCAATACCTACGAAAGGCGCGCTGTCGAAGTAATACTTGCCAAGCGCCTCATCCCGCTGTGCAAAGTCGACCCGGCCTGTCACTTTAGGGTCATCCTTCAGCACCATATAGGTGCCTGCAGGGGATTTGGGGACGTCCGTACCCACGAAGTGCCTGTAGAGGCCAATCCCCGTTTCTTTGGCAAAGCTGTCATCGCCTTCCCCGTTTTTCCATCTCTCCAGATATTCGGGCTTCAGCGTAGGAACGCCGTCCTTCATTTCCCACTGCGTGCCTTCCGGCCCGTTATGCGCCATGAAATTGCCTTCCGGCGATGCCAGGAAATCCAGCAGCTTGATCGCCGCTTCCTTATCCTCCGTCTTGTCGGTTATGACCGTATAGCCATTGCCTACACTGCTTATGTTTACGAGCTGCGGCGTTTCGCCGCCGGGTATGCTGACGGCAAAATTCAGGAAGTACATATTTTCCGCATTCGGCACATTCGCCGCTTTGAATTCGCCCCAGGCATCGGCGACCATATTCCAGGCTCCGATCGTAGTTGCGATTCTTCCCGTATTGACCTTTTCTTTCTGCCAGGCATCCGGCTCCACGACGAATGAATCGGGATCAAGCAGCCCTTCCCTGTAAAGCTTATTGTAAAATTGCATGGCCGTTTCCGCCCAAGGCTCTCTGAACCAATATTGGACTTTCCCGTCTTTGACGGTCCACTTGGCCGTTCCGGAGCCTCCCATAGCCTCAAGGCCCTGCAGGAAGTTGTTCCAGGAACGTTTGAACGTTCCGATCGGCCAGACGCTTTCGCCGCTGCCGGTTTTATTCACCTTCGGATCGTCCTTGATTTTTTTCAAGACCGCATAGATGTCGTCGGTTGTCTCGATCTTGGGTGAGCCGATGGCTTCATAGATATCCTTTCTGATCTGAAAGCCGAAGCCATAGCCCGCCGGTGTAGAGCCATCCGGGATATTGCCGTATTGCTGAGTCAGGCTATACAAATGATTGTCGTCCGTTTTAAGGAAATTAAGCGTTTTTTCTCCATAAGCCTTCTGGATATTGGGTCCATTGGCTTCAATAAGGGGAGCCATGTCAACCAGCCGGTTGTCATCCAGCATCTTCTGATACGTCTCCGGCTGCAAATTCGTGATGATATCCGGATAATCGCCCGACGCAAGCTTGAGTCCCATGGCCTGGGCGCCGTCGCCGGAGATGACCTCCCATTTCAGCTTGATATTCAGATTGTCGAGCAGGTACTTGGCGATCGGATTGTCATCGTACACAGGATCGCCTGTGCCAAAGGTCGGGGAACCGCCAGCCGCATTCAGCACGGTCAATTCCACCGGAGGCTCTTTCGCATCCGGTGCCGCAGCGTCCGTTTCGGAACCAGCATCCGCTGTCCCCGTATTTGCGGCCGCATCAGCTGCCGGTGCGTTATTGTTAGCCGGTTCCGGCTGGCTGCAGCCCGCAAACACGGCGGCAAGCAGAAATACGACTAGTCCTACACTTGCCATTCTGGTCCAACGTCTCATTTCTCCCATTTCCCTTCGTTATATAGTTTATCTATCTGAAAGTTTCAGCAACGGCCCTGAGATCAAATCGTCATCTGACCCCGGCAATCATTGAAATCCTCATTCCTTGACCGCTCCCATGGTCATCCCGCTTACAAAATATTTTTGCAGAAAAGGATAGACGCACAGAACCGGAACGGTTGTTACTACGATGGTAGCCATCTTGATCACCTCGGACGTCGGCTTGTTCTCGCCTCTCATGGAATCCATCAGCGCGCTGTAGTTGGAGCTCATGCTCTGGGCTTGCGACTCCATCAGGATTTTGACCAGGATGCCCTGCAGCGTTGCCAGTTTTCCATCGTTCTTGGTGTAGAAATACGTATCATTCCACGAGGTCCAATGCCCGACTGCATACATCAGGGCAACCGTCGCCATAACCGGCGCAGCCATCGGGATTACGATCCGCATCAAGATCCGTATCTCGGAGGCTCCGTCAATCCTTGCCGATTCGAGCAGCGCCTGCGGCAGGTCCTCGAAGAACTGGCGCATGATCATAATCGGCATTGCAGCCACAAGGCCGGGGAGAATATACACAGCGAAATTATCATAGAGACCGAGACTCCGGATGAGCAGAAATTCGGGTATGATGCCGCCGTTAAAATACATCGTGAACACATACAGAAAGATGAACGTTCTTCTGAATAACAGCTGTCTGTTAGACAATACATAGGCAATGACCGCCGTGCTTGCGAGATTGACGATCGTCCCGAGAACCGTCCTCAGTACGCTGACATAAGCGCTGTGCGCCAATAAAGGCTCCTTGAAGATGAGCTCGTAGGCCTCAACCGAGAATTTCCTCGGCCACAGGTATATGCCTTTTATCATGGCGTCCTGCCCGTCGTTAAACGAGATCGCGAAGATATTGATAAAGGGGTATATGACCGTGAACGACAAAAGCAGCAGAATAATGGCATTAAGTACATGGAACGTCTTCTCGCCTCTTGAAATCAGCACAAATCCACCTCATCGAAAAATCATCTTAAAGTATGGTGCAAAAATGGCCTTCGGTTCGTACGGGCACCTTTTCACTAAAACACGCCCATCTTAAACAGCCTTCTCGAAATCATATTGGCGATGATGACCAGCACCAGGCTGATGACACTCCTGAACAAGCCTACCGCCGTACCGTATGAATATTCGAGCTGCTGCAGCCCATATCGGACGATATACGTATCAAGCACCTGCGAATGCTCCATATTCAAGGGATTGCCCATGAAGAACTGCTGATCGAGCCCCGCG
The DNA here is from genome assembly GCF_056269255.1 of Paenibacillus sp. JT31N17. Taxonomy (NCBI): domain Bacteria; kingdom Bacillati; phylum Bacillota; class Bacilli; order Caryophanales; family Paenibacillaceae; genus Paenibacillus; species Paenibacillus sp. JT31N17. The sequence continues at coordinate 192,650 of NZ_JBWDNP010000012.1, forward strand.
TTCAGCACGTAACCCAAGCTTAGTACCAGCAGAATGACAATGGTCGGTTTTATGCAAGGGAGCGTAATATAGATAATTTGCTTCCACTTATTGGCCCCGTCGATAATTGCCGATTCGTACATCTGCCTGTCTATCGCTGTAATGGCGGCTATATAGAGAATGGAGTTGTATCCGGCACTTTTCCATACGTTCAAAAAGGTGATGACAGGCCAGTACAATTGCTCGTCGCCCAGGAAGTTTACAGGCTTACCGATAATATGAATATCGACCAGGAACTTGTTAATGGAGCCGCCGTCAATAGAAAAGAGTGTGAAAGCCATGCCCGCAACGACAACCCACGATATAAAATGAGGCAGATACGAAACCGTCTGTACGAACTTCTTCATGTACAGGTTCCGGAGCTCGCATACCAATATCGCAAACACGATGGAAGCCGCCGTTGTAAAAATCAACGAAAGCACGCTGATGACAACCGTATTTCTCATAACGATCCAGAAATCCGACGAATTGAAGAAATACTCGAACCACTTGAAGCCCGCCCAGGGACTTCCGATAATTCCTTTGGAGAAGGAATAATCCTTGAAGGCAATCAGATTGCCGTACATCGGATAATATTTGAATAAAAGCAGATGGGCCAGGAAAGGGATCAGCATGAGCATCAACACTTTCTGCTTCTTCAGTTTCGAAAGAAGATTCTGAATCCCGGTCAAATGGATAACTTCCTTTCACCTGATGTTTTGGTTTCTCTCTCTACTTAAATTTTAGTTCCGGCAGGCCGTGCCTTCAATTCAAATATCCATCGAATGCTTATAGTAAATATGGCAGTTGGCTCGGGCAAATTGTGATGGATATATGCATTTTTGATACATTCTGCATAAAATGAAAACGCCGTTGAACCGACATGGCTCAGCTGGCGTTTTTAATGGTGATTTCTATTAATGTGCCAGGGGTTCTCCGTGCTGCGCGAATCCTTATCTGGTCCCCGTACAAATATTTCAACCGCACAATCGTATTGGTAATCCCGTAGCTTGCGCTGCTTGTCATCGTATTCAATCCGTTCATATCCTCAATCAACCGGACAAAGTCTTCCTCAATCCCGGACCCATCGTCCATGATGCGGATCCGCACTCCCGTTCCTTCGAAACGGATGATTTCGATCGATAGATTCAAGGGCTGCTCACGCACGATTCCATGCACAATACTGTTCTCGACAAAGGGCTGCAGAGTCATTTTGCATACCTGCAAGTCGTTCAGGCTCTCGTCCATCCGTATCGATAAGCGAATGAGGCCGCTGTAGCTCAAATTCTGCAGCTCGACATAGCTTCTGACCAGTTTGATTTCATCCTGGATGCCGATGATCTCGTTTCCTTTGCTCAGGGCAATTTTATAAAAATCGCTTAAATGATCGATGATGTGCATAATCTGCTGCTGCTTCTCTCTAAACGCTATCCAGCGGATGGCAGAGAGCAGATTGTACAGAAAATGCGGGTTCATCTGCATCTGCAAATATTTAATCTCGCTTTCTTCCTTCTGCTTCTGGACGTTTAATATATCGCTGTTCAGGCTGTTAATATTCCGGGCCATCGTATAAAGCGCCTGATCCAGCAAATAAAACTCATTCACCTGGCTGATCGTCGGCTGGATATTCAGATTGCCTCTATCGATTTCCTTGATCTTGGCGACCAGCTTGTCTACCTGCCCGGCAAACCTTTTCGAGAAAAGGAAGGCCAGAAGCATCGATACAAGGATCAGAATGGCTGTATAGAAAATAATATAGTAGGTTATGTTTCTCTTTTCCTTCTCGATCTCGTTGGAATCATACAGTACGGCAAGCGACCAGCTGTCGTTCACCAGCTCGCTGAACAGATAATAGCGGGTATTGTCATAAACCAGCTTGCCTGTCGCCTCACCTTCGCTGACAAAGCGCTTGACGGGCGCATTGATTTCCTTCCCGATCGATCCTCTGCTGTTGGAGCTGATCACCTGATTCTGGTTATCCATGAGGAACAGATAATTGCTCGCCATTCCGGATTTGTAAAGATCATAGAAGCTCTCTTCGTTCAATTCGATGACCAGCACGCCTCCGGGCGCATAGACATTCAAATACTTCATCAGGACGATTTTATACGCGCCGCTTGCTTCATCCCGGTAACTGGCCCATACATCCTTGCCCCCTGCATCCAGTGCCTTCTGGAGCAGGTCGACTCGGCCGAATTGACCCCAGATCCTGATTTCCTTTCCGTTGCTGACCAGCCCGGCATCCCTTTTGTAAATGCTGATGCTGCTGATCTCCGTATTGTTGCTCAGAATGCTCTGGAGATTGTCCGTAATCGAATTGAACTTCTCAAACATATCGTAATCGATTTTTTGATTATGGTAGCCTTCCAGAAAAGTCTGCAGAGCCGTATCGGCATAGATATTGCCTGCAATGGTTTCACAATTATTGACCAATGTCAGCACATTGCTTTTCAGCTGCGCACTCGTATTTTGAATAAAATCGTCGTTCTGCTTCGCGATGGCTGAATTGAATCTGTAATAAATAATCAAGCTGATGGTGACAGAGCTGACCAGCACGATTGCAATCGTAAAGGCGAATACAACATAGAAGAATTTCACTTTATATGCGGTATTCATAAGTCCTGCTCCTTTTGCTGCCGGCATCGTTCACGGGTCAGGCCCCGCTTACCTGGGTCATATACTTGTTCCGGTACTCTTTGGGCGTCATGTGGACACTGTTTTTAAACACAAGATTAAAATACGTGCTGTTCTCATACCCCACCATTTCACCGATTTCATGCACCTTGTAGCGGTTTTGCCTCAGCAGCTCCTTGGCCTTGTTGATCCTCAGCTGGGTCAAATAGTCCTGTATGCTGATGTTCATTTTATCCTTGAACAGGACCCTCAAATAATTGGGACTCAAAAACACCCGGTCGGAAATATAAGAGAGCGTGATCGATTTACAAAAGTCCTTATTCAGGATGTTCAAGATTTCCTGGATCATATAATCTTCTTTATTCAGGTTTTTGCGGCCCATATACGAGGAAACCTCATTCATAACCTGACGGACGTAATGCACAATATCCGGAAGCGTCTTGGCCGTGACTACACCGTGAAAAAGCTCCGATTCGTCTTTTGCGACCATGTCGATCTTTTCCCCAATATTCGCCATGCTCTTGGAAAGGCTGCTGAATAAGCTGATCATTATACTCTGAATGCGCTCCAGCTTCATATCATACTCCGTTGTCATGAGATGCATCAGCTTCTGGATGCTCTCTTCGCAGTCCTTGCCCCCGCATGCCCCTGACACAATCTCGTCGATAATCCGTTTCATAAGGCCGGTGTCCGGGTCGGACAGCACAGATGTACGGGCATGCACCTGTTCGAACGTGATTACGCTGCCATACCCGAATCCGACTTTTCCATTAATTGTGGAGCAGCACTGTCTATACAGCATTCCAAGGTCGGTCAAATTAGGAGCGCCGGTGCTTACGCCGATTACATACCTGAAGGGCTGCACCTCCATGAGAGCGGCAATTTTGTTTCCGACCGTCTGAAGAAGCTGCTTTTCTTTGTCGGAATCTTCCTTCAGGGAATGGAGAACCGCAATGATTCTGCTGTCCCCATCCTTGATGAATAATACGTCTTTGGAATCGCACGCAGCTTGCAGCTCAGTGAGAATGCTGCCCAGATACCCGGATTTTTGGAAAATATCGGTGCTGGCGGCATAATCGAATTCAATCAGGGCCAGCTTGTATGAACCCGTCATTTGCAGCTTCAAATCATTAGCCCGGGTGTAGATCAGGTTCGCTTCATCCGGACTGTGCAGGCCGTTCATCAGCTCCTCCAGAAATTTGGTCTGAAGATGGGGCAGATTATGATGGAATTGCTCCATGATTTTCCTGCTTGCCCGATGCGACAGCTTCTCGTCCATGGAAACCGATGCAATCCTTCTCAGAACCGCAATCAATTCTTCTTGTCTTACAGGCTTGATCAGATAACTGTATGCCCTGACCTCAAGCGCTTCCTTCAATGTCTCCGCGTCATCATGTCCGCTTGAAAAAATAAACTTTATGTTCGGGTTGAAATGAGCAATGGCTTTGGCCATCTCAATTCCATCCATAACGGCCATTTTGACATCGCTGATAATAATATCAGGCTGATGCAGCCTGGCTTTCTCCAGCCCATCCTTGCCATTATGAGCGGTATCCACGACACGGACTCCCAATAAGTCCCAATCGATATAATGCTGCAGCGCATTTCTTTCAAAATCGTTGTCCTCTACAATGAGAAGCGTGTTCATCTCCATTACACCTCGCAAACAGGTTTATACCGCGTATTTGCTCGAGAGCATGTTCATCATTGAACGACAGGGTCTATCTTCGTTAGTTCTACACGGAAAGTCCAATACCCTCCTGAATAATTCCGCTTGCTCCTGGTTTAACAATTACTTATCAAATGCCAACCATTTATTGCCATAACCAAACAGACCCAGCACCGGACGGTGCTGGTTCTCTCTCTATCGTTCCGATATTCAAACGCTTGAAACCAGGCCTTCATTTAAAGAATAGATACATGGTTGCTTCCAGTCAATCATTTTATTTGTAAAAGTGATCCATATTAATCATAACTCTATCATTTGATTGGATTTGATTGATTTTCACGGTTCGGTTCCAAAGAACGGAGGATGTGAAGCGGGTGCAATAGTCTCCTTACAAATTGTCAAAAAGCTCATGAAGCATTTTTTCTTTGTTATTGAGGAACTGCTTCATGATTATATAATGATCGGTTGCTTCCAATGTTGTGGTTTCAATCCCGTCAGGAGTCAGATTATAAATGATCGAATCCGGATATGCCATAAGAATGGGGGAATGGGTGGAGATAATGAACTGGGAGTTTTTTTGGACCAGCTCATGAATGCGCGAAAGCATGGCCATCTGCCGGAGGGGAGACAAGGCAGCCTCAGGCTCATCCAGGATGTATAAGCCCTGCCCTCCGAACCGGTGAAGGAAAGCGGCAAAAAACGACTCGCCGTGGGATTGCTCATGCAGCGACTTGCCCCCGTAAGAATCTATAATGCGTGGGCCGGCAGAGCCTTCCCTATCCAGCTCCTCGATATTCGTCGCCAGGTTATAATAACTCTCCGCCCGGAAAAAGAATCCATCCCGCGGCTTATGCGCTCCGCGCACCAAACGTATATATTTATGCAAATCGGAATGGGTGGATTGCGTGGAGAATGAGAAGTTCCGGGTGCCGCCTTCCGGATTAAATCCCCAGGCTACGGCAATCGATTCCATTAGCGTCGATTTCCCCATCCCGTTCTCACCCACGATGTAGCTCACTTTGGGATGAAAGTCCAGCTTGCCGAGACTCCGGATTACGCCGAGATGAAATGGATAATGATCAAAGGAAGGGATCACTTCCCTCTCAAGCTCAATGCCTCGCAAAAAACGATCTGGAGATTGCCTGCCCATCTGTCACATGACCTCCCTGTCGCCATTCTCATTTAATTCCACTGTTTGATTGATCGCATTTCTCCACTCGTACAAATGCTCTTCCAGCTGGGACTCGGCTTTACGAAGAATCCCGATTTGTTTTTTGATGTCGCCCAGCTTTCTTTCAGCCACTTCTATGGCATTCGGCAGGCATTCCAGTCTTGTACCGTTTTGAAATAAACAGTCAAAGAAATCCGTTATTTCCTTGGCTGTGAGCCCAAGACTAAAATAAAGCTGGATCAATGCAATCCTTTCAACATCCGATTCCGCATAATCCCGATATCCGTTCTCCAGTCGAACGGGGTGCAGTAACTTCTTTTCTTCATAGTACCTCAGAGAACGCAGACTCACTCCTGTCCTCCCCGACAGCTCACTGATATGAATAACGAGCCCTCCCCGCTTAGATTGATATAAGTCATACTAAACCATCACATGACGTGAAGGTCAAGAGGGTTGAGCGGCTTTATAGCTGCCCAGCAGGCTGGCAGCGACATTTCCAAACATCCTTATCTCGCTTAAATAATCAAACCCAACCGGATTGTTTAATTGCTGCTTTGAAGCCACCAAACAAATCCATTACGGGTGACGACTCTTTTCAAATTAAAGTCTCCATCCTCCGGTTATTTAAGCTCTTTCCGCTTTACCAACACAGCATAATAACCTAATCCTACCATGGGATTAGATATGAACAAAAGGCCAACCGCTATACCGGTTGACCCATTCCATACTTATAGAAGATTCCTCTCATTCCCCCATGCGGAATGCGGCGATTAACGACGCCAGCGCAGCAAGGCTCGCGACGGTTCGTACCGTATTCCACGCCGTCCAATCGGCGATGTAACGTGTCCATAGTTCCGCGCCTTCGGTGCTTGCGGGATCCGCAGCGGCAAGCGTGTCGTTCAACGGCACGTTGAACACGGCTGTCACCAGGAAGGAGCCTACGAGATAGAGCAGGCTGCCGGCGAGCAGATAGATCACGCCAGCATCCCCCCATCTGAAGAATGAAACGATGATCAGGACAACAGATGTCAAGGCCGATCCGAAAAACACAGTATTGAACCATGGATTGAGGACGGTTACGTTAATTGACTGCATAGCGGCAATGCCCTGCTCCGCCGGGAGACGGGAGAGAGCTGTCATCACGAATGCCGAGAAGGCAAAGAACAGTCCGGCAACCAATCCGGTTCCAAGTGCCGAGACGAAGGTTAATGTGCCAAGCAAGCGCTCCATAATACTAAACCCTCCAGACGCCGGCTGCGGCAGTGTTTCGTGCATATTCAGCAAAATCCCGGGGCTCTCTGCCCAGAGCACGCTTAACGCCATCCGTCAGATGGGAGTTGCGGCCGTCCAATACTTTGGTGAACAGATCGGTCAGCAGCAGCACGATTTCGTCAGGCACATGCTCCTCCGCCAGCATCGACTTGAACTGTTCCCCGGAGACCTGCACATAGCGGACCTCCCGTCCGCTGGCCTGGGCGATTTCCCTGGTCGCTTCAGCAAAGGTGAGCGCGCGCGGGCCGGTCAATTCGTAGAGCTGGCCCACATGGCCGTTCCCGGTCAGAGCGGCGACTGCGACGTCCGCGATGTCCTCGGCATCAATGAACGGCTCTGCCACATCCGCTGCCGGGAGAGCTACCGTACCGCTCATGACCGGCCCGATCAGGAAGCTTTCGCTGAAATTTTGGCAGAACCAGCTCGCCCGCAGAATCGTCCAATCTGCGCCTGAATTCCGCAGCGCCTGCTCGCTGAGCTGAGCCTCTTCCTCGCCTCTGCCGGACAGCAGCACCAGCCGCCTGACTCCCCTGCTCACCGCAAGCTCGGCGAATGCTCCGATGGCTGCTGCTGCCCCCGGCAGTGCAAGGTCGGGATAATAAGTGATATACACCGCTGACACGCCCTGCAGGGCTGCTGCCCAGGTTGCTTGATCCTCCCAATCAAAAGGCAGCTCACCGGAGCGGGAGCCAATCCGTATCGGCACTCCGAGCTGCGTAAGCCGCATCGCCACACGGCTGCCTGTCTTGCCTGTTCCGCCAAGAATCAGGATCGGCTTCCTTTCTTGAGCGATTACCTGGTTGACGTTTTTTTGCGCATTTTCGTTCATAATGAATCCTCCTTGTAAATGAATAGTGTTTATAGGCAAGGCGTTATGCCTCTGTCCACCTGGGGAAACAACGATCATCATCAGCGTCAATTAGCATCATAAATTGTTTGTACAAGCAAGTTTTATTCAAAAAAAATGGAGCTGAATCATTCGATATTTTCTAATTGATCGCTCACTTTATATAAACGAAGGGTTAGTTCATCGCCTTCTTGTTCCCCCAAAATGGCGGAATAGCGGGCCCGAAGATTGTTCCAGCATTGATTGATCACATCTTCCAATGCCTTGCCTTTATCCGTTGCATAAATGAGCGACAATCGCCCTTCCACACGGTTGTAGATCAATCCTTTACTGACAAGCTTCTCGACAAGGCGGGTCACCGTTGAAGGCTGAAGATGGAGAATTCCGCCTAACTCCTTCTGTGAAATCCCTTCTTTCTCGTACACGGCCATCAGCAAAAAACCATATGTCGGCGATAATCCGCTTACGGCAAACTCATCCTCAGCCATTTTGGTAATAACCCTGCCGAGCCGGTTCGCAGTGAAATACAGGCATTCCTTCAAATAGTTTTCCAGCATGGATGGTACCTCATTTCTTGAATGGACATTGTCACAAAATAATATTGTTTGCACATACAAATATAATGCATTCCCGAAAAAATGTAAAGCCTGAATTTTCCCTTTACGCATTTTCTATTCTTTCATGTGAGATACATCTGCATGGAGCTCTATTGTCGGATTGTTTTGAATAACAACCTTACTGAGACTTGTAGGATGCAGATATGGCGGCTCCCACAGCTTTTCCAAGGGCCTGCCTTCAAAATAACCCAAAATCAGTTTCAATGTGACGGAATGCGTTACGACCAGAATCTCTTCTCCCTTGTGGGCAGCAATCATCTCTTCAATCACTGGAATGACCCGATCCGAAACGTCTTGAAAAGACTCTCCCCCGTTCTGGGGGCTGTAGAGATGCGGAGTATTCCAAAAAGCATAATAAGCTTCCGGCTGAGATTGTTGAATATTGTTCTGACCCTCCCAGCTTCCCAGAAAAATTTCTCTTAAGGAATCGTGGTGCTCGATTCCCAGATTTCTCGAATAGGCTATAAGCTCAGCCGTTCTAACGGCTCTCACGCTGGAGCTTGAATAGACAGCCGCAAAATCGACAGCTCTCAAAGACTCGCCCAAGGCTTGCGCTTGATAAAGCCCTCTGCTGGTGAGCGGCGAATCCTGATGCCCTTGCATTCTTTTTTCAACATTCCATTGCGTTTCTCCATGCCTCGTTAAATATAAAGTCGTCTTCTCCATTTGTAACGCTCCCTTTTTTAGAAAACCTGGCGGATTCGTTATTTTCCATACTTGCCGTTATCCTTGAGCTTGAAATATTTGCCGTCTGATTCCGCTGCTATGTATTGTTCCGTGTCTATTCCCTGAATTTGATAAAGCTTTGTACCCTTTTTAAACAGATTGGAGTAACCATTGCCATATGTTCCTTCGTGATCGGAATACTTTTTGACTTCCCCGATACTTTGTTCAATTGCATCCTTTGCGACCTCTTCTTTGATGTCTTCATAAATATCACCGTTCCAGACCACGAAGCCATATGCCCAATCTGCACTCGAAGATGGCGATACTGCGCTGCAGGAGCTCAATACAATAGCAGACAATATAACAAGAGCGGCCCATGCCAGTCTATTCATAAGATTCAAGCCCCCCTTACTGTTCGGCAAAATATTGGACAAAAAAATCCCTGAACCTGCGGGCTGCCAAAGAGAGATAGCGTTTCTCATGCCATATGATTTGAAAATTGCGCTGACACACAGGATATTCAATACGCAGCAGATGAAGCGGGACACCCGGACTTCTTCCGCACCCGCCGATAAGAGCAATTCCCAATCCGGCACGGACAAGATTTGAAATGCTGGCAGGTTCGTCTACCTGGCAGACGTATTTTGGCGATATCCCCGCTTTGCGGAAGAAGCCGTCATTCATCGGCTGGAAAAGAATGCCCTCTTTGTAGCCGATAAACGGCTCATCCGCGACCTCTTCCAAGCGAATACTGTCACGGTCCGCTAACCGGTGCCCGGGAGGAACGGCCAAGAAAACATCTTCGCTGAACACAGTCGTTGCACTGAATTCCGGGTGTTCGACGGGCAGAGCCGTAAAACAAATATCGGCTTCGCCTGCTCCAAGCAGAAGAGCTACTTCTTCTTCTTTTGAAACCTGAGTGAGCCGGATATTGACTCCTGGGTAGAGGGAGAGGAACTCCCCCAGCGGCTCTGTTAAACGGTCCAGGGCGGATGTCGCCAAATGAATGACTCCATGCTCCAATCCCGCAAGCTCGGTAATTTCCTTCTGCCCCTCTTCCAGCGCGCTAAGGGCCATTTCGACCTTTTTCAAAAAGATTTGTCCAAATGTATTAAGCCGGATTTGTCTTCCATAACGGTCAAACAAAGGCACGCCTACGCTCTCCTCCAACCGGGAAATCGTCTTGCTGAGAGCGGGCTGCGCAATACGCAGCTCCTCGGCAGCCTTCGTCATATGCTCCAGTTTGGCTACCTTGCGAAAGTACTGCAGCTGCAGCAATTCCATCCTTTCCCCTCCTTCTTATACACTTTAGTATATGTATTATATGTGCTTAGATATATTTTTGTTTATTTACATTTTATTATAAAATAATTGATGCCGGCAAACAATTGAAATGCTGAAAGGATACATCTTATACGTTCAAATATTTTAAGAAAGGGTGAGCTTGGATGGACAATCGTTATCCCAGACAGGGAGGGGAAGCAGCATGAGAGCGGCGGGAATTCTCTCCTTTGGCCCTCCGGAGGTTTTGCAGCTAATCGAGGCTGAGGATCCTCAAGCAGGCGCTGGCGAAGTGCGGGTCCGCGTCAAGGCTGCCGGAGTCCAGCCCGCCGATTTGGCCGTACGCAGCGGTTGGACTCCACCCGGTGCAGCAGTGCATTTCCCTCAGATTCTTGGCAACGAGTTCGCGGGGATTATTGATCAGGTCGGGGAAGGCGTCACCGGCTTCACTGCCGGCAATGAGGTTCTTGGCTTTCGGGTGCTGGGATGCTATGCCGATTATGTAGTGGTGAGCAGCAGTCAGATCGTGACCAAGCCCCGGACTATGGCATGGGAGGTCGCAGGGGCACTGTCCGCCTCCGGGCAGACTGCCCATACTGCGCTGAAGGAATTGGGCGTCGGCAAAGGCGACACCGTATTAATTCATGCCGCCGCTGGCGGGGTCGGTACGATCGCGGTCCAGTTAGCCTTGGCCTGGGGGGCTACCGTCATTGGCACAGCCAGCGAGCAAAATCACGATTATCTTCGATCGCTCGGAGCGATTCCGGTCAGCTATGGAGACGGTCTGGTCGAAAGAGTTCAGGGCCTCGCACCGGATGGCGTGGACGCGGCGCTGGATGCGGCGGGAGGCGATGCTCTGCGCGCTTCGGTACAGCTCGTTGCGAACAAGGCTCGCATCGGCACAATCGCCGCCTTTGACATTGTGCAGGAGCTTGGAGTTCGTCCGATCCGCAGCCAGCGGTCCGCAGCCCGGCTTGCCGAACTCGTCGACCTTCATACCCAGGGAAAGCTGCAGATTCATATACGGAAAACGTTTACGCTGTCCGACGCAGCCGATGCCCATCGGGAAGTAGAAACCGGACATGGCCGCGGGAAGGTTGTTCTTACAATCGATTGAGTCCTTATCGGGAATAACAAACGTGTCGGACACTCAACTGCGAGAAGATATATGCCTCCGGAAACACAAACAAGGCTAGCCAGAATTACTGGCTAGCCTTTGCTTCGTCTTTAATGCATTATTTTTTCACTTTAAGTCCCAGGGACTGCATGAGCTTGGTAAATACTTCGGTATTTTCATAAATACCAGAGAACATTTCGGCGTTTTTGCCAATTGCCGTTAAAGGGATATCGACCGCCGTATGACCTGAGGTTGTCCAGTCAACAACAAAGTTATGTTTGGAGTTCACAATGGCGAAAGGACCGTCTTCTTTGGAAATAGCGTCGCCTGACTCGTCTCCGGCGTCAACTTCTTCAATCGAGAACCCGCCTGTTTCATGATCGGCAAGTACGAGAACAAGCGTATCCGGGTTTTTCTTGGCAAAATCTTTGGCAACTTGAACCGCTTTGTCCAGCTGTTGACCTGCTTTAATGGTCATTTTGGCATTGTTTTGGTGAGCGAATTCATCTGTACCTTCTTCTTCAACCATCAGGAAGAAGCCTTTTTTGTTTGACGCAAGCGTGTCAATGGCTTTTTTGGTCATGTCCGGAAGAGAGACAATCGGGTTGTAAATATCCCCTTCGCCTTCCGGTTTTTGCTGGAACATCTCCTCATTGGCAAACAGTCCAAGCAGCTTGCCGCCTTTTGCTTTTTGCATATCGGTTTTGTTCGCAACATAGCTGTATCCCAATGCCTTAGCCTTGTTGATCAGATTTCCTTGAGTTCCCTTGCTTTTTTCTGCTGGATCTTCAGCCGGCTCGTCTTTGAATTTGCCAGCATCGCCCGCAGGGTACCAGAAATCCTCGCCGCCGCCGAGAAGCACGTCAATTTTGCTTTTGGTCAGGTACTGCAGGGCGATGTCGCTTTGCTTGGAACGGTCTTCAACATGCGCGCCGAATGCGGCGCCGGTAGCATCCGTAACTTGGCTGGTTGTAACTACGCCAGTGGCTTTTCCGGCATCTTTCGCGTATTCCATGATTGTTTTTACCGGTTTTTTGTTGGCATCCACGCCGATTGCGCCATTATACGTTTTTACGCCGCTGGCATAAGCCGTAGCTGAAGCAGCCGAATCCGTTACGGGGATGGTGGATCTTGTATGAATTAAACCAACGTATGGCATAGCATCCATAGCCAGTTTACCGTTTTCACCTACAGTTGCAAGCCGGATCGCGTCACGCTGGGCTGTTCCCATTCCGTCGCCGACGAACAAAATTACATTTTTCGTTTGCGAAGAAGCAGCCTCTGCACGATTAGGCGCTTGTGCGCTGACTACGCTCGTTACGAGAAGGGCGGTTGCCGCAGTTGCTACCATCGCTGCCTTGAATCCATTCTTTTTCTGTGATCTCATATATTCCCTCCTAAGGTATGTTTACTCCCTCATATTAAAGCACTTACATTAAGAGAATGTTTTCGAAATATGTATATAATGTTAATGAAAAAATGATAGATTCGGCTTAAGCCTGCATGTGTGACATTCAGATTTCCCTTGTATTTACTGGCTTTGACTGTGTAAATAAGGGCTATTAACAACGCGGGTCCAGCCACCGCGCATTATACGGATTCAATCCGGTGCATGACAATAAAAGCTCTTGAAGGCTCCATTTTTGCCTTCGATCACTGGGTTGTTTTCCAAAAATAAACAATTTCTATAGAAAAAATAAATAAAGCGAAACGCTGTCCAAAATACTATGAGTCCAATCATAGATCTGTTGTCCCTAAAGAATCGGACTATACGTGCCGTCAAAATGATACCGGTAGCTCTCATCAATTCGGATATAGCCCCGTATGCAATGCCTTCGGTTCCTATAGAAGACGCAGGAGAAATTCTGATTATCTCTATTGCCCTCCGCGACTACTATTTTCTCCTCCTCACAAGCCAGTAGAATTCCAATATGATCATGCGGGTCGTCAGACAGCAGCTTCTCATAGATCACGATATCACCTCGCTGCGGTGTGAACCCATTCTGATCGTCTTCATGAAAAAATCCGGTTTCCGGCAGCCCAGCCCACTCTAGCCAAGCGCCTACGCCTGCAAACCGGCAGATCGAGTTCGGGTACCGAATCGGCAGCAGAAATCCGGCTTGCCGGCAGCAATGATAGACGAATGCGGCACACCAGCTGTTTTGCAATTCTTTATAGACGTTTCTATCCGGCCAATACTGGCAGATTTCCCGATATCGTTCATCTCCCGGAACGCCAATTATGTCTTCTCCCGCAAGTGCTTCCGCTATGTCGGCCAGCTTACCCCGTTTGCCGGCAGGGAAGAAGCTGCTGGATACCCTACCCTCACTGTGCATATTTTCCGGCATTTCATGAGGAATCCCCAGTTCACAAAGCACTTTTTGAAGCCTTGGGGTATCCTGCTGCGATACGCTTCGGCCCCTATTCTGAAAGTACGACTGCATCGCATAAGCATCCTTGATCATTTCATCATAGGGACCATGGGTTCCGGTTCTATCTCCCTGATAGAAAATCGCCTGTTGGATGATGAGCTGCTCCTCTTTCGTAAAAATGTTCATATCTCTTATAATAGGTCTTACCGCCTCGGCGCTGTTCGGACCGGGAAAGTCATGGATTCCGGTTTTATAAAAATAATAACCATGAAGCAATCCTGCGATCTCCGCCAGTTCCTGATTAAGCCCTCTTTTCAATGCGAGCATCGAAGCAAAAGCGGACACTCCGTACAGATGGACACACGCTTCCTGCTGCCGGGCTCTACTAACGATAGACAAGATCATTTCTTGAACGGCCACGCGGACGCTGTCCAGCCGCTTATTCGTTTTCACAATTTTCAAATTTTCTCCCTCATTTCGTTCGGATATAAATAGGTACAAATTGAAAAGAGGAGCTGCGAGGTAGCAAGCTCCTTCATTATTCTATTCCATTGGCCCCGAAATAAAGACTTTATTGCTTATCGCTATTCTTCTCAATCTACTACAATCTATCAATGATACCATAATTTTCTGAATAGTTGCCAGCTTGGAGCAGAATGTCGTTCCTTATATCATGTTTCTGACGGGCAGGTCTTGATCCAATTTTTAGAGAGGACTTTTAACGCTCAAGCCGAACTGATCGTCAAGAGTAGCCTCAGATTACACGCGCGGCGGCAAACATCTTAACAGATGCAGCGGCTCTTCGGCGCTATTGCTTATGCAGTCCAGGCTCTTCAGTCCAGCCGGCAAAAAAATTTGCTCCCCTTGTTCGACGGAGACGTTCCCCGTCTCCCAAGTCAAAGTTCCCGCTCCGGAAACAACGACAAGGATCGAGAACTCCCCTTGCTGCTTGAGCCGATACGAATCTCGGATCCGCACGGATAACAAGCCAAAATACGGCGTGTCTTCGTAGGAGAGGAATGATTCCTCTATAACCCCTTCCGTTTCGCTTAGCAGCTTCGGTTGAAACGAATAACGAGACGTAATTTCCTCCAAACTGTAATTCTCGTAATGGAAGCAGTCGAACATCTGCTCGAAACCCGCGCCTTGGTGGCACATAAAGTCGGGAATATCCCGTCCCGAAGGCGTCCTTCGTTCGATCCTGATCGTATAATCCGTTGGTTCCTGAATTTCGATCAGGAAGCAGCCGGAACCGATCGCATGCGGCATACCGCCTTCGACGAGAAAAACTTGCCCGGGCTGCACCTCGATACGATGCAAGGCTTGAATCATGCCGTTAATATCCTGCTTGCGAAACAGTTCTTCCCATATCTCCCTGGTCATGCCCGGTTTAAAACCGAACAAGATATACGGGGGCTCGCCATTTATCTCTCTTCCGCCAAGCATGTACCATGCCTCCGTCTTGCCGAAAGGTGACTGGAAGATCGATTGCGCTGTTTCGCGGTCGGGATGCACTTGGATGGCCAAACGTTCGGCCGCGTCCAACGCTTTGACCAGCACCCCGGTCTCGCTGCCATAAACGTCATGATGCCGCTCACCCAGAAAACCGGCCGGGTCCGCATGAATGAGCGACTGCAGCGTTGCGTCCCCGGCGCCTTCCGTGCTTACGCGGCTAAGCCCTTCGACCAAATGCTTACGGCCCGCATTGCGAGCCCGGACCACGGAGGCAATCCAATCCTCGGGAAAAGAGCCGTCTTCCGGACGCTCTCCTCCCTGCCACTGCTCCAGCTTCTTACCTCCAACATAGGTTCTCCATACTCGGTTGGACTTCAGCTTATGCGGCCTGCCGCTTACTATCTCTCTTTCATCCGGCATTCAACCTCACTCTTTTCCCTATCAATTAGAAAAACACGATAAACGTCTTAATCTCATACGGCTTGATGGAGCAGACAATAGCGTTGCTCTCTTGCATGACCGATTCGATTTTTTCCATCAGATTGCACTCCGCCCATCGGCGTATCGGCAACCCGCTTGTGATCTCCAATGGTCCACGCGCCCCTTCAAACTCATGAACGCGCAAAATAACGGCGTTTTCGTCTTCCGCTTTTTTCACGACATCCACGATCACGTTTGTCGAAGAAAGGGTAAAGAGCGATAGTCCCGCATGCGCGGTCCCCCGGGCAGCTACAGTCAGAGGACTGTTAAGCGCCCATGCCTCGCGTACAGTCCCGCCTTGTCTCCAATCTCCAGCATGCGGCAGCAGCGCGTACGTGAATCGATGATCGCCGCGGTCCGCCTCAGGATCCGGGAATACTGGCGTATTGATGAGCGATAAGCGCAGCACATGATCTTTGACGTCGTAACCGTATTTGCAATCATTGAGCAAGCTGATGCCATAGCCGTGTTCGGACAAGTCCGCCCACTGTTGGCCAACCGTCTCAAATCGCGCATAATCCCAGCTCGTATTCCAGTGCGTCGGACGTTTCACGTTCCCAAACTGAATATCGTACGTCGCTTCCGTCGAACGGATGTCCACGGGGAAAGCGACCTTTAACATTTGCTCGCGCTCATGCCAATCCGCAGCCGTCTTGAAATCGATCCGGCGGCTGTCCGCATAAACGGCCATCTCTTGTACGATGCGCGATTGTCCGAACGACCACTCGAAACGAACGACCGCTCTCGCAGTTCCCGCTTCCGTTAAAGCGACGGAAAGCAGATCCGTCACCTCGCGTTTTTTCTCGCCGTAATAAATGTCGATCCCCCAGGCGTCGTCGCGCAGCGGCTTATTCTCGAACACCTGGAGCATATTGCCGTATTCGCCTGCTTTGAGCACTTCCCGGTCATGCTCGCGATCATAGATCCGCGTCAGTTGGCCGTGCTCATTCCACGTTAAACAATAGAACGGCGTTGTCAACCCGTCTGCCTGGAACTCGAACCCGTTCGGCTGAACCGCCGCGCCGTCGCCGGGATGAAAACGCAGCTCGGTCATTCCCGCCGCAGGCACACCGTTCGTTCGGACGATCCAGCCCTCTTCGCTCCTCTGAGCGGAAAGCTCGGTACCGTCAGCCGCCAGCCACGTTCCTTGAAGTTCCGGCTCCGGAACGTAAACCGCTTCGCCGCGCGCCCATGAAGCCGAATTGTATACGGTGTAGGTGTTCTCTCCGGCAGGCGCGGAGTCCGTCTTCTCACTGCGAGCGAGCCCCGCCAAAGCTCTTTTCCATAGTCCCGCAAGCGACCGGTCCGCTTCTTCGTATTCCTGCCAGCTGTCCGTGTACACTTCGCGTATGGAAGTGCCCGGAAGAATATCGTGGAATTGATTGCGCAGTACCGTTTTCCAAATCGTTAACAGCTCTTCGGCAGGATACAGCGACCAGTTGTCCTTCAGCAGCCCTTCGAGCACGAACGTGAATTCACTCTCACGGAGCATCAGCTCGGCCTTCCGGTTCAGCAGCTTGCTGCGCGCTTGACTCGTATAGGTGCCGCGGTGGAACTCCAGATACAGCTCGCCGTCCCATGTATGGACATATTCGTCACTGTCCGCAACGCGCTCCTGCAGCTTCGCGAAGTATTCGTTGGCGCGAGTGGTCTTCACATTCGGCAAACCGGGCATGTCGTCCAATCGTCTGCGCATTTCCAGCATTTCTCGGGTTACGCCGCCGCCGCCGTCCCCATAGCCGTAACATAGCAGCAAATCCTGATTGAGCGCCTTATCGTTGTAGTTGTCCCAGATGCCTTGCACCGTATAAGGCGTCATCATGCCGTTATAAGTATAGATGTGGTTGTTCAGCTCAGGCGTCGTAATAAAATGCGTCAAAATTTCCGTGCCGTCGATGCCGCGCCACAGAAAGGTGTCATGCGGCATCCGGTTGTACTGGTTCCAGCTGATCTTCGTCGTCATGAACGTGCGGATGCCCGACTTTTGCAAAATTTGCGGCAGTGCCCAGCTGTAGCCGAATACGTCCGGCAGCCATAAGTAGGAGCATTCCACGCCGAATTCTTCGCGCAGGAAACGTGTGCCGTACAAAATTTGCCGGACCAACGATTCGCCCGAAGTCAGATTGCAGTCCGGCTCCAGCCACATCGCGCCGTCCGCTTCCCAGCGTCCTTCTTGCACGCGCTGACGAATTTGCTCGTAAATTTCCGGATAATCCGTTTTAATATATTCATAGAGCTGCGGCTGCGGCTGCAGGAACAAATATTCCGGATATTGCTCCATTAAACGAAGCACGGTCGAAAACGATCTCGCGCTTTTCTCGCGCGTATGCTTAAGCTGCCATAACCAGGCTACATCGATATGGGTATGCCCCACGCAATGCACCGTAACGGCCGAATGTTTGGATAACGATTCAAGCTCTTCCTTCAGCGTGTTCCTTGCCGCCGCGATCGATTCATAAAACGCGTCCGTCCCCGGTTCCGACCATTGGATAAGCAAGAATGCTTTATTAGCCGCTGCAAGCAGGATCTGTTTGTCGGCGCTGTTCTCGGGCAACCCTTGCGTCGTCTCGAGCACCGCTTTAGCCGTAAAATACAAATCGTCGGCGTTTTCATCCAGCCAAGTCAATTCCGCTTTTAAAATTTTATGCTCCGCTTTATTGCGCGGCCCCCAGCTTCCATACCCCTTCAAGCCGGACCATAAACGAAATGTGAGCTTATACGTCTCCGTCGCGCACTCCTGCGGCAGCAGAACCTCCTGATGGTTGGTGTCCACGCCTTGATACGGCGCCCCGTTCACGTAAAGCAGCGATTCGAAGCCGGAAATATGATTCGGGCCGGAGGTGCCAAAGTCGAAGCGGCCGATAATTTTTTGGCCCAGCCATGACGCCGGCGCCTTCACCTCGGTGTGCAGCCAAAGATACGTATCGTTGCCTTCCCACGCATCGCCGATTTGCAGCGCCGTTTGTTCAAAAGCAGCCGGAGGATGTGCTCCGACTTTCCCCTCTTCGTCCTGGGCGCATTGCAGCTCGCGGATAACGATTGCATCCCGGTACCGGTACTCCGACAGCTCGGCGATCCGTTTCCCCAGCTTTTGCGTTGTAAACAACATGTATGTCATCTCCCAATTCACGATTGCGATACGCTTGTTTGCCCGGTTAACCTTTGATGGCTCCCGCCACTCCCTCGATAAAATACCGCTGCAAATACAAGAACACGATAATGATCGGAATGAGCGACATGCATGCCCCCGCCGCAATGCCCGTCCAATCTACGGTGTTCGTGCCGAAGAAATTATACATGCCGACGCCGAGCATCCGCAGCTCCGGCTTGCCGAGCGTGAAGATGAGCGGCACCAGGAACGCGTTCCAAGCGGCAATAAACGTGAAGATGCTGACTGTCGCAGTGATCGGCTTCGTTAACGGCAACATGATGTTGAAGAAAATGCGCGGCTGACTTGCGCCGTCCACGATGGCGGATTCTTCAACCTCCTTTGGAATGGAAGCGAAATAACCCATAAACAACAGAATCGACACGACCTTGGACGGCCCTGCTTCGGCCAGCGCAACCCCCAGCAGATTATTGTTCAGCCCAAGCCCGACAATCAGCTCGAACAACGGAATAATCGTAAATCCTTTAGGCAGGAACATCGCCACGACAAGCAGGCTCAGAATGATTTTTTTGCCCGGCATGTTCCCGCGGCCAAGCGCATAACCCGCCAACGACGAGATGATCAGCACAAGAACGATGACCAATGCCGTAACGAATACGGTATTAAAGAAGTACAGATAAAACTTGGCGCTCTCCCAGGCCCGCACGAAGTTGTCCATCGTCGGCTCCTTGGGAATAAGGCGCAATCCGCCCAGGAACATCTCGCCTTGCGACTTGAACGCGGAGGAGACCATCCAAAGAAAAGGATAACACCACAAAAACGTAAATCCGATCAAAGCGAGCTGCAGGACAGTCTGGCCGGCGGTTTTGCGTGCGCTAACCTGTCTCATGCCGTTTTTCCCCCTTTACCAGGCTTTAATCGTTTCCCGATTACAGCCTGGATGATGACAATTACAAATACGGCCAAGCTGAAGACGATACCGGCTGCGGATGCAAAACCGTAACGCGAGTTGGATTCCTCGGTCGTTTCGAACGCATAACGGTAAATATAAGTGTCAATGACGTCGGTGGATTTGACGGGTCCGCCTTCCGTCATCGTTTTGACTAAGTCGAAAGGGTGCAGATTGCCGATGAAAGTGAGCAAGACGATGATAATGCCGATCGGCACGAGCAGCGGGATCGTAATTCTCGCAAAACGCTGCACGGCTCCGGCTCCGTCGATTTTGGCCGCCTCATACAATTCCGCAGGAATGGTCTGCAAACCCGCCAGCCAATAAATCAGCGGCGTGCCAAAGGATTTCCATAACGAAATAACGAGCAGCGTAGGCAATGCTAGCTTCTGGGAGCCAAGGAAGTTGATCGGACTTTCGATAAGCCCCGTCTTCAACAACAATTCATTGATCGGTCCACCCAGAGGATTGAGCAAAATGACGAATACGATGCCGACGACCGCGGTCGTCGAGATGACTGGCAGGAAGATGAGCAAACGGTAAAAGTTTCTTCCTTTCACTGCCGGGTGATTAAGGATAATAGCCACGATAAGCGCTAACGGCAGCTGAATCAGCACGTTGCTCATCGCGAACGCGAATGTGATTTTGAATGCGTTCCAAAAGCCGGGATCCGTGTACACTTCGATAAAGTTGGCGAAACCGACATAGTCCGTCGGTCTGCCCGTTCCGTCCCAGTCAAAAAAAGCGTAATACCAGCTGCCGACCATCGGCCATATCGAAAATAGGACAAACGTGATCAGCATGGGAAAAACAAACAGGTAATGCCAACGATGCAGCTTCATCCGACTCCACAATCCGGATTTTGGTATCCCACCCGCAAGCGCAGCGGCTTGGGACGGTGTTGTTCTCTCTTGTTGTGCGTTCATTCCTTCCACTCCTTGTCCAAACCATTCTTTATGAAAAGAGATTCCCTCGGGCATCTTGCAGCACCCTTCGGGAACCTCCCCACGTCATCGCTTATTTTCTAAAATAATCCTGCATTGGATCCCAATCCGGGAACTTGATGTCGTCGATCACAATCGTGCTGCCGCCTTCGCGCGCTTTTTTCAATTCCGCTTCAATTAATTGATTCACTTGCTTGTCGTATTCGGCGAATACCGCCTGGACGTCTTCATTGTTAATGATCACTTTTACGCCAAGCTCTTTGATTCTTGGTTTCGGCAATCCTTCGACGATCGGCTTGGACAATTGGTCCATGGCGGCGTTTTTCAAGCTCATGTGCGGAGCCAGGCGCAACGTTTCGTTCATGACATCCAGCAATTGCTGCGAAATGTTATCCATTTCAATACCGTCATACGCGTTTTTTACGACAACCATTTCTTTTGTTGCTTGGAAATATGCTTTTTGGAATTCCACAGAGCCGAAGAAATCAAGCACTTTCCATGCCGCATCTTTCACCTTGGATTGGGAACCGATCACAAACTTCGGTTCAGCCGGAGTTGGCAAATCGCGGTAGCCTTTGCGGCCGCCGTCAATAACCGGAGCAGCAGCGATGCCCAGCTTCACATCAGGGTTCAGCTTCAGGATTTCAGCCGCTTGCCAAGCCGCTCCGACGAACATCGCCACTCTGCCTGCCGCAAATTGTTGATGCATTTGCGCCGGATCCCAGTTTTCCCAGCCAGGAGCCAATACTTTTTGCGCGTTTAAGTCTCTGAACATCTCGACAGCGGGAGCCATCGACACTGCCGCCGCCTGTCCGGTCAGCAAGCTGATCGGCCATTCGCTTTCCTGTCCAATGACGCCGCCTTCTGCCGATACGGCAAACCCTGCGATCGACGCGGAGAACGCGCCCATATCTTTACCCATGATGGAAGTGCCGTACACTTGGCCTTTTCCTTCTTTTGTAATTTTCGTAACGGCATCTTTAAACTCCGTATACGTTTGCGGCGGAGCGGTGATACCATATTGCGCTAACACGTCCATATTGTAGAACAACGGTCTTACTTTGCTGAAACGAGGATCCTGCAGCGGAACGCCGATCAGCTTGTCTTTGTAACGAAGCCAGCTGTCCTTCTCGAATGAACCTTCCGGGAAACGGGCTTCGAATTCCGGCGTTACATATTCGTCGATCGGCTGCACCCAGCCGTTGTCGAATGCAAGCTGCCATTGCGCCTTGCCGCCGACGATGAAGAAAATGTCCGGTCCTTCATTCGATGCAAACATCAGCTGTACCGCGTTGTTATACTGTGCCGATGGATTCATCTGCAAATCGATTTTGATGTCCGGATTTTTATCCATGAACACTTTGACTTGCTCTTTGTAGAACGCTTCATCTTCGGCGCGCGCCGAAGGCAATACGATCTTGACCGTTTCGGGTTCTTTAGGCGGCTCTGGTTTATCCGTTGCCGTCCCGGCGCTCTGCGCAGGTTCCCCGGCGTTATTCGTATTGGCACAGCCGGCGGACACGATCGTGCACAGGGCAAGCATAGTCAGTGCCAACGTCTTAAATTTGTTTTTCACGGTGTTCGACTCCCTTTTCTGTTTGAGTAGTTTTGATCTTATTGTAGCAACGACCTGTGCCGCGCCATATCCCATGTTTCTATGATCGAGGTGGATTAATCTATCAAGATGGGCAAACGTATTGACATGCGTACGCCGCTTGCTTAACAATGAATTGAACATTCGACTACTATAAATCCACTGGACAGGTGAAGAGATGGGAAATCTGCTCCATTATTTGCGGTTTACCAGACGCATCCGATTCAAAATCTTTTTTTTGAATTCAACGGTCGTAATCGCCGCAGTGCTGCTCCTCGGCTGGTTCGCCTACCGCTATACGCTCCAGATCGTCACGGATACGCAATTGGAGCGCATGGAATTGCTCGCCAACCGCACGGAAGAGCAGTTGGAACAAACAACCGGCGATTTGCAGAAGACGCTTTCCTTAATTTCAAGTCAAATCGCGCAAACATCGCTTGCCGACAAAGAAATTATTTCCAAGCTTAATCTGTATACCTATTCTATGTATCCTCTTACGCAAAGCCTGTATTTTATCAAACCTGCGGGGCATGTCATTCAAGCAGAAGGCAATTCTGCCGTGCCGCCGGAGATTGCCGAGTATATCGTCAAACAAACCGGTGATAAAGCTATCGCTTATATAGGACCGTATTACTCGCCTGCAAAGGGACTTATCAGCACGGTTACGGCGAACGTGAGGCAGGGCACCGAAATAAAAGGAATTTTGGCAATTGATATTAATTTCGAGAAAATCAGCACGATCTTCATGGACAGCAATATCGATAATGAAATTTCCGCCCTGCTGCTGGGCAGCCAGCTGCAGCCCATACTTAGCGACGTGAAGCTGCGCGGCGCCTTCCAGCAGCAGGATTACACGGAGCTGCTTCCGCTTATGCAGGAGCTTGTCAAAACAACAAACGCCAAAACGAAAATGGTCACATTCCAAAACGATGAATATATTGTCCGCATCAGCACGCCGGACATATTCGATTGGAAGCTGCTGCACTTCGTCAATAAAGACCGTTTTCTTGAAAAGGTCGAACGGTTTAAAAATTATACATTCTGGTTTGCCGTCGTTTTTACGATGATCGTCTTTATTTTATCACTCTACTTGGCTAGATCGATCAATCAACCGATTCAGAAACTTATCATCCAGATGAACCGGATCAAAAACGGCAACTTGAAAATCCGTATCGGCCTGAACCGGCAAGACGAATTTTTGTCCTTGGCGGATTCCTTTAACGAGATGCTCGATCAGATCGAAACGCTTGTCGAGGAAAAGGTGCTGATCGAAAAAGCGAAAAAAACATTCGAGTTACGAGCGTTGCGATCGCAAATCAATCCTCATTTCTTATATAACACGTTAAACTCGATCAACGCGCTCGTGGATTTGAACAGAACTGACGAAATTCCTAAAGTGCTGAATGCGCTCGTGCGTCTGTTTCAGTACACAATGGATCACGGTCTTGAATTCACCGACGTCCGCACGGAGCTGGACGGACTGGAACAGTATGTGTATCTCCAGCAAATCCGCTATCAGCATAAGTTTGAGGTTTGCTACTCGGTCGACGAAGAGCTGATGTCATACAAAATGTTAAAGCTTTCCCTCCAGCCTATCGTTGAAAACGCGATTTTCCATGGCATTAAAGGGAAGAAAAAAGGCGAAGGGCTTATTCAGATCGGCGGCGGCTTCGCCAACGGCAAATCTTCTATTGTTTTGTTCGTTGAGGACAACGGGACCGGGATACGGCCGGAGCGGCTCGCTCAGCTGCTCCTTGAGAGCGCCCAGCCTTCTGCGCCGCAGCAGTTGAAAGGGTTTAACTCCATCGGGCTGCGCAACGTTCATGAGCGCTACCAGCTTCATTATGGCAAAGAATACGGATTATCGATAACCAGTCAAGAAGGAAAAGGCACTAGAGTCGAACTTAAACTACCCACCTTGAAAGGAAATGACGCTGTATGAAGTCGGATTTGATTATTAGCGAAAGTATTCGCTGCGTGATCGTCGATGACGAAGCGTTAGTACGGGAGCGGTTTCGCGTCGGTTTCCCTTTACAGGAGCATGGGTTCGAAATCGTCGGAGATGCCGAGGATGGCGAAGAAGCACTCGAACTGTGCAAGAGGTTGAATCCGGACATTGTCATTACGGATATCGTGATGCCGCGGATGGACGGGCTGCAGTTGACAGAACAATTAAAAACATTGATGCCGCGCGTCAAAGTCATTATTTTGTCGAACTATCAGGAATTCGATTTTGCGCGCAAAGCCGTGCAGCTAGGGGCGATCGGCTATTTGCTGAAAGTCGTATCCGGTCATCGCGAACTGCTGGATCTGCTCGAGCAAGCCCGCAAGGAGATCGAAGCGGATCGCGAGCAGCTCATCACCAAAATTCAGGAGCGGCACCGCTTCCAGCAAAGCAAGCCGCTTTTGCGCAAACAATTTATGCTGAATGTCATGGACCGCATGTTCTCCTCGCCTGCAGCGATTCGCAAGGAATGCGCGCAGCTTGAGCTGCACCCTCCTTCCTACGGTTTTACGATCGCTTATTTGGAAATCGATAAATTGTCCGAGCTGAAACGAACGTATCACACCCGGGACATTTCCTTATTTAAATACGTGCTGATGCAAATGATTGAAGAAGTTAGCAATTCCCACTGCAAGGGCAATCTGTTCCCATGGATGGAGGAGCATACGTTTTGCCTATGGCTTCATTGGGATTCGCCGAATCAGCTTGAGCAAGCGGAGACACAAGTCATCACGTTGTTTCAGAAAATGAATGCGTTTATTAAGCTTTATTTGCCCTTCACCGTTACCTGCTGCATCAGTCGGGCCAAGAAGCTGACCGAGGACCCGGTTTCGCTTCCTTCCCAGCTTAAGGAAGCTGTCAACGAAGCGGCTACATCGGCTCAGCAGCGCTTCTACCATTCACGCGCAAGAGCCTACACATATAGTCGGACAACCGCATATAAGCCTTTCTCCGAAACACAAAAACAAGCGCTGTATAATGCACTGCAAAGCATGAATCCGTTTCTGGACGAGACCGAATTGCGAAATGCCATGCATGAAGAGATCATTGTAAAAATTCATGAACAACTGGTGCAGCCTGCACATGTCATGGATTGGTTGGAAGAGCTTACGGAAGAGTGGACCGCGAACGAACCTTTGGGAGCGACCGCATTGGTCGATTGGTTAGGCTCAATTGAAGTGCTGCAGGATGTTGAGGATTATTTGGTTGTATTGGTTCAGTGGAAAAAGACGTTCCAAGTGTTATCCAGCAAAGACATTCATTATCGAACCGAAATCCAGGGTGCCCTTGACTATATTCACGCTCATTTTCATAAGCCGATCAGCGTGACAGATGTTTGCCGGCATCACAATATTAGCCCGAATTATTTCAGCCATCTATTCAAAGCCCAAACGGGAAGCAATTTCTCGGATTATGTGACCCACTATCGCATGCAAGCGGCCAAAAAACTGCTGATGGAAACAACGCTGCAGGTGCAGGAAATATCCGAACGGGTCGGCATCCCCGATTACAAGTATTTCACAAGGCTGTTCCGAAGATCGACCGGTCAGACGCCTAGCGGCTTTCGCGAACAGTCGAAACAACGTTGAATGGCTAACGCGGCGGCCTACCCTATCGGCTAAACAGAGGGTGTCGATGAATGGCGGGCAACAGCGTACCGATCCGTTGTTCGCGCCAGCGGTTTTTTTATGATTCGACCTCCAGCCTGTGCGCCTTGCGGTATTGCTCCGGCGTCATCCCCAACCGGCTCTTAAAAACCCGGCAAAAATAAGCGGCGCTGCCATAGCCGATCTGCCTGCCGACGTCCTGGATCGGCTTCGATGTCGTGCAGAGCAGGATGCAGCCTTGTTTCATCCTTCTCGCCGTAATATGTTCCGATAACGTGCTGCCCGTCTCTTGATGAAACAAATGGGAAAGATACGACGGCGATAAATACAGCTCGGCCGCAAGCCGTTCCAGTGCGCGGCTGCGCGTATAATTGACCTCCACCCAATCCAGAAGCTTATCCGAATATTTCATCATTTCCTTCCGCCCCCTCTTGCTCCACCTCCATGATGGACACAAATGATGGTAGAAAAGACAGGTCTGATGGCAGACCTGTCTTCCCTCATGTCAGTTCGCTAAAGCCAGTATGTTGCCGATCAATACGGCGGCTTGCGCTCTCGTAAGCACATCCTGCGGATGAATCGCGCCGTCGTAACCGCTGACTATTCCTGACCCGATCAAAGCGGATATGCTGTCAAGCGCATAGCCGGACACTTCGGTATCATCGCGGAACGCCTTCAAGGAGGTGGCTGTGTCATCAAGCTTGATTCCTTTGACTGCAAGCGCCCGATAAATGATCACCATTGCATCTTCGCGCGTTATGGCGGCATCCGGCTGGAACCGGTTCATCGCGTCGCCTTTTGCGATTCCCAGCGCCCTAGCCGACTCGGCCGCACTTGCATAATAAGCGTCTTTGCCGACGTCCTCGAACGTTTCCGCTTTATCTGGGGCTGTCAGGTTGTTTTGCTCCAACGCCCGCATCAGCATTAATAGAAAGTCCGCTCGTTTAATCGTACGCTGTGGACTAAATTGATTGTTCCCTGTCCCGAGAATGACATCACGGGCCGCTAAAAACTCAACCGCCTCTCTTGCCCAGGCTACTCCCGTGAGGTCGGCGAACGTTGTGTGCCGAAAAACGACAGCATACAGGCTAAAGTGAGTCGTTTGGAAGGTTACCGTTCCCGTAATCGGATCAAACTTCCCGTTCGGAACGGACTGCGCTTTCCCTGCGCCATCCACATACCAAACGACGATTCCATCCGGGTTGCGGAGCTCTTCGGCCGTAGGCGTATAACTGATCGTGACCTTTGCAGGCATATCCGGATTGTTCCAGTCTACGACTTGATCCCCTACGACTACGTGCAATGTAAGAGCAGGGCGATCTCCGATTTGATCTTTTACGTCCTTTGCCAGCTTGGAGATATCAGCTCTTCCTATGGCAATCCCTACTTGTTCGTCATGAATGGTTGTACCGGCCAACATTCCGCCTGGAATGAGTACTTTGCCCAAGCTCGTCCCGATTTCATAAGAAATGTCGGACTGCGCATCCTGCAGCGCCGCGGTTGGCAGCTGCAGCACATAACCATTCGCGCCCGAAATTCCAGGAATGTGAAGAGGCACGATTTTAGCCCCATTAACCGTTATAGCTAGTTTTAGAGCTTGCTTCAGCATATTGCGATCCAAGCCGGTAACCGCCAGCTTCGTTTGTTCATTCAGCTCAGGTGCAGGCACCTGGAATGGATCCGTTTCCGGAGTCGGCGGATTCGTTGGCGTTGGCGTTGGCGTTGGTGTTGGTGTCGGCGTCGGCGTCGGCGTCGGCGTCGGCGTCGGTGTTGGCGTTGATGTTGGCGTTACCGTCACCGTTACATTGCTTGTTGCCGAATAACTACCTTCTTCTGTTGTAGCTGTGATAGCGGCCGTGCCTTTGGCATGTGCGGTCACCGTTCCATCGCCATCCACAGTCGCAACCGCCGTGTTGTCGGAGGTCCATATGACGTTTTGGTTGGTTGCGTTCGCAGGAAGCACGGATGCCGTCAGTTTTCTCGAGTGTATCGGATCTGCCATATCGATTTGCAGATTTGCTTGATCCAGCTCGATGCCTGTCACGCTAACGTGTAACGGTGCCGATTCAAGCAGCAGATCGCCATATAAACTTGGATTTTTGCCGGATCCTACACCGCTCATATATTCGATCCATCCACGTCTTCCCGAGCCGTCATCGTCGTTGACAAGGAATGAGAATCCGATGCGCGCGGGCACTTCCGTTACGCCGTCCGGTAATATTTCATCCCAAGGAAGCGCGATTTCATACGTCGTCGTCTTATTCGCTTCATCCCGCTTGATATCTAACAAGCTGCTGAACTGATCGCCGGTCGATTTGCCGCTTGGAGCTGTCGATCTCCATTTTGCAGGCTGATTATCGGCCTGAAGCGCATAGGTAATTTCGCTATTGTAACCGGACTGCCCGATAGCATCGGCTCTTCCTGCGTCTATCGCCAACTGCAGGCTATCTCCGCGCCAAAGATCGGAACCCGTATTCGACTGAGCATGGACGTTGTCTATCACTTTTACCGAGAAGTAGAGGTTCTCCGCATCATGTTTCACGTATCCCGCCCCGCTCAGATCGTCAATGCCGGCCCAATCCGACTGATTGAACACAACCTGGCTCGACTGATTAAGGAGTGCTGCATCCGATCCGTCCCATTCGGTTGCTTCCCCGTCGATCTCCGGAGGTGTTAATGTCTCGCTCGAAGCAAAGAAGTTCACGCTTTTAGTCACATTCGTTCGAGTACCATTCTGATCGATCAGGAGCGAGAACGGTGTTGCTCCGGAATTGGCCGGAAGCGGCGCAGGAACGTGAACGGTTACTGTCGCCGATTGACCTGGCCCGATGTCATCGAAGGCGACTGGAGCCACAGCGGCCGCCCATTCTGCCGGACTTGTTACACTCACCGTGCCGCCAATGCTTGGCTGCAAGGTCATTAAATTCTGAATGGTAACGGCGATGCCCCAACCGGAGCCGCCAGCCACCCGAACCGGCTTGGTTTTGACCTCAATTTGATCTGTATTTGCCGTGTACTGCGGGATTGCGGCTAACTGGTCGCTGGCGATATCAATGATCGCACCGCCTTGGGTAGCGGTGTCGGTGAACGAATTCGCCGTCAATTTGAGCGACTTGAGCGTGCTGTCCTTCACCCAGATGCCCGAGTATGGCGTAGATTGAATTGTATTTTCGGTAATCGTGAAATTCCCGCCCTTGGACATCATCGAGCTGATCGCGCCGTAAGTCAGCGTATTGGACCCCGTATTCGTGTTGATCAGCGTGTTGCCCCTAACGGTAATCCGATCAGTAGGGTACACTTCGCTTGTGTAGTAGAACAAGACGCCCGCCATATGCGTGTTCTTGATCGTATTGCCGGTCGCCAGCACGTTGTCGCCGGATGCGAACGCGATGCCGCTTTGCTCCGATTTGTCCTCGCCGTCTATCACGTTGCCCGCAAGACGAACGTACTGCGATTGACGCGAGAGACTGCCTTGTTTGTTCAAGAAGATCGCATGGTCGCGGTTGCCCGTCAATGTGGAGTTTTCTACGTACACCTGTCTGGATGCCAGAATTTGAATACCGCTCATGTTGGAGTCGGATACCGTACTCGACTGAACGGATACGCCCGTTGACGCATCCACTTGAATACCCGCTCCGCCGGACTGGGTTACCGTAACATGCTCCGCTACGATCCCACGGCTGCCGGTAATATCAAGCAGGGAGCGATTATGACGCATAAATGGTTTGTCCGCCAGCTCCAGCTTCACGCTGCGAACCGAGGAATTCGTCATATTCATGAGACGGAGCCCGTAATGGTCCGCACTCGTGAATCGCAGCACCGAGCTGTCCCCGTCGCCGACGATATGCACATTATCGCGATCGGCGACAAGCAGATGATGATAGATTTTGCTGTAAGGCACCGATTCTTTGCCTGGATCAGGCGTCAGCGCATACGTGCCTGCCGGAATACGAAGCGTGCCGCCCGAAGCCGGGATTGCCTTCAAAGCCTCGTAGAACGCCAAAATATCATTTGTTGTTCCGTCGCCTTTTGCTCCATAATCCTTAACGTTGATTTCATTCTCCGCAGGTTCGGCGACTGGAGCGCCCGCCCACTCCGTCTGAGAAGCCTCCGCTGCGATGGAAGCGTATGGATTCGTATAAACAGGCTGATCCCCGACGATCGGGAAGCCGTCCTGATACTCCGGTCTGGACACGCCTTGAGAAACTTTGTTGTTCTCGAAGTTTACCGAACCGCCTAACGTAGCCGCGTTGAAATTCGCGCTTCCTCCGTTCCCGAACATATCGTTGTCCGTGACTTCGATATTGTTGACGGTAATGTTGGAGTTGAACACCAGGGCATGCCCGGCAACGGCGGCGATTTCGTTATTTTTAATCTTCACGTTGCTTACCGTGGACGCCGGTCCCCATGGATTGAAGAAAATTCCGTTCGATTGGCCGCCGTAAACGAGGTTATTTTCAATCGTCAGATCGTCTTTGTATTGGTTGAATGCGATGGCGCCTTTCTGGTTGTCATTCAGCCCCATCAATCCCGAACGGACAATGGTATTGTTTCGGATCACTACGTGTTCGGTATCGTGACCGTTGCCGGCGACGCTGCTCTGTCCGCCGTTGTTCGTGTACACGCCGGACGACTTGATATTTTCCAGCCAGTTGTTCTCGACAACATGATTGATGCCATTAACGGTAATGCCGCGTCCCCAATAGCTATTCAGGATCGTGTTATTCAAATAATGATGATTTTCGGTAATCGGATGTCCCTTATCGTCGATACTCGCGATGGAGTCGTCATTGGCTCCGTCAACGAAGTTGTACGCTGCCACGACATTCGCAACGTTGGCAAAGTGGATCGCGTCCGCCGCTGTGTTGCGCACTTGCGTGTCGACGACATAGACGTTTCTGGCGCCTTGCCAGAATACGGCTCCGATATTGCCTTGGTCGATCGTGACGCGGTTCATCTGAATGTTGTCGCCCGTCGTGGCAACGGTATAACCGCCTGCTCCGCCCCTTGAATCGTAGCGCGGGTACCAGGAGAACGCCAGATCCTTATACGAAATATCGTTGCCGTCGATTCTCCAGCCATACGAGAGACCCGGGAATACGCCGTTCCGGTTTGTCCACGTTCTTCCTTCGGGCAATGAAGGAATGCCCGGGAGTTTGAAGCGGATCACCGATTCGACGCCTTCGCCGATGAAATGAATGTTGTTGTAATTGCGTTTCCATGCCCAGCGATTAGCCGGGTCCGTCAAATCGGCAGGGAAGTAATAATAGCCCTTCGGTACAAAAACAACGCCGCCGCCAACCGCTGTCAATGCGGCGATCGCATCGTCGAAGGCTTCTGAGTCGCTGGTGTCGCCATCGCCAACCGCGCCGAAATCTTTGACGTTCGCCACGGGCATCGCGGTATAGTCCAGACGAGGCATGTTTTCCAGACCGGGTCTGTCATAGAAGCTGTCGGGCAAATTCTCTACAGTCGTTGTAGGGTTATAAACCGAATAGTTATATTGAACGATCGGGCTGTCCGAAACGCCGCCTTTGGAAGCGTAAGCTTTCAACATCATATCGTCGGAAAGCGCGACAGGCGACGTATATTGCACGCGTGTCGGCGAGCTCTTCGGATCGCTTCCGTCCACTGTGTAATAGATCGAAGCGCCGGGGGTCGGCGTCGACAACACAATCGGCGTGCCGTTAAAATATTTGCCTGATGTCGAGCTTGCCGTTACGGTCTCCGCAGGCAATACGGTATAGGAAAACCCGGATACAACGCTGTCTTCTATACCATCCTGCGTCGCATACACGCGAATCGTTACTGTCACGTCAATGGGGATTGGCGACGTATAGAGCTGCTTGCTCCCGGATGTGATGGGATCGGTACCGTCAACAGTATAATAGATGCTTGCGCCTGGATTGGACGTGAACGCAATCGTCGTTCCGGCCGCGACATTGCCAGAAGGAACCGACGCGTTCACGGGCTCGAACTTCGAAGCAAGCGTGTACGTAAACGTCGATACGGCGCTGTCCGTTAATCCTTCGATATGGGCCAACGCGTTTATGGTCGTGGAGCTCGTTATCGTAATCGGCGACGTATACAGGATGCGTGTTCCGGAGCTTGCCGGGTCGCTTCCGTCAAGCGTGTAGTAGATCGTTGCTCCTGCTGTCGGG
The DNA here is from genome assembly GCF_056269255.1 of Paenibacillus sp. JT31N17. Lineage (NCBI taxonomy): Bacteria > Bacillati > Bacillota > Bacilli > Caryophanales > Paenibacillaceae > Paenibacillus > Paenibacillus sp. JT31N17. The sequence continues at coordinate 224,618 of NZ_JBWDNP010000012.1, forward strand.
CTGGACAGCGTTACGGTGCTGCCCGGCATGACCGATCCGCCGGAAGGAACGCTTGCCGTCACCGGAGATGCGGAATAATATTTTTGCTTTAAGTAGTTTTCTACAGCGATGCGGTCTTCGTCGGGAAGAACGCCTTTGTACACCAGCACCTCTGAAACGTCGGCTGCCATATGCAAATTGCTTGTGCTGTAGCTTTTTCCAAGAACATAACTTTTGAAGTTGCCGAAATTTTTGAAGCTTGCGTTGGTAACCTCAGGCGCTGCCTCGCCGTTTCGGTACGCCCTCATCACGCCGGCATCCGTATCCATCGAGACCGTAAGCGTAATGGGATCCAATGTCGACGCCGTTTCGATATTGCCTGAAGATGTCCCTTCTTCTCTCGGTCCGAGAATCATCAATCGTTGCGGGGCGTTCGAGCTGGTCACAATTGACCAAGCTCCGACATTGACGCCGTAATCGTTGGAGAAAATGCCTCTGGCGCCGGTTTGCGTCAGGTTGTTCACTTTCATCACCATTATGACCGTGCTGCTCCCGGTCCATGGCTCCTTCACCGTCGTGCTCAGAAAGGTCTTGGGATTGCCGGTAAACCGGATGGCCGGCTTCCCGTATACTGCATCGGTGACGAGCATCGGATAGGCCCCTGCCGTCCCTTGTATAACATCGTTGCCGCTGCCGGATTGATCCGCCCATAGACTGACTTGTCCGCCGGCATCCGCCGCTACCCCTTCATCCGCCTTCAACCAGAGATCAAGCCCCTCGGTTGGAATCATTTCATTCTCAAGAGCGGATACGACTTCTAGATTTGCAACCTGCGGCCACGGCAGCAGACTCAGGAGCATGGCCACAACCAAAAGAAGCGAACATTTTTGTTTGAACGCTTTCACTCTTCATACCTCCCCAATTTTTTGAATGCGCTTACTCGTGGAATATTGTACCAATGCTACTCTTCCCTTTATATCCGACGATGCTACGAACGATGTGCACATTTCTATGAATCTCCTATATTCGTAAAATAGGACTATTACGCCGTAGTAAATCATCATTTTTCGATACCCTTGCTGTGCCCGACGGCAGATTGAGTATGTCGACGACTCCGTTGCTCGGGAAACAGCGAATAGCCCCCACCTGTTCATGAAGTGGGGGCCATTCGCTGCTTTTACTCCCTCAAGGATACACGTTGTATTTCGCCTGGGAAGCTTGAATTCGACGTCTTCGCCGATTACAAATCTTCGCCGAAGATCAGGTCGTCGCCTTCAGCGCCGCCGTCTGCTTGCGGCTTTGCAGCTCCATATGCACCTTCAGATTTGGACCCGGGCTTACCGCTGTCGCAAGTGAATATAATCCATTTCGGTTGCCGATCACGCGTTCCCCTGGAAGCACTCCCGATTCTGAACATACACGGTACACATGTCTGCCCATCTGAACCTCTGCTGCTGAGGCAGAAATTAGCGGATTTCCGGCATGTATGCCGTTGTGAACCAGAAGCGGTAGCTGGCAGAACATCTTCGGCGAGTACGGTGAGAGCGCCTCAGACTTCACTACAACGCCATCCTTGTTTATGCTGTACGTTTCCGTGATCCCCTCGCAACCACGGAATGACGGGCCAGAGTATGTGAGGCGGAACGAGACTCGTTCCTTGCTTTCCTGCACCATATCCAGCTGGTTGCTCAAATCACGCAGCCCGCTCAAATATTGAATGTCTCCGTCTCCTGTAACCCATCCCGGGCTGATGGCAGCCATGCTCCTATCCACTGTTTCCGGCAGCGCGTAGCTCGCTTCCGAGGTGAATGGCATGGAAAGCGCCAGCTCGGTCGGAACCCCGGTCTTGTGGATACGGCCGAGGCCGCTTGCGTCGTATATGTGGTTTGCGTTCGTATCGATCTGCACCGAATAGCCGCCGCAATTAGCCACGATCATATGGAAATGCTCAGACGTCTGCAGGCAGTATCCTCCCGTCTCCGCAGGACAAGGCCATTCTTCGATCTCATCATCGGCGAACAAAAAAGCCAGATAGGCGTTCGTGCCCATCGTAGCCATATATTTGTCGTAGAACGCGTACGTCTCCGTGCCGTAAGTCGAATGTGTCGGATAAAAATTGCGGATATGGCGCGGAGGCTCCGCCTGCAGCCAGCGTTCCGCGCTGGCCGCCGTCAGCCTCGCAGCTCGCTTGAAGGCGCCAGCAGTCTTCAAATCCCCTTTGCGCTTGTAGCGCGTAGCCTCGTATTCGAACAGCGCCGCATATATCGCGTCGGCGAACAGAAATTGATTGCTTCGTCCGCCGTACGCCGTCTCGAAAGCAGCCGATTGCAGAAACAAGGACATAAGACCGGCCTTCTCCAGCTGTTCGTCTAATGCTGCGGCATACTTACCCGCATAGCCGAAGTGCAGCATGATCGCGATCTGTATGCGTGTTGCCCCGTCGTACAGCATCGGGCATCCCGGATCCTTATACATGCCGTTCTCGTCGAACAAGGACAGCTGGATCGGCCAATGCTCGTCGAAATAATCGCGGGTATCGGTCAGCCCCTCCGTCTCGCGCAGCCACTCCCCTGCCATGTTGTACACATTGATGTTATGAAGCTGGGTATGGCGGCTGACGGAACGCAGCGTGAATTCGTAATTGCTCCAGGGATCGACCAGAGCCAGATCCCGGAGCCACTGCTCGCGCCGCTCCGGTTCGGCCAGATGTCCGGCGGCCTTATAGGCCAGCATAAATTCCTTCACCGCAAAATCATTGCGGTGATTGCCCGTGATCCGCGAGTAGCTGCCGCTGCATGCATCCATCATCCGCAACCACAACCCAAGGCAATCCGGCACGCGCCCATCCGCAAGCAAAAATCCGATGAGCGCAGTCAGCCGCGAGAATGACTGAATGTCGGAGGGAAGCTCGCCCGGCTGCGGACATTTGCCCTCAATCTTTACTTTGGCATAACCTTGCAGCGCCAGATTCATTCCATCCGCATAGCTGCTGCGGGTTCTGCCTGTAGGCCTAAACGATTCCGGCTTCTCCAACCCTCGCAAATACATATGCATATCTTCGGCCCTCATTGTGAACGCTCCCTCCAACATAGATTCGGCTTGTAGATATAACTCCAAACTATGGGTACCTTCCTGTTCGCCAATATGTGTGATGACCGTATCGCCAATGGGGATCCAAACGAGTCGTTTCCTTCATTGTACCAATTCCGATCTCCCCATTATATCCGACGATGCTACGAACGACGTGCACGTTTCTATGAATCTCCAACTATCAAAAAATAGTGCGAATAAGACGTAAATAAGTGCAATCGCGCATTTGTATACTTGAATTGAAAGCGATTCCAAAATTGAAAGGGAGTATGATGATGAGCAAGCTTCAATTCAATCGCATGTGGAGGTCGGTGCTGGCGTTCACGTTGGCCGCTGCCTGGGGCCTGAATCTGATCGGCGCAAATCCTGCTAAGGTATGGGCGGCAGACCCGGTGTTGTCCCAGGTTAAGGAGGTAACGGTTAGTTCCGCTCAAGCCGGCAATGAAGGCGACAAAGCGAATGACGGCGACAGCAGCACCCGTTGGTCCGCGGCGAACGCCACCATGCCGCAATCGTGGGTCGTCGACCTCGGCGAAGTAAGGGCGTTGACCAAAGTAACCGGACAATGGTACTTCAGCTCCAGCCGATCATACAAGTACAAAATCGAAGTCAGCCGGGATAATGTGACCTATACGATGGTCGTCGATAAAACGAATAATACGGCGACCGGCGACACAATCGATACGTTTATGGACGTGGGCCGATATGTGCGAATAACGGTTACGGGCTGTTCGCTGGCCGGCGCGCACGCATCCGCATACGAATTTCAAGTGTATGGCAAACCGAATGTCAACATTACAAGCTTCGGCGCAGTCGCTGCGACCGACGTAGACAATACGACCGCCATTAACAATGCAATCAGCTCCGCCAAGTCATCGGGCTCTGCCGTTTACGTGCCAAGCGGAACCTTCGAGCATGCCGGTCTGATCCAACTGGACGGCGTCGTCATGTATGGTGTCGGCACGTCGTCGATCCTCGCCGCAACGAGTTATACGCATCAGTCCGTACGCATGACGAATTCGAATGCGGCGCTCAGCGATCTCAAATTGACGGCCGTCACTTCCGCTCGCTCATCGACCGACATCACCTCCGCCATCTTTGTGGAAGGCACGATAAGCGGAGGCACGAGCAGTATCGGCAATTTCCTGATCCAGCGGGTATCGGTTGATGGAGCCAACAGCGTAGGCATTATGATTAAAGGGGCAAGCAACGGCATCGTGCAGCTCAATACCGTTAAAAATACTTTAGCGGACGGCATCCATACGACGGCGGGCTCCTACAATATCCGCATCCGCAACAATGAAGTCAGTTCTACCGGCGACGACGGCATCGCGGTCGTCAGCTATCAATTAAAAGATCCTCAAGCCGTTCACGATGTATGGATTACGAACAATTCATTTGCCAACCAGCCTACGTCGGGACGCGGAATGACGGTTATCGGCGGCAACAATGTCACCATTCAAAACAATACGATCTTGAATACAAAAAATGCCGGTATTCTGGTCGCCTCCGAATCCGCTTATTCCACTTTCGGAGTAAACGACGTCCTTATAGACGGTAACACGGTGACAGAGAGCGGAAGCACGGCGAAAAGCCACGGGGCGTTAATGGTCGCCTCCAACTTTAACAACATTTCCAACGTCACGTTCTCGAATAACATGATCTACAACTCCCGCACGACAGGCATCAACATTACCGGCAACAGCGTGCAAAGCGTCACGTTCTCGAACAATACGATTACCAGCACATCGCCAAGCCTCTCCAGCACAATGAACGAAGGCGCGATCATCGATTCGGCCTTTCAGGGCACGGCTACATTCACGGGCAATACGTTCATTCGCACGGCGACATCCGGTCTGAGATGGAAAAACAGCATGACTGCAGGCACTCTGAACGTGACAGGGAACACTTTCCAAAATATCAACACATCGAACACGGCCTCCAACGATGTCATTAACCTGGGCACAGGCACAGTCACCAACGTCAAAATCCAGAACAACACGCACACGAACGAAGCCGGCCACACGGTCAACTACTTCCTGGAAGAGCAGGTGAACGGCACGCAAACCTACAGCGGCAACAGCAGTCCGCTGCAATCGTACATTAACGGCTCTGCCGTACCGACGCCGTAAACCTCAAACATCAAACAGGTCTATGCGCATGCGCATAGGCCTGTTATACATGACCAGGTCACAGAAGAATGAGGCTTCCCATGGTAGGGTGATATCAGTCGGTTCAGACTAAGGTTTACCCTGTCATCGGGCAAATGGATAAAGAAAGCTTTTCATCGGAAGGGGTCCAATGATATCCGGTTCGGTCATCCCATTGATTAATGGAACTCTCATGATAAATAGCCTCCTGTTTTATCTCAGCATCCAAACGTGCACGCTCTAAGCGGGTGTCTACGGCCTGCAGACAGCTTTAGAACCCCGAGCGGGATACGGTAAGCAACCTTTCTTTCATATATGCCACCACCGAAATCCCCTTCTCCAGCACTATATAAATAATTCAACCCTATGACAAAGTCCTTATAATTCATATGCCATATAAAAGGGATAAATGAAAGCAAACATTGGCATTTGCACGAATGTTGTACGATAAGGATGTACGTAAAATTCTTAATGAAAAGGTGGTTAAAAAATGGGTGTGCCAGCTGGGCAGCAGAATGTTGTTCCTTATATCATGGTTACTGACGGGCAGGTCTTGATCCAGTTTTTAGAGAGGACTTTTGGCGCTCAAGCCGGATTGATCGTCAAGAGTACGAACGGAAAAAAAATAACGCATGGTGAATTAAAAATCGGGGAAAGCCTGCTCTACTTCGCTGATGGTACGGAGGAAGCCGTCAATTGCGATGATGATTGCAGTGCGGGTGAACAGAAGTCCGATGCCGTACTTAAAGCGAAGGAACCATCGAATATTCACATGTATGTCTATGTTGATGACGCAGCAGAGGCCGTGCGGAGAGCGGAACTGGCAGGCGGCGCTTCTGTAATACCCGTTATGGAAGACGAAAATGGCATAATGGGCGGCTTTGTTGATCCTTTCAACAATTTATGGTGGGTCAAGTCACCCAAGCAATAACAATCGACAGGCTGCCGATTGATCCGGCAGCCTGATTGGTGTACAGCGTCTGCATTGCGGAAGCCTCAAATCCTTTTTGCCTCTGCTTCCTCTGACGCAACCGGAATGTAGACGCAGCAGTGCAAGTTCATATTGCCATTGAGACTGTCAAAAGAGTTGATGTCATACATGCGCTCTCCGGCTCCGGGGACCTGGTATAGCACCCGGCTTACTCTTTTGAGCTGGATATCATGCCGTTCCCACATGGCGGCGAACTCAGCGCTGTCCATGATTAATTGCTCAACCGTCTCGCGATACCAGGGGTCTGCCGCATAATTATCGTAATAAGTCCGGAAAACCCCGACCGAGTAGCGTGCAAACTCTTCCCAATTGATCAGACGCCGCCGCAATTCCGGATCAACAAACAATAACCGGATCAAGACACGTTCCTGAGCGGGCAAGGCTGCGAAGTCCGCAATGATTTCATTGGCTGCCTGATTCCAGGCAAGCACTTCCGATCGATCATTCGTTATGAAGGCTGGATACGTTAATTGATTGATAATAATCTGCCACTCCGAATTGATTTGCGCATCCATCGAGACAGAGGGAGCGGATGAATGGGGACTCGACAGCTGAATGAGATGCAGGCGCTCATCTTCGGTCAACTGCAGCGCTTTTGCGATACTCTCAATGACTTCCCTGGATACCGCCACATCCCGCCCTTGTTCCAGCCATGTATAATAAGTCACGCTGACTCCTGCCAGAAGGGCAGCTTCTTCCCGTCTAAGCCCTGGCGTTCTTCGTCTGCCGTAGGAAAAGTTGATGCCGGCTTGTTCCGGCTGGAGCCGCTCCCTGCGTGATTTCAGGAATTCACCCAGCGTTTTCATTTTAATGCCGTTGGTGGCTATATGCGCCCTCTCCTTCGAAACTCTCACTGATCCATACCATTAAAGTATAATCCGTTTGGATCGAATTGTCATATCGCGTCAAGGGATGTTATGCCATATTGCCGAAAGTCTATTCCGTAAACAACGTCGAACAAAATAAAATCTTCATGCTGATGAGGCCGATACAATTGTATCGGCCTCATTCTCTTTCGTGTGTATTCTCTTTCGTGTGCAAATACGGATAATTTGAAGCAGGTTAAGACCGGAAGACTCAGGTGCCGCAATAGGTTCGATAAGGTTGGGAGGAATGTTCAGGCAGCGAAGTATACTCCTCCTCTTCGGGGGAGTGCGCGTAAGGCTTCGACAGCACAGCCAGCAGCCGCTGCAGGACGCTGAGGTCCCCTTTCACGGCGGCCTCGAGAGCGGCTTCGACCCGGTGGTTGCGCGGGATAACCGCAGGATTGCTGTCCCGCATCAACTGCTGCGAGGCTGGCTTCGCTTGCTCCTGCCTGCTTTGTCTCGCCTGCCACCGGTCATGCCATTGGACAAATTCGGCGGTGCCATGCAGTACTGTCTCTTCCGTTCGATCCCAAGTAAGAGCGCGGAAGGTATTCGTGTAGTCCGCGCCATGCTTCTGCATCATCTTGAGGAGATCATCAATCAGAGCTTCATCCTCCGGCTCTTCATTGAAAACTCCCAGCTTCGCCCTCATGCCTGCCAGCCAATTGCTGCTGTACAGCTCGCTAAATTGCGAGATCGCCTCTTCGGCCAGCCCGACTGCCTGCTCTTCGTCGTCATGCAGCAGCGGCAATAAAGCTTCGGCAAGTCTCGCGAGATTCCACTTGGCGATGCGCGGCTGATTGCCATAGGCATAGCGGCCTTGGCTATCAATCGAGCTGAAGACCGTTTCCGGGTCATAGGCATCCATGAAGGCGCAGGGACCATAATCGATCGTCTCACCGCTAAGTGTCATGTTGTCGGTGTTCATCACCCCGTGAATGAATCCCGCTTGCTGCCATTTGGCAATCAGTGAAGCCTGACGCTGTATTACATTCCGAAGCAGGGACAGGTAACGGTTCTCACCGGCATCGCTGTCTTTAAAGTGTCTATCCCATGTATAATCCGCCAGAGCCCGGAGGTCGTCGATCGCATCACGTGCCGCCGCATATTGAAAAGTGCCGAATCTCAAATGACTGGCAGCTACGCGGGTCAAAATAGCGCCAGGCAGTTCCTCCTCGCGAATCACCGGTTGCCCTGTCGCTACCACCGCCAAGCTGCGGGTGGTCGGAATACCAAGCGCATGCATCGCTTCGCTGATGATATATTCGCGCAGCATCGGCGCGAGCGCAGCCCGGCCATCGCCGCCGCGGGAATACGGCGTACGGCCGGAGCCCTTAAGCTGTATGTCCACCCGTTCGCCCGCAGGCGTAATCTGCTCGCCCAGCAGCAGCGCCCGTCCGTCCCCCAGCATCGTAAAATGGCCGAATTGATGCCCTGCATAAGCTTGAGCGAGCGGCAAGGCTCCCTTGGGAACCCGGTTCCCGGCAAGCTCCGCTACTCCGTCCTTGCTTTGCAGCGCCTGGCTATCCAGCCCGAGTGAGACCGCCAGCTGCTCATTGAATATCACTAATTCCGGTGACCGTACGGGGATTGCATCAAGCGTGGAGAAGAAGGCTCCCGGCAGCCGCGCATAACTATTGTCAAAGCTCCAGCACGGTTCGATTCTTGTTTTCTCTTCCGCCATTATGTTCACTCTTCCTTCTGATTAGTATTGCTGATAGTATACCCTCTCGTGTGCCGCTTACACATGCCTGCTGCCCTATCAACTGCCATGATTCTCCAATGTCCAGCATCAGACCTTGATGGCTCTTCAGCAGGCTTCAATCGTTTCCTGAATGAGTTTCATCAAGCGGATATTTCCCCAGGCGATTGGCAATCGTTCCCGATGAAGTCTTGTTCCTCAGAGAAGTGTATTCATAATATCTTCGCGCTTCCCCAATTTCCCCATCTTCCATTATAGTACATTTTATTCTAATTACTTTACCTTATAGACATGACAGGCGCGAAACTTCACAAATTCATCGATGCCATGAGCCTGCTGGTTGCTGCTCCGCGCACCGATCCTGTACAATAAAGGCTATCAATCTGTCCGATCGGAGAATATCCTTATGACCCGACTTTCCCCAGAGCTGCACACTCTCTCCAAGGTTTTTCCCTGTTTTCAAGCGCTCTCGCCTGAGGAGTGGGCCGATGCGCAGCCCGTGCTCCGGGTTTTTCCTGCGCACTCGACCCTGTTCCGCAGCGAGGATGCCGCTGAATATGCCGTGTTCCTTCTAGCAGGAACCGTACAAATCTCGAATATAACCGAAGACGGCCGTGAAGCCGTTGCAAGCCGGCTGTCTGCCGGCGATATATGCGCCATGATGGTGCTGAGCGGATTGAGCGAACGCGAATATCCCGGGGCTATGACGGCTGAGACCGAGGTTGCGGCCCTCTTCGTAACGAAGAGCTCGTTTCTGCGCTGGATTCAGAGGCATCCCCCTATTCGGAACGCGGTTTTCGGCAATATTCTGGATGGACTGATTCGAATGGGAGGCAGCCTCTCGGCAAAATTGTCAAAGCCGCTGGAAGCGCGTCTCGCAGAAGTCCTGTTGAAGCTGACAGCGGAGCAGCAGCCAACCATCCATATTACACATAAACAGCTGGCTGCCGAGCTTGGTTCCGTACGTGAAGTCGTCAGCCGCCAGCTGAACCGTATGCAGTTGAATGGTTGGATCACAACGGGAAGGGGCTGCGTATCGATTCAGCAGCGCGAAGCTTTAAAGGAGCTTGTTGGTGACCAGGTCACAGAAGATTGAGCCTTCCCGTGGTAAGGTAAAAATCAGTCGGTTCAGACTGAGGTTACCCTATCATATAACCAGGAGGCTATTTATCATGAGAATTCCATTAAACAAGGGAATGACCGCACCGGATTTCACATTTGCCGGTACCGGCGGAGCTCCGCTGCAATTGACCAGCCTGCGCGGCCGCAGGGTGCTGCTTGCGTTCTTCCGCAACGCCGCCTGTGCCATGTGCAATTTGCGGGTGCGGCACTTCATCCGCAGCTATGAACAGTGGAGCCGGCAGGGACTCGAAATCATCGCGGTGTTCGAGTCGCCCGAGACCGGCATCACCCGCCATGTCGGCCAACAGGAAGCGCCATTTCCGATAATTGCCGATCCTGAGGCGAAGCTTTATGACCTGTATGCCGTTGAGGTATCCGAAGAGAAGACGCAGGCAACGATGGCAGATCCGAATACAGAGAATTTCATCAAGGAAGCAGCGGCGGAAGGCTTCGCCTTGACTCGGGAGGAAGGCGCCAATTTTCACCGCATACCGGCCGAATTCCTTATTGATGAGAAAGGCATTATCCAAATGGCACACTACGGCCGGCTGGTGACGGATCACCTGCCATTAGATGTAATTGAGCATTTTGTCACTGAAGATAATTGAGACTCAGCCCGTACAGGAACGTCTACAAGTGCGGCTGCACCAGGCCCAGAATACCTCGGTTGCTGCTTCTTCAGCAGTCCCGTCTGGCTGTATAACAAACAGGGGAGCCAACCATAAGGCCCCCCTAATCTTCATTGCTGTAAATAAGCATCTCTTTCTTACTCTATCATTCGTTCGTAATCGTAGATCTTCTTGACCTCAAAGCGCCTCTCCCTGGACATTGGACAAGCGTCCATTTAACAAGGCATAATCTCTTCCAGTGCTTCCGCTAGCGGCAGGCCATGCTCCTCCAGCAGATCCGCAAGCAGCTGGCGGCCCTCGTCGGATGCTTCAAGAGCCATTGTGACCATTTGCGGATTAAACAGCTCGCGCAGCGGCACCGATAATGTATTTACTGCCCAGTACATGCCGAATAATTGGAAATTATGATTTCCCGTCCCCTCCTTCAGCATCAAATCCATGAACCTCCGGGCAAAAGCAATCCCCTTGAGCGGCTCGCCCCCCGCTTCGTATTCGACGCCTTCCCACTGCAAATCCGCCGCGCAGTTGAGCCACCAGGCAGGCGTAATCGCCTCATCCTGCATTTTCCGCAGCACGCTCTGCTCGAAGCCGGATTGAGGATTTCTCCTTTGCTCCTGCAAGCAGGCACTCAGCATATCCGCTTCGATCGCCGCTACCGTGATGCCTTGACCAAAGATAGGATCATAGATGCAGATAGCATCGCCCAGCGCCAGCAATCCGGCAGGCCACCTTTCCATCAGCTCATAGTGACGGCGGTACAATTCCGGGACGCGAAAGCCCCGGGGCGGAGTGACCGGTTCAAGCTCCTTCAGGATCTCCGCAATTATCGGGCTGGGAAGCTGGGCAACAGCCTGTTCGAATTCATCCGCATTCGTTGGCGGGTATTGTCCTCCCGGGCGATAAAGCACCATTTCGGCCACCTGATTCTCGATAAAGGAGAAGACGCCTGTGAACGTTCCGTTTGCCGGCTGGCCCATAATATTAATAACATCCCATTCCTCGGGCAGATGGGCCATATGGGCAGGAACCCTGTAACGCCGTGTGCTGTATCCGATTGCGGCTTTCATCTTGTCTTCTTGACGCACCTCGTAACCCAGATCGGTCAGCCATTGCGTAAGCTTCGAGGCGCGGCCGCTGGCGTCCACCACAAGATCCGCCGCAAGCTCACTCTCCCGGCCGGACGCTCCGCGTTCCTTGATTTGAACCCCTGTAACGGCAGTCCGGTCCGGAGTCGTCACGAGCTGCAGCACATCATGCTTCGGAAGCAGCCTTATCTGTGGAATTTTCTTTACGCGGCCGCGGATGACCCACTCCAGCGCCGCCCGGCTGAACTTGATATCGTTGCGCGGGTAAGGATTGGATACCGTGCCGTATTGACTCATCATATGGGCGGTCTTATTCAGTGAAGACGGGGAACCGAGCGCCACCAATTCTTCCTCATAGCCGGGAAAAAGCTTCTCGGTAATCTCCTTGCCGCGGTTCGTGAACCGATGGGGATGAAAACCGTGCGGAACGCCAAGACGGTCCTCGGGCTGCTCCCCGGGAAATTCATCCTTGTCGATGATGAGCACCTCTTCGTAATAATCCGCCAAGACCCTCCCTGCCAATAAACCGGCCATGCTGCCTCCGATAACAATCGCTTTTCCCTGCCTTTGTGTGCTGCTCATGTGAATCTCTCCTTTTTTGATTGATTAATTCAGTCAATTATGAGTTAAAAAAAATTTCCCTCCAAGATAGTCCTCTTAATAAACGAGAAGGAGGGATTCCGATCCTGTTTTTAGATTGATCTGTTCAGTCAAAAATAGAATAATTCATTTTACTCCGGCTGTCAATTAAAATAGTTTCCTTGTACAGCCTGTCAGCTATTCCTTCCCAGGGTGTCTTTCTGTGTTTTTCCGATCATGAAAAGAAAACCTTGGACCGGTTCCTTTAACTGGAGCCGGTCCAAGGTATATGCGCAGCAGGCTTGCGAATTGGATAGGTTATGACGTTTCTTCGTGGACCTGTCCGGTGCTGTCCGCCGGCTCTATTCTATTAGTTCGATCCGGCCCAGCGGTCATAGGCAGTCTGATACACTTCGAGCAGCTTGTCTACTCGCATATCCTCAATCGTCTTCTGGAAGGTGTCCCAATTCTCCAAGGGAGCTTCTCCTGCCACCAGCTTGGCTTCCATGCTCTCCAGGTACGTATTGAGGTCGGTTTCAATGCCCTGAATTTGCTGTCTCTCTTCCGGCAGCAGATAGATTTCGGGGAAGACGGGCTCTCCATACGGCGCCAGCTTCTCGTCTACCTCTTTAATTCGGTATTGATGCATGGTATCTTTCCAGTTGGCTTCTACCTCATTGGGGGTGAACATGGGGACCGCCACGCCGACTGCAGGTGTAATGCTGCCGCCGCGGTATTCTTCAAGGTTCATGCCTTCGGGAGGGTTCCTGTATTTGCGCAGCTTCTTCTCCGGATCAGCCCATTCCCACAGATCGCCTTCTTTGCCGTAGTGGACCAATATTTCCCCTTCTGAGCTGTACAAGTAATCGACCCATCGGATCATCGCTTCCGGATCTTTGCTCTTGTTCGTAATGGCGAATGTTCCTCTTGTCATTCCAGACCACTGGGTAATCATCGGCTTGCGATCGGCAGAACTGGTAAGGGCCGGAAGAATCGGATGTATGGTGGAGCTCTCAGCGTCTCCTCCCAAAGTAAGATAAGGCAGCGAGTCCGTGAACATACCGATTTGTCCCGCATTTCCCTTGGCAGATTTCTGTTCCACCGTCTGGGAGAACGTCCCGGGATCCAGCAGCTTCTCTTTCCACAGTTTATTCATAAACGTCACGTACTCTTTATATTCAGGTTGTACGGCTCCATAGATGACTTTGCCATCCTTTACGATATGCGCTCTTCCAACAATTCCGAAGGCAGGCAGCAGGATGTTGCGGACATCACCCAGATTTATCGAAGTAAGGGGGATTTCATCCGGCTTGCCGTTGCCGTTAGGGTCCTTGTCTTTAAACGCGGTCAGCAGCTCATACAGTTCATCCGTTGTATGGGGAAGCTCTGATATACCCAGTTTTTTCAGCCAATTCCCGTTGATCCACGTGGCCGGCAATTTGGCTATGGAGGCCATGTTAACAGATGGCAGTGCGTATATATGACCGTCCGGCGCAGTGACCGATTTCTTAATTTCGGGATGCTCGTCGAACATTTTTTGAATATTCGGCGCAAATTTTTCGACCAAACCTTCCAATGGAATGAGAACTCCCTGCTTGCCATACGTAAATTCATCATCCGGGGTTAACTGACCTCCGAAGAAGACGTCTGGAATTTCACCGCTGGCGAAGGACAGATTCTTCTTCTCGTCATAATCTGCCTGCGGAGGCGTGTTGAATTCAAATTGAATGTTGGTTTTTTCCTGCATTTCTTTGAAAAACTGCAGATTCTTCCATTCGCCAACAAGCGCGTGCCTGGCGCCCATCATGGATACTTTAATAGGCTCCTTTACAATGGGGAATCCTGTTTCGTTGAAATTATCGCCTGGTTCCCGTTTTTCAAGCGCAGCCCCGGATTCATTGCCCCCGCCGTTCGAGCATGCGCTCAGCAGCATGGATCCGGCCATTATTGACGACAAACAGATAGTTAGCCATTTTTTCCTCATCCTTGTTCAAATCTCCTTTAACTGATTATTATCATTCTTTAATAGAACCGACCAGAACGCCCTTCAGAAAGAAGCGCTGCAAGAAAGGATACGCAATAAGCAGCGGCAGTGTGGACACGATGATGACGCCATATTTCAAGATGGATGCGATACGGGCTTGCGAAGCCATGGCTTCCGCCTGAATGGCACTGCCCGACATATTCTCGGAACTCATCTCCTGAGCGACGAGAATCTTGCGCAGCACCATTTGCAGCGGATACATACTGTCATCGTTCAAATAGATCAGCGCATTGAAATACTGATTCCACAAGCCGACCCCATGGAAGAGCGACATGACCGCAATTATGGGCAGGGAGAGGGGCAGTGCGATACGCAGAAAAATATAGAAGTAGGATGCTCCGTCCACCTTGGCCGCCTCAACGAGCGGATCAGGCACATTTTGCTGAAAGAATGTCTTTGCCACAAGAATGTCCCACGCCCCCACCACGCCGGGAATGACCATTGCCCATACCGTGTTAAGCATGCCTAATTGCTTGACCAGCAGATACGTCGGAATCAGTCCTCCACCGATCATCATGGTCAAGAGAAAGTACCACAATATCAGCCTTTTACCCATCAATTCTTTTCTCGACAGCGCATAGGCGCATGGCAGCAGCACGGCCAGGTGCAGCAATGTTCCAAGAACCGTGTATACAATGCTGTACAGGTACCCCATCCATATCTCGTTGTTATGCAGGATGCGCTGGTAGCCTTCGAAGGTTATGCCGCGCGGCCAAATCCACACCTTCCCGCTGTTCACAAGCATAGGGTCGCTTATGGATGCAGACAAGACGAACAGGAGGGGAAAAAGAATAATCCCGATGACAATCAGCAGCAGTCCATTATTGATCGTATCAAATGTTCGGTCGGACAGACTCCGGTTCATGATTAGCGTTCCCCTCCCTTTACCATAAGCTGTTTTCCGTTGTTTTTCTGGCAATCTGGTTGGCTGTGACCAGCAGGACGACATTAATAAGCGAATCGAACAGCCCTACCGCCGCAGAGAAGCTGTACTGCGATTGCAGCAGACCGCTGCGGTACACGAAGGTCTGAATGACGTCGGATGACGACATATTCAAGGCATTCTGAAGCAGCAATACCTTCTCGAAGCCGATTGACATGAAGCTGCCCATCGTCAAAATAAACAGAATAATGATGGTCGGCATAATGGCAGGAATGTTGATATGCCATATCCGGCGCATTCTTGAAGCCCCATCGACAGACGCGGCATCGTGCAGATCGGGATTCACGCCTGCCAGTGCCGCCAAGTAAATGATCGCTCCCCATCCAAGACCTTGCCATTGACCCGACCATACGAAGATGTGCTTGAACCAGTGCGGAATAATCAGGAATGGGGTCGAATCGCCTCCGAACGCTTTTATGATATTGTTGATCAAACCAGTCTCGGGGTCGAGAAAGGCAATAATCATGCCTGCCATTACGACCGTCGATATAAAATGGGGAGCATAAGTAATCGTCTGCGCCCATTTCTTGAACGCTGCATGCTTGACCTCGTTAAATGAAAGCGCCAGTATAATCGGCAATGGGAACAGCAGCAATCCATACACATTGAGTACAAGCGTGTTCCGAATGAGGTCCTTGAAGTAGTAGGAGTTAAAGAATCGCTGAAAGTGATCGAAGCCGACCCATGGACTGCCCCATATCCCCGAAGTGGCAATGTATTCCTTGAATGCAATCTGCACGCCATAAAGCGGAATATAATGCAGAATGAAAAAGTAGAGCAAAGAGGGAAGAAGCAATATATACAGCTGCCAGGTTTTACTCAGGTTTCTCAGAACCATGCCTGTCGCTGATTGCGGCTTTCTATCCATGCCTCTCCTGGTTTCATCCAGGGCTTCCTCCGCTTTGAACAAATAGATCTCCTCCCCTTGCAAGATGATGTGCATGCCCAGAAAAACCGGTTTTTGGATGCGCTTTCAGTTTATGTCTGACTCAACATCCCGTAAACATGTCATTTTTGCAAATGACAATGCGCAAAGCCGAATACTTGGCGGCCACAGGCGCATAGCGTGATAAAAGATATGTTGTTTTTGAACTTCAAATGGACCGATTCGCCAAATGACAACGCGTTTGAAATGATAAAAAAGAGCACATTCGCCATGGAAAGTGCTCTCCTGTTTCAAAGCATGTCTGCTCTTCGCTTGCGGTATTCGCCCGGCGTCAATCCCTCCGTCTTTTTGAATTTGCGGATGAAATTTGGCGTGTCGAGATAACCAACCTCCTGAACGATGGTTCTGATTGGCTTGACGGTATGTTCAAGTTCCCTCTTTACCGCGTTTAGCCGAAGCTCCCACAAGTACTGCATGAACGTAATATCCGCTTTCTCTTTGATAAACCGGCTAAGATAAGATTCGGACAATTTGAAGTGGGCTGCCGTTCCCTCGAGACTGAAATCGCTCTCCCTGAAATGCTTTTGGATATAGAGCATGACCTGTTCGCTTAACAGCAGCCTCTCCATCTCCTTATTCTGGGCCGCTTGTCGGCAGATTCCTTCATTAAATTGGTACAGCAGAGTCTCCAAATCTTCAATAGAGGTAAAATTGACGATCTTCTCTTCCAGCGCTGCATCCGCATATTCCATGCTTGCCGCCGCCCGGAAGACAATATTGACGACATCGAAGCAATAGCAGCGAAGCAAATAGACCGGCACGCGGAACGTCTTGAGCTGATTCAGCATTATGCCGAGTGTTTCCGCAGCCGCCTGTTTATTGCCCTTTTTTAAGCTTTGCGTAAGCTTGAGATGAATATCGGACTGATACCAGCCGCTCGTTCCTATCCGGGCTCCTGCCGGCTTGAAATAAACGACGGTATCGGTTCCGCTGGCAACCTTGTAATCCGTCGCCGCCGAGGCCTCGATGTATGAATTATGTACGCGGGTGATATCGTCATATATTCCCCCGACCCCCATCGTCACGCCTCGGCCCGAATCCGCCTTTTGCTTTTCCAAGTCGCGAACCGCTTTTTCCATGGACTTGTCATTCAAGCAATTTATCAAGACCGCAATGGCATGATCATGAATAAGCTCCACACCAAAGCCAATCGCATCCTGCAAATGCCAGCCTTCCAGTTTCTTTAGCAGCGTACTCCGCACCTTCGCTTCATGCGAGAACAAATCGTCAAAAGAGACATAAACTACGAAAAAATTAGGGTATGGAAAAACAATGCCGGACATGGCGCAAACCTCGCGGATATTGTCCCGATCCTCCCAACTCCCGCCCAGCAGCTTCAACAAACATTGATCCCGGACGTAAGGCTCCTGAACGGACATCCGTTCCTGCATACGATTAACCGGCCGGTATTGATGCGCTGCGAAGAACAGGGCCAGGGCCAATCCCGCAAGAATCAGCCACGCGGCAATGAACAGCAAGAGCATGGGAAGATGGAACGCCTTCTTGAAGAATTGCGCGGTCGGCATCGCCATGACGAACGTCCATCCGGTCTCCGCCGAGCGGACCGTGACCACTGAATATTTCGTATGATGAATAGTTGCCTGGGAGATGCCTTCCGCCGACAAATCAACGGATTCCAAGTCTTTGAATTGGAGCTCCCCGCCATTGTTCTGAGAAGTTATTATATCGTTGTTGTCGTTAAGAATATAAACATAGCCTTCGAAGTCGCCCAGTGTACTGTGCATCATGTTCTGAAACACATCGTCCTGGACAAAATAGATGACGGTCCCGTGCTTATTCGTCTCATGCGGCGGAATGGGGCATAGAAACAGCATCGTACCCTTCCTCTTATTATCCACCGATCCGAAATAGTCCGCAGGAAGTACAGTCGGCGTCTTGAGCCCTTTGATCAGATTTAAAAAACGTTCCTTCTCTATATCGTTTGCCCCCAGTATCCGCTTCAGCAGCGTATCGACAGAGTAATAGCCGCGGTCTGAGTACATATTCTGCGAATCTCGGTAAAATAGAAAAATTTCATCGATAATGGCGGTTGAAGACTTGTAAATACCCAATTTCTCGACCGCTTCCCGGCTGCTGTACGGATGACTGACCATGTAGGGCGTCAGATCCGAGTCATACGTAATTCGGGCGGCAATTTGGTTCATTTCCTTTATGCGATTATAGGTCAGCTCACTGGCCTGCAGCAATTTATTCCTGTTCGCCTCTTCAATTTCATTATTCCATGTTTCGTCGGTTTGATGGTAAATAAACAGGATCATGACGATAAACGGGACGAAAAAAATAATCAGATACGAGAAGACATAACGTTGAAACACTTTGGACTTTATATATAAATTGAACACGGCATCCATCCTCATACCCATAATATAGCGCTTTCATTATACGATATTTATTACAGGTAAATAAAGCAAGGGGTTCGTCCTTTTAGAGGGTCTTTGAGCAGCTGATGTGGGGAAAAGCGGTTTGTTTCTTGATATAGGCGTACAAGGTGAAACGGCTGTCGCCGTCCTCATGGCGGTGGCGCGTTTCATTCCGGTGAAATATAGAGAAAGTATGGCGAAATGATATACTTTCCTATATTTTAAGGTGAAACGGCTGACGCTGCCCTCATGGCGGTGGCGCGTTTCATTCCGGCGAAATAGAAGCAGAGTATAGACCGCGGTTTTACTTTCTTCTATTTCAAAAAAAAAGCCTGCCTGAAGAATATGAAGTGCACCCCTTAGAATAGACATTGGAAAAACCCCCTGGTTATTCCGATGAATTCTAAGGGGTGCATTTTTATGGCGATTAAAGGACAAAAGTATCAATACTATCCAG